>PGYU01000035.1 GCA_002839825.1 Ignavibacteriae bacterium HGW-Ignavibacteriae-1 | reverse complement strand
CCTAACCCCCTCTTAAAAGAGGGGGAAAAATGGAGTGCAATTTTCAAATAACTTTAAAATTCTAAATATTGTTTCTTAATACCTCCTAACCCCCGCTTAAAAGAGGAGGCTATAAGGATAGAATAAATTACTCGCCGACTTCGATTACGCCTTCGTTGTTGATTGTACCTTTGTTTTCAATTTGGTATGTACCAAATCCGGGTGTACCGGTGCCAAGTGAGTTAATCAACCAAAGACCGTTGAAGTTTGTTTTAAGTTCTGTACCAGCGCCTTTAGCAATTGCGTAAGGGAATGCTGCAGAAGGAGCATTTGTATTGTTGTTCAAGAATGATGAACCATCTGTAAATGAAGTACCGAAAATATAAGCAGTAGGGTTATCTTCATTACCAATAACAAGCGATGCATTAGCATATCCACTTGCAATATTAATAGTTCTTGCTGCTGCATCTGTACCATAATGGTCAGATTCTGCTAACGTGTTGTTAGCAGCTACGCCATCAGTACCATCTCCATCTCCAGTTCCGGCAAATGGACCATCAATACCGACATAAACCATATGTCTTAATTCAGTATTGTCAGCTGATGTAGGTTGAGTACCTTCGTCCCAAGTGTTCGGGTTTGTCCAACGACCATCGTTAACTGTGTAGAAAGTTGTTGGTCCGGCGCGAAGAATCACGTCGTTGCCACTTGCAAATTTGTCAAGGTCGTTAGGTAATGCTTGTGCAGTAGCTCTTGAAATACCTGCTAATGAAACTTGTCCTAAGTTAGCACCGGCAGCATCAGTTCTGTTATAAACTTGACCTGTACCGATTTTTTCATCGTCGGTTCCATTACCTTCATGGAATCTGATTGATGCTTGTGTATTTGGTGTAGCCCAAGCTCCCGGACCTTCACTAAATAAATAACCAACAGCTAATTCCATGTCGAAATCATCAGCAGCGTTATGTTCAAGATTGACACTTCTGTTTACGTCTCTCGCACCATCCCAAGCACCCATTGAAGAGCCTTGACCGGGACGCATTTCAATTGTTGCTAATGTTGGATTGTCAACATTTGCATCTAAATCAATAGTAGTATTTCTGTTGTTGAATACATATGAACCTGCATCAGCATCCATTGTACGAGCCATAGAACCTACAACTTCTTCGTTTCCTGTTCCACCGCCATAAAGAGCAGTACCGGCAACGGCTAACATAGTAAGAGTACCAGTGTTAGTGAACATATCGAAATTGCCACCTGTAAGAGCAAAGTTATTACAAAGGAATATGTCATTTGCATAATTTGAAGCAGCATCACCTTGTTTAGCACCGTTAGTCAAAACCAAGTTACCATAAGGGTGGGTAGTCAAAGTTGGCATTACTAATTGTGGGGTTTGTGTACCATTATAAGTAACGGTTGACAAACAAGCAAACGACAAGTTCATACCATTACCACTATTGATGATATCGCCGGTGATAATCAAATCACTATCATCATCAAAATCGAGGAAAGAGTCATCGCCTGAAAGAGTAAGAGTTGATGTTGCAGCAATCGTAACATCGCCCGAAGTTGTAGCGGCGATAAGAGTACCGCTTTCGATAGTCATGTTACCGGTAAAATCAACAGCACCTGTACCTACAATAAATTCAGCATCTAGACTATCCATTGTGACATTACCTGCTAAAGTAGAAGTTGCTGTACCTGTATATAAGTCACCCTTTATAACGAGATCTGTACCGGAAACGAGGTCAACATTAAGACCTGTACCAACAGAGCCCCAATTGACAATAGTCTTAGTACCGCCACCATCAAGAGAAAGAATATTATAATCAGTTCCACTTGCACCTGATTGTTCGGAGAAGAGATTTTGTGGGTCTGAACCACCGTAAGTAAATGTACCGGCATATGTTCTGCTACCACCTGTTGCAAAGTAAGGATATACTCCTAAACTGTCGTACCCCGAAAGGAAAGTAGCACAAGCACCACCCATTACAAATACTCCATCTTCAACGTTTTTTGTAGAAGTGCTGGAAGTATAAAGCAAAGAATAGTACAAACCTTGAACAGTTTGGCTGGCGCCGGTTCCTGCCCAATCAACAACACCCGGGATAACGCTTCCGGCAGTTTCGCCAAGGTCAGCCCCCGGGTTGTTCACAAATTGGCTTCCATTACCCTTCATGCGGATTACTGCACCGCAAGTAGCATTGTAATCAGCAGAAGCTCCGTCACTGACGAAGTTCTGGGCTGTAGCATCGCTGATAGCGAAGAAACATATAAAACATACAGCTATGGCTGATGTTTTGAGTAAAAGTTTAAAATTCATATAAACTCCATTAAAAAAATAAGAAAAAAGTATATTTCAATTAAAAAAAAATCTCGTAGTTATTTCAAATTTAACCATTTTATCAAATACCAAATTAAGTACAAATACCTAATTATAATATAATTTACGTAATATTTTACAATTATAACTATAAAACACAATATATTCCTAATAAATCTTATGCCAAATTACTGCCCTAAGTGAATAATACCTTGATTAACGATAGTAGCACTATTAATTACATTGCCCAATATGTACAAACCGTCGGCTTGTAAGTTATTGAGAGTTGATGAGTTTCGAACACTCATGTTCCCTCTGACTAATAATTGTCCGTTTACGGTCTTATCTCCGGGATTGCTCACAAAAATGCTACCCAGTCCACCGGTATATAGCACCACATCTTGAATCAAATTTAATGGTAAATCGCTAATGGTTTGAGTAGTACCATTAAAATCAATCCAACTGTCAACCGGCAGATTGTAAGATAAGTAGTTATTCAAAGCCGTTTCGAGAGAATTTGTCCCACCAACACGCAAAATTGTGTTGCTTTCCTGCCAATAGTGTGAATTTCCTGCCGAATTAGCAATATTTGATTCTAAATCTAAAATTCCGAAAATAATTGTAAGTGAATCACGAGTAATTACATCATTGGTTAAAGTTACAACATTAAGCCCCGCAGCACCTGAATTAATAACGGTCAAACTTCGGACGCTATCCGGTAAACCGGTTCCGGTGACTTGATTAGTTGTGGCTTGGTAGTAAAATTTCCCGTTCTTGCTAAACGAGCGAGCCACGACGGATTGGACACTTCCTTGCGGATTGCCAAGACTTGTAATACCTTCAGGAGAACCAATATATAATGAAGATAAATTCTCCATAGTGAAATGGTCAGCAGAAATGAAATTATTTCCGGTAACCAAAGTTCCCGTATTTGTAATACTTGTGCCGAGAGCGATGCCGCTTTCAAATCCGGGCAGAATCGGGTCGTTGATGTCAAGATTGACCACATGATTACCAACGCCTGCATTTCCACCACCGATTATTGCCGAATCTTGGAGCATATTCGGGAAAATTCCCGCTCCTGAAATTGGTCCGGTATGTGCCGGATTATAGGTCCAAGTATTTTCGTCGGTCCAATTGCCTGACTGACGGCTATAGAATATCCGACGGAAATAATCCACACTGCCTGTAGTCCAATCGCCTGTAAATTCGTTATAATCATAACCCGCATCAGTTTGAAAGAAGTTTCCGGCAATATTAATTGTCGGTGGATTGAATGGGAACGTCCAAACCCCGGGAATACGTTCGCGAGTAGGACGCCATCTGCCAATTTTCACGAAATCAGATTCATTATTATAAACATCGTCGTCAACGTAGTTGAAAGTCCATTGACCATTAATTTGAGCACTAACACTGTCAATTGACCAATACCGTTGGATAAACGATGCATATGGGCTGCCTGATGAGCCACGATGCGCATCTAAAGCTAATACACCGGGTGATGTTCTGACACCGATTCGTCCCGCAGTACCTGCACCACCGACAAAACTTGCCGGAGCATAGTAAGTACTTGAACCAACAGGGAAAGTATATGTCAGCGAGGGATTAATTGCTCTAATCAAAAATCCACTTTCGATACTTGTACGGACGAATCTATCTGAACCAAAATTCAGAATCGAGGACAATGCCGGATTTTGTATCGTTAGGTGGACACTATCATTCAATGAGAAAAATGTATTTGGATTTGCAAAATTCAACTGATTAGCAATATAAACATGAGTCCGAGTCGGGTTATTCAGAACAGGACGATGCACAATTACATCGCCACCGAGAATATTGACGTTGTTGAAATTGATACCCGAATTATTCCGAATAACTATATATTTATCATTCAAACCGCCAAAATTGACAGATGAACTCGTAGGAGTCAATTTTCCATCGTTGACAACAGAGTCAACGGCAGCAACACCATACAAAGTTAGATTTCTGTTACCGGCATTGAATGTACCTTGCTTAATCAAAAGCGTATCTTGTACTCTGACGACAGATCCACCCGGAACAGACATAAACACCGTTTTGTTTACCGGACCGGGATTGTCAATAATCAGGGATTTTACTGAATCAGGAATACCTGTTCCGGTATTTTGAGAGCCAAAAGAGCTATTATAATGAAAACGACTAACACCGAAATTACGAATATTTGTTTGAACAGCTCCAGAGAAACCGGAAACTGATGGCGTAATACCATTCAAGTGCATCAAGCCGATAGTACAGCTATCCTCGAGAATAAAACTTGTTCCGCGAATATAATTAAATGAGCCGACAATGTAAAGTGAACCCGGAAGACCGTCAAAACGTTCAACAATGACCGAACGGACAGTATCTTGGTATCCATCGGGCAAAGTAACAGTTTTTCCATATCCGATTCGTACAATATCCGTTGCTTCGTTTGGAGCACGAGTTGCAGGAGTCATAGTAGTGTACCCACTCATAGACCAAGTATTAATATCATTCCAACTGCCATCGTTATAGCTCCAGAAAGTTATACCGGAAGGCTCGCCGAGGGCAAAATCACCAAACGTTGTATTATTAATTGATTTAGAACTTGTATCAGTTTTAGCAGATGTAAATAAATCCGACCATACACCTGCAGAAGGAGGATACGGCGGATTGTACAAATATTGCTCGTAGAATAGCGGGTCGCCACCGTTAATATCCTGAGGATTCAAGAAGAACAAAGTAGTATTAAAAGTTCTGGCGCCTAAATCAAAAGCTCCACTTGTATTAATATTCCAATATTTTTGAACATTTGTTGATGTATTGAAGGCTGAACTTGCCGTATCGGGATGAGCATATTCGTAAGCTCTGACGCCAACAAGTCCGACAGTGCCACCTGCACCGACAGTTTCAAAGATAACAGGACGGTAACTATCTAAAGTATCAGCCCCGACGGGGAACAAGACTTCGTCATTTCCTGTGGCAAGTTGGCGATAAAGTCTTCCAAAGACGTGCCCTTTGCCAACTCGGAAAACCTGCGGATTACTTCCAACCATAGGGCTTAGCTCGACAAATCTGTTTGTAGCCGAAGCATCTATGAAAGATTGATTGGTGGTTGAAAATTCGAGAGAGTTTCTTACCACTAAATCGGAATTTCCAACTGCAGATAATAGCACATTTCCTGAAGCTTTTATCAATCTAAGATTATAAATTTCAAGAGGTGACGATTGCGATAGTAAAGTCTGGTCAGCCGTACCGTTTAACGAAATCAACCAAGCATCCGATGTTGGTCCCGGAGGAACTCCAACGAAATTACCGTAGTTAATTAAATTCCCTGCAAGATTGACCGTGCTACCATTGAGATTGAATGAGTGATTTTCGTCAATAGTCCAATCATTCTTAATTGTAAAGTTTACTTCGTTAATTTGAGTAGAAACAGCATTTAGCGGATTATTTGCAAATAATAGATTGTAAACAGGCATTGTGCCGGATAATTTCACAATTGTACTGTTTGGTGTAAGAGCTGTATCGCCGGACTGAATCACGCCACCAATCATTCCTGTACCATTTTGTGCACTGACTCTGTAATCTGCTACCGATGTCGTTGTACCACCTGCATTTGCAATTACAATCCTGCCATCGGACATGGAGAAAGATGAGCTTGAATTGCTTATATCGAAACCAATATTTGTTGATGTATTGCCCACAGTGTTGACAAAAAACTCATTGCTCCCTGCAAGATTGAAATCTATCTCTGATGTAGTCAAATCTCTCGCGAAAGCTCCGGCAACTCGTACAGTACCAAAGTTTTGGTCTAATACGGTTCCTGTTCGGTAGAGAAAATGCTCGTTCGGACTATCACCAACCCACAAATCGCCATCGTCAAGCACAATTGTAGTTGAGGAATTTGATGTCAATGTAGAACGAGTGCGAATAGAGCCGTTAGTAATGTGAAGCCCTGTGTTGTTACCCATATTAACCGGGTTTCCATCAGTAGAAATATACAAATCAATCGGGAAACTATGCGATAGCACTCCGGAATTTAATCCAATGCTATAATTAGCAGTTGTGTCACTTGCAACGGCAAAATTAGGAGAAGAAATAAACAAGGAGTCGAGCAATCCCCCATCTTTTTCAAGCACAATATTGCCGAGTCTACCCCAATTCCCGGTACCTGAAATCAATGAATTCTCGTCGCCAACAAATTTGATCGTTGTCGAATTATTATTATCGTTCCGCAGAGAAACACTTGCAGTCGAATTGTTTTTGATATTGCCGGAGATTTGGATTGTATCTCTTCTGCCACCGACAGGCGTTGTTCCGGTAATCATACCATCTTCGTCAAGGAACATCTCCCTCATTTCTAAAATTTTCTCGGCAGGTGAATCGCTTAATTGCAAAATACCTTGACCCGGATTTGGGTTTGAACCTCCAATCCTCAGAGAATCAATTGAAATATGAAGTGAATCCCTAAATACAATTAAATGACCATCAATATTGACTGTATCGTTGTTGTATATCATTCCGGGGAAATATGATGCAGCAGGCCCGTTATGTTTGAGAGCTTGTTCGTTAGACCAGCTCAATTTGTTGTTCCAATCGCCATCAACACGGCTATAAAAAATTCTGCCATTGAAATAAATTAACGGTTCACCGGCAGTCCAATCTCCATCTAAAGTGTCAACATTTGTGACAATAATTTTGTTGTTGACAGTATCAACGTATGGGTTGTCTCCAAGATTGATTTCCCACATTATGCGGTGACGACCCGGCAAATAAATTGATTCATTCCCTACGACTTCAACATCGTTGTATGAAAGATTCATACTATCGGCAGTAACATTTGTAAGCTCGTTGGTAGAAATAGTCCAATAATGATATAATGAACTATCCATCAAACGCAATGGGTGTCTGTCATCCACTTGCTTAACAGTTATCGAGGCATTAGCTCCATAATTGGCAGTTGCTTGAATAAATGCGGGGTTGAAAAGTGGTTGCACACCTATCGGGAAATTGAAATTTCTCAAAACTCCCGTACCACTTGTGAATCTTTTGGTGATACTACCCGATGTCATAGAACCTGTTGTAGCCAGCATTCTATTTGCATTAAAAGTACCAGCACCCGGAGTAACGGTTGCAGTTTGGTTTATGGTAAGATTAATATTGTCGGCAATATGAAAATGATTTGCAGAATCTAAAATTAGCGAATTTGAAATAATTGCATTTTGTTCAAGATTGATATCTGCATCATTTTTTCGAGAACGTAAAATATTAAATGACGTAACGGCACTACCACGAATTTCACTATCGTCAGCACCACGGAAAATTACAGACCCTGTACCCGCGTTGAATCCATTTATAGTGTCATTGATGAAATCACCCAGAAGAGTAATAAGTCTCGTCCCGTTAAGATGCTGACCCGATACTATTTTCAATGAATCAACTATGCTGAAATCTTTTTGTGGTGCAACTGTACTGTTTGGCTGTTTGGAATGAACTGAATAAGATGCAACCCAATCAGGCAAACCATTACCGGTGACTTGGGTTACAACCGTATTCGGGTTTATAATTTTTATAGTATAATCTTCAAATTCGCCTGTTCCTGCATCTGTAGCTTCAAAATTTGAATTTGTTTCCCGCATCCCAACTCTCATGAAAGTTGAGCTATTTCCTGTGCCAATTGGAACGGTAAAAGAAACCGAAACCAACGTTGTGTCATTAGACCTTTCGTCCATTAACATTTCGCCGGAATCCGTATAAGCACCGTTATAATTATAATCAATCCAAGCACGGAATTTCCTTTGAGTTCTTATATTGCTTGGATTAATTTGCAAAGTATATGTTTCTCCGGCAACTAATACTGCAGGGTGTTCGGGGTAGATATTAACACATCCCGAAGACCTTAAAAGCGAATTACCTGAAAAATTATCAATAATAACATTTGCAGAAGCATCTAATATTCTCACTCGTTCGATATAATGAGAACTGCCGTCTCTATTGGCGAATGCTACAGCTTGCAAAAGATTCATGTGATTGCCGACAGCGCTATATACTATATTAATACTATCCAAAACGCTTGGGTAATTATATTGCCCAAGTAGATTGCCGCTTTTAGTAGAACTTGTTGCAATTCCATACTGAGAACCAACAGTTAGTTTAGAGCCTGCTTTAGCTTCGAAATTATTAAACCTGAGTACGAATGCATCTAAATCAAGTGCACCTGTTGCTTCAACGTTGACAGAAGGACCTGCCCAAGCATTCAAAATACTAATTGAAGAAAGTCTGTTCGTACCAATATTTGAATTGAGCTTGATACTACGATTGTTACCAATATAAACGTTATCATATTGGCGATGTGGAAATCCACGTACCGATGGGTCAGGGTCTGTTGCCGCTTCATTAATTGTACTAATATATGACACTGTTGACCAATTGTTCGGGTCTGTCCAATCACCATCATTAATACTATAGAAAATATAGAAATTAATCAATCCTGCTTGATTTCCTACAATGAAGTCACCGAGCAAAATATCAGAACCGATTGATTCTGAATTACCAAATGCAAGATTGACATTATTAGCTTGAGTATATCCAATTCCGCCTGCATTTGCTCCGGTATAGTTAAACTGCGGAGTGTTTGACAAATTTCGCGTATCAGTACATGAAAATGGCTGTCCGTCATTAGAGCCGCCATTACTTGCGTACATTTCCTGCCAATCTACCGAATTAGTCCATTCGCGAATGAAAGATATTTCCGTACAAGCATAATCATCCACATTAGTATCATCGCCCGGTACTGCGTATGAAGCACGGACATTATAATTCCTCGTGCCGCGTGCAAAAGTTGAACCGCTTGGTAGAGTAAATCTCCAATATTTAGGTCCTATCACACGTGCGGGAGAAATTGATGGATTGTGCATATTCAAATGATAAGGATGCGAACCCAATTCGACTTTAGCTCCCAAATATCCTGCTGCACTTCCGGAACCGGATGCAAAATCAATATAAAATGGCGAATAGATTGCAGTATCACCGATTTCAAATTCTACTGCCGGTGCATCACCGGAAGCTATATATCGCCTCATTTCACCATTTACCCAACCGCGGCTATTTCCGGCATTGGAAACGGTGGCTCCTGAATTAATCTGCACATAAGCACTTGGTCTTACACGTGCATCAAGTAGGGTTTTATTTTCTACGGTTGTTGTAAAATTCAAATTATTCAGAATATTTAATGCTGTATTATCCCACAATAATACACTACCAGTATTCTCAACTTTGGATAGTACTAAGTTGTAGAATTCTAAAGGTGAAGCGGATAAGTTTGTAATTGTATCGCTACCGACTCCTGTAAATGTCACAGTCCGTGTACCGGGATTAAATGTTGTTCCATCGTCTCGCCGGAAGTTTCCGTGAATGGATAAATCGAAATCTGACCCGAAAGTAAAAGTTCCGGTATCAATATATAGGCTATCCCGTACAACGATACTCTTAGCCGGCGATGCACTTATAGTCAGAGCATTGCTTGATTTGTCAATCACAAGTGAAGCAATTGTATCGGGTAAATTATTTACAATTTGGGTTTGAGTATTTCCACCATAATATATGAAATGCGAACGACCGTGATTGCCAAAGTTATATTCTCTTACGCTTGTTCTGATGTTGCCCAAAGCACCTGCCAAACGAAGCCCGTCTGCATCAGCAGAACCTACAATACCATCTTTTGCAATTTTGAAAGCACCGGTACCTTGGATTAAGTTAGTTCCCAAAAGCGCCTTGCCACTCGAATCAACTCGAACGAACGCTTGTTCATTGCCAGTACTGTCAACATTTACATTCAAATTAAGCGTGATTGTATTTCCATTTCCAATGTTAGCTATGTAGTGGTTTGATATTTCACCCGGATAGGAAGCCGAAGCAGAGCCGCCATAAGATTGGGTTGACCAATTCGATGGCAAATCCCAATTGCCGTTTGCTCTTGTGAAATATTCAACTAAAACCGGTTCGCCGATAATGAAAGTACCAAAGGATTTCAGTTTACTAATTTTCGTAGAATTAGAAAGCCTCTCGGACATTACCGGATATGTAGTAAAAGTATATGGACGTACCCATGAGGAGCCTGTATAATATAAAATGTCGAAATTTGCTGTATCGGCATTATTACGGATGTCCCCATTTGGTGATGCTCCGGGGATATAAGTAATATCTAAACTAAATTCTCGATTAGTACCCAATACAAATGCACCTGCTGTCGGTTTGTTTACATAAAATTGACGTGCAACATGTTTATCAGGTTTGATAAGGCTGTTTGCAGGTGTCAATCCTGTTGGAGTAGCATTTGTCCAGGCAATCGGAGAAGTCACTGTTGTTACCGTGTCACTGTAAACTCCCATTAGCCCGGAAACTCCACCTGTTCCGATAAAATCTAATTCTACAGGAGTGTAGCTTGTATTATAACCAACTTCGTAAATTTTATTTTGAGCACCGGTTCCAACAACTTTACGCAATTCTCCGTCAACAAAACCGCTTCCGGGACGTGTTAGTGCGCCAAGAACCGTCACAAAACGATAATCTGTACCGATATGAGGTCGCAAATTTCCATTTTCGAGCACCAAATTATTATTGACAATTATACCATTTCCTACAGCACCAACAGTTTGGGAATTAACTCCAGCGTTGTTGTTTATTGTCAGATTGTAAAAATTCTGGTCGCCAATCGTTTTTGAAATAGTTTGCAATGAATTGTTGTTGAAATGAACATTGGAATTATCATAAACAAAAGTTCCTTTGTTATTCAACCAGTTTCCGTACAACGAAAGGTGAAAATTGCCTAATTTAAAATTAGCAGCGCTATCAATACGCAAATTCCCTTGAATTTTAATATTATCTAAAGGAGCAACAATACCCGCTCCGGCAAAAACAACATTATTGAACGGATTATCACTTGTATCGCGTGAAGTAATGTTATTTGTATTAAGATTGACAGTTGACCTAAAAATTAGTGTACCCGAACCCGGGATAAATGTACTTCCGTTTTGATTTGACCAATCTCCTTGTACTTCAAGATTGAAATTATTTGCATCGAATTCTACGCTGTGATTCAATGTAATATCATTCAAAACCTTGAACGTTGGCGAACCAATTGCTGTTAATTGCTTTGTTCCGGCGCTATCAAGGATTAGGTTGTAATATTGAAGATTGACAGTTGTATCAGCCGGGGATGCCGGACGAGTAGGGATAGTTTGAGTACCGCCGTTCTTGTTAAATCTTACTGTCGAACCGTCAGTCAAAAAAGCATAGGCATTACTTGCAAAATTCAAATTGCCAATATCAAGACTATTCCTAATAACCATCTGCCCCGAATTAGGAAAAGTAACGTTACCACTGCGAGTATTTCCGGCAATTTTCAAATCGAAGTATTGCTGAACACCCGGCGTAGTAGTTGTGGTAGGAATTGTAGTGTTTCCTGTGCCATCAAAGCTGACTCTCCCGATTGTAAACGAAGGCGAAACATAATTTGTAGGGAAAGTGGAACGAATTACTATTTCTCCTCCATCCATGCGAAACAATCTACCGGCAGTGTTGCCATTTATAGTTGCAGAAGCTAAATCAAGCGTGCCATCATTAATAATCAAGGAGTCAGTAATTGCAAAATTCTTACTTAGCTCAAGAGTATCACCTGCAACTTTATTTACAACAATTGACCGAACTGTTGTTGGAATTCCTGTCCCAGTAAATTGCTTACCTAAACCGACAAATTCGTAAACAGCATTTGGGCTGAAAACTCGAGTAGAAGTTTGGAATTGCCCCGAATTTGTGGGATTTGCAAAGACACCTTCACTATGACCAATTCCAATAGTCGTATTAAGTTCTACAACTACAGAATCACCAAGGATTTCATAATCACCATTTAAATAGAGCTTACCCGGATTACGTCCTTCGGTACCATTTTCCAATGATAATGTTCCAACAGGAGCAACAGCAGAATCAATATTTATAACATTGTGTTGAATGCGAATTTTATCGGATTGCTTATTTGGCGCGGTAGTAGAAGCAACATCACCAAAATATACTTTTGACCAAGTATTTGGGTCATGCCAATCACCATCGGCGCGGCTGTAGTAAGTTGCTTGTGCAACGACTACTTCGCCTGCCACCCAATCACCGTCTATAGAATCAACTTTTTGAGAATAGAAAAATTTGTTGTTGAAATCCACTATATCATTATCTGCACCGGGATTGATTTTCCAAAAGCCCCATGGATCATTATAAGCCGGAGAGAAATATAAAACCACATAGCTACCTTCGTTACCCTCAACTTCGGAAGCATTGTAATAGAATTGAACCGTTGTTCCGTTGTCATTCAAATCAATATCTTCAGTTTCGATATTCCAATACTTAGTTAATGATTTATCTTCAATTTCAACCATAGGATGCTCTTGCGGAACAGGCTTAATCGCAATTCGGGGATTTGAACTGAATGAGGCGCCACCGGTCAGAAGATTTATTTCCGCCGGAGTATAAACGCCGGGGGTTCCGACGGGGAACAATACATCAACGGGTAAAGTTTGCGAACTTGGCAATTGTCTCACTAAGTGCCCGCCTAAAAGTGGGTCGCCACCGCTACCAATGTTAATTATACATCTGAGGCTGTCGAAAAAAGCCAAATCATAATCATTCATTGCATTAGCATATATCTGAGCCGTCGGCGTGATGATTAGCTCAGAGTTTACCAACTGAACCGAACCCGAAAGCAGTCTCAAATTGTCATTTATGCTTAAATTTGTGTTGGGGTCAAGCGTTACGTTATTTGTACCACTTTTATTAACGACAATTCGGTCAATTGAATAATTAGCTACACCACCAATGGAATCAAGTTCATTTTGGACGAAAGTCAATAAGCCATTCGTATTTTGAGTATATGTACCGTAGTTGAAGAATCTGCCACTAATGAATAGGTCTGATTTGATACCGGTTTCGTGAATAAGCGAGGAGCCTGATTCGATTGTGACACCGCCATTTAGAGTAACAATAGCATTTTCAGACATGAAAACATTAGTACCGCCTGATTTGATTGTCATTATTTGCGAGTATGAATAAGGACTAAATACAATACAACAAAACAAAATTGCAAGCAATTTTGAATTGAAAATCCGAGTTGTATGTATATTAATTTTAATCATTTTCCCACATATTTTGCTTAGAATGAAATTATCCACCAATTTGAACCGTCAGAGACCACAGTCCTTGCTCCATCTAGAGTTACATTTCTAGTTGCATACCCATCAATAAGTTCACCTTCTTGTGCAAATAGTATTATTCTATAAGCGCTAGAAATAACCTTTCTAAGATATATTACTCTACCCGCGTTAGAGGCAGCCGATGGTAAATAAATATTTTTATCGCCACCTGTGAAAGATGCAACAATGACTTGGTCACTGGAACCAACATTATAATCATCCCGACCTGTAAGATGGGTAACAGACAAAGTATTTGATGCCGACACAGTTCCCCAACTGAGATTACCACTGCCGTCATTTTTCAAATAGCTATCTGCGGCACCTTGCGATACAGGTAAGTTATAGCTAATATCTGAATTTTGCGAACGAGCTTTGAAAGCCGTAAAGTTGTTTCCGTCGCCTGAAGGTTCATAAAATCTTAATTCTGAAGCAGTTCCTGAATTTAAAAGCGAGACATTGCCTGTTACGTCTTGGTCATCATTTACCACAGCGCCAAAAGTAGTCCAAGTAGAACCATTGTAAAACTTAATATCGTTACTAGTGTTATCAAAATAAATAGTACCCTTTGTGGAAATATTTGGTGCCGTTGTTTGGGGTTGCAAAATGAGTGCAATCGGGTCTATATTTCCATCAACGATTAAATCTTGAGTAATTCTCACGTCACCATTTATCAATACTTGAACCGAATCATCAGGTGCAGATGTCGTATTGATACTCAATTTCCCGTTTGCGAATAAACGCATACGCTCAGTATCATTTGTGGCGAAAATCATGTCGGATGATTCGAGTTGGCGTAATTCTGCTGTTCCACCGCTACTTACTCCAATATTAAAGCCATCACTTGCAGTAGTACCTGTTGTAGTACCTGCAGTAAATTTGTGGTAAGCTGCAGTTGCATCTCCCCCGTCTTGGTGCACTAATGCTGTTGGAGTGCTAATCCCAACACCAATATTGGTTCCATCATTACTTAAATTGCTCGAAACAACCCAGTCTGTCCCATTATGCCTGATTGTTTGCTTATCAGAGCCGGGAGGCAATGAACCTGATGGTGCATTTACCCAAGTTGGTGCTGCTGCACCGCTTGTTTGCAAAAGTTGTCCCGAAACTCCCGGTGAAAGTTGCACCCAATCAGTACCATCGTAATACATCATTGAGCCTGTTGTATTTCCGGAAATCTGAATTTTTTCGCCATCAACAGCGTTATCAATGATTTTTGCAGTTGTGATTGCATCATTGCCAATGGTAAGAACACCTGCATTGCTGATTGTGGCATCGCCGCTCATAGCAACTCCGGTGGCAACATTTGAAGCATCACCAACGAAGATGTTTGTGTTGGTCAACGCATTTGTCATTTTTGCATTAAGTTGCGTTTGGATATTGCTTGTTGCACCGTCCAAATATTGAAATTCGGTGTTGTCAACGCTACCGTCAGCAAGTTTTGTTGCATCAATGCCTGAAGCAAGTTTAGCATTTGTGACTTGGGTGTTACCGATTTTTGAAGTTGTGATTGCATCGTTGCCAATTGTAAGAACACCGGTATTGCTGATTGTGGCATCGCCGCTCATAGCAACTCCGGTGGCAACATTTGAAGCATCACCGACAAAGATGTTTGTGTTAGTCAACGCATTCGTCATTTTTGCATTAAGTTGCGTTTGGATATTGCTTGTTGCACCGTCCAAATATTGAAATTCTGTGTTGTCCACACTACCGTCAGCAAGTTTTGTTGCATCAATGCCTGAAGCAAGTTTAGCATTTGTGACTTGGGTGTTGCCGATTTTTGCAGTTGTGATTGCATCATTGCCAATGGTAAGAACACCAGCATTGCTGATTGTGGCATCGCCAC
>PGYU01000034.1 GCA_002839825.1 Ignavibacteriae bacterium HGW-Ignavibacteriae-1 | reverse complement strand
TTTGATTTGAATGATTTGTGTGATTTCAATTCGGGGCTGTCTTTGTCCTAAAATAAATTGTCGTAACACCCCCTAACCCTGCTTGAAAAGAGGTGGAATAAGACAGAATTTTCTTTCTCCCTCTCCTTCGGAGAGGGTCGGGGTGAGGTTGTCTTGGGTTTTCTCCTGAAATATGTTTACACTTTGGCATAATCATACTAATCACAATAATCATATAAATCATAGTTCAGACAATCACACAAATCATTGTTCAGACAATCCCAACCCTCAATTCAACAACTCGGCTAATTTTGCTTTTAGCCCTTCGCCGCGGATTGTGTCAACGGCTATGATTTCGCTGTCGGGGTTGATTAGCACAAAGCGGGGGATTCCGGTCACTTCGAATATTTTGGCGGCTTCGCTCTCGAATTGCCCCTCTGACCAGACATTCAACCATGGCATTTTCCATTTACCGTTTCTGAATCCGACTACTCGCGACGCAATTGGGTCAACTGAAATGCTCAGGATTTCAAACCCCTTATCTTTGAAGGCTTGGTAAGTTTCGTGCAAATTTTCCATTTCCATTATACAAGGTCCGCACCAAGTAGCCCACAAATCTATCAAAACGTACTTGCCTTTGAGTGTTTCGGGGCTTATGATTTGATCGGGGTTGTCTAAGGATTTGAATTTGAAATCGGGAATTTTCCTGCCAACTTGCATTGCACGATTTGGGTCATATTCTTGGCGAGCGCGTTTGGTAGCTTCTACATTCGGGAACTCTTCAATAATTCGCTTGTATAGTTTCAATCCGGTTTCTTCATCTGTGGTACGTATAGTATGACCAATCAAAGTGTTAAGCAATTCTGCAGCAAATTCTCTATTCGGATTTTTTTCGATTATTGCCAGAAGATAATCATACTCGTGAGCAGCGATGCCTTGATGCTTTGCGATTCCGAATAATTCGTAACCAAAATTCTGAATTTTGTCGGATTCTGCCGGAGTTCGCTTTATCATATCAAGTACAGGTGTCAGCGTGACTTTCGGTAGTTCCTCGTAGTAGCTGAGATGGCTCAAATATCTCATATATGCTATGGTTGCTTTATCTTTGGATTCAATCATATCTTGGGCGGCGATTAAATCTAAATATTCCTTTGATAAAGCAAGAAATGGTTCGGGTACTTTATCCATAGATTGCGTTTGTATCGCTTTCGAAAAATGCATACGTGAGGATTGTTCAAGCGCATTCAGTTTGGCTGACAAGGCATATTGTTTGCTATATATTTCGTCAACAAATGTGACTTTTGCGACGCTTTCTACGTATTTTAATTTCGATGTATCAAAAGTTATTTCAAAGTTTCTGCTTGGCGAAACAAGCACGGAATAATAATCTCCGCCCCCGTCGAGTGCGTAATAATCAGCATGAGTGCCGTTTATACTGCGTGCTTCGGGTCTGTTCACCATTCCCAGAACTTGATATTTGAGCGTATCGGAGCTGAAATTATCCAATTTATAAGTAAATTTACCATCGCCGATATTTGTCATTGCTACAGCTTTTTCAAAATCATAGTCATTGAATCCACCGATGATGCTAAGTTCAGTGACATCTTTATCGTAAACGTAATACTGCAATTGCACATTGATTTCGATAGGCTTTGTGGAATCAAGCACTTCGAAGCTTACAATTTTTGGCAAATGATTTAATCCGCAGAAAGTAAATTCAACTGTACCATGCTCTGTAAGCGGAATTTCAAATGCTCCATTTTTATCAGCCTTAACGATGTCAAATTGCTGAAAGTTCCAGGAACGAAAAACATGCGACATCGAAATTGCCTTCCCGTCATGACCGGTGATTTTCCCTTTTAATACTGTCGAGTGGAGATTGGCAACGAACATGAACAATGCGAAAATAGCCACGAGGATAGTTTTCATCTTAATACTCCAATTATTATATATAGTTTATTTTTATTTATATACTTATTAATCTTATTTCCCTAAAATAAAGCAAAAAATCAAATCAGCAATCAAATATAGATATTTTATTGATTTTTCAGCATAAATATAGAAAAATACCAATTTATACGTAGTGTCTATACGATTGATTTTAAAATAAGTTATTTAATCATGAGATATTTTCTTGCATTCTTCCATTTTTTGTATTACTTTTGGGTTGTGTTTTACCAATTTGGAGATTTTAAAATGAAAATTAGAACTCTCTTTGCTTTTTTGGTCGTATTAGCAGTGTTTGCCTGCGATTCGACTACGGGACCTAACGATATGGGTGGTAGCACCGATATCGAACTCACTAAAGTCGGAAGCGAATTTGGCGTTTCAATCAAAATCAAGGATTTCAATAATCCTGCTTTACAAAATATCCGTGATACGGTGATAATTACGAAAAACGATAACGGAATTGTCACTTTTAAGGGGACTTTTTTATCAACTGTTGAGGATTTGAAAGCTATTGACACTTTGCTTGGAACCCAGAATTTGTCGGATGAAATTAAGCATCAAGTAGTGGACATATATTTGGCAAAATATGGAGCTACTATTGACACAAGCGACCACGATAATTTGCGCCTTGATGTCGAATTCAAGCTAAAAATCACTTCCGAAGGAATTCAAGATTATTTCCATGCCAAAGGCGATTTGTCAAAACCCTTTACTGCTGTAAAATATTCGTCAAATATTGGCGATAAGTACGAATTTACTAATTCCGAAGGGAAGAAAATCGTCAGAACGGTAATCGAAAAGAACCCGGATGAAGATTGGGACCTCGCGTTTTGGCGAGTTAAAACTATAAAAGTAGAAGAACCTACTCCTGATGACCCACTTTTGCAATCAATTGTTTATGTTGGCAATCACAAATTCGGGCTTGTTGGGTTGATTTTGAAATTCAAAGACGGCAGAGTTGTCGAAACTACTGTTTTGCCATGGGATGTAATGTAGCTAATGCTATTCGTACTTTGCTTTTTGGATAATTGTAAAATATAATGGCAATATTTTGATAATATTGTCAATATTCAATTTTCGGACATCTTCCAAAAGCAGTACGCTATAATTAATCAAAATCGGATTTCCCGTAATGTGTGCAATTTGATTTAGTTTATCGGCAAAGGCATTAATTTTGTCGAAGATGAATGTATTATGCGCCGACATCCATAATTGATATATTTCGCTCTTAAGGATTGCCTCGTATTCTTTGGGTATAATTATATGCGAATTTTCGATTATTTGGCTGATTTCACCTGAAGTAATGTTTTGATTATCATCAAGAGCCTCATTTTCGGCATTTTCATGCGGGTCCATCTCGATGCCAATAAAAAGATTGTGAATTATCACCGAAAACTTCGAGCCGACACCTTCCTCGCTTTCTAATTCAATTTTGCCGTCCATCATTTCGAGTAGTCTTTTGGTGATTGTAAGCCCCAATCCTGTCCCGCCGTATTTACGGGCGTTTTGACCTTCTCGCTGCCTGAATGGTTCGAATATGATTTGTCTTTGCGATTCGGGAATTCCAATGCCTGTGTCTTCGACGCTAATTCTCATATCGCAATGGCTTACGTCGTCGAGTTTGCAATCTATTTCAATTTTAATGGAGCCTGTTTCGGTAAATTTGACTGCATTTCCCACCAAATTAAAGAGCACTTGTCGCAAGCGAATTTCATCAATATAAACAAATCGCGGGACATTATCCGAGACAGAAACGATAAAATCTAAGCCCTTTTCTCTAATTATTAATGAAAAAATATACTCGATTTCGCGGAATATTTTCCGGACATCAACTATTTCCGGATGAACTTCTAATCTTCCGGCTTCAATTTTCGACATATCCAAAATATCGTTGATGAGCTGAAGCAAATTATTGCCACCAACCAGAATTCCTTCGAGATAATCTTGATATTTCGGGTGTTGGGGACCAATATCTTTCAATAATTCGGCAAACCCAAGTATTGAATTCATCGGTGTGCGAATTTCGTGGCTAATATTTGCCAAAAATTCGCTTTTAGTTCTGTTCGCAAATTCCGATTCTACTTTTGCATTAATCAACTTGTTATTCGTTTCCTTCAAATTAATCGCTATTCCGGCGACATGCGATACGGACTCAATCATTCGCCTCATATTTGAATCTGGCTTGCGATCTAACTTGTTGAGAAGATAAATGCTTCCGCAATATCTCGTATTGGAAATTATAATCGGAATTGCCAATATTGATTTGTAACTGATTCCTAATCTTTCCATCAGAGGATTGATAAATATTTCGGCTTCAAATGATGTATAAATCGGATTCGGCTGCAATAGTTGTTCTGTGTCCAATCCAAATTTTTTGGTTTCGAGTTCAATCAAAACAGAGCGAATGTTGTAAACCGCTTTTGATACAACAAGCGCAATACTTTTAGCATCAATATCAGTGATGACAATTCCGCACTCAATATTTTTATCTTGCGATTCGATAGTATCGGCGAGCATTTGGAGTATATCTTCGAGTTCTCTGCCTACTACTACACTTTCGAGTACTTTGTTGATGCCCGTTTGGAGCTTTTCTGCACGCATTCTCTCCGTTATATCAATAACGAAGGTGACTTTCTTGGGGCTATTATCGGAGCCGATAATTTTTGCAGCATCGGCAATTATGTTAATTTCATCGCCGTATTTGTTAATCACAGTCCATTCGCCACGAGCTTCCGAACCGTCGCTGCCCGCTATGAATTTATCATGCAAATCACTAAGATATTCGCGATTATCCGGATGAACGACAAGAGTAAAATGCTGTCCGAGCAATTCATCGCTTGTGTATTTGTAAATTTTCTGGTATGACTTGTTTGCATACTCGAAGATGCCGTCTTTGTCTGTGATACAAATGCCCACGGGTGTTTTTTCGATTATACTATGCAGACTTAATTCACTTTGGCTGAGTGCCTCTTGAGTATGTCGGAGATTTACTTCGTAATTGGAAGAGTTTTCTAATTGAGTCTTCAAAGCAGCGATTGCTTTTTCTATACTGATTTTATCAGATTCGCTCAAATTTTGAATTTGCTTGAGCAAACCACTAATGACATCAAGGTTATAATCCGATTTTGAGTCGCTATCCATATAATTTAGAATACTTTAATCCAAATTTTATCTATGATGCTGCCTGTCTTCTTCATTACAGCCGATTCATCGAGCAGATCATTCAATATGTAGAAAACAATAGAGTTCATTATTTAATATTTAGATTTATAGATAACACAAAGAATAAATTTAATAAAAACAAATTGAATAACAATAATTTATTTTTCAAAATGAGCGATTTCATAAATTATTTTCAACAAATGCGCCGTCAATACATTTTCATGTTATATATTACAAGTTTTATTTGTGCATGTTGCTTAAAATTATATGAAAGCCAAACCAAAATCTAAATTAAGATTCTTGAATGTGACAGGTGCCAAGCTGCACAATCTGAAGAACATTGATGTCAGCATCCCGAGGAACAGAATGACTGTAATCACGGGTGTGAGCGGCTCGGGCAAATCATCTCTTGCTTTCGATACGATTTACGCCGAAGGACAGAGACGCTTTGTTGAGTCATTGTCCAGCTATGCCCGCCAATTTTTGGAGAGAATGCAAAAGCCCGATTGCGATACGATTACAGGTTTGCCGCCTGCAATTGCCATTGAGCAAAACACTCATTCGAGAAACCCTCGCTCTACTGTTGGTACTTCCACCGAGATTTATGATTATTTCCGTTTGCTTTTCGGCAGAATCGGCAAAACTATTTGCTATAGTTGCGGCAATCAGATTTACAAGGACACTCCGCAATCAGTAGCAAAATTATTATACAAAATGCCCGAAGGCACTAAGCTATACATCACTTTTCCTCCGGAAGACGCATCAAAAGCAACTGAAAATTATTTTGAAAATCTCAAACAGTTAGGATTTTTCAGATTTGTGAAATCTGACAATTTGGAAATCGTTGAAATTGATAATCGTGAAGTATTCGAATCTTACGATAGCTCAGCGCTGACAGTATTAGTTGACAGGACAATAGTTCGTCATGATGAAGAGTTTGTCAGCCGCGTGACTGATTCGCTCGAATCGGCATTTACATTAGGCAATGGAAAAATCCACGTTTATGACATCAGCACAAATAACACATACAAATACACAAATCTCTACGAATGTCCCGATTGTGACATTTTGTACGAAGAGCCCGACCCACGACTATTTTCCTTTAACAATCCGCACGGAGCATGTCACAAATGCCAGGGATTCGGGCGGACAATCGGTATTGATGAGGACTTAGTATTTCCCGACCGTTCAAAATCAATACTAAACAATGCAATTCACCCGTTTAAAGGTGAGACTTTGTCAAAATATTTGCGAGATTTGATGCAGATTGCACCCAAATATGGCATTGACTTAGAAAAGCCGATTGCCGATTTGAGCGACGAAGATATGGAAATAATTTGGAACGGGCAAGACTCTTACATCGGTATAAACGGCTTCTTCAACATGCTGGAAGAAAAAAGCTATAAGATGCACTATAGAGTGATTTTGAGCCGTTACCGCGGATATACAAAATGCAAAGCCTGCAATGGGTCTCGGCTCAGAACATCTGCTCGGCAGGTTTACGTCCATGGCAAAAACATTCCCGAACTGATAGTAATGTCACTAAAAGATTTGAAAAGCTACTTCTTGACAGTCAGACTGAATGAATATGATTACAAAATTGCTGAAAGATTGCTCGATGAAATCAATCATCGGCTTAATTTGCTCAATGACATCGGTTTGGAATATATCAATCTCGCAAGGTTATCGCACACTTTGTCAGGTGGCGAATCGCAACGAATCAGTCTTGCCACGGCATTGGGTTCGGCATTAGTCGGCACTTTATATGTGCTCGATGAACCGAGCATCGGCTTACATCCGCGAGATACGATGAAATTGATTAAGATTTTGCTCAAAATCCGCAACTTGGGCAATACCGTCATAGTTGTAGAACATGACCCGGATGTAATAAAATATGCCGATAACATTATTGATATGGGTCCCGGAGCCGGCGAACATGGCGGAGAAGTTGTGTTTAGCGGCAATTACACCGAATTGTTAGCTTCTGAGACTTCGCTTACAGGAAGATATTTTTCTAATAAAATTCAATTCGACATTCCGAAAAAAAGAAGAAAAGGCACCGGAAAATTTATAACAGTTACCAAGGCTAAGGAAAATAATCTGAAAATTGATTCTGTGTCATTTCCTGTGGAATGCATTACTGCAGTTACAGGTGTGTCAGGCTCAGGCAAAAGCACATTAGTCAAGGATATTATATATTCGGGAATTAAGAAGCACAGAGGCGGTTTTCAAGACCATGTCGGCAAATTTGAATCAATTTTGGGGTTCGAAAATTTTGACCATGTCGAAATGGTTGACCAAACACCAATAGGCAAATCTTCTCGCTCTACTCCTGCAACATTTGTAAAAGTTTTCGATATAATTCGCGATTTGTATGCTTCTACTCAAGCATCAAAGCAGTTGGGTTGGAAAGCGGGTCATTTTTCGTTCAATGTGGCAGGTGGACGTTGCGAAACTTGCGAAGGCGAAGGTTATGTAACGATTGATATGCAATTCATGTCCGATGTTTCTTTAGTTTGCGAATCTTGCAAAGGAACGCGATTCAAAAAGGAAGTGCTCGAAATCCGTCACGAAGGCAAAAATATCGTTGATATACTTGATATGACAGTCGAGACCGCTATCAGCTTTTTCAAAGATAAGCCGAGAATACTGAAAAAATTGAAAATTTTGGAGGAAGTAGGGCTTGGATATTTGAAATTGGGACAACCCTCGACAATGCTTTCAGGTGGCGAAGCTCAACGAATCAAACTCGCAAGCCATTTGGATACAAGCGTGAACAGCAGAACTCTGTTTATACTTGACGAACCGACAACGGGATTGCATGTTGATGACATTGCAACGCTTAACACTTGCTTTCACAAGCTCGCTGATGCCGGAAATACGCTGATAATAATAGAACATAATCTGCATGTAATTGCATCTGCAGATTATGTCATAGATTTGGGTCCCGAAGCGGGCGATGACGGAGGCATGATAATTGCACAAGGTAGCCCCGAAGAAATTTGCAATGTTGAGCAATCACATACTGCAAGGGCGCTAAAAGATTTTTTCAAATCTCTTAAGGTGCGTCAATAAACATTAGTTCGGCTTTACGGGCTTTGATTCGCTCTTCATCTTTAAATATGCCTTCTTCATTTTGAGCTAATATTTGCCTTGCCTGTCTTGTGAGTATTTGTGATTCGGGCATACCGAGCATCATACAATATTCTTTGACAGCTTCGGCTCTTCTTTGAGCCAAGCCATCCGTTTCGTATTCGTGGAAAAAGCCTGTAATCAGAAACCTTTGCCCTTTGTTCTTTTTGCCGTGAGCGACCATTTTGTCTAATACTTCAGATGCATCAATAGTGATATGTGTCGAATCTTCGCCAAAGTACACCATGAATTTTTTGCCTGAAGTAATTGTAGATGGATGCACACTTTGGCTAAAACTTTCTTGAACGGCAAGCATAAAGGAAACGACAATGAATGCCGAAAATATCAAATATTTAATTTTTTGGTTCATAAAGATTTCTTTTTTATAAATTCAACAATACTCTATATGTATAGACAGTAGAAAATGAAAAAGATTACACTTTAGATAAAAATTTAATTCAAATTAGCAATAATTTCTTATTTTTATAAAATTATTTTGTTACACAATCAGGTGGAGTTAGCTCTGCAAAAATGGAAGTCCCTCTTATTTTGCTTCTTTACGTAATTGGCATAGGCGCATCGCTGTGTTCGGCTATACTAACATACATGTCAAATGATGAAATCAACAGCCTTATAGAACGAAACTACAAAAAAGCCCAATCCCTTCAATACATGCAATCCGAGCATGATGAAACACTCAATCCTTTGTTGATAGTCGAATCAGGATTATATATTTCTGCTTCGATATACTTAGGTTACTATCTGTCCGAATTCGGATTTGGATTTGTTAATCTGATTGCGATGTTAGTGGCGACATCACTGATATTAATGTTTACAAGAACAATAGTTTATGCATTTGGAGCAGTTTCTGCGGATTCAATCGGTCCGGTGATGACAGCAATCATCAAGTTGTATTTTTATTTGGGATATCCGCTATATTGGGTATTTTCGAAGATGCACGATAATATTCGCGGCAAAAGTACAAGCGACGAAAGTCGTGAAGAAATTTCTGCTCTGGTAGAATCTGCTCACGAAGAAGGATTAATCGAACCCGGCGAATATAGAATCCTCAAAAATATAATGAATTTCAGCGAAGTTTTTGTAACAGACGTTATGACTCCGCGAACTGTTATGTTTTCGTTCGATGCAGATAAAACGGTTGATGATGTAGTCCATTTGCCCGAAATTCAGATGTATTCGCGATTTCCGATATGGGAAGGCGAATCATTCGATGATGGCGTTTTGGGATATGTCATGTCCAAGGATATACTTCTTGCCGCACTCAAGGGCAAGGGTGCCACAAAGTTGAGAGATTTTTGCAGAGAAGTTTATTTCATCCCCGAAAATGCCGAATTGGACACAGCTCTTGAGAGATTCCTCAATCGTCGTCAGCATTTATTTGTCGTTGTGGACGAATACGGCGGTGTAGAAGGACTGATTTCCATGGAAGACGTCGTCGAGACTATGCTCGGCGTAGAAATTGTAGATGAAGTGGACAAAGTGGTGGATCTGCGATTGCTTGCCAAACAACGCCGCGATAATAGAATTGCATCAAAATTCTAAAAATAGATTTTGTTTTGTCAGAAAAAAGTCGTATTTTTGTAATCTGTTTTTTCGGGGTGTAGCGCAGTCCGGTTAGCGCACCTGGTTTGGGACCAGGGGGCCGGGGGTTCGAATCCCTCCACCCCGACAAAATTTTACTTTTTCTTGTTCGCTTGTATCAAATCTTGCCCAAATGAAATCGCTTCCATAGCAGCGATTGACAACTTGTTCTCCAATTTCCCAAATTTCTTAGTATAATCTTTGCGGCTCAAGTCAATTACCTTGAGTGCTTCTTCGCGTCCGTATGTATGCGTGATTTCGCATCTTTGCATCTGATGCCCCGGCATATCCTTATATGTAAGGAAGTAATGCTTCAAACGCGTCACAAGCGATGCCGGAACGTCAGCAATGTCTTTCCATTGCGAATAAACTTCATCTTGCTTAAGCACAGCAATGATTTTGTCATCCGCTTCGCCACCGTCAATCATCCTGAATCCACCGATTGGGATAGCCTGCAAAATGATATTACCATACATTATATTACGTTCGGTCAGCACGCAAATATCTAATGGGTCGCCGTCGCCAACTATATCAGTTCGTCCGGTTTTGTCGTTGCAATAATCAGCCACTGATTTCCAGCAATAAGTCTGAGGGACAAAACCGTATGGAGCCGGAATAATGTTAGAGAATTTTTGTGGTCTGTCGAGTTTCAAATAACCCGTTTCCTTGTCCAATTCATACTTCAAAGTGTCCGAAGGTACAACCTCGACAAATACCGTCACGATGTCGGGAGCATCCTCGCCAATGTTAATACCATGCCAAGGATGAGATTTGTAGCGTAATCCCGCTAATTTCCAAAAGTCTTTCAATGTATCCATTTCATTTCCGTCAAAAAAAATATATCTAAACTATAACTTATTTCGTTACTTTAACAAAAGTATTCTTTTTCTTTTTAATTTTACTTTTTTTAGTTACCTTTTTTGGGATTAATCGTCAGAATATTATGGAAATAAACGAGTTTACGGCAAAGGTTATGCCGGTAAAAGACAGATTGTTCAGATTTGCTAAGCGAATGTTGAACAATCATGACGAAGCTGAAGACGTGGTCCAGGATGTAATGATGAAATTATGGATTAACCGCGAAACTTTAGAGAAAAAACAAAGCGTGGAGGCTTTTGCTATGGCTATGACCAAAAACTTATGTATAGATAGATTCAGAAGCAAACATTTCCAGACTGTACACTCGGGATTAGACATTACGGAGTTGAATTTGCAAGAAAGAGATATATCGCCGCTCAGGAAAGCCGAATTAGCGGACGCAGTCGAAATTGTGGGGAAAGTAGTCGAACAATTGCCGGATAATTTGAAGATGATTGTACAACTTAGAGACATAGAAGGACTCAGCTACCAAGAAATTGCAGAGATTATGGACATGAACATTAACACTTTGAAAGTAAATCTTTCCAGAGCAAGAAAAAAAATAAGAGAATTTTTGAATAACAATTATAATTATTACTACAATGAAGCATAATATTGATGAAATCAAGCTGTTGCTTGTAAAATTCTACGACGGCGAAAGCTCTTTGGAAGAAGAGAACGTCATCAACGAGTTTTTTGAACAGTCAGAAGTTCCCAAAGAACTTATGACCGAAGCCGCACAGTTCAGATTCTATAAAGCCGAATCTGCAATTGTCGCTCCCGGAGACGACTTCGAAAAACGACTAATCAATTCGATTAATAGTTACGAAGCTTCTTCAAAGATTGTAAAATCTCGCACCTATATATACTATTCGAGCGCCGCTGCAGTTGTTTTGATAGCCGTTACCTTGTTCTTTACCGTTTTTCAGCAAAGTAAAGATTTGGAAAACGTCTATCATAACGAAAGCGACCCCGAACAAGTATATTACGAAACTGCAAAAGCTTTGCAATTAATCGCAGAGAGTATGGATGCCGCCACAAGCGGGCTCGACAAACTAAACATGGTCGAGCAAGGACTGAATGGATTGGGTACATTCTCACTTGTGAATTTTGACGACAATATTTCTACTAATAATTAAGGGGATTTCATGACGAAATTAATACACATTGTTTTTTTCTTTTTATTTGCCACACTTTTTGGGTACGCTCAGAACGAATCGTTGGATAAATTAATCGAGAAATTTGGCTCCAAAGAGGGCTTCACTACGGTTAGTTTGAAAGATCCTGCTGTTATGCTATCGGAGATGTCGGATGTCAAAGACCAAGGAGCTCTCAAAAATGCCTTGGCAGGAGTTGATAATCTTAAGATTCTTTCGTTTGCCAGAGGGAAATCGAAAAACCCCGGCGAAGGACTTTTATTCATCAAAGATGTCCGTAAATTCGAACCCGGCGCAGGCTTTAGTACAATCATGAATATGAATGACAAAGAAAGCAACATCAAGGTAATGGTCAAAAAGCAGGGCGAAAAAATCTCAGATTTCGTAATGACCGTAGCCGGACCGCAAGAAGCAGTCATTATCTGGATGGATGGTACAATCAATCTCAAACAGATTTCGACAATCGGCAAATTGCTCAACATCAAGGGTGCAGACAAGATTAAAGATTTGGAGTAAAATTTTTTGCTTCTGTCAAATCTCAAATTTAAAGGGTACGGATTTCCGTACCTTTTTTTTTGGGGGTATAAAATTTTCAGATTGTAGGGACAAGACAGTTCTGTCTAAAACATAGCCCTTGATTTATTCGTAGGAAATGGAAAATAACTTTATAAATCCCGATGACTCCAAGTTCACAAGTGCAGCACATTTGTTAGAGAGAATTCATCTGTTGATTCCCAGTCATCGGATGAATAAACGCTGTTCAGTCCCAAACATAGCCCATGGTTTCAACCGTGGGAAAATGGTTTCAACCGTGGGAAAAATTCAAAAATACCCCAAAACCCGTGCCCCCTCTATCAAGAGGGGGTTAGGGGGTGTGTTTTCTTTTCAAGTCCTAAAATATGTTCACAGAAATGGATTTTTTTTCCCTAATTTTGAGATAAATTGCGCATTCATGTGTCATAGAATATATACGGAACATGTATTTCAGGGAATATTTTATGAAAAGAGCATTTTTTTTATTCGTTGTTGCAATGCTGTATTGCAACTTCTTACTGGCTCAAGAGCCTGAGCCTGACCCAAACCTACTATGGACGACGGAGGATTATTATAACAGTTTTGTTATACACCCCAATGGCAATATTATAGCATCAAAGGGATTGGCAGTGACTGAGTTGAATGGGAATACGGGCGAGATAATCCGAGAATTTCCATTTTATTTTGAATTTTATGCTTTGAGTAAGGACGGTAAGTATCTGGCAGGTGGTATTGATAGTCTTATTCTCATTGATTATGAGACAGCTGAAATAGTTAAAACGTTTGACGTAGCAGGCTCAAGTCGTGTTGTTTTCATGCCGGACAATGAACGGCTCTTGATAAAAACCTCGTATGAAGAACCAGAATTACAATTTTGTCTTTACAATTACATCACAGACGAAAAGAACTTTTTTGGAGTAGGTAGTGATATAGGCATTTGGAGTTTTACTATTTCTCCTGATGGTAGATTTTTAGCAATCGGAGGATTTATTTTCAATCAAGCAGGTGAAAATAAGACAACTTTGATGCTATATGATGCGTTAACTTGGCAACCGATCAGAAATTTAGCAACATTTGATGAAGACAATGAAGTTCGCTCAATCAAATTTTCGCCAGATTCGAGATTGGTAGGGTTTGGGGTGTATCTAAGTAATTTGTATATATACAACACAGAAACCTATCAACTATTTAAACATTTTCCCGCTACAGGGTTTGGATTTATTACAAATGACTATGTTGCTTTAGGGAGCGGTTATGCACAACCTCCAGTTTTCAACTTAGTTAAACTTGATAATGAACAAATAATTTACTCAAAGAACGATTTTGCAGGTATTTCAGAATACAACCAAGTTTATAATTCTATGATTGTCAACCATGGAGTTATTTATAGCTTCGACTTTGTAAAAATCCTGACGGGTGCAAGTATAGAGCCTGAAATACCTATTCAATTTACGGTAGAATATCTCAATAATACACTGAGTATTCGCAACTTTGTTTTTGGAGCAAACTCAATCAATTGCAGTATAACGGATATAAAAGGTAGGGTTATTCGCAATATGAATCTGACTACCGTTATGAATGAGATACTCATTCCGATAAAGTTACTTAGCGGTACATACTTTTTACATATAAAGGACGGTGTTAATGAATATGTAAGTAAATTTTTGGTGGTGGAGTAAACATAGCCCACAGGGGAAAAATAAAACATCCACCCCGTCTGCTTCGCAGACACCCCTCAAGAGGGGAATTTAAGAATATTTTTTTATAAAAACCAAATTTTTTTCATTTCCCCTGAGATTTTTTCATCATTCATGTGTCATAGTATATATAGGACATTGATAAAAAAAATAATTAGAAGACTTACTAAATGAAAATAAGAGTTGGAAGATTATCAAATTCGGATTGCAGGAAAATATAAGCAATTGACGAGAATGTAATAGAGTGATGAAATTATTTGTATCATTTCATAAATGGGTGTTCAATGAAAAAGATCTTTGTATTCTTAAACCTTTTTTGCTTTTTATTTCTATCATGCTCCGAAGACCCTGTCGCTCCAACGGATGGGAAGATAGTCGGTTATGTAATTGACCAGAACTCCAAAGTAGCGCTCAAAGGTGTAGTTGTTTATTCCGAACCACCGACCGAAACTGTTGTTACTGATGAAAATGGCTATTTCTATCTCGGCAATGCATCTCCGGGAGATTATAGAATAATAGCAACTAGCCCGGAATACTATATGGCAAATGTTTCAATTAGTGCCAAAGCCGGAAAGGAATCACGTGCATACATTCATATTACATCAAAAGTGGACGGGAACAATCCCCCCGATAGTCCAATTATTACATCTCCTGTTAACGAAGCTATTGTTTACAGCCGTAGTATAACTATTGAATGGGAGTGCGAGGATGAGGATGGTGACAAACTCAGCTATGATGTATATTTGGATGTAGTAAACCCACCGGTTAAAAAAATTGCCGGTCGTATAAACGCTACCAGCTTTGATACTCCACTTTTATTGGATTCATCAAAGTATTACATCAAAATCGTTGCTTATGACACATATGAAGCTCTATCGGAAAGTTCTGTAACGAATTTTACGACTCAATATGACCCAAATGTTCCCACAGGCGAAGTCATTTTGCATTTACCGCTAAATGGTACTCACTTGGATTCAGGACCAAATGACCTTGTAACTTATGTACAAAATGTGACTTACACCAATGATCGCAATGGTAACCCTATGAGTGCGGCATATTTCGACGGAGCCACCTCAGCAATTGCTGTTGGCAGTGAAAAAGTAAATATCGGACTTAATTACACAATAATGCTTTGGTGTTATCTCGAAAGTTCGATGGGAAAAACCAACAAGACCGACAATGTTATGTTTGGAGTATGGGGAGCTGCATCACCCGGAAATGCCAGTTATGTGTTTTACTTGTACAATCAAAATACTTTCATTTTCAGGGTTTGCAACGGAACAGATTATAGTTCCAACGTTACCGGAACAATTATAAATAAACCTGCTTGGTATCACGTTGCCTTGTCTTCTGTTAACGGTAAAGTGACGATGTATTTAAATGGAGTAGAGCAAAGTAAAAATCTCAATGCGACTGCTCAACATTCGGTATTACAATTATTCATCGGCTGCAGCCAAGACGGACAATCGTTTTTCAAAGGTGCTATTGATGATTTCTATATCTTATCGAAAGGTTTGACTAAAAGCGAGATTGTTAAAATAATGGAAAAAAATTAAAAAGAGGTCGCATTCTAATTAATCCTGTCCATCACGAAATCTTGATAATCCTGTTCAAGATGAATTACGGATAAATGAATTAGCTTGTCATAAAATTAAATACGACACGCCCCCTAACCCCCTCTTGATAGAGGGGGAACGGGTTTTGGGGTGGTTTGCAATTCTTGGCGAACACTGCGTTTCTTACTTTGTGACCTTTGCGGTTAATTGTATTGTTTTTGTTGACGTACTCCTAGCCTCTTGAAAGAGAAGTTTAGGACAAAATGTAATTAGAGAAGTGTTACGCACAAGGCTTGGTTGTAGTCTGTGTATTGCGTTTTTTAAAGTATTCCAAAATTTCTTCTTTTGTCATTTTGGATAACTTTTCACTCAATTTGTCTCTCTGTTGGCGCATATATTTTACAGCGTCAAATGTTTTTTCAGTCGTCTTCATATTTTTCAAATTCCCTTGGTGAACGAATTTCTAACTGCTTATATCCATTTTTGATGTTAATCGAATTGTAACCACTTATACGTTGAATATTCACAATGTGTTTAAAGTTCCAACTCACTAAAAAATCTGCCTTGTTAATTGTCGGCAATGCTATATGTAAGCAGTCGGCATAGCTCGATTGACCAACTACTTTCTCAGATATGTATTCAGAAGCTAAATCAACTGCTTCATCAGATATTTCAAGATATTCGGTATAGTCAGCTTTTAGACTGTTTACAAGTTCCTTAACTTTTTCAGGTGCGTTTTCAAGCTCATCCTGAGTTACTGAAGTGTAAAGCAAAATGAACTCTCCATTTCTTATTCTGTCGAAAAGAGGAATAGTATGCTCTGAGAACTCCTCATCAAAGTAGCCCCCGAATACTGAAGTATCTATGTATATTCGTTGTTTCATCTTTCAAATTCAGTATTATTTAAGTCACTATTCACAAATATTTACCATTTTACAAACTTACAACAAAGACGTATAAAAAGCAAATTTTGGTCAAGTCAGTTATAACAAAGACGGTACAGCAATTTTGAAATCTTGATTCTTCGCCTTCGGCTTGACCAATATTAGTAGGGACACGGCGCGCCGTGTCCCTACTATAACAAAAGGACAGAACGCTGTTCTGTCCCTACAAAATCATCAAATCAACAAACCCGTCAATTCTTTACAGTTTTTTGGCGACGTTGTCCCAATTGATTAACTCGAAGAAGTGTTCGATGTATTTGGGGCGCGCATTGCGATAATCAATATAGTAAGCATGTTCCCAAACATCAAGACCCAATAATGCTGTCTTGCCATCTACCAATGGATTGCCGGCATTGCTGTAAGTAGCCAAAGCCAATTTGCCGTCCGATTCCTTGACAAGCCACGCCCATCCGGAGCCAAATAAAGTGGTTGCTGCTTTCGAGAATTGTTCTTTGAACGAATCGAATGAGCCGAAACTTGCTTCGAGTGCAGTCAATACGTTTCCTGAGGGCGTTCCGCCACCATTTGGCGACATGCAATCCCAGAAAAATTCGTGATTCCAAATTTGTGCCGAATTATTGAACAATCCACCTTGCGATTTGCGGATAATGTCTTCGAGCGGCATATTCTCAAATTCGGTACCTGCAATCAAATTATTTGTGTTATTGACGTAAGCCAATAAGTGCTTACCATGGTGAAATTCCATTGTTTCTTCGGAAATGTGCGGTGCTAATGCGTTTTTTGCATAGGGTAATTCTTTTAATACGAATGCCATTTTAGTGCTCCCTGAATATGTGTAATTATAAGATAACAGTAATTGGAAACGATTTAATTAGCCTGAAATTGTTTTTTTGACATGCCTCAAAATCATTTTGCTCTATGTTCGACTACACTTTTTTTACAATCGGTACAATGCAATGTCGGTGATAATTCAAATATTCGGTACGAAAAAATGTCGCGAAACACAAAAAGCGATTCGCTATTTCAAAGAGCGGAAGATTGCGATTCAATTCATCAATCTCGAAGAGAAAAATCTTTCCAAAGGTGAGTTGGAAAGTGTGTTACGCAAGATAAACATTGACGATTTGATTGACACCGACGGCAAATACTACAAAGAAAATGGCTACGCACACCGTGTATTCGATGCATTCGAGACATTGTTGGAAATTCCGTATCTGTACCGAACACCGATAGTGCGATTCAAAGGCGACGCAAGTGTAGGCAATACTCCCGATAAGTGGAAACAATGGGCGGATTCACTCAAATAAGGGATTATTCCTTAACCGTTGTGGTGTCCCGTGCTTTTTCCTTTTCAGATAAAATTGCCCGCATTTCGGCTTCGGCACGCTTTCTGACCGAATCTATTATCGTCGTGAAATTCTTCCGGTCTTTCATGAACAATTCGTATGATTCCTTCTCGAAGGTCGAGATGTCATAGCCATAATGCTTCATTATGCTGTCTATCGCTCCCGCAGCAAGCGCCGAATCGAGATAGGTTTCCTTTGCGACCATGATGTCGTAATAAATGTCTGTGTAGCGTTGAATTCGCGAATCTTCAGATTCACACGCTGCCAAAAAGACTATGAACAGAATTGCCGATATTATTCTCATTTTGTAAAAGTTTTATATTTTCAACATATTTTTCAATATCAAATTTACGCTTTAATCCCGAATCATTCATAAAACGAATTTTCCCAAAGACGAGCCGCTCGCTCCAAGCACGGTCATGAACTCCGCCGATTGACCATGCTATGCCCGTATAGCCGTTCGGGTCGCAGCCGTCCAAGGCATATTTATCATTTAAAATAATTGCAAAATCCAAAGCTTCTTCGGGCGAACGAGTCCATTCCAAAATTTTCTTTGCCCAATACATGCGCATATATCCGTGCATTTTGCCCGTAATAACCATCTCCGTTTGTGCAGCATTCCAGTATTTGTCATGCGTTTCAGCATTTTCAAATTGTTCGAGAGAGTAGAGATGCTCCCGAATGTCGTGACGATGATCGTTCAAAGTGCTTTGAGCCCAACTGTGAAAGCCGGTGAACTTGTCATAATTCGGATTATAATAGCAAAAATTATCTGATAATTCCTTGCGAATGATTAGCTCTTCGAGGAAAGCAGCTTTTGAATCGGGATTTGCATCAGCATTTTGGACATCCAGAGCAACGCGTTGAGCCGCAATCATCCCAAAATGAAGATAGGGCGAAAGTCCCGATTGGAAATTCAGCGACGGGTCGTTTCGCAGTTCGGCATATCTGTCCAATTTGCTTTCGATGAATTGAGAAAGTTTGATTTTTGCTTGAGTTTCGCCGCTTGACAACTTGTCCTCGCTATCAAACAGATTTTCAAATGAACAAATTTCAGCTGTTCCATAAGGATGATTCTGCAACTCCGGACATTCAGTCAAGTAGATTGGCAATAATTTTGTAATTTTCGGGCGAATCGTATAAGCAGCAAATTCGAGCTTAGGCGATGCAAGCCACAGCGGGACAACATTATGAGCGTCAACTTCGTAAATTGGGACGGTGGCAATTTCCCAGAATCTACTTTTCAGGGCTCTGTTATATTTCAATGGTGAAAAATCAGTAACAAGGCAACAGACCTTGTTCGATTTGGAAAATTCTGCAAATGTTTTCGATGATTCTCCATTCAAAAATTCAAAGCTCAAATTAAATTCTTTGCAATTCAATGCAAGCTCTTCCAATCCCGAAAGTAGGAATGGCTTTTGTCTTTGGGAAACACCGATAAAATCACCATCGAAAACGATTCGCAAATGCCGCGTCATAGCAATTGCAATTGATTGGGCAAACAGCAAAGCAGAGTTATCGTGCAATCTGCAGTCACGACTCATCCAATAAATCACATCTCCGTCGCCTTCAATCCCTTGATGTATCAGCCTTACCCTATCATATATGTTATATTCGTCTATCATATTATGATAATGACGGAAAGGAGCAGGAACAATTTATTCTATGTCATATCATTATAAATAAGTAATTTTGAGATTGTAATTTTGTAAATAATCGAGTTTTTATTATGTTAATGTCGAAGACTGAAAGCTACGAAAAATTGAAAAATCATTTCAATTTCCTGAAAGGTGTGCATTTGAGGGAATTATTTGCCGAAGATGCAGATAGATTCGAGCGTTTCTCAATTCGTTGGGAGCAATTTCTGTTCGATTATTCTAAAAATCTTATTACCAGTGAATCTCTCGATTTGTTGGTTGGATTGGCTCGTGAGGCGAATTTGAGCCAAAAAATAGAAGCTCAATTCAAGGGCGAGAAAATCAATATTACTGAAAATCGTGCAGTTTTGCATACAGCATTACGCAACAGAAGCGACGAACCGGTATATTTTGAAGGCGTTGACGTCATGCCCGGCATCAGGAAGGTTCTCGAGCAAATGCAGCTATTTACAAATAATATTCATAGTGGCAAATTACGCTCCTACACTGACAAAACTTTCACCGATGTAGTAAATATCGGCATTGGCGGTTCGGATTTGGGACCGAAAATGGTTTGCAGTGCACTCAAAAAATATGCTTACGGCAAAATAAATATTCATTTTGTATCGAATGTAGATGCAACTGATATTGAAGAAACATTGCGGAAGCTCAATCCTGAAACGACGTTGTTTGTAATCGCATCCAAAACTTTCACAACTTGGGAAACGCTGACAAATGCAAATACTGCCAAATCGTGGTTCTTGAATTCGGGTGCCTCAAAAGCCGATATAGCAAAGCATTTTGTGGCACTTTCGACAAATCACAAAGCATGCAACGAATTTGGTATTCCAAACGAGAATATGTTTGAATTCTGGGATTGGGTTGGCGGGCGATTTTCCTTATGGTCTGCAATTGGGCTGCCAATCGCTCTTTATATCGGTTTCGATAATTTTGAAGAGATGCTAAACGGTGTTTATAAAATGGATACACATTTTCGCAACACACCTTTTGAGCAAAATATTCCTGTACTGATGGCATTGTTGGGCGTTTGGTATGTGAATTTTTGGGAATTTGATTCCCATGCTGTGATTCCATATGACCAATATTTGGAGCGTTTTTCGGAATTTTTGCAGCAACTCGATATGGAAAGCAACGGCAAGAGAGTTTCACGAGATGGAGTCGAACTTGATTATGCCACAGGACCCGTGATATGGGGCACAATCGGCACAAATTCGCAACATTCCTTTTTTCAGCTGATGCACCAAGGAACCGCGACAATTCCGGCAGATTTCATAGCATTTGCCCAATCTTTGAATCCGACTGCCGAACATCATAATATACTTATGTCAAATTTCTTTGCTCAAACTGAAGCAATGATGATGGGAAAAAATGCTGATGAAGTTAAACTCGAACTAAGTGCTGCAAATTTGAGCGAAAGTGAAATCAATAAATTATTACCACATAAATTATTTCCGGGCAACAAACCCACAAATACGCTGCTAATTGATAAATTGACACCCGAAACATTGGGAATGTTGATTGCAATTTACGAGCATAAAGTGTTTGTCCAAGGTGCAATTTGGGATGTCAATTCCTACGACCAATGGGGCGTGGAATTAGGCAAACAATTAGCAAAATCAATATATCCCGAATTGGATAATAAAGTTAAAACTGAGTCTCATGACGGCTCTACTAATGGACTTATTAATCATTATAATTCAATAAGATAGCTGTTATTAATGAGAATAAAAGTTAAATCTATAATATATTTATTTCTGACAATCGGATTGATATTATTCGTTGGGGCTTGTGCTAATCGCCCGAATGATTATACTGTTAATCCGCTGAATATTTTATTTATTGGAAATAGCTTGACTCACTCAAACGGCGGACTTGATAAAATACTGCATAAAATGTTTGACAGCACCGATACACCGCTGAAAATCCGCTCCATGATTATTGCACCGGGAGGAGAGCGCCTTTCCGGACACTACCGTAAAGGTGATGCCGTCGTGCAGATTAAAAGCATTAAATGGGACTATGTAGTGTTGCAGGAATACAGCACTTCTCCTTTGACCGAACGAGAAAGTTTTTACAATTATGCTAAGGTTTTCGAAAGAATTATTCGCGGGACTAATGCCAAGACAATATTTTTCATGACTTGGGAATTCAAAGATGACCCCGATATGGCAGCAATGCTTGCCGGTTCGTACACAGCAATTGCTGACGAACTCGGATGCGAGGTCGTCCCGGTGGGCTTAGCATGGAATAAAATTCGCCAGGAGCGCCCCGATTTAGAGCTTTACACCGATTTCAAGCACCCTAATAAAGTAGGGAGCTATTTATCAGCTTGCGTTTTTTATTCATTTTTGACGAATATGAATGCAGATGAAAGCAGATACATTATGGGAATTGATCGAGAATTAGCAGAATATATCCAAAACATTGCATTTGATACAGTAAAAGAATGGAAAAAGCGATATGAATAGATTTTTACCAAATGTCCCTGACCATAGCAAAGAATCGCCAAGGTTGCACTTTATTGACCTGGTGAGGGCGTATGCAATTTTAATGATGGTGCAAGGACATATGATTGATGCCACGCTTGCAATGGAGTTTCGTGATAATGCAAATTTTTTCTATAATTTATGGAATCATATGAGGGGAATCACTGCCCCTGTCTTTTTCTTTGCTTCCGGCACTATTTTTACATATTTATTAATGCGTAAAAATGTTAAATTTACCGAAAATGAGCGTGTAACCAAAGGTTTGAAAAGATTCGTAATGCTCATAATTCTTGGTTATTTACTCAGATTTAATTTCGGTATTCTTGCTGATTTCCCTTATTTGGATTTTATGAAATACAAGTATTCTTTTGCTGCTGATGTATTGCATTGTATCGGATTTTCGATTTTAACAATAATTTCATTTTATATAATTCATCAAATTACGCGAATTCCAATTTGGATATTTTTGAGTTTATCGGCATTATCGCTATTTTATTTCTATCCTTCATCTTTAGATGTTGATTGGCTGGCAATGTTTCCCTTGCCTATTGCAACGTATTTTACGCTAGATTATGGAGCAAATTTTACAATTATTCCTTGGATGGGATTCAGTTTGTGGGGCGCACTTTTGGGCTATATATTATCCAAAAATGTCAATATTGCATTTAATTATATTTTCACTTTCATAATATTTGCTTTAGGGTTGATATTGCATTTCGGTTCGGGCGGGATTTTGGATTTATTATTCAATTTAACCGGCGATATGAATTTGAAATATTTGCTCTATAATAATTATCTTTTCTATCATTTGGGAAATACTTTAATTATTTGCGGTGTTATTTCATTCATTGCAAACACAGTGAAAATACCCAAATTATTGGCTAAAACGGGACAAAAAACAATGATGATATACGTTGTACATATTTTCATTATTTATGGTACGGCTTTGAATAATGGATTTATGCACTATTACAAATATTCATTTGTTCCTTGGCAGAGCATTTTAGCGGCTGTTTTGTTAATTGCTTTCTTCTTGATTTTAGTGAAATATATTGATGGATGGAAGCAATCAGCATTAGATTTATTTAACAAATTTAAAAATAAATTACATCACTAATTTAGTTCTATTTTCAAGATTATTATCAATATTATTTTCTAATTCATTTAAGCGGTTCATCATTTGAGAAGCTAATACAAAAGCCTGCGGGTCGCCTCTGATAATTTCGTTGATGTCTCTCCCATCGCTTTCACTATCAATTGCAGTATTCATAGACTCAATTAATTTTGATATTTCGGTAATTGTTTTGCAATAATTTTGAGTCAATTTTAGCGAACTATCCAAATCATTTTCGCCTTTTAGAGTCTCTTCGGTCAATTTATTAAAATTCAGATTTAGCTTGATAAGAATAGCCAAATTTTTAGCTTTTAAATCTTTAATATTATTATTTATATTTTTCTTTGCCATAACGGTACAAAATTATTACAGCATTGCATATATATCAAATCAAGCGTATTAAATATATTTTAATTTGATTTATTTAAATTTGAATTATGCGAGTGCGAGTGCAGTGTGCTGAGAGAAATTTAGGAAAATTGCCACATTAGAGAGCCGCAGAAAGCAGCTTTGCATCAGTTAACTCCACGCAAAATCCTCCACTCATTCATATTCAGCATTTTATCTAAGACAAATTCTTCTTTTTTCCCGCCGGGCTTTGCAATTTTGAATGCTATCATTCCGATTCCCTTTGCAAAATACAAATCAGTCATATTATACTCCGAAATGGCATATTTGTACAATTCGCCGCTCCCTTCTTGAGTAATATGAGCCGCAGGATAATCAACGCCTTGATAAAGGTAATTTACAAATGCATTTTGAAACATACGCTTAATTTTGAATTCATTATTTTCAAATTTCGCCATTAAAAGTGTAGGTTCGGTGAAATCCCAGAAAAAGGACATTTTCGATTTTATGTCAATATAAGTGATTATACTATCCAAATTGACCCCGAATTCGACTACTTCAGCCCTTTCCTCAGTCAATAATTCTTTGGCACTTGTGAGCAATTTAAATTCAGCATCGAACATTTCGATATACATATATTGATTCCCGGATTCAATTCTAGATTTGAGTGCCACGAAAAAATTCCTATTGAAAGTTTCGCTTGAACGAAAAGCATAAACTTTGCCAAGTTCTAAATCGTAAATCGGGTAATAATACAAACGCAAATTCGAGCTTGACGCACAACTCGCAAGCGTTATTAAAACTATAAAAAATATTTTGCTATATCGTTTCATTGTAATTCAACTTATCATAAGAAGCTAAATATTGTCCGTTCATCAAAACTTCGGGCACAACGATATTACACTCAACGTAACGAGCTTTTACGCCTGCTTCGAGAAACATCGCCCGCGTTTTTTGGTATGATTCAATCCATTTTCCGTTTGTATGGACATCGTAGAAATCCTGACCATTTTGGTGAATTATAACGTCGGAAATTCCTGTTTGGATAATTGCACGAGCACAATCCGTGCAAGGAGTCCACGGGACGTAGAGTTTGCAACCCTTTAACTGAGTGCCGCGACGTGCCGCGTTGTAAATTGCATTTCTTTCGGCGTGTTCGATCCAGTAATATTTTTCGCCGCCATCGCGGGATAATCGCTTATTATCTGTGTCGGATTCGATTCCGCGGGGCAATGAATTGTAGCCCGTCGAAACAAGCACATTGTCGCTGTCAATAATCACTGAGCCAACGTGAGTTGCGGGGTCTTTGCTTCTCATGCCAATTAAATAACACATTGTGATATATAATTGGTCCCAATCCGGTCGTTTATTCATCTGTCGCCCTCAATTTACATTAAATTATTCTGCAATATCCTATTAGACAAATTTATAAAATATTTTTGTCAAATCATAAAAAAGCTAATCTTATTTTCGGAATACTTCGATTTTTCCTGAAAGCAAATTGGAAATTTTGCTTGGGTCGTCAATATTATACATTTCGGCGGTGAACTCTGCCAAGATTTTTGCTTGGTCATATTGCTCAAATCTGATGCTAATTGATTCGCTGCGATAATTTTGCTTTATCGTGCCGTCAATAGTCACTATGATATAGTTCCCACCTTCCAAATTCATTAACTCGCCAATTATGATTTCATCATAAATTGCCATTAGAAAGGAATTTTGCCGATTGCCGCTTCTCATCGAACTCGTAATACTAAATGCTTGATTGAGAGCCTTGTCGTGAGCTTCAACGCTTGTGGAAATATATTGCAGCTGTACATCGCCGGACAGATTGAATGCAACTACGCCCGTATCGCCTTCCGGTCCTGCACTCGGCGAGCACGAAAGTATAATCAGCAATATGGCAATCAATCCTATAAACTTCATTATAAATCTCCGAGTTGAGGTTTAATTTTGATTTCTTCAATCATCAATTCAGGCTTGGCTATCAAAATCGCCAAATTCGCAGCGACAGCATCTGCTACGGCAGCCGGAGAAATCATCTTTTGCGAGAATTTGTCCAAAACGGACTGACTCCAAATATTGGAGACAGTTGCCCCGAGAATTAAATCTACCACCTTAACACCGCTATGTCTAATTTCCTTACGTAGCGTGTCCGAAATCGCCTTCAAACCCGCTTTCGTCGCCGTATAGACACCGCAAGAAGTAAAAATCTCGTTGATTGTAACGGAATTGATATTTAAAATTATCCCAGAATGTTGTTCGACCATTTGCTTGCCGAAATCACGCATTAAGAGGAATGCGCCGCGTAAATTTGTGTTCATCATTTCGTCGAAGGATTCAATCGTCGTGTCAAATATTGGTTTGAATTTGCCCACTCCTGCGTTATTGATGAAAATATCAATTCGCCCGTGAACGGAGATGATATGCTGAACTAAATCGCGAACGGATTGCTCGGAATTTATATCGCAATCTACTAATTCAAATCGCCCGTCTTTCATAGCATTTTTGTCGAAATCGTCACGATTTTGGTACGAATCGGCAGTTTTCGAGCCGAAGCCAATCACTTTCGCTCCGCACGAAATGAATTCGTTCGCCATAGCCAATCCAATGCCGCTTGTTACGCCACTAATACAAATAATCTTATCTTTTAAAATTTCTTTCATAATTTTGCCAAATCAATAATTGTAAATTTAAAGAATGTATATAAAATGACAACCGAAAGCAAGGATATTGTATCGAAAAAGCGGATTTTATTAGAGCGCCTGTTTGCCAAACTCAGACTTGGCATCAAACCCGGCTTGGAGCGGACTTTGCAGCTTTCGGAATTTGTCGGGTCGCCTCATAAGAAAATCAAGTCAGTGCATATCGCCGGAACAAATGGCAAAGGTTCCGTTGCATCGGTGATTGCATCGGTTTTGACGGAATCCGGATTGAAAACTGGGCTATATACTTCGCCGCATCTTGTGGATTTTAACGAACGAATCCGAATAAACGGAAAAATGATAAGCGACGAGGAAATCGTAAATTATGCCGAAGAATTGCTCGAATTCGCAGAATCAATCAACTGCACTTTTTTCGAGATAACCACAGTAATGGCATTCAAATATTTTGCGGATAATCAAACCGATATTTGCATAATCGAAACCGGAATGGGCGGAAGATTTGATTCCACAAATATACTAATGCCGCTGCTCACAATCATCACGAGCATTGGGATTGACCACACGGAATTTTTGGGCGAAACGAAGGAGCTTATCGCATTCGAAAAAGCCGGAATCATAAAGGCATCGACACCATGTATCATCGGTGAGTCCGCTGTGGAACTTGCTCACGTTTTTCAAAATGCTGCTAAACAAGTAAATGCTGATTTGATTTTCGCAGGAGATAGATACAATTTTGAGAATATTTCATACAATTCAAATTTCAAAACATCGGCGAGAGCTGTTTCTGTAAATAAAAGTTTCGACATTGTGAGCGTTTTGCCGGGCAATCATCAATTAAGCAACCTGAAAAGTTCGCTTACAGCAATAGATTTGCTCATTGATTTGGGCTATAAAATTGATGAAATGACTGTTAGAAATGGAATTGAAAATGTCTATAATAATACCGGATTAACAGGCAGAATACAGACTATTCGCGAGAAGCCACTCCTTTTGCTCGATGTATCGCACAATCCGGAAGCAATCAGCGAGCTATTAAAAACGATAAAATTACATTCAGGCGATAAGCAAAAATTCACGATTATTTTTGGGGCAATGGCAGACAAAGACATCAGGTCAATGTTGGAAATTTTGAAGCCTATTACACAGCGATTATTTTTGTCGAAGTTGAAAATTGACAGAGCCGAATCACCCGAAAACATAGCGCAAATGGCTGCCGAATTGCAATTTGGGGAAATCGTACAATTTGAAGACGTAAAATCAGCTTATGAATCTATTGCTGATGATGATACAATAATCACAGGCTCATTCTACTTAGCAGGGGAGATGTCGGAATTAATCCTCTAAGTTAAAATTCCCGTTTTTTCGCCACGGAATCCCTTCAAGAAATCTTCTGCTTTCATTTCCCTTTTGCCTTCGGGGATGATTCTATCCAAAGCAATCGCACCATCCGAGCAAGCTATAAGGAATTTATTCCCATCGATGGCATAAAATCCCGTCTGAAGCTTTGTATTGCCTGAAGCAGAAGCATAGATGATTTTGAGCAATTGTCCGTTGAAATTTGTTCTCGCTCCGGGATATGGAGACAATCCATAAATTTGGTTCAAAACTTCAATTGTTGGCTTATTCCAATCTATGAAACAATCTTGCGGGAAAATCTTCGGTGCAGGAGTAGCTTCGGTATCGTTTTGTTTGAGCGGAGTGAAATTGCCCGATTTGAGCAAATCAATAGTTTCGAGCGTGATTTTGGGCGACATATTCATCAATAAATCGTGCAATTCGCCCGCACTTGTACCGAAAGGGAATTTTGCTGAATGTTGGAGCAAAATGTTCCCTGTATCAACTTTTTCTTGCAAAATAAATGTTGAAAGCCCTGATTCGGTCTCGCCGTTCATAATTGCATGGTTAATCGGTGCAGCGCCGCGATATTTTGGCAAAAGCGACCCATGAACATTGAATGAAGCTATTCGAGCGAGTTCGTAAACTGATTTGGGTAAAATCCTAAATGCGATAACGCAAATGATATCCGGTTCCAAAGAGGCAAGATTGTCAATAAAAGCGGCATCTTTCAGGCTTTCGGGTTG
>PGYU01000009.1 GCA_002839825.1 Ignavibacteriae bacterium HGW-Ignavibacteriae-1 | reverse complement strand
TAGCTCTGTAGCTCTGTAGCTCTGTAGCTCTGTAGCTCTGTAGCTCTGTAGCTCTGTAGCTCTGTAGCTCTGTAGCTCTATAATAAACCCTATTTTACAAATTTTCAACATCAATTTTCCATATTGTATGTCTGTACACTGCTAACATAAAAAAGCTTTTTGACATTTCCAAATAAAAATTGAAAATATTTTCAAAAATCTTAAATTCCCCTCTTGAGGGGTGTCTGCGCCAGCAGACGGGGTGGTTGTCTTTGCCCTTAATAACCCACGAATAAATTCATGGGCTATGTTGTCTTATTTCCAATTTAAACCTTTGCGTTCTTTGCGTATTCTTTGTGTCCTTTGCGGTTAAATGTTTTAGTTTTAATCCTGTCCATCACGAAATCTTGATAATCCTGTTCAAATTACTTTGAATTTGAATGTATTAGTACGACCTAAAAATATTTGTAACACCCCCTAACCCCCTCTTGAAAGAGGGGGGACAAGACAATTTGTCCGAAATAAACAAAAAAACTACTCTAATTAGACTGTCTTATTCTATCGCAAAATCATCGAGCAATCTTAAAATGCCTTGCAAAACTAAATCTTGCTTCAAAATTACATTTGGATAATCCGAGCTCAAATAATGGCACAAATGTTGAGCATAACCTCCGGTCATGTAAATCGGGCTATCGATTACTGTGATTCCTTCTTTTAATGTTAGTTTCAGCAATCGCTCAATCCCGCCAATTACCGAACTTATTACGCCAATATTGACTGCCGCGGCAGTTGAAGTGCCAATATTGTCTGATTGGAAATTGATTTTGATTGCTTTCAATACGTTGGAAATATTGCCCAGAGCATGAAATTGTGTAAATACACCGGGGAAAATCGCTCCACCTCTGCATTTGCCTGTGTCGTCAATTACGTTGAATGTAACTGAAGTGCCACAATCAACCGTTACGAGCGGTGGTTTGGAATAATCCATAGCGCCAATCATACCCAGCAACCTATCCGAACCGATGCCGGATATATCACGATAGTCCAAAATATTTTGCCGACTGAGCAATTCGACCGTGTTGATGCGGGTAATTGAATTGTAGTCTTCAAGATATTTCAGAAGTTGGATTTCGATTGTAGTATTTACCGATGAATAGCCCACAATCGCTTCGGGGGCGTCATCGAAAATTTTTTTGATTAGTGATTGCCAATTTGTGTCGTATTCGCTGGCGTAAAATTCGCCATTACTTGCAATTTTGATTCTACTGTTTCCGATATCAATTGCTATAAGCTGTCTATTCGTACTCATACCTTATACTGTCTCCGTCGTCTATAATTTTTATAGACGAATCATTGATATTTTCAGCTTGTAATCTGCCATCATCAAAAACTTTTGTCACCAAATAATTTTGACCGTCGGAAACGAGTTTTACGATTCGCCCTTCGATTTCTACCAAATCATGCCATTCGTCATAAATAATGCTATCGCTATCGAATTTGTACTCGCTAACGATATCGAACAGGAAATTGAAAATATCGTGCACTGTGACAGCATATCCCATACGATTAAGAGATGTAGCAATGTCTTTGACTTCATCGGGGAATTCCTTTTGTTCAACGTTAATACCAATTCCGATAATTGTCGATTGCAAGGTATTGCCGTAATAAATATGCTCGGTCAATATGCCACAGATTTTGCGGAATTTCCCGCCTTCATCCTTCACCATAATATCGTTCGGGAACTTCAGTCTTACTTGTTCTTTTGGTAAAATTCGTGTGATAGCATTATATGCAATTATAGCTCCGGCAAACTGATAAGAATGCGGTTCGAGCGTTTTGGAATGAATTCTGTGTCTGAACCCAATCGAACAATAGAGATTTTTGCCCTTATCGCCGACCCATGTCCTATTTTTACGACCTTTGCCACCTAACTGTTCATCGGCAGTGATAATAATCGCATCATGCTCATTAAGTAGCAATTTCGCTTGCTCGTTTGTAGAAATTAGACTGTCATAGTGAAAATGTTTCATCAATATGTTATTCTACTGCTTCGAGTTCAATATATTTTGTCATCTCGGCAACAACAAAATCACTAATGACCGATAAAGCTTTCGATACTGCCGGAGGAATACTTTCAGCACTATTATTTGGGCGTTTCACCACGTGGTCATATGTTTGGCTGAACAAAAGTTTGTTGCCTTCCGTAGTCTCAGTTCTTTTGAAAAAATTGAAATTGATTGACATTTTTACGAAATTGTCAGAATTCGTTGTCGAATTGCGTATATCCATTTCGATAACCCTACTTTCTAAATAGTAATCGGGCAATGTAATAGATGAATTTCGGACTACACCTTTCCCGAAAAGTTTGTATTCAATAAGCCTTGATTCCAAAAAATCTGTTGCTAAGTAACTAAAATCGTTTATCCAGCGGAAATAAAAGTAGCGCTGAATGCTTTTGTTATCTACATTTGCAATTATCGAACGTACCGCATATGTTTCAGGTACTTCAACGTTTCTGAGCAAAAGGGCAACATCACGACTATGAAGCGAATCAATTAGCATCTTGTCTTGTGTCAAGCCATAATACTTGATTTCAGGGTATTCTTTCGTGAAATTGAAGCATCCGCTCAACATTGCAACAATCAAGCCCAGAAAAAAAATTTTCGTTAAGTCATTTTTTCTTAACATATTTGTTGTTGACATTTTGTTACGACCTTTAAAAAAATTATTTGTTAAATATATTTATAGAATGAAATACCAATGATTTATTTTGTTTCCGATATTCATCTTGGATTGTTCGACCGAAAACAAGACATTAAGCGCGAAGATTTGTTCATAGAATTCTTGAACAAAATCAAAGATGATTGCGATAAACTCTATCTGGTTGGGGATATCTTCGATTATTGGTTTGACTATAATACTGTAATCCCGAAATATTTTTATCGAACATTGACTGCATTATATGATTTGAGAAAAATTTGCGAAATCGAGTTTGTTATTGGCAATCATGATTTCGGTCATAATGGCTTTTTTGCGGATGAATTGGATATTCCAATTCATGGTAGCGATATCGAACGCGAGCATAATGGCAAGAACTTCTATATATCGCATGGTGACGGCAAAGACCCAAAGGACAAAGGCTATCTTTGGCTAAAAAAAATAATGCGTGCTCCGGCTTCGTTGGCACTTTATTTGAAGCTACATCCAAATATTGGGATAAAACTTGCGTCAAGCAGTTCAAAGACAAGTCGTGATTATACGAATAAAAAGGATTATGGAGAAGAGAATGCAATGTTGAATTTTGCTAAACATAAAATTGATGCCGGTTTTGATTATGTAATCATGGGACACCGTCACAATGCCGAAACCACAGCATACAAAAATGCTTTGTATGTCAATTTGGGCGAATGGATTCGCAAACCTCACTATGGCGTTTTTGACGGAAATAAGTTTGAGTTGAAACAATTTGGTACGAATAATTTGTGAAATCGAAACATTCATTGGTCGGCATTGAGCAATATCTCGATTTATATCGAAAAGGGATTGCTAAATTAAAAAAAGGCAACGGAAGTGTTATCTTGTTTAGTGGCGAATCAGGAATGGGCAAATCAGCTCTTTTAGAGCATTTTGACGAATTTACCAAAAGAAACGAAAGCTCGATAATTTCTATTTTAACCGAAAGTAACACTCCAATCGGCGATTTCAAAATCGGCAAATTGCAGCCTCTGTATTCGTTCAGCAAAGCTGTAGAATATTTGCTCGATTCTAAGGAACAATCTCCGGAGCGCCGATTAGCCAAGAATGTCGGATTGACAGCGTTGGCAGTGATTCCTTTGATTGGCGATGTTTTCTATGCGGTCAAGGAAATGGGAAAAGATTGGAGGCAATTCAAGAAAGAAAAATCTTCCGAAAGTGTCCGAAAAGTGAGCAATGTAGCCGCTGATTACTACGATACCTTCCTTGCATTTGCCGATAAAAAGCCTTTAGTAATCTTGATGGATGATATGCACTGGAGTGATGCCCAATCAGTTGAGCTTCTGGGGCTGATGTCCGAGAGAATTAGTGAATTCCCGATATTGATAGTTGCGAGTTACAAGGAAAGTGACCTCCAAGCACAAGGTCTCCCTTTTTATAATTATGTAAATAAAGCGGACGAAAATCCCGCAATTACAAAATTTGCTCTCGAGCCATTTATTTTGGATTATATCCGCGATTTATCCAAAGAATACTTTGCAAATTATCGTGGAAATAACGAATTCGAGAAATGGATTTTCGACCATTCATACGGTGTGCCGGGCGTCATAGTCGAATATTTGAAGTATTTCAGCCAATTCCCTCCATTCGATAACGAAGGCAATTTGGTCATGAATTTCGAGGGCAACGAATTTTTACCTTCGACAGTACAATCGGTTTTTGCACAGCATCTCGAAACACTTTCGGACGAGGACCGTAACTTATTGGCAATTTGTAGTGCCGAAGGGCGAGAATTTACTGCAAACATTGTTTCCCAATTGTTCAATCTTGACGTATTGAGCACTATCAAAAAATTGCGTTCGCTGCAAAATAACACGGGAATTATAAAAAGTATCGGTGCCCAAGTTCGATACGGTGTCAAAACCACAGTTTACAGATTCACACAGGCATTTTATCATTCATTTTTCGAGAATTCGCTCGAATATGAAGAATACACAGCTTTGCACGGACAAATTGCTGCACTGCTAAAGCAAAAATTTGAAGCTACTGAAGATGAAAACCTACGAAGCGAAATAGCTCCATATCTCGCTGCTCATAGTTCCGAATCGGGTGACGAAATCACGACTCGTGATATGTTGATGATCGCTGCCAAATCTGCCGCCAACAAATACGGCAGTGCCGATATTATCAAAGATGCCGTTGCTGAATACACTGATTTGGCAAATGCATCAGAGAGCGAAAATTTCGAGTATGAATTCGGCGAATTACTCCGCCAAACAGACCTGACGCCAGAAACCACAATTAACGGTACAAATGGTGATGAATCGAGTTCCTTTCAGTCATTCGATACAGCAGAATTCAAATTCATACGGAAATCTATTGTCAATGATTTGCTCAAAAATGATTTTGATTCGGCGTTGTTGAAAACTAAACAGGTGCTAACCACACTTTATGACGATTTGACTCATTTGGAGAAAATTCAAATACTCACACTTTCGGCTAAATCGAATCTTGGTAAAAGAGAATTTGATGCTGCAGATGCGAATTTGCAACAAGCATCGTCTTTGCTTTCGACATATACTGACCCTGTCGCTGAATCTATTGTGTATATTAATATTGCTTTGTACAATTTCCACCGAAACAATATGAGCAAAGCATATTATTATTTAGACAAAGCAGCATCAATTTCAACCCATTTACCATCGGAAGTGAAATTGCTTCTGTTGTCGGCGATTGCGATTATTACTAAAAATTCTTCAGGTGAAAAAGCTTCGGGATACTATGAAGCTGCTAATAAATTAAGCAAATCACTCAAATTTGAAAATTTCGGAAAAGAGCTTAAAGAACTGATTTAGACACATACTTAATCCAATTTTCACAAGCATTCCTCCTCCAAAATTAAGCATTTACCTATAATTTCGTGAATTGAAACAGCCCGCAAGCGTAATCAGAATTTTCAAGAATGGAGATGTCTATGTTTTGGATGAAATTACCGTCATCGTCAATTCCGGAAAGTTCGACTAACTGAAGTTTGTCAAAATATTCCAAAATTTGAGTCGGCGAATGAATTCGGTGAGCATTGAAGCATAGTCTTGGTTTCCCGACCGGTAGCGAAAAGTAGAGATTTCCGTTTGGAGCCAAAATCCTTTGTAATTCCTTGCAAGCCTTTTTAGTACCAAATGGGTCAAGCGGGTCACCATATCGTCCCAATCCGATATGCTCGGCAACGTGTAAGCAAGAAAGCGAATTTACCGAATCAGTCTCGTAGGGCATTTCGAGAATACTCCCTGCGACTGACTTATAATTGCTTAGATTCGCATTCAGTGGGCGAATGTCAACAAATGTAACGTGTGTAACCGCAGTGAGCAACCCAATAGTTTTGATAGACGACCCTACATCAATATGCTCGGGGGCTTTCGAATCGTAAATTTTCTTATATGCCCAAATGTCTTGGTAGAAGTAATGCCTGTCAAATGGAGTTGTCTCCATTCGGTCGTGAAGATTTGGATAAGTATCCACAAATCGAATTTTCTCTGCTCCATCAGCGTTTCGATAGCGAATCCAATCCCCAAAGAATCGGAAATATCGAGGGAATGCCCCTGCAAACTTTATTGGGTCAATGAATTGACTTAGCCACCTATATGCAAGATAGGCATTATCTTTAAAGCCGTTATTGAATTTTCTCATATACTTTTCAGTGCTAAATTAGTTCAGCAATACTTATTTTTTGCCGACTAATTTTTTCACTTCCTGGAACAGCTTCTTTTCGTCGCCGGGTGCGTAGCCATTATGCTCCCAAACTATTTCTCCTTTGCCGTTAAGCAAAAAAGTATGAGGTGGGTTTGAAACGTTCATAGCACGTTTGAAGTCGGAATTTTCGTCAATATATACTTCAAATTTCCAGTTACGTCCGCGTACAAAAGGCGCTACCTTCTTGCTGTTACGCGAATCATCTATCGAAATGGCAATGATTTTGACACCTGTTTGGTCTTGCCAATCAGGGTAAACGTCTGCGATATTGTTCAGCTCTTGAAGGCACGGTTTGCACCATGTAGCCCAGAAACTGACGATAATAGGCTTGCCGTCATTGTTGAAGTCAGCGGTGTTTACTGTCTGACCACGCATGTCTTTGACTCTTGCCGATGCTAATTTCTTGCCCGAGTCTTGAGCCAACGCTATCATAGTGAATCCGAGTGCCAAAAATATGACACTTATTAAGAATATTTGAGCATTTTTCATTTATTTTCTCCGAAACTGTAACTTTTTTAAATTAATTGTGTTATTTTAGAACGATATAAAAGTATAAAAGTTTATTTTTTAAAGGACAAAATTATGAATATTTTACGACAAATTGCAATATTTCTTTCGATAATGATGTTTTCGACTTCACTTTTTAGCCAATCACTTGTGCTTGCAGAAGGTGCTGAAGTGGTAGAAGGCTCTGTCGAAGATGATTATATCGCACTATATATTTCTGTGACAAACACTACCGAACAACCTGTATGGTTTAAATTCTACATGTACACCGAAGGTCTATTGGAAGGTCATACTGCTGCTCTTTGTGATAATAGCCAGTGTTACGAATATACAGCCGAAAATTTCGAATCGCCGGTTTCTTACAATCTGGATGGAGGAGCCACATCTTTTATTGCCGACTTTGGCGTTCACCTATCTCCGTATGAATTCTTAGGTTTGGATGAAAATTTGACACCCATATATTCCGACCCGATACCCGGCGAAAGCTTTATCAAAATGGAATTTGTAAATACTGCTGACCCGGAAGATATTCTGGTTCACGAAGCGTTATTCAAAGTACTTAACGCAGGAAATGTTGAAGATGGTGCTATCGAAATTGTAAAAATTGCTCCGAACCCTGCTTCATACTTTGTTGGCGTTACTCTTGACGAAGTACAAGCTCAAACTGCTTCCAAAATTGAAATCTATGACTCAATCGGAAACTTGGTGAGCTCTGTGAATATGATGGGAATCGGTAATTATGCAAATATTAACGTTAGCAACCTCTCGCAAGGCATCTATCATTTGAATTTGGTCAATACTGACGGCAGCAGAAGTAAATTCCGCACGATTGCAATCCAAAGATAATGATGTTGGATTTTGTACATAAAGCAAATGAATTTGGCAGCATCGGGCTGCCATTTTTCTTTTTGGTGGACTTTGAACTCGAAAAGACGATAATCTTGCCCTTGGACCAATTGGCTGATGAGGGAATATTTTTCGATTTTGAAGGACAGAAAAATTCATCTATCTCTAAAAATTTAAGCGAGGATTTCACTTTCACGAAGCATCCCGTCAGTCGTGAAGTCTATAGTCAAGCATTTGCCAAAGTGCTCGAAAATATCAACTATGGCAATTCGTACCTGACAAATCTAACTTTCGCCTCAGAAATCGAGTGTGATTTGGATTTCGAAACTATTTTCGCAAATTCGGAAGCAAAATTCAAATTGCTTTTTCGTGATGAATTCGTTTGCTTTTCGCCGGAAATTTTTGTCAAAATCATTGATGGCAAAATCTTTTCATATCCGATGAAAGGCACAATTCCCTCCGAAATTCCAAATGCTTTGGAAATCATCATGGCTGATAAAAAGGAAGAAGCGGAGCACAACACGATTGTGGATTTGATTCGCAATGATTTATCAATCGTCTCCGAAAATGTTGAAGTACTTCGCTTTCGCTATCCCGATTATTTGCACACAAACACCAAAAATCTAATCCAAATAAGCTCCGAAATTTGCGGCACTTTATCGAATAATTGGCAAAATCGCATCGGCAATATTTTGGCTGCATTGCTTCCGGCAGGTTCGGTCAGCGGCGCCCCCAAAAAAAGAACTTTAGACATCATTGCCCAAGCCGAAACCGACAAACGAGGCTATTACACAGGTGTTGCCGGTATTTTTGATGGCGAAAATTTGACTTCATGCGTGCTAATACGTTTTATTGAAAATCGTGACGGCAAAATGTTTTTTCGCTCCGGTGGTGGAATTACCTCGCTGAGCGATTTGGAAAGCGAATATCAAGAACTAATCGATAAAATCTATGTCCCCATTCATCGAAACACTTAAAATCAGAAACGGTGATATCCGCAATATTGATTATCACCAAAGTCGCATGACGCGAACAATATTTGCACACTACAATTCGGGCAATATTCCTTCTCTCGAATTTGAAATTCGCGACCGTGCGAACGACCTCGATGACGACATCACGTACAAATGCAGGGTCACTTATGGTAAATCAATCGAAAAAATCGAATTTGAAAAGTACAATATAAAGCGTCAAATTGCAATCAAGGCTGTTACGGCAAATAATTTGCATTACTCCTTCAAATATGCCGACCGCAGCATTTTTCAAAAGCTTTTGGAGCAAAATCCGGACTACACCGATGTATTAATCATCAAAAATGGATGCGTCACCGATACGACTTATGCAAACATTGTGTTACTCCGTGACGGCAAAATGTTCACACCCTCAACACCTCTTTTGGCGGGTACGATGCGACAATCATTGCTTGACACCGGATTAATTACCCAAGAACTCATCAGAAGGGAAGATTTAGCCGGATTTGATAAATTTTTGCTGATAAATTCGATGATGGATTTGGACGAATCGCCACTATACGATATAAGTCTTATTTCGGTTTAGCATTCAAAGGATTGATTCCCAAAGAATCGGGAAAAAGCTCCTTCCAAGCAAAATTTACTCGTACGGCGCCAACTTCTGCGGGTGCAACCTGAAAACTATTGAAAATTACCGAACCACTATCCAGCATAAACAAAAAGTTCTTGAAATTTTCCAACACAGGCTCTGTCCCGTTCCGAATCCACGTAGTATCAGCATCCGGCATTTGGGCTGTTAATTTGCTAAAAGTAAGCTCTGAAAGCCGCTCCAATAGTGTGGTATCAGATTGCAGCACATCTTCGATGAAAATCGTCTCACCGCTCAACAGGTTGAAATTGAGCACTTTATTGTACTGAAGCACATTCTCAGACGGCAAATCGACTTGCTCGAAATGAAAAATCAGCGATGAAATCAGCCTCGAATTATATGCCAAATCATATTCAATACTCAATTGCGAGAAGGGCGTCAGACTATCATTTTCAGCAACCGTTTCAATGGATTGACCACCCAAAAAAATCTTAAACGATGATACAGAGCCATCCAGAATTTTCTCGATTTCAGCATTGAATTGCTTTCGGATGTTTTCTCGCTCATAATGCACCAATTCGGGGAATTGGGCATGGATGATGTAATTCGGTACGGCACTCGTATCGGCAAAAGTGCGATGAATGAAAATCAAAGTGTCAGGCATCTGCGCTGTGCTCGTCAGTGAGTCTACGTTTGGGTATTGGTCACGATGTTGCCTTTGTGTTTCGCTGCACGAAACACATACCAAGCAAACCGCAAACAATATTAGAAATTTTTGTATCATAATCTAAACGAAAATAAGAAATTTTTGAAATAATCGGAGCTTTTTATGATATTTTGCTATTAAATTTGGTAAAACAGCCAAATTTGAGTAATTTCGTAAATTAATTATTAGTCATATTTTGAAAATTTAATTGAAGTATAAACTGAATTTGAACAACTAAATAACATTTAAAAATATAAGAGGAATTGTGTGATGTTTAAAAAACACATCCCATGGGCAGAACCCTACAAAATCAAGGTCGTAGAACCTTTGAAAATGACAAGCCGTGAAGATAGATTGAAAGCGATTCACGAAGCCGGATACAATACATTTTTGTTGAGGTCGGAAGACGTTTACATCGATTTCCTGACTGACAGCGGCACCAACGCTATGAGCGATGCACAATGGGCAGGAATGATGATGGGAGACGAAGCTTACGCCGGCTCCAAAAATTTCTACAGGCTCGAAGCTGCTGTCCAAAAATATTATGGTTACAAGCATTTAGTTCCAACCCATCAAGGTCGCGGAGCCGAAAATTTGCTCTCGCAGGCAATGATTAAACCCGGCGATTACGTCCCGGGCAATATGTATTTCACTACTACCAGATTTCACCAAGAGAAAGCCGGTGCTACTTTTATAGATGTCATTATTAACGAAGCCCACGATACTGCGTCAAATCATCCTTTCAAAGGCAATATTGACCTGCAGAAATACGAAGATTTAATTAATCGCGTTGGTGCAGACAAAATCCCATACATTTGCGTTGCTGCTACCGTCAATATGGCAGGCGGACAGCCAATCTCGATGGAAAACATTCGTGCCGTCAAAGAATTATCCGACAAACACGGCATCAAAGTCATGCTCGATGCAACTCGTGCTGTCGAAAACGCCTACTTTATCCAACAACGCGAAGAAGGCTACAGCGACAAACCCGTTGCTGCCATTCTGCTCGAGTTAGCGGGATATTCAGACGGCGCCACAATGTCCGGCAAAAAGGACTTACTCGTGAATATCGGCGGATTTGTAGCCGTCAACGATTGGGACTTATTCGAAGAATTGCGGAACATGGTCGTAGTTTACGAAGGGCTCCACACTTACGGCGGATTGGCAGGTCGCGACATGGAAGCAATGGCGATTGGGCTCGAAGAAGCAGTCCAAGACCAAAACATTAGCGCCAGAGTTCGCCAAGTCGAATATTTCGGCAATCTCTTGGAAAAAGCAGACGTGCCATTCATCAAACCCGTCGGCGGACATGCGATTTTCTTAGATGCGAAACAGTTCTATCCGCACATAGACCAAGAGCAATTCCCGGCACAAGTCTTAGCCGCCGACCTCTACGTCGAATCCGGCGTACGGGCAATGGAACGTGGCATCGTTTCCGCAGGACGCGACATCGTCACAGGCAAAAACCACAAACCCAAATTGGAACTCGTTCGCTTGACAATCCCGAGACGCGTCTATACACAAGCCCATTTCGACGTCGTCGCCTACTACGTAGAAGAACTCTACAAAAAGCGCCACGAAGCCAAAGGCTTAAAAATGGTTTACGAACCAAAATACCTAAGATTCTTCCAAGCCCGCTTCGAAAGACTGTAGTTTATTTTGGCATATATCTCAACCTTCCGAAGGTTCCAAACCTTCGGAAGGTTTTTGTTTTTTGGGGAATGTTGCTTGGTCTTTACCCCGAAGGGGTTGAATATCTATAACAAAAAGGCTCTCGATTCTCGTGTCTTTACCCCGAAGGGGTAACATATCTATAACAAAAAGGGTCTCGGCACACGGGTCTTTACCCCGAAGGGGTAACATGAGAAAAAGATGCAAATTCTGCTAATAACTTTATTTTAGTCAAATGACTTTGTGGGTGTTTTCAAAATCCGAACATTACTTTTACTGACCCAGCCAGATTGAGTCACTTCAATATCATTATTGATTTGTTTGAATTCAATTAAATACCAATTGGATCCTTCGCTTTTATCAATAACCCTGATTTTATGATTTTTATTGAGTTTAAATAAAACCTGAGAACTTTTATTTGGAAATTCTCTAATATTTGAATTGTCTTTATATATATAATGTAAATATTGGGAATCTATATCTCTATAAATGTTTTGAGTTGTTGAATAATTATGGGTAATAATGACGGGGTTTATTGGTTGATTTAAAATAATTAATAAGTGGATAATTGGCCAAAAACCAATATTGTTTAACTTGTTTAAAAGCAATAATGTTTTCTGTGGCATGTTTGATAAAAATTCTTTTATCTCTTCACTACCGTTTATTAAAATATTAACAAATCTATCAAAATAATTGTTAAATTCATTTTTTTCATCTAATGGAAGATTGTTATATTCTAACATAAAATCATTCTTGTCTTGGTCTGAAATATCAAAAGTACTTAAATCGAACGCATATTCAAAATTGTTGTTTAGGAATATATGGTTTAATGATTCAGCAACCTTTTTTAAAGAATTAGTTGCAGTTGTAAACTCAGGGTTCGAAAAAAATTGACTTATATTCTGATTTTTCAAATCCATATTTATTACATCAAACATAGATTTGTGATTCTGAGTTATATTTGAAACCGCAGTTAAAACATTATGAACATTATTTTGTTGAAACTCTTGAAGTTTATTTAAATTAATAAGTCCTTTGACAGCTGAATCTAATATATAAGTTGCTCCAACATTTTTATTTGAATTTAAAATGTTTTCAGGAACCAATGTAGCAATAATTTTCCCTATGTCAATTCTATTCATTTCAAAGTTTTTAATTACTTCATCCAGAATTTCTTTTGCTGATAAAACCTTTGGAACATCCAATTCTAACGTATCATTCTGTTTCATCACGAACTCCATTTAATTTTGTAATATATTTATATACTCTAAAAATAAAATATTTTTGTACCAAAAAATCAATAGTTTTCCCCATCACTTATATCACCTCCATATTTATCAATCGAATTTGCTTACTATGCAAATATATATATTGTATGATTAAAGTTTTCAACAAAAACGTAATTATTTGAAAAATTTAGTTCTTATGCTATTCACATTCAACTCCTTCGGAGTTGGTAGGGGCATGTGGGTATTCTTTTTCTATAAACATGTTACCACTTCGTGGTAAAGATATAAGGTCAAAGACCCATTATTTCTATAAACATGTTACCACTTCGTGGTAAAGAAACACAATGGCGCCGCGTTTGAGTGGTATGTCGGAAATTCCGACGAACCACTCCTTCGGAATTGAAACCCCAAACCCCAAACCGCAAGCCCCAAACCCCAAACCGCAAGCCCCAAAAACCAAGCCCCGAACTTTAATTTTTAGTTTTGCTTTCTAATGTTTTCAAACTCTCTAAATAGCTTTTTTCAACTTCGCTTAATGTTTTCTGTTGATATTTTTTATATTCAGTGGTAGCTTTTTCTATTGCCTCTCCATGACTGATAGAGCCGCCTCCTTGCAATAGTTTTTCGCCACTCATATTCAAAATTTTATCTAAATGTTCAGCCCAATCTTTCATGGTCATGGCTTGTTCTCGTTCTGCTTGACGCTCAGCAAAATCCAAATATCCGGATACTAATTGACCTAAAGAGCGGAGTTCTTTATCATTTAAATAATTTTTTGCAATTACAACATCTTTCAGGTAAGGACGATTACCCGGGAATGAAAGCAACCCCATAAATTCTTTTTCGGCATCCGCACGTTTGTAAATTACTTCGGCGGCAGTTTGTCCATGTACGGCATAATGAATTTTGTTTTGGACTTTTTTGAAGAACTCAATTGAAACTCCGGCTTTGGAATCGTAATCAATGCTCGTCGCATATATATCAAGCACTTGACGATAAAATACTTTTTCGGATGCTCGGATGTCGCGTATGCGCTGCAACAATTCTTTCCAATAGCTTCCACCACCTAAATTTTTGAGACGTTCGTCGTCCATGGTAAAACCTTTGCGGATATACTCGTTAAGTCGGTTGGTGGCCCATTGACGAAACTGTGTTCCACGAATCGATTTTACACGATAACCTACAGATATAATCACATCTAAATTGTACAATTTTAACGTGCTTGTTTGTGTTTTACCCACAATGGCACCGTGTTGAGTGGTAATTCGGAAATCCCGAACAACCACTTTCTCGTCTAATTCACCTTCATCAAAAATATGTTTTATATGTTCGCTAATGGTTGATTTTGCTTTATCAAATAATACCGACATTTGCTCCTGCGTAAGCCACACAGTATCCTCTTCAAAACGAACATCTACCGATATTTTCTCATCATCGGTTTTGAATAATATAAATGCTGATTGATTATTTTCCATCTTACCTCTCTTTCAACAACATTATTTCATTTACGGTCAATATCTATCCTCAATGTCTACCCCGAACCCCGAACCCCGAACCCCAAACCCCAAACCCCAAACCCCAAACCCCAAACCCCTTCCGCATGTCTTTTAGTACGATTTCGATTTCGTGGGCTAATTTTTTGTTGACTTGGTCGAATGAGCCGGTGCCGTCGATTCGGACGCCATTATGCAGTTTCATGTATTTTGAAATTACAGGGACTGTTCTTGTTTCGTGGTCTTGTAAGCGTTGGATGATTTTTTCGTAATTCGAGTCATAGGGGCGGCTGCTGTCGGTTTTGCCACGCATATTCAATCGGCGAATCAGCTCTAAGGTGGGGACTTCGATTTCGATTACTTTGGTGATGGACGATGTGTATTTCTTGAGCAAACCGTCGAGGATGTATGATTGAACCAATGTTCTGGGGAATCCTTTAAAAATAAATCCCTTCATGTCCTGCGATTTCGAGATTTTTTCTTCGATTAGCTGCACTACAATTTCATCGGGAACTAATTGCCCGATTTGGTCTGGATTTAAAGTGCCGAGGTCGTATAGCGATTTTATCTGGATTCCGTAGTCTGTTTTCTTTTCGACTTCGTTTTCCAACATTTCTCCGGCTGAAAGGTATTCGAGCCCGAACTTTTCGGCTAATGATCTGCCTTGGGCGCTACGTCCCGAACCCGGATAACCGAAAAGAACGACATTGAGCAAGCTCTTGCTGAGCTCTTCTTTCACGATTTCGGTGATTTGGTCTTTGACGCCTTTGATGTCTAAAAGCCCGTTGACTTCTTTGTAATTGCCTCGGTCTTTGAAAAATTTGAGTACGGGCAGCGTTTTTTGGTTGTATTCGTGCAATCGTGTTCGGATGACGCTTTCGTTGTCGTCGGAGCGGCTCGAAGATTTCCCTCTGCCCAAAAGCCTTTTGACGGATTCTTCTTCAGGTACATCAATGCTGATAAGGCAATTTAGCGAGGTGTTGAGCTTTAGCATCAATCCTTCGAGTATGTAGGCTTGGACGTAGGTACGCGGAAAACCGTCGAAGAGAAAGCCGTTGAATGAGGTGTTTTCGGTGATTGTCTTTTCAATTATTTGCACTATGATTTCGTCAGATACCAAGCCGCCGGACGCTATGACGCTCTTAACTTCTTTGCCGATTGGCGTATCGAGCGTGATTTCGTTTCGGAGCAAATCGCCTGTCGAAATGTAGAATAAATTGTATTTCTTAATCAAATACTCTGACTGTGTTCCTTTCCCTGCACCCGGAGGTCCGAATAAAGCTATGTTCAGCATTTTTATAATCTTCGTAAATTTTCAAAAGGATAATAACGTAAAACTAATGAAATACTTGGTAAATGAGAAAATATTCACGCTATTCGACTATATCTTCATCGTCAAAGTGAGAATATTCCGACCGTGAGAGCGGCGATAAGTAATCGAATCGCAAAGTTTTTTCACGATGAAGATGCCTAATCCGCCGACTGTTCGCTCTTCTAATGGTGCTTCGACGTTGGGTGATTCGCGGTCGAGTGGATTAAATTCGATTCCGCTGTCGCTAATGGTAATTGTTATTTTGTCGGTATCGGATTTGATGTTGATGTCTATTTCGCCATTTTCGTGCTTGGGATAGCCGTAGTTTATGATGTTTGTGACAAGTTCGTCAAGGCACAAAGACAGATTGTATGCAACTTTGGGAGCTAATTCGGCTTGCTCGGCAAAAGTTTCCAATCCCGAAGCTAAGGTGCGGAGCTCGGAGATTTCATTTCTCAATTTTATGTCTATGTTCAATTTCATATATCTTTGCTTTGTTTGTCTTGCCGAAATAATCTAAATTTGCTTTTGAAATAATACAAATTTAAAAATAACAAATTGGAGTCAGAAATGAATATTGTTTTTTCTCATGAAAATGAAATTGAGGTCGCAAAGTTATCCGGAAGAATTGACACGACAAATTCTGACGAGGTTCAGACTGAATTGCTCGGCAAAATTGCTTCGGGAGCGAAGAAATTAGCGATTGATTTCTCGGAAGTGACTTATATCAGTAGCGCCGGATTGAGAGCTATTCTTTCGTCAGTCAAGGAAATCACGAAAAAAGAGGGCAAACTTGCAATTTTTGCGATGCAAGACAATATCAAGGACGTTTTCGATATGTCGGGCTTTTCGGCAATTATGAATATACTGCCCGATTATAATGCAACAAAAGAATTCATGAAATAAACGAGTATAAAATGAGTAATATTTATGAATTTGACGGCTACATTCCGGTAATTGACGAATCTGCTTTTGTGCATCCACAGGCGAATGTTACTGGGAATGTTATCATCGGGAAAAATGTCTATATCGGTCCCGGTGCATCGGTGCGTGGTGATTGGGGGCAAATTATCATCGAAGACGATTGCAACGTGCAGGAAAATTGCGTTATTCACATGTTCCCGGGAGTGACCGTTGTGCTGGAAAGCAAGGCTCATATTGGTCATGGCGCTATAATTCACGGCGCGCGCATTTGCCGGAATTCGCTGATTGGGATGAATGCTGTCGTGATGGACGGTGCTGTTGTGGGAGCAGAATCAATAGTTGGAGCTTTATGTTTTGTACCCGCAGATATGATTATTCCTGAACGAAAAATCGTTGTGGGCAATCCGGCAAAAATCGTGAAAGACATTGTACCTGAAATGGTGGATTGGAAAACTGAAGGGACAGAGCTTTACGTCGGGCTGCCACAAGATTGCCGTGATTCACTTCGCCCATGCGAGCCGTTGCGTCAAGTGCCTGCGAATCGTCCGCCGATGAAATCGGATTATAAAACTTGGAAGGAATATATTGCTTCAAAAAGCAAATGATATTTGAAAGATGAGCAATCTTTGGAAAATTAAACTCTAAATATCATTCCGCCTGATTTCAAACTTGAAGTGAACATATCCAAGACTTTGCCTTGCTCAATCGGACTGAAATGATGCATAACATTCGAACAAATTATGGCGTCAAAATCACTCCCGACACTTTTATATGTCAGCAAATCATGTCGTTTGTATTGAACTTTTTGGCGAATATTTTCCTTAACTTGGTAGTAAAAATTATCCTCCTCGAAATATTTGCTCACTAAGTCATTTGGCATATTCGTCAAATTACTTTTTGGGTAAATTCCTATTTCAGCATTAGATTTGAAAGTTCGCAACTCGTCAATATCTGTGGCAATAATCGTGACTTTGTCTGTATATGCTTGCATTCCGATTGATTCTGCCAATAAAATAGCCATCATGTATGTACTGTGACACATTCCGCATCCGGCATCCCAAATCCTGATTTCGCTTTGAAAATTAATTAGGATTTTGACATGATCAATAAGCTCGGAGATGAGTTCAACATTTTTGAAAAATTGTGAGAATGACATTTAGTTTGTGCTCCGATTAAGATAAGTAGAGATTAGGCAAACTATGTGTTTCGGTTTTGATGGGTTGAAATCAAACATATATACAAATCTCCATAAATTAGAAAGCGTGACCGATGCTAAAATGAAACTTCAAATCTTTCATTGTATTGTGCTCAGTCCATACTTTGTAATCGGGCAAATTGTAGTTTGGTTTGTAAATTGGCAATGCAACGTCTAATCTAATAGGTCCGATTGGAGTTTCGTATCGCAAACCGAGCCCTGCAGCCCAAGCCAATTTTGTAAAATATTCCACGAAACTAATTTGCGATATGTCAGCATCTCCTTCGGCAAACCAATGATATGCATTTCCGTAATCAATAAAGGCTGTAATGCCGAGCTTGGAAATTTGTTCGGCTACAACTTCATTGATGCTCCGATAAAATGGGAATGTGTATCTATACTCTACGCTACCTTCGATTAGAACACGGCTACCGACTAAGTTTGAATACAAAAGGTAGTCGTTCCGATAAGAGGAATCTTTGGGATGAAATGAATCGGGTTCATTGCGTGAATAATGCAATTCGCGGGAATTCCATCCACGAACGCTATTTGCACCACCGGCAAAAAATTGTCGTTCAAACGGGACATAGGAATTTTCTGAATCGAACCTGAAGATTACACCTGTCCTGAATTTTGCTGCAAGGACTTTATTATCAGTTAATGGAGTGAATACTGAATATGCGGTTTGCAGACGTAAATATCTCGCTATACCGGAAACAACAGGATGACCTAAGAAGAAATTCCATCCATCAATCGAACCGAAGAAATAATCTCCTTTTGTAGGATTGAAAGGATGATTTCGGCTGTCCCCAATTAGTGTAATCCCAAGCAAATTAGCTGTCGTAAGTTTAAGCCCCGGCTCTTGCAGATAGTGGTATAATTGGCTGTAAAAATCTATGGAACGCTTTATTCTGGCATCAATTGTATCACCCGAGATATATTTTTCTTGAACTTCCTCATAATTTACCAAATTTTGCAATTCAAAATTGAAATCTATGATAATTTGATTGATATAAGTATCGTTTGTCAAGCTGATAGGAATTCTGAAATTTGCGAACCAAGCAGAAATATCGAATAGTTGTTCGACAGTCAGATATGAATAGTAGATTCTACCGGAACCACCAATCCGCATATTTTCAATCGCCCAAATTAGTGGCTGCGCCAACCGAAGACCTATTTGCCCTTCATATTCGGCACGTTCACCGGAAATAATGCTGCTTATATCCTTAGCCTTTATATTAGAATACAAAGTACCGGATTGGGCTGCTCCGCCCCAATTTCGATGCGATATGGAAGCTTCGGCACCAATATTTGTTAGGTTGTCTATCTGCGTATTGTTAACAAACAAACCAACTGCCCACTCCTTTTGTTTACGGTAATCGGATTTCACCACCAAGGAAAGTGTGGTATCAGTTTGCAATTTAAAAACCGAGCTTGTATCTATATCAACCGCTGTAAATGTACCCAGAGAATTAAGATTGTTGAGAGAGCGTTGGACTCTTCGTCTGCTGTACCAATCGCCAACTTTGATTTCCATCTGCAATCGTTTCATATCCCGAACGACGATATTTTGATTATTCAGGCTATCAATGAATTCAATTGAAGAAATTTTCTGACGTTTTCCGGTTGTAAAAACGACTGTCACACTGTCAGATTCGCTCTCGACATTGATAGAGACGGGCAGGATTTCGAATTTGGAATAGTAATAGCCGGAATTTTGGAGTATATTAAAGACCCTGCTAACATCTGTCAAAATTATTTCTTCACTAAAGAAGTCGCCACTTTTGACTTGTCTGGCGCGTTCGATTCTTTGCCTTGTTAAAGTATCTATGCTTTCAAGACCCACATACATTACAGTATCCATTTTGTAACGAGTGCCTTCAGTGATACTGAAAGTCAAGATATTGATTTTCTCTGCCGAATCCGGTTCGAATCTGTAGCTAATTTCGGCGAAATGGAAGCCGTTAGTATTATAGAAGCTCCACAGAGTTTCGGTATCCATATTCACGTCCAATTCGTTGAAATGACTGATTTCGTGATTATGATTTCTCAGAAAAGCACCAAGCGATGTATCAAGAATCGCCGGAGTCCAAGGAATTTGTTTGACATTGTCATAGTAATACTCAGCCATTCTATGTTGAGGACTCATAAAGGTCGCTTTCGTGTTGATTATCTCTAAGAGTTCGCCGTCGCCGAAGGAGTCATTGTTTTCAAATTCGATTTTATCAATTTCGAATTGCTTCGTAAGACGAGTAGAAGGATATAGCCCGGGGGAAATGTGATTTTCAATAGCAAATACTGCAATATCGGCGTTGAACACCGATATTAGCAAAACAAGCAAAACACATATTGAATATTTTATCGAAACCATTTCCTACACCATTTTTCAAATGGCACAGACGTTATACTGCTATTAAGGTTTTAAAAAAAGAAAAAAGCGAGAAAAATCAAAATTCTCGCTTTTTCCATAGTTTACGAAAATTTAGATATATTGCTCTTCTTCATCATCGTTATAAAAATACTCTTCAGAATTGAGGTCTTCATACTCAGGCCATAAGTCTTCCATACCTTCGATTAGCTCGTCTGTATCATCTAATTCAGCCAGGTTATCCAAAACTTCTTGTGGACATCCGGCTCTATTGGCATAATCTATTAACTCTTCTTTAGTAGCCGGAAATGGCGCATCTTCCAAGGATATGGCTAATTCAGGTGTCCAAAACATAATGCTCTCCAGTCTTTTGGTTTTAATCGTTTAACAATTTTGCAAAATTAGCATATTTTTACTGATTATAACAATACTATTTTACTTTAGTTACAAAGAATCTCAATTTAATCTTTATATCGTGGGTTGCTTCATATTATTTTACTTTATTTTTCAAAAGTGAAGATTTTGTAGATAATCTAACTATTCTAACTCGCAATTTTCGGTATAGAATAGCTCTTTAGAAATCAAATCGAATGCACAGAGATAGCCCAAATCTTTGACTTGCCGATGGTAAACGCATCCTCCGTCAAGCCTGATTATGTCATTGTGCAAACTCTCCTTTATAGCCGAGATTGGCGTAGGTGTGTGCCCGACAAGCATTCTGCGGTCGCCAATTTTCTCACGGTTGATTTTTGAGGGTCGCGACCATAGCATTGCATGAAAATCTGAATACGGGTTTTTGATGTCGAAATTGAAACCCGCATGTGTGATTGCAAAATCATCTGTCAGGTGGAACATTTTCAAATTGAGGAAAAAATCTAGATACTCATCGTCAAGGAATCCCGAACTCATTATTTCAAAATCGTCCAAAGTGCTCTGAGCACCGTTTCGGAGCCAATTTCTGAGTGATTTTGGCTGATTGATTGCATCAATCAGCATTTGCTCATGATTGCCCTTAAGCGTAATTACTTCATATCCGGCTTTTCTCAGATTCAATATTCTGTCAACAACTGCTTTTGAGTTAGGACCTCTGTCTATATAATCGCCCAAGAAGATTAATGTATCAGCTTTGCTGATTTCGCAAACATCATCCAATAACTTATCCAATGTATTGGAGCATCCATGAACGTCGCCTATGACAATGGTTCTACCTGTTTCGCTCATTCTTTTACAATTATTTTAGTGACAACTTGGTTTTTCATTGTCAGTGTAATAAAATATGTACCGTTTGCATGTGAGCTTAAATCAATTTCCGTAGCTCCGAATATGTTTTGGGTCAATATATTTTTGCCCATTGCATCGCTGATTGTCAACATAGCGGATTCGATACCGTTTATGAATATGCTCCCGCTGCTTGGGTTGGGATATACTGCGACTTGGTCGGTTTCAATCAATTCTACAGAAGTTAAATTGCAAATTTCAATAATCTCGTTTGTGCTTTGGCAACCGATTGCGTTTTGCTCCACAATCGAATTTTCTGAAGAAGCCAAGTGCATACAAATGCTCCAAATATTACATTCTGATAATATTGGGCACGATTGGATGAATAAATAGTTAATGCTTTTGTAATCAATACTATCTAATCCGGACAAGCTCTCAAGTTTTTTCAAATTCAATAGATGAATGTTGCCACCGATGCTTTTCAAGGACTGAAAGGCTAACAGGTGCTCCAAATCTAAATTGTCTATCAATAACAAATCGCCACCAATAGAATTCAAAGAATCAAGCCCGTTGCAGTTTTCTAATAATAGATTCCCTGTAAGATCGAGGTCGCCACCCAATGTTTTCAATTTCCCGAAAGCATTAAAATCTTTTAAAGCTAAATTTTGCAATATCATCAAATCGCCTTTTATAGATTCTAATGCTCCGAATCCCTCAATTGACCGCATGAACAAATTATCTTCAATTAACAAATCGCCGCCAATAGATTTAAGATTATCAAAAGATTTGGTTGAAACCAAGTTTGTATTAGACATAATTGTAACATCACCACCTATAGTCTCTACTCCTTCTAGACCTTTGAGTGAATTCAAATTATAATTTACACGTGTGCTGAAAAATCCGCCAATGGTTTTAAGGGATTCGATACCTTCGAAATTGACAAAACTTGATGAATCTAATTGCAGATTCCAGTAAATTGATTTGAGCGAATCCAATCCTTTTAAATTCTTCAAAGCCAAATTGTCCATTATGACCAAGGAACCGTTAATATGTTTTAAAGAATTCAGTCCTTCTAACTCCATTAACACTTCGTTTCCACGAAGCACAAAGTCGCTTTTGAGTGAATCAATTGATTCTAAACCTTTCAAGGATGGAAGCTTGACATTAGTATACATCCAAAAGTACCCACCGATTTTGCTAAGTGATTTAAGTCCTTCAATAGATTTTAGTTCTTTATTCCATGATATCATTACATCGCCCTTGATTCTTTGAAGATTAGCCAAACCATTCAAATTTTCTAACTTTTGATTGCTAAGTAATAGGAAATTTCCGCTAACTTCTTCTAATGAATTCAATCCGCTTAAATCTTTCAATCCTTCTGTATAATCTACGCTTAAATTTCCGTCGATTTTCTTAACCTTTTTCAAAGGCTCTAAATTGCTAGCTTTATACATTATGCGTACATTACCTCCGATTTCAGTGCAATCAGGATACCTGGTAAGAAAATCATCAACCATCTCTTGTGTATAAAACGTTACACCATCCGGCAAGCACGGCTGAGCAAGCGTTTGATGCGACATCACTATTACAGAAAACAATATTAAAAATCCGGACATGATTTTAGTCATGACAACCTCATTTGATAATGATACTTTTAACAAAAATAACTATTTAAACTTATACAATATTATATATAGCAATAATCTTTCCAAAAAATTAACAATTCATCTGGAAATAGAGATTACTACTAAAATTTGGTATTTTGACAAATAAAACAAAAGCATAAGCGTCCAAGTAAATCTTAACCATAGTAGGTTGATTTTTATTATTTTTGATTATTATGATGGAGATTTTGATGGCAGTTAATGCAACCGCTTCAAAAATAGATATAAAAACGACGAAAAACGGGTCAGGTAAAAAGTCTTCTACTGTTACCATGAATTACCAAGACCACGAAATCGAAGTTGACTTGTTTAGTGCTTTCGACTTTGGCGAATTTGATAAAAAAACTGTTATTGAGTGGTACAAACTAAATCACTTAGGCAGAAGATTAGATGATAAAGCTGCTTTGTATCTGAAAATGGCTAAGGGATGGTCATATCATGCACCTTTTGCTGGGCATGACGGTATCCAGCTTGCTTTGGGGCTAATGTTTCGCCAAAATCACGACTTCTTGTTTCCGTATTATCGCGACATGATGACTTCTTTGGCAGGTGGTATCACAGTCGAGGAAATCATTCTTAACGGATTGAGCAAGGATACTGATGTTGCCGGTGGCGGTCGCCATATGAGCAATCACTTTGCCAAACCTTCGATTCGTATCCAAAATGTATCCTCGTGCACAGGTAATCACAGCCTTCATGCTGTTGGTGTTGCTCGTGCAATTAAAAAATATAATGGTGACGAAATAGCATTCTATTCAGGTGGCGAATCTGCTACCGCCGAAGGTTACTTCTACGAAGCTATAAGCGCCGCTAATCTTGATAAATTGCCTGTTGTTTTTGTTATTCAGAACAACAAATTCGGCATCTCGGTTCCTTTGCACGAAGTTTCCGGCAACATGGTTGTGAGCGATAACTTCATCGGATTTAAGAATATGAAAATAATCCAATGCGACGGAAGAGACCCATTTGATAGCCATAAAGCTCTCACTTCGGCTATCGAGCATATTCGGGAAGGCAAAGGACCGGCTATGATTCACGCAGATTGCGATAGAATAGGTTCACATTCCAATTCGGACAGACACGAACTCTACCGCTCGGATGAAGAAAGAGCTACTCAAAAAAATCGCGACCCCTTGATGCAATTCCGCTGGCACATACTTGATAAAAAAATTCTAACTTTGAAAGAAATTGAAGCTATCGAAGAAGAAAACAAGGAAATTATCTTTGCTGCTGCCGATAAAGCTGAAGCGGCTCCTGATGCAAACGGCAAAAGCTGGGACCAATTTATAATCCCTGAGCCGTATGTAAAAATTTCTGACAATACTGAAACTGCTATTAATCCTGATGCTCCGAGAATTCAATTTATCGAAGGTATTAATCATACACTAAAAGAAGAATTCCGTAGAAATCCTGATACATACTTATGGGGTCAGGACATCGGCAAAGGTGGCGTGTTCAATGTTGTCAAGGGTATGCCACAGGAATTCGGCAAAGAACGCGTTTTCAATGCAGCGATTGCCGAAGACTGTATCGTCGGTACAGCTAATGGTTTTACTCGTTATAACGAAAAAGTTCGCGTAGTGGTCGAAGGTGCAGAATTTGCCGATTATTTTTGGCCCGCTATGGAACAATTAATCGAATGTTCGCATGATTACTGGCGTACTCGTGGGCAGTTTTCCCCTAATGTTGTCATTAGAATCGCAAGTGGCGGCTATATCCAAGGCGGCTTGTATCATTCGCAAAACCTCGAAGGTACATTAAGTACTATTCCGGGTATTCGTATAGTTATGCCATCCTTTGCTGATGACGCCGTGGGACTTTTGCGTAATGCAATACGTTCGCGCGGGACAACATTATTCTTAGAACCAAAATTTTTGTATAATTTCAAAGCCGCATCAGCACCAACACCCGATGATGATTTTGTAATTCCATTCGGGAAAGCGAAAACTCGCCGCAAAGGTAGTGATATTACTATTGTATCATTTGGAACAACAGTTCATCTAAGTATGATGGCTGCCGAGGATCTTGCAAATGAAGGAATCTCTGTTGAAGTGATTGACCTTCGTTCGATAAGCCCTTGGGATAAAGAAGCAGTGCTCGAATCGGTCAGGAAGACAAATCGCTTAGTTGTGGTTCATGAGGACAAAGTAACAGGCGGATTTGGCGGAGAGATAGTAGCAACGGTTGCTAAAGAGGCATTCCGCTCATTGGATGCTCCAATTATGAGAGTCGGGTCGAAAGATGTACCGGTAGGATTTGCCAAAAGTTATGAAAGTATAACTTTACCAAATAAAAATGATGTCATCAAAGCCGTTAAGGAGACCTTACAATTTTGAAAATTGTGTGGAATTTAGTTGACAGTGTGAAATATCACACACAAGGATATTGTTTGAAGATTATTTATTATATTTGATATGCTGAGAGTTGCCGAAATAATAATTGTTTATTCGGCAAACTTAGCATATATTTGCGTACTATTGAGCGTGAAATTTTTTTGCGCCCGTAGCTCAATTGGATAGAGTATTGGATTCCGGTTCCAAAGGTTGGGGGTTCGATTCCCTTCGGGCGTACAAACTAAGATAGTTATTAACTTATTTTCAGAAAGGGTAGATGAAAAAGAGAACAGAATTAGAAAAAGAGAACTACATGAATGAAGGGGATTCGTCAGTAGATGAAGCTTCAGAAGTCCGCAACCCGGCGGAAAATTTCATTCAAAAATACAGTAAACCAATAATCATTGTATCGATAGTAGTTATAGCATTAGTTGCATTTCTTCTCTATATGAGGTACCAAGCGAACGAAAATGAAATCAAGGTAGCAACTTTGATGACACGCATAGTACCATACTTCCAGGCAGGTGATTTCGATAAGGCGCTTAACGGTGACCCCGACAAAACTTATTTGGGTGAAAAAGTTTTAGGACTCAAGCACATAGCCGATGAATATCAGAGTACTTCTCAAGGTAAGATTGCATCTTTATATGTTGCAACAATTTACGCTGATAAAGCCGAATATGATAATGCTATGAGCTACTTTGAAAAAGCCTCAAAATCCGATGCAAATATTATTCAAATGGGTGGAATGGCAGGTATTGCTTCTGTTCACGAACAGAAAGGCAACCTGAAAGAAGCTGCTCAAAATTACCAATCAGCAGCAGAATTAGCCGAAGATGATAACACGAAATCACGCTATTCGTTTTATGCAGCATTATGTTTTGAGAAGGCCGGCGATAAAGACAAAGCCGAGGAAATTTTCAGAACTATCATAGACGAAAATCAGTTAACAGAATTTACTCCCTTAGCAAAGGCGGGGTTGATTCGAATTGGCACGATTATTGAATAAGTTGATTGGGTTCAAACCCGTATTTTTGTTTTATTATATGATTGAAATAGATGTTAATATATAATTTGTTGTACATAAGTATTAAATTTTTGGAGGTATCATGAAACGATTGATTCGTTTGAGTTTTTTGGTGGTACTATTGGGCATCCTGTCATACGGATACGCTCAGTCAAACCAAGTTTACGTATCCGGTTCCATTGAGCCGGGTCAAGTAAGGGTTTTCATGAAAGACTCTGTTTACATATTCAATAAGGATTACACTGTAAACGGAACTCTTCTCATTGAACCCGGAACTACACTCTACATGCATCCCAATGGCAGATTGATTGTCGCCGCAGGCGGCAGAGTTTTAGCCGATGGGCTTGCAAAAGCTTCTTATATTGAAAGACCGGGTGGTTTAAACCCAGTTTTGACGTATGAGCCGCTTGGTCACGCTAGTTACGAGTATTTCTTCTACAATGCTGTTGACCAATACAATGACAACTCTGGTGCTGCTCGCACTATTAGAGTTGAAACACCAAAGGACCCAACGGTCCATTTGGATAAGTATAATCATATTTTCCATGTTTTGTTGAATAAATCAACAAGACAAATAGTTGATATTGTTGACCCTAGCAGTAGCGACTACCCAAGATTCCGTAATGCTGCGGCTCAAAGCAATTCAAACCTTATCGTACTTTCGTACGAACAAGCATTGATGTATCAAGCTTCACGTTTGAATTTTGACCCCGAAAATTACGACCCTAATCTTAAAACAATGCCTTGGAGAAGAGTTGGCGGCAAAGTCGCTACTATCAATCCGGAAACGATTAAGTTTATCGGTCAAGCTTTTGATATGTCCCGCGAATGGGGTCATATTATAGTATTGCCCGGTGCAAGAGCTGCGTTCTTCAGAAATGTAGAATTTGAATCATTCAAGAAAGATACAACCGTTGATAGAGTTCCGCTTTATCCCGGTGGTGCTACAAGCGCTCTAAACAAGAGAATGAAACAATTGACTAATGGTGCAGGTGGTGCTATCACTACTTTCTCATCAAGAACTTGGTTGATTGATTGTAAATTTTCAAATAACATGGCACGTCTTCGTGGCGGTGCTTTGAATATTTTGTCCGCACCTATCGAACTTGCTTCTACTTTTGGTGGAAGTACTCAAGGCGTGGGCTATTATCCTGCTACTAAAAACCCACACATTACAAACCCTGATGGTACTCCTTCTATTATAAATACTCAAAATCCAATTTTGAGAATTGATAATGTTGATGAAAGTATGGCTATGTCAGAACCTTGGGGAAGCAATAACGCTACTTATCGTCAAGCTTTTGATGATGCTCGTTTAGCTATCTTCTTGGGTAGAATGCGTAATCTTGAATTCCACAATAACATGGTTCAATTAGCTAATGTTAGAGTTGAAATGCAAGATGGACGTCAAATTACACGTGACGTAACTGATGAACCTGCTAACTATCCAATGCAAGCAGGCAATGAAGCTTATGGTGGTGCGATTTACATTTCAGGTATGCCTGAATTTAAAGACAGACAAATTGAAGTCTCTTTAGGTTTCAACAATAGTATTAATATTGGTGGCGAAGTTGTATTCTTCGATAACCCCGATACTTTTATTGCCAGAAATAACGAATCAAGAAACTTCCAACAATCAATGAATTCACATGGTGCTCGCGGTGGTGCTTTATACCTCGCTAATTACACTTCGATGATTGTTGCCGGTGAATATACTGACAATAGAACTTATGCTAAATATTTTGAAGATGATTCATTATTTGGTGTTACTTCTGCCGGTTATTCAATGGGTGGTGCGATTTTCATGGAAAACACTCTTGGCAGACTTCAAGTAAGAGGTGGTCCATCACGTGAAAACGTCAACGAAACTTATTTCACAGGCAACAAATCTGCTGCCGGTGGTGCGATATTTATTGATGGCAATACTTCAGCTCACGCTTCACCTGTTGTTGGTGGTTCGGATGCTAAACTCGAAACTAGAGATTATGGTTTCGATATTAAATTTGAAGGTAACTCGGCTTTGACTCATGGCGGTGCAATTCTCACTAAGAGAAATATGACTGTTAATGGCTCAGGCGGTGTTGAAGCGAATGCTTTATTAGGTTATGACGGTAAATATTCAGTTAGATTCTGGAACAATACAGCCGGTTTCTCCGGTGGTGCGATTGACATCAGAATCCCGAATGCAATTCCTCCTGTTCCTCCTATTAAGAGAGCTATTTCACTTATCCGTGCAGAATTTATCGGCAACGTTGTCGGTGAAGGCATGGTAGAAGATAATATAACTCAAATTCGTGGTGGTGGTGCGATTTATTCATTTAATGGTGAATTAAACGTTATCAAAGGTGTTGACTTTTTGAATAACACTGTATATAATGGTAACGGTGGTGCGGTATCTTTAGTTAATCTTCAAGATGCAGCTACAAAACGCTACTTCCTTACTGACTTAGATGAAATTTATTACGAAAACGGTTTACCAGTTGGTTATACTTCACATGACGACGCCTTTACAGGTGAAGACCAAACTTTCCCTGCTGATGTAAGAATGTTGACAAGATTCATTGATAACGAGATTATTCTCGATCAAGAAAATGAAATCGTTCAAGCTCAAATGGGTACAGGAACAACTCAAGTTGGACAAGGTACTCCTGTTACAACATTAGATTTGTTAGCCACAAAATGGGTAACTAATACTACAGGTTATGCTGTTGGTATGAATGGCGTAGCTATCAAATTTACAAATAGCGGTGATGATTGGCAATACCTAAACACAGGTGTTCCTTTTAGATTCACTACTGTTGCATTTACTTCAGAAATGGTTGGCTACTTTGGTGGCGACCGTGGTATTATCGTTAAAACAATTGACGGTGGTGCTACATTCCAAATGTTAAATACAAATACTGACTTGAGAATCAATGATATATTCTTTGTCGGTTCAAACGTAGGTTATGCAGTTGCTGACGATGGTTACATCTTAAGAACTGTTAATGCAGGCGCTACTTGGTCTGTTACTAAACCCGGTATTCTTGATTTGAAGAGTGTATTCTTTGTTTCTACTAATGTAGGTTTCGCAGTTGGTAACAACGCTGAAGTATTAAGAACTACAGATGGTATTAACTGGGAATTTATTGACCTTGCAGGAACTTACCAAGATTTGAACTCAGTTCATTTTGTAAATTCTAACAAAGGCTTTATCTTAGGTCAAAACGGAACATTCTTAGTAACTGAAAATGCAGGTAATACTTGGAATTTAGTTGACTTTGGAATCATGAATCACTTAAAAGATATCACTTTCATCGGTCAAACTAACGGCTTTATGATTGGTACAGGCGGATTGGCTTGGAAATCAGTTGACGGTGGTGATACTTGGACTCCGATGACTACTGATACTGAATTAAACTATCATGGTCTTAGCTTCCCAACTCCAAATGTTGGTTACATTGTCGGCGATGCCGGTTTGGTGTTAAGAACTATGGACGCAGGTGCTAATTGGGCAAAAGCTAATCCTACTAATATGAGCTTTACAGATGTAAATCGTTACAACCTTGACTCTTATTTACCTGAAAATGGTATCGGTCTTGGCGGTGCACTTTATATTCTTGATAGTGTTTCTCCATCAAAAATTGGCAGAATTGATTCTGTGAACTTTAACCGTGTAAGAATTCAAGATAACATGGCTTATTCAGGTTCAGCAATCTATTCTGACAACTATGATTTGAAACTTATCTTAACTCGTTCATTAGTTACTGGCAACAATGCTTATTCAATGGTTGGAATGGAACAAAATGTTATCACCGGTGCTCTTTCAAGAGATAACGGTGGCGATATTAACTTTAACGAAGCTTCATCAGACCTCGCTGGTGCTACTATTTATGGTGAAGTTCAAGGTCCATTACCGGCTTATACATATTCAGAAGCTGCAAACAGTATTTACAACAACAATGCAAGATTCTTAATTAGATTGCCTGATGCACCGAATTCAAAAGGTATATTGGCAGGAACTACAGGTCTTGGTTATGGTGGTACTGATACATTACGCGGTAACTTCTGGGGTGCTACTGAAGCAAATGTTCATTTTACATTGCCTCATATGCAACAAAATCCACAATTTGCAAGAATGGAAACTTTCTTTGTTTCAGGCGATGGCAATACTTGGTTACAATTCTTATATCCTGAATTGATAAATCCTACACCTGCTGACCCAAGACAAAAAGGTCCATTTGAATCAATTTCAAGAGGCGACGTTATTTACGTTCCTGTTGTATTGAAAAATGCAGACGGTACACAAAATATCCATGACGCAATGAGTATTCCTGAAAAATTACTCATGTCAGGTCATGTTTATGATTTATATGACAAAAACACAGACATCAAAACTGCTGACTATTCAAACAGAAGAATGAGCCCGATTGAAGACTTTTCTGTAGGTATTCCTCCTAAGTTAAGAACTTTCGATAACGTTAACCAACCTTCATACGGTAAGGTAATCAAACGTTGGACTCGCGATCCGTTTATTGCAGAAGCAAGAGATGATGACAACAATTTGAAATACCCGGGTATTGCTGCTCTTATTACAGAATTCAAACCTGATGTAGATGGTGTTAACTATCATCCAATAGGTTACCCTCTACATTTAGAAGCAAGAGCTAATTATGATGACTTAACAAGAAGAAGCAATCATGACCCAAGATTATTGAACCATACAGTTTACTTTGTAATCAACTTGAATACAGGTGACTTTATTCGTGCTAATCTTGAACAAGTAAGTGAAGATGCTCCTCATAGAGAAACTTTCAGAGCTACAATCGAAATGATTCCTGACTCTTCAGAAAGACGCGACCCAACTTGGAGACGTTCAGCAGAAGGTTTGGCTAACTTAGGTTCAGGTCCTGAATTGTTAAAGAGATTGTACTTAGATCCTTATGATGAAGATTTCGGTGTCCTACAAGGTCGTCGTTATACTGCTCAAACTCACAGACTTCTTGGTAGAGTTCCTGATTTATTCAGCAACCGTCCAGGCATGCCTCCTTCGAACTTAATTAATGGCGAATCAAGAACTACTTATTTTGGTGGCGAAAGATACCGTTCATTACCTGTAAGAGTTGGTGACTCAGTACAAATCGTATCAAGAACTATTCTCTGGAGAGAAGGCGTTCATGAAGCTGCTTTGAAAGGAACTGCTTTCAGAATCGTAGAATCAACAGTACCTCCTGTATTTACAGGCGATATCGTGAAATTACAAACTGATACTATTTTCAAAACACTTCCATCGTACGACGATCCGGATGTTAAAGAAGAAGTTATTATTACTGAATTCTTAAACAAAGTATTTGTTACTGAAGATAGACCTTATCCAGTTGAATTCCGTTATTACAGTGGATTAGATCTCGATGGTGATCCATCCGGAATGATTGCCGGTGGACGCGGAAGAGACTCCATATTAAACATCACATCAGTTGATACAAATAGATTCTGGGATCCAAGATATTTCGAAGATCCGGCTAACTATTCACAATTAGGTTATAGATTAGAACTTGAACCAAATTCAGGTTTAAGTCATTGGTTGGTAGTAAATAGAAAATCAGCTACAGACCCTGTAAAAGATGGTGCATATGGCTATCTCGAATTAGCAGGTCGCCCAATCAATCCTTTTGTTGTGCCTGGTGGAGAATGGGTAAGAGTTTACTCTGAAAATTATCCTCCTCACTACAGAACACTTGATTCATTGTTAGCTTATCTACCGGCATTAGACCCGGATGTGATTGCACAATATATCGAAACATTCCCATCTTATATGCACGCTGAAATGTATGATATTGCAAATGCAAGATATTTGCAACAAGATACTATCAATGTAGGTTCAAGATATACTAATTCTTATCAATTCCACATCTTTGTTGTTGACAGCGTTCCTAGATTCCTCGAACCTGGTGATGAAGAAACAATTTACAGAATGGATAAACCAAACGAAGTTTATGTTGATTATGTTCCTTCAGTTTATCCTTGCGGATTTGACAGAGAAACTAGATTGCTTGCAAACTTAACTGACAAACTTAGATTCCAAATAGACATCAATACTGATGACGAATTAGAAGATCATTCACCGGCAGCTGCAGGTTGGGACTTCCGTTACGGTAGAACTTCTTATGGATACATTAGCAAAGCAATACGTATGAATCCTGCTGATACAGCAATATTCGACGAAATTGAATATGATGGTGATCCTGTTAAATGGGGAGAAGGCGTTTATTTAGTTCAATCAAGACCTGAATGGATGGATTCTAAATACATGTATCTCTATGATGGAGAAACTCAACCAGACGCATTTGCAACTGATTTCACAGCTTTCGGTAAGATTAATATCCGTATCCCTGCTGATGAAGCATATGCAATGATAACTCCTGATCCACAATATCATGGTTCATTCCATACAGATACAATCTTTACAGTTGTCGTTAATGACGGTCATACAGGAATTGCTTCAAAACAATTCAAAGTAATGATTAACGTTGTTCCAACTATCGTAACAGATTCGTTACCACCGGCAATTGAAGATAGAGACTATAATCCGACACTATTAGATCAAACTCGTAGAATTATTGTTACTGACCCTAACTTTGGTCAAAAACATACTTACGAATTGATTTATGTAGATAATACAGAAACTTCAAGACCTATTGACCCTTGTTTCGAAGAAGCAGGCGTAATTGACTTGAGTAACAAGAAAACTACTCCACTTTGGTTGAAAATCAATCCAAATACAGGTGTATTGTACGGAACTCCAAGAGTTAAAGATGCTCCAAGAGACAACATATTAGTAACTGTTATTGTTACTGACGAGAACGGTCTTGCAACTTATGCTCAGATTCCTATGGTAGTTCTAGGTGTATCACACAATCCTTTCGTAACAGGTATTCCTTCAGTTGATTGTATTGATCCTAATTTACCTTGGAGCACTACTTTTACTATAACTGATACAGACTTGTTGAGAACTAATCCGGCAGAAACCATAACAATTACATTGTTGAATAAAGATGGTCAACCTTTGCAAGGATTTACTGTAACACCAAACACCTACACAGGTAATGGAACAACTGATAATTTTGAAATTACAATAACAAAAACCGGTAATGTTCAACCTGATGCTGATGGTAAGGTAACTATACAAGTAATTATTGAAGATGCATTTGGTAATAAATTTGAAAAAATCTTCAAATTACACGTATCATTAGAAACAAACTTTACAGCATCAATTAGAGTTGAAAATGTTAATGGTGCATATCAAGATTTGATATTTGGTACTTCAAGCGTACCAGGTACTTCAACAGGTGATGGCAACGATGGTGAATATGTTGGTAAACTTGATGTAGATCTTTGCGAATATGAATTACCACCGGTTCCATTTAATGACGTATTTGATTCAAGATGGGAAATTGCAAACAGACAAGGTGTTCATTTTAACATCTTCCCGACAGCAATTAGCAATAATAACAGAGTATATATTTATAAAGCTATTTTCCAAGCAGGCGGTCTCGCCGGTGGAACATCAGCACTCTATCCTGTTAAAATATCTTGGGATCCGAACGAAATACCTGCTCTCAATGATGCAGCGAAAAACCCTGCCGGTTCTTCATGGCACTTAAGAGACAGATTCTCAGATGGTAATCTCTTTACTTTCAATATGAGAGACCCAATGCAAAACTATTACACAAGTTCCATTCAATTTGAAATGATTGATGGTAGAGCCGTTGTAACTGTGATTGACAATGCTATAGAAGGATTTGTAATTATGCATGACTGGACTAACTCGGTAACCGAAATTGATCCAAATGCAACTGCAACTCGTATCGTTAGCGTATCGCCAAATCCGGTAAGCGAAAATACTACAATCGAATTCGAATTGCTCAACAGCGGTAATGTTACCATTCAGTTGGTTGACCTTATTGGTAATGAGTTGATGACACTTACTAACGATGTTATGAAAAGCGGTACTTACCAAATCAATTGGGACGGTAATTTAACTGACGGTAACCAAATCTCAAGCGGTCAATATATGCTTAGATTAGTTTCCGGTAAAGTTACAAGCGTTTATCCGATTGTAATAGTTAAATAATTCAATTATTGAGCAGGCTTCTCTCTTTTGAGAGGCTTGCTCGATATTAAATATTGAAAATAAATATATAAAAATAGGAGATAATCATGAAAAAATTTCTATTGAGTGCGATAATGATAGCAGTAATTGCTGTAATCGTCAATCTGCCTCAAACAGCAATTGCTCAGGTGTTCGGTGAATTCAATAACATCACTCTGGTTGAAAACAAACCATATGATGAATTTACTGATGGAACTGTAATACCTGCCAGTGCGTTTTCGTTAGGACCTAACTTTAACGAAACAAACAAGAAAGATGGATACTATCGTGTTAATCTCGGATTCGATTTCGAGTTTAACGGAGAAATATTCAACCAAGCGTGGATTAGTGTTAATGGTTATATTACATTATCACCTCCTCCATACTTGCCATCGCCAAATCCACAAGCTCTATTTTTGGACGCAAATAGCTATCCAACTAACGTAGTTGCACCATTTTGGGGTGACCACTACTATAGAGATGAAACAGACTTCTTTACTAACGGTTATGTAGTATCGGAAATATCATACAAAACTATCTCTGAATTTGATTCTACCGGTGTAGAAAGAAAAGTATTTATCGTGCAATGGAAAGATTTGAATATTAACTATCGCCTTGATGATGAAGATGTAAAATCAAGTGTTGCTAATTTCCAAGTTAGATTGTACGAATCTTATGATGAATATTCAAAACAAGGTGATATCGAATTCGCTTATGGTTCAATCGGACCACGTAATCGTCCTGATATTACTGATACTCGCGTTATCACAAGAGGCGCAGTTGCCGGTATCAAAGGCGAAGGCAAAATCGTTGGCGAAGGAGCAGACTTTTTGAATGGTTTGTTATTCGACCAAGATATTGAATTAGCAAGTACAAGAACTGACGTTACTCAAAATTGGCAACCTTCAACAGGTTCCGATAAGAGAATCCTCTTTACAGCTAGCATCAGATTTAATGTTGCTGAATGGTGGGGTGACGGCGACGTTGACTTCTCAAAAGCTATCGGTAACAAACATTACAATATGCCACAAAGTAGATTTGTAACTGTTAATGATGTAAGATTAATTTTGAAATCAGTTGCTACAGGTATTCCTTTGGATCCGGTTAGACGTCGTGCTGCTTACCACGGTGATGTTAATCACAATGGTAGATATTACTACAACACTGCAGGTGAAAAAGTAAATATTACTAGAAGAAGCAAAGTATTTACTGATGATTTACCAAATGAAATTAGCTCTATTAAGCAAGTTCTTTTTGAAGCTAACGAATATGATGCTGCTTGGATTTTACGTTATATTGGTGCCAGAATTGTTGAATTGCCTTGGTTACTTGACACTTCAGTAAACTATGGTAAATTAGCTGCTGAAGAACATGCTAATCATATCAAATTGGGTAATATTACTTATTTGGGTAATGGTTCAGTTCAATTGCCAATATATTTGAATGGAACTTTAAATCAAGCTCTTGGTATCAGATTCAATGTAAATGCTGACATACTTGATGTAATCAAATATGAAAGTGATGCAACAAATATTATGGTGATGTCTAATGCTAATACTATTGTTTTATCAGGTGATGGTAAATTCTCAAACACTGACCCGGTTCTAATTCTTACTTTAAGATTAACTGATGCAGATTTGAATTTAACAAACATTAGATTTAACGATAATGAAGTTGGTGACCTAAACCTTGTTGTAAATACAATTGAAAAAGGTGAAGCAACTGCTCTAACTTTGTCAAATACTCCAAATCCTTTTGCTGAAAATACACTTATCAATGTTAATATTGCCCAATCAGGCAACTATTCATTAAGTGTCTATGATTTGCAAGGTAATTTGGTTAAAGAAATCTTTAACGAAGATTTGACAGCAGACGTTCATTCTTACATGTGGAACGGCTCTGATATGAATGGTAAGAATGTTGCCAACGGAGTCTATATCTACAAATTGCGCGGAAGCGGTGTCAATGTTTCAGAAACTATGATTTTGAACAGATAAAATGAACAAGCGTTTTACGATATATATGATGTTACTGTTGCCGATGATTTCCATCGGCAACAGTGGCTCATTATTTTCGCAAAACGAAGTTAAACCTGTTCTTACTAACTATTATAATACCGGACTTTGCGGAACTGAACGCAACAAAGAGATTTTGATACTATTAGAAGTCGGAAATGTAGCTCTTAAAGATTCATTGTATGGTTTTGATTTTTCTGTCTCTTACGACCCTGAGATGATTAAGTTTGAAACTCCTATATATATCAATACACTGTCCGAATTCTTTGAATGGAAAGATATAAGCTTTGGATTGGATTATGGCAAAGTAAAAGGATATGCTCTCGCAAATTATCCACTAGGTGGTAATAAACCTTTGATTGGTTTTCTGGGCAAATATATTCACGACTGTAAAGTGGCAACACCATTAGTTTTGGAATATATCGAGTTTACAGATGATTATAAAAAAAGTGTAATTGAATCCGATACTCTTTGGATTATGCCAACTATGGTTGAAAATCCTGACTATATCTACAACATTTCAATCGAAGAAGAATTGTTCGTTTTTGAAAAAGAAGATACAAAATTGTTGAACTCGAAAATTCAATATCTATCAAATGAAAGTGGTGAAGAATTGAGCTTTGATGTTAGGATTGATTCAGATAATTATGTTATTGAAGCTATCCAACCCTTAAATTCTTCATTTGAGATTATAGAGCAAAATGTATTGCAAGATGGACTCAATCTTAGAGTAAATTTGAATGAAGCAATCTCTGAATTTTATGAATTCTCAATCTTATTGCGTGAACTTGAGAAAGATTCGAACCAAACATACAAGCTAAATGTAGTGCCTTTACAATTGAGCGAATGTAATTGCGTTTCAAAATATAATGGTGATTTTGTCGAAATTAAAACTGTGATTGATGGTCAAGATACCACAGTCTCAATAATCGAAGACAATCACTACTCAAATTATATCAATGTAATGACTGATGATGCCTATATTACTATAGACAACCAATCAGCAAACACAATGAAAGCGATATATTTATTCAATTATGAAGGTAAATTGGTGAATACTTTCTTGAATATATCTCACGTGAGATATAGTATTGACAAAAGTAATCTGACTCCCGGAGTATATTTTTTGAATATACAAATGTCAGATTTGAATTTTGTAAAAAAAGCAGTTTTAATATACAATTAGTTAATTTTCAATTATTATGGGGGTTATTATGAAACTCTTACTACGTTTAGGTAAAATCAGAAATGCCTTTTTACTGTCTATGGTTATTGGTTTTATAGCCTTGACAATTACTGATTCTTACTCACAATCTAACCGTCCTGAAATACCGAAATTGAGTTTAATGGGACAAGACGAATCCTATGACACTGATTTCTATCCGGATGGAAGAATTTGGGTTCCGCCAACCACAACCGGCGCTCGCGAATTTTTGGTACCAGTGTTTATAACAAACAACTGGGCTAGCTATGAAAACGCTCAAGGCGTTGCACTATATTCGGTTAATCCGATTACTAGTTTTGAATTTTCGATATTTTATAATGGTCAAGCTGTTCGCGCTATCGGCGTCGAGAAAGCTCATCCGGCATTTATTGAAGATGACTTGGATTACGAGCCATTAGCAAGTACTTTCGAATTCAAAACTGATGACTTCGAAGATGATTACTATTGGTACTACCTCAACCCAAATAAATGGGCAGATGCACGTGACAATGAAGCAGGACGTAGAATAGTTATTGCAGGTGCTTCTGCTAAAAATCTTCCAAATACAGACAGACTATTCAAAGAATACAAAGTATTGTTGTATGTAAGATTCCGCGTTATTGCAACTAGCCAACCGGGTGACCCTTCTTTTCAGTTGTTACAAACATCACCAATGTATATTGACAACAGAAAAGTTAACTATAACGACATGGATGTTGCAAGAGATTTTGCATGGCAACACATGACTGACTATGACATAAATAACTATCGCAACCTTTATAATCGCGTTTTGATTGGACCTAACAGAGGTAGATTAGATGGTAATTTATTCGTTCCAGAGTCTTACTTAGACGGAATGAATAATGCTCCAATTTCAGAAGATGATAACAATATTATTCTTCCCGGTCCACTTCAAGATGATGCAATGTGGAAAACCGAACCGGTACTTCCAGGCGTTATTACTTTGAAGATTTCTGATGCGGTGCCAAGATTTAGAGTTGCATCAGTTACCGATGATGAATACGAATCATTTGATAATGGAAGTCTTTATCATTTGCCTCAAGTAGTTACAGTTGATGATAATTCACCAGAAGTTTTTGGTATTGCAAGAATTAAAATCACAAACAGTACTACTAAATCAAGACTTAGCAACATTCGTATCGAAACTGATAACGATTGGTTAAGAATTAGTCGCGATATTCTAAATGAAAACAATACGTTTAGAACTACAGCTCGTGATGGTAGTGCAAAATGGTTAGACAATGGTATTTTAGGTACTGAATTAGACCCGATTTTGAAATCTACTCAAGATGATGGTGACATTTTCATAAGAATAGACGCTGACCCTACAAAATTGACAAACAAAGGTGAAGAACCTTGGGGTCTTCATGAAGGATTTATCACAATTCATTCAGATTATGCAATCGTTAGTCCTGTTAGAGTAAGAGTATTATTCTATTTCTTGGCTAATCCATTCGAACCTTCATTGACTAAGACTACTCCAGGCGGTATAAACCTGAAAGTTACAAATTCTGCAGGTGCAACCGGTCAAAGTTTGAATATGGTTTTCGGTACAGGTCATAGAGCTACTGATGGCATTGATTTACTTTACGGTGAAAGAGCTTATACTTTTCCTTTAGCTGCTGACCGCTTCGATGTTCGTTTCTACCCATTCCCTGATAATGCTGCTATTCCTTATGGTTTTGCAGATTTTGCACCGAATGTGAATGGTCCAAGAAGTATTTCTCGTGATATTAGAAATCATGACATGCCTTCTGACATTAATTCTTATATTTATCTTGCTCGTTTCAACAACGCAGCTCAAGATTATCCAATTATTGTTGAATGGGATACACAAGATTTCCCTGATGGAGCTCAATTATTCATTCGTTCGGTTCTCCAAGGTGAATTATCACCGGCTACCGATATGAGATTGGCGACTCCTACAGGTGCAACTACACGTGCATTTACTATCCAAGACCCAAGAGTCAAAGAATTTAGAATCGAATATACTTTACCAAGTACAATTCGTTTTGTTGATTCAGAAGGTTTCCCTGTAATTAAATTTGGTTGGAACATGCTTTCTATGCCTTTGAAACCTACTAACAGTAAATGGGATGTCGTTTACAAAAACGCTATTAATATCCCTTACGCATTTACAAATACTCAATATCAACCAAGAGAAATCTTGAAATTTGGCGAAGGTTATTTTGTAAAATATCCTCAAACTGTTGATACTACTTTTGCCGGTGCTTTCATTACTGAAGTTGGCGTTCCTAACGACTATATTAGAGTTTATGGTGGCGATGCTCCGGATCCGGGCGACCCACAATACAGAGGTGGTTGGAATTTGATTGGTGCTCTTTCGGTAGAAACTAGTGTCGAAGGTATCTTGTTCACTCCACTACCGGATGGTTCTTTACCAAATACTGAATATACAAAACGTTACGATGTTTGGGGATACAAAACTGACTTGGGTTACCATGCAGTTTCGGTGTTAACTCCCGGCATGGGATATTGGATTAAAACTTCCGGCGATGGATACCTAAGGTTGATTTATACACCTAAGAATCCTTTCAAAAATAGCGTGAGTTCACCTCAAGAAACAAAACAAAATATTCTTGACAAATCACAAATGATTAGCGTTCGTGATAATGCACAGAAACATACACAATTATACATATCGAATAATTCTAATTTGGAAATTGACAATTTTGAATTGCCACCAACTCCTCCATTAGGTTTGTTTGATGTTAGATTTAACGAGAATAAATATTTGACCAATGCTACAGAAAATGTTATCACTCTTCAAGGTGCTACATATCCGGTGTCATTCACTGTTAACAATGCTGAAACTAATTTGACATTTATTGACCCTGTAACAGGCGAAGTTTATGGTACTATCGAAGCCGGTAAATCAGGTTCGGTCCAAATTAGAAATCTTCCGTTTAACTCTGTGAAAATCATGAAACCAACAAGTAACAACGTCAGTTCATTTGCATTTAGCACTTATCCTAATCCTGCTACTCATAATGCTACTATGACTATTGAATTACCTGAAAACGGTATTGTAGTTGTTGGCTTATATGACGCATTAGGAAATCAAGTTGCTACTTTATTGAACGAAGAAGTTGCTGCCGGTCAATTTATTCACAATGTTGATTTGTCTGCTTATGCTTCAGGAAGCTACACTTTGAAAGTTGTAGCCGGTCAATTTAGCACTGCTGCCAAATTGAACATCGTGAAATAATAAGTATTCATGCTTTTAATATGGGCAACCGGATTTATCCTGTTGCCCATTTATTTTAATAAGGAATTTATATGAAAAAGTATATTGTTTTTATCTCGCTTTTGTTTGCATCAATAAGTGTGCATTCACAAATTCATTCTGTCATTAATTTGAATATTACTAATGACCGTGGAGCTACGCCAAGTTGGACTTATGGTTTTGGAGTTTCTCATCTGGCAACTGACGGAGTTGATAAAGAATTAGGCGAATTTGATTTGCCTCCCGCTCCTCCCGAAGGTTTATATGTTTATTTTGAATATATCTACAACAAATTTGGGGTAGATGAAATCATTGCCACAAACATGGACATCAAGGCTCTTCCGGAAGAAGAACATTTTTATATCAAACACAAATTGAATATTAAATGGAGCTTTTCTAAGGAAGTTTATATAAAATGGAATAATCTCGCTTTCTCGGAACATATTGATTCTATCTTTATCAAAGACCCTTTTGATGGGCAATTTGTCAAAGCAGATATGAAAAAGAAGGATTCCCTTTTACTCACAAATAATGCATTTACTGTTTTTTACATTCATGTATATTACTCAAAAAATGCTGCAAGTGTCATTGAAAATGAGATAATTTCAGATTATGAAGTATTTCCTAATCCCGTTGTTGACATTTTATCAGTTGGAAAAAAGGATTTTAAGGATTTAATCGTTTACTCAATTGATGGTAGAGTGATTGCCCGATTTACCGGTAATGAAGTGATTTCGGTGAATAATCTGCCACGAGGACTTTATTTTTATTTGATTGATGGTATTCATTACGGAAAATTTATAAAACAATAAGTTCAAATGGCTGAAAAAACCGAAGAAACTAAGACTAAACCAAAAGATATTCCAAGTATTCCGAATGCTTCTGAACCGATTGCCAAGAAAAAGAAAGCATTTGGAAATCGCGATAATGCTCACAGCAACCAAGCTGACAAAGATATTCTTATGTCAGTGGTAATTCCATTGTTGGACGAAGAGGAATCTTTGCCCGAATTATCGGTAATGCTCGAGTCCGAATTGCGTAAAATCGCAGGAAGCAAATGGGAAGTCATTTTCATTGATGACGGCTCCAAAGACAAATCCTTCGAGGTAATCAAGGAAATCAACAATCGAAACAAACGATTTAAGTGCATTAGATTTCGACGCAATTACGGCAAATCTGCTGCTCTTGCAGTTGGTTTCAGACAGGCTCGCGGTAAATATGTCGCAACTATGGATGCCGATTTGCAAGACGACCCCAAAGAACTCGAGAATTTGCTAAACAAAATGAAGGAAGGTTACGATTTGGTGTCGGGATGGAAAAAGAAACGTTACGACCCAATTTCTAAAACTTTACCATCTAAGTTTTTCAATTTTGTCACTTCTATTGCAAGCGGAATCAAATTGCACGATTTCAACTGCGGATTGAAACTATACAGACGCGAAGTTGTCAAAACGGTCAACGTTTATGGCGAAATGCACCGCTACATTCCGGCTTTGGCACATTGGGAAGGCTTCAAGGTCACAGAATTGCCTGTAAGCCATCATCCCAGACAATATGGCAAGACAAAATTCGGACTGTCAAGGTTTGTCAACGGATTTTTGGATTTGCTGACCGTATTGCTTACTACCAGATATATGAAGCGACCACTGCACTTTTTCGGTGGGATGGGTTCGCTGATTGCACTCATTGGTCTTTGTATCAATATTTATTTGTCAATTGAATGGGCATTGGGCAATACTTATCTTAGTAATCGTCCTTTAGCTTTATTTGGAATCGGTATGATAATTGTTGGCGTCCAATTCATATCAATTGGATTGATTGCAGAAATCATAACCAAAGGTATGAACGAATCTCAGTCAATTAATTACAGTATTAAAGAAAAAATTTTATAAATGTAACAAACGACATTTTTGATTGTCTATACATAATATTAGGAACGAAAACTGAAAAGGGAAAAATGTTAAAATACATTATCACAATACTTACTATACTTTTGATAAATGCCTCGGTTTCTGAGGCTCAATTTTCTGGAGATATAAAAGTAGCTCTCGGACTTACAACTACCTCCATTTTGGGTGATAATCCCGCCAAACTACCAATGGTGCCTATGACTGATGAGGAAGATGCTATGACCGGCGGTGCTATGCGTCATGCTCAACCTGGTATCGAATTTAGGGTTACTATGCCTATTGATGAAAAACAAATATATTATGTGCCTTTTAGTTTTGAATATGCTTTCTTTACCGGACGTGAACGTATAAATAGAAGCCAATTTATTGTAGATATTTGGACTCATTCTTTTGATTTAGTAAGTCTCAGTTCGGGATTGTATGTGAATTTTTACAAGATGGATTTTGCAAATGCACAAATTTATGGCGGACTCGAAGGACGTCTTTCGTTTATACGTAAAATTGATACTCGTGCAAGTCGAGATTTCCTGGAAAATATTCAACCGGACGAAATTTGGATTGTCCCTCCAAAAGAAAAGGCGTCAAGAATTGGTGGCACTTTTAGATTGGGAGTAGAAGGCAAACTCATTGAAATACTTCACGTTAATGCCGGCTTTGCTGTTTCGGCTATAAATTTAATCGGTAAAGATAACGAAAGAGGCGAACTATTTACTCCTATCAAAGATTTAGAAACTCAAGAATCAACTGTGACGACTTTGCAAGTTTTTATACTTCTTCAATTAAATCTTTAATAATGGATTTGACAATATACAAAAGCGATTGTAAGCATTTCCTTGGCTACATTCCTTGCAAACCGCACAAGCTCTACGGAGTTCATTGTGACGGATGCGAACACTATTCAAAAGTCGAAGGAAATATTCTCATAATCAAACTCGGAGCTATTGGCGACGTAATTCGCACTACTCCGCTATTGCACAAATTATGGGCAGAATTTCCCAACCATCGCATTTGGTGGCTCACTTACAGCCCCGATATTATTCCCGCTTCTGTGGACAGAGTGCTGAACTATGATGCAGAATCTGTCGAAATTTTGAAATCTATCAAATTTGATTTGCTAATCAATTTAGATAAAGATTTGCAAGCTTGTGCTCTTGCATCTTCAATCCAATCAGTTGTCAAACGCGGTTTCACTATGGGCAATGCAGTTCCGGCACCGATTGATGAATTAGCAAATGGCAAATTCCTGACAGGACTTTTTGACGATGTCAGTAAAGCAAATACCAAGTCATACTTAGAAGAAATATTCGAAATATGCGGCTGGAAGTTCGCAGGTGAAGAGTATATCATGGATTGCGACCCAACAGTCAAATGGGAATTGCACAACCAAGGTAAGCCCGTTATAGGCTTAAATACGGGTTGTGGCGCTCGCTGGGTTTCGCGATTATGGTCTGATGCTAATTGGATAGCTCTTATCGAAAAACTTCAAGATGCCGGTTATTTCCCTTTATTGCTTGGTGGCAAGCAAGAGCACGAAAAAAACGAATCTTTTGCTGCAAAAACTAATTGTGCTTATCTCGGACATTTTTCATTGCCAAATTTCATCTCATTAGTCAATCATTGCGATACAGTTGTATCTGCTGTGACGATGGGTATGCACATTGCAATGGGGCTCAAAAAGAATCTCGTTTTGATGAATAATATTTTCAATCCTGCTGAATTTGAATTATACGGCAGAGGCGAAATTGTAATGCCCTCGAAGCCTTGCGAATGCTATTTCAGCCCGAAATGTAAAAATACCGAGTACTTTTGCATGGACTATCTAACTGTTGACGCCATATTTCAAGCCGTCCGCCGAACTATTAACTCCTAAAAGCTCTCAATAACATATTGGATTTTAATGCCTTCTAAACGAAAAAAAGATATAATCATCAGGGATTTGAGCATCGAAGCAATTGGATTCGAAGGTGTTGCCGTTGGGCGACACGAGGAAATCGTTTGTTTTGTCAAAGGTGCCGTTCCCGGTGATGTGATTGATGCTAAAGTCAAACGCAAAAAGAAAAAATATTACGAATGTCGCGTGGAACATATCCACGAATTTTCTGCTGATAGGGTCGAGCCACCTTGCATTCATTTCGGTGTTTGCGGCGGATGCACCTGGCAGCAACTCGATTATGACAAGCAACTGTACTGGAAACGTCGAAACATCGAAGATTTGTTCCGCAGAATAGCCAAAATCGAAGTCGGCGAATATTTGCCTTATCTTTACTCCGAGCATATGTATGGTTATCGTAACAAAATGGAATTTTCATTTTCGGCAAATAGATGGCTGACCGATGAGGAAATCGCTAAAGATGATGAAATTACCGACAAAAATTTTGCGTTGGGTTTGCATCTTCCCGGAAGATTTGATAAGATTTTGAATATCGAAAATTGTCATTTGCAGCAAGACACTGCAAATATTATTTTGAATGAAGTCCGTACGCAAGGTTCTAAAGTAGGAATGAGCGCCTATCACGTCACTAAACATCACGGTTTTTTGCGACATCTCACCATTCGATATTCATTGGCACAAGATGCTTTCATGGTTATTTTGACTACGGCTGAAATTTCAAACGATTCCGAAATGAAGTTTGTGGATGATATTTGCCAACGATTAATCGAAATTATTCCAAATATGAAATCCTTTGTTCACGCTCTCAATATTTCGCATAATGCCGTAATGATTGAGTCATACAAGGTTCTTCATGGTGATGAGTATCTGGTAGAATCCGTTTGTGGCGTGGAATTCCGAATTTCGCCATTTTCATTTTTCCAGACAAATTCCTATATGTTGAATCCATTTATCGGCAAAATCGTCGAATCTGCTGCTATTCGTGCCGACGATATTGTATGGGATTTATATTGCGGAACGGGTTCGATTTCATTACCTGCATCAAAATCTGCAAAATTAGTTTATGGTTTGGAATTATCCGAATCATCTATTGCCGATGCTAAAGCTAATGCGGAATTCAACGGAATTGAAAATTGCGTATTCTCGGTGCTTGATTTGCATGGCAAAAACGCAACAGAATCTATTTCGCAATTGCCGTCTCCGGATGTCATCATCGTTGACCCGCCAAGAGCCGGAATTCAACAAAACATCATTGATATTTTGCTCAGTAGTGATTGCCGAAGAATTGTTTATGTTAGTTGCAATCCGGCAACCCAAGCTCGAGATTGTGCCCTACTCACCGAAAAATACTCTGTAACTTCGATATTGCCTGTGGATATGTTCCCGCAGACTTATCATATCGAATCAATCGCAATCTTAGACCTGATAAAATGATTGATTTAAGCAAATATAATTTCAATATTTCGGAAATCTTCTATTCGATTCAAGGTGAAGGAACCCGAGCTGGTTTGCCCTGCGTTTTTGTGAGATTGCAAGGTTGCAGGCTGCGATGTTCCTGGTGCGACACGCCTTACGCTCTTGAAATTAATCAACCGGAAATGTTGATGAACGGCGCTGAAATTATCGAGATAATCAAATCTTACGGATGTAATTTTGTCGAATTCACAGGCGGCGAGCCTTTTGAACAAGCTAATATTCATCATGTGATGCAACATTTGGCTGACGAGGGATTTGTTGTTGCAGTAGAAACTTCGGGCTATATTGATTTAGCTTTCGCAGATAATCGGATTATAAAAATATTAGATGTCAAATGCCCGGGTTCGGGTATGTCTAAGAAAAATCGATACGAAAATTTCGAATATTTGACTAATCATGATGAAGTTAAATTTGTGATTGCCGATAGGGCAGACTACGACTTTGCTAAAGATATTTGTAATAAATATTCGCTCTCAAGCAAATGTGATTCGATATTGTTTTCGCCTGTTTTTGGCAAAGTAGAAAATTTGGAATTGGCTGAATGGATTTTGGCAGACAGATTGAATGTCAGGATGCAAGTTCAGATGCACAAATATATTTGGCATCCCGATAAACGCGGGGTATAGAGCTATTTGTGAATTGAGCGAATTTTTAGTATTTCCAACAACATTTTGAATGAATCCGTAACAGGATTCACTTTGCTACGCTCGTCATTGTACCATTCGACGGGTAATTCTTTAATCTTGAATTTGAATTTTGACGCCAGAAATAAAATTTCTACATCGAATCCAAAGCCGTCAATTTTGGTGAGAGGAAAAATTGCTTGAACCGACTGTTGCGAAAATCCTTTGAAACCGCATTGTGTATCGCTAATACCCTTGAATACGAGCGTCTGGACGATTTTATTGAAGGTTTTACCCATGAACTCTCGATAAAATGGCTGATGCTTCCTAATCAAATCACTTTCGATAGCTCGGCTGCCAATGCATATATCGTAACCGTTTTTCAATTCGTGCAAGATTCGCGAGGTTTCGTAAATCGGCGTGGACAAATCAGCGTCGGAAAATATGCAGTGTGTTCCCTTTGACTCGAGCATCCCGCGTCGTACTGCAGCGCCTTTGCCCATGTTCTTAGTTTGGCAAATCAATTTCACCGGCGGGAATTTAGCGACAATTTCGGTAGTCTTGTCATTAGAACCATCGTCAACAACAATAATTTCGGTAGAATAATCTTGTTCCGCAAAATACTCAATAACCGTTTTGAGAGTCATCCCAATGCGGTATTCCTCGTTGTAGGCAGGTATCACGAAACTTAATTCAACACTCATTTGGTTCTACTTTCTTAATAATTTATTAAAGACAAATAAAGTAATAATTTAATGTTTAGTTTACAAAAAAGTGTGGCTGTTCACGATTATCGGTCAGAGAACAGCCACATCATTCAAATATTAATCTTCAAATCTAAAAATCCAATAAGTCCGGTGTGCTGTCTTGAGTCCCTTGTTGCAACTGCATTAGCTTTGCTCTGAGGGCTTGATTGCGATACTGGTCTTCGATTTTATCCGGCGAAAGATTTTGAATCATCTTCTCCAGAGTATCAATTGCAGCATCTTTACCTTTGCTTGCAAGCACATTTTCGACTGTCATTTCATCGTTAAATCGGAATACTTCGATTAGATTGTATCGGATTTGGTCACGTTCTTGCTGGCTCAGATTTACATCGCCTCTCGAAATAATGCCTTCCATATATGCCCCAAGCCTGTTCATAATCTCGATTGCATTATTGTATTCGCCTTTTAGTTCATACATATATGCTGCGGCTTGGTGTGGACCGATACGTCGTCCGAGTGCTTCAAAATAGAACACATTCGGATTTAGATACGGTTTGTTGATTAATTCCATCGAGGTCGCAATACACATATCAGCGTATTTGTAAGCTTTTTCCTGCTTACCTGCTGTTTCGTACATCTTTGCTATTCGCATTTCAAAATCTAATTCCATTGGGAATTGTTCTGTCGAAATTAGCTCGTCCATCTTATCTAAGATTGCAACAGCTTTTTCCGGTTGATTTTGAGTTTGCAACATATATGATGCATAAGTCAAATATAGACTGCGATAGGTGTTCATCAATCTACGGTGAACTTCATCGTAATAGATGCTCGGGTCGTTCAGATTACGCATTTTGAAGCCATACTTAAAATCAGTGCTGTAATTGTCGCTATTGTCAACGTTCATCAAGGATTTTTCCATTATGTCTATATCCATCGAAAGTGAATTGCCTGTATTTTGAGGCACAGGGCAAATTCGCATCGCCATTCCTTCGTAACGGAAGAATGCCTCTAAACCTGAATATGCGTCAGGACCAACAGTATTTGAAAAATAAACAGGACGTTCAAATTTTGTATTTTGTAAAATATTCAAAATCAGTTTGTCCTGGACTCTGAATAGGAAAATTTCTTTTCCTTCCATTTGTGTATAATCTTTCCCTGTCCATTTGAATCTGAAATGTCCGTCTGCGAGAATTGCAGGGTCGTCTGTATATTTTTCGAGTATTTCACGTTTCACCGGAATTGCAACATTTATTGCTTCCCCAAAATCGTAAGAAAGAGCTCTTGTGTCCGCTTCATCTTCAACCTGCAAACTATCGTCAGCAAAGGTTAATGGAATTTTGTCAGTTCCCCAAGGTTGACGATTTTTCAATTGGTCAACGTACCATAATGTATTTCCAAGACTTAAATTGACAACTCTAACATCACGACGAACGCCTACCACATCTTGGATAAACCATAATGGGAATGTATCGTTATCGCCATTTGTGAATAATATCGCATTTGGTTCCACACTTTGCAAAATGTTGTAGGAATAATCAAATGGTAAATAATTACCTGCACGACTATGTATTTTCCAACCTCCGATTGCCATGTTGACAGGAACCAATAATAATGAAAGAATTAGTACCGGAATTGCAATTGTTGTAGTAATTCTGCCTTTGCCGAGTGATTCCTTCAAACTAAATGCTCCAATGCCTATCCAAATGCACCAGACAAAGAATGAGCCGGCGTAAAAATAATCTCGTTCACGCGGTTGAGGGTCTTGTTGATTTTGGGCTAATGCTGTCAGTACACCCATCAATAAAAACATGATAAGATAGACGAATGCCATTTTCGGGTCTTTTTTGAAATGGAATATAAGCCCAATTAACCCGAATAGCAACGGTAATGCAAAAAATCGAATAGGGAATTGGTCAGCATAACCCGACTTATAGTTCAATTTTTGTATTTCAGGGTCTGATTTGTTCGAAAACCATGCCGTTCTCGCATCCTGAACATCGCTCTTCCTGCCGATGAAGTTCCATCCGAAATATCGCCAATACATATGGTTCATCTGATATTTGACCAAATAATTGATTTCGCCTGATGAATTAACTTTGTTAAATTCGTTTGTACCTATCGCTGTTCCATCTTTTCTACGAGCTTCACCTCTTGATGGCGGATACCATTCACCGTAAACATAATTCCCTTGTTCGTCGCGACTGTTGTAATTACGGACAAACATATCGTCAGTTTGGTATCTTCGGGGCCATGCCGGTGCGTCACCATATTGTTCACGACCAAGATAGGAAGTCAATCTTGTCATATCTTTGGGTTCGTTTTCATTCATAGGTGGATTGGCATTAGAGCGGAGCAATATTTGCGTATATGTCGAATACCCGAATATCATAAGCAAAAATGCCGTAGCTGTAAGGTTGAGCCAACTAATTTTCTTCTTCCAACCGTAGTATAAAGCGTAAGCTGCCGCTACAACAGAGCCAATTGCAACTATTTGCAAGAATAATGAGTTATCAATTGCATATTCGCGAGCTTGCGATTTGCCTGCTGTATGACCGGCTAAAAATGCCGGAATCCATTTTACGATTATAGGGTAAATTAAGTAAAAGACTAAAACGGCAATTACTGTCATCAGTAAGAATGAGCCGATACTGAATTTGTATTTACGGTAATAAACTACCATTGCTAACGAAAATATCGTCAAAATACTGAGCAAGTGGACACCTATTGATAGACCAATCAAGTACGCAATTAGCAATAAATATCGTTCATTGCCGGGCTCGTCATATTTTTCATTCCATATCATCATTAGCCAGACGATAGCTGCAACGAAAGTTAGAGACGTGGCATAAACTTCGGATTCGACAGAGTTGAACCACATCGTATCGCTGAATGTCAATGCGGCGGCGGCTACGAATGCAGAGCCATATATAGCTAATGCTTCGCCCATGTTTTCAGCTTTTTTGTAGAAATTATTAATCACTTTGACAGTAATTAAATACATGAAGAGTACCGAAAATGCGCCTGAAAATACTGCCGCAAGGTTTACTTTCCAGCCCGGATCGCCAAAAGGAATCAAAGTATGGAATACATTTCCTATGAGCAAAAATGCCGGTGCTCCCGGAGGATGTGGTACTTGTTGCCAAATTGCAGCGGCAGAAAATTCACCGGTATCCCAAAATGGCACTGTCGGTTGAACTGTCATCAGATATACAATGGCGGCAAGTGTGAATGACGCTACTGCAAATATCCTGTGAAGGGTTTTCATATCCATCTAAAAATCCAAATTTATCGTTAAAAATTACTTTCGTGTAAATATGTAAAATCATAGACTTTAAATATAATTAATCTGTGTCTTATGGCAAAAGAGAATCTTAATTCTCACTTCTTTTTTCGTAAGATTTACACCTTTAAAACGTCAATATTTATATGAAAATAATAATATTTGTGTTTTTGCTTGTTTTTGTGGCTCTTAATTCGTGCAATGCCGAAAAAAGCCAACAAAAAGCTGAGGCTAAAGGTGATGATATGTCTTACAAAAATTTTGATTCCGTAACTTTAGGTGCAGGATGCTTTTGGTGTGTCGAAGCTGTTTTTCAACGTCTTCAAGGCGTTGCAAAAGTCGTTTCCGGATATTCCGGCGGTAAAATTGAAAATCCGACCTATAAACAAATAACTACCGGCACAACAGGTTATGCCGAAGTTATCAGAGTTTTCTATAAACCTGAAGTAATTACTTTCGAGGAATTGCTCGAAGTATTTTGGATGACTCACGACCCCACGACTTTGAACAAACAGGGCGCAGATGTCGGCACCCAATACCGCTCTGTAATCTTTTATCATAATGATTCGCAAAAGGAAATCGCCGAAAGATACAAAAAGCAACTCAACGATGCTCAAACTTTCGATTCGCCGATTGTGACCGAAATCAGTCCCATGACCAATTTTTACGAAGCCGAAGATTATCACCAAAATTATTACAACGATAACAGCCACCAACCTTACTGCTCCTTTGTCATTACGCCAAAGATTCAGAAATTGGAAAAGCTATTCAAGGATAAGCTAAAAGATTAGTCTTGATTGTTTATGTTTGTCTTTTTAAATTGCGATAATATATCTACTCCTGTCGCATTTTCTATCATTTCGCTCAAATTGACCACAGCGCCCGGAATTTGGTTCACAACTCGAGACATAGGTGTCGAATCGGAATTGCCCGAATCAATAATGCTGATTTTGTCTATCTTCACGTCTTTGACTGTGCTAACTAATTGGCTGATAATATCAGGCAACATATTGAGCATGAAAATTTTGTCGCCTTGTTCTTTCGCTGATAAGTAAGCAGCAATTTTTTGGTTGATTACATGTATAGTTGCGTCGCCGTCAGCCAGAATGCTCGATGCTTTACCTTTTGCTTCCAATTCCATTGCTTCCATTTTAGCTTTTGCAGGTTCGATTACGTCTGCCATGAGTCTCTTTTGCTGGAGTACAATGCGTTCTTCTTCAAGTTCTTGCTCAAATTGCACCTTCGCCTTGTGTCCTGCGACAACGGCTTCCTGCTCTTTTACAACGGCAGTTTTTTCGAGTTCAGCTTTTTTGATACGATATTGATTATTTTCAATTTCGATTAATTGGTCCGCTTGAGCACGAGAAATCTTGACATTCTGGTCGGTGCTGATTTGAGCTTGTTCGATATTGAGTTTGGCAGTAGCTCTTGCTTTTTCTGAGCGTTCGCGAGAAAGTGCTTCGGCTTCTTCGGAGGCAGCTTTTTTGTTTGCCTCGGCAATGTAGATACTTTGCGCTGTTAGAATCTGTGCTTGTTCGATCTCCAATTTTGCTTTAGTCTTTGCAATTTCGGCTCTCTCGCCACTTTGGGCTTGAGCTTCGAAAGTCACAGCATCTTTCATGGCTTGTGCGATTGCGACGTTTTGTTGAGATTCTATTTGAGCTTTTTCGATGTTTTGCTTGGCGATTGCTTTTGCTTTTTCGGAGCGCTCCAATGAAGTTGCTTCAGCTTCGCTTGATTCTGCCATTTGTTCTGCTTCGATTTTCTTGGCACGAGCTATTACTTCTGCCGTTTTACCGCGACCGATTGAATTCAAATAATCATTATCATCGGAAATATTTGTGATTTTTAAAGTATCAAGTTGGAGACCGAGTTTTTGAAGGTCAATTTCGGCTTCGTCCATCAAACTATCAGCAAATTTCAATCTGTCCTCGTTTACTTCTTCGGGAGTGAGTGATGCTAATATTCCACGTAAGTTCCCTTCGAGAGTGTCTTTGGCAATTGCATGGATTTCGTTGTCGCTGCGAGTCAAAAATCTTTCGACAGCATTGCCGAATGCAGGTTCCGAAGATGCGATTTTAATATTTGCAATAGCTTCTACCCGCAGTGGAATACCGCCTTTGGAGTAGGCATTGCTTACTTGAAGTTCAATCGGAATTGTTTCGAGCGACATACGCGTTGCTTTTTCGAGCAATGGAATTTTGAATGTTCTTCCACCGCGAATCGCACGATAGCCAACAGTTTCACCTGTTTCGATTTTTCGTTTCCTACCCGAAAGTATGATTACTTCGTTCGGATGAGCGATTAACAGCATTCTGCTTATCATGAAAAGTATCGTTACTACGGAAACTGCGCCTATTGCTACTAAAGTTAATACTAATTCTAACATTGTTTTACCTTAAAATTTTTATAAATCTGATTTTGTAATTATCGCATCATTGCCGGAGAAATCAATCACAAGTATTGTTTCGCCGATTTTCAATTCATCTTCGTCGGAGGTTTCGGAAACGAGTGCAGTAAGCTCTATCGTCCCTGATGAAGAGCTGATGAGCACTTTGCCGCGTTTGTTTTTCGTAGTGGGCAATACTACTTTGCCAACTCTACCGGTGAGGCTTTGGATAGAGATTGATTCGCCTGAATCCGAATTTTTGATATATTTCATAAAAGCATACCCAAATCCGGCAGAAAACACGCCCATCGTCATTGACGACAGAAAAGTGACGATAGAATTCGTATTGAGCCAATGCAAAACAGAGCCTGTCAATCCGAAAAATGTCAGGAAGAATATGATATTTCTAATACTGAAAAATTGAGCGGCTTCAGTCATTAAGCCGTGCGAAGGAATGTCACTATGTCCCAAATCTCCTGTGTCGTGGCTCAAATCCGTATCGTGAGAGAAATCTGACGATTCGCTGTCTGAACCTGAAAACATGGAGAATCCGAGAAATATACCGCCAAATATCAGTGCTGCTAAGTATAATGCAAGCATAAGAATTCAACCGTTTGTTTTTTTATAATCATCTAATTTAAGGAAAAATTTGATTTATCCGACATAGGAAGCTATAAATTCTTTTATTGTAAGAAGAGGGCTAATGTCCTCGCCTTCAGGCAAAATTATCAAAAAGTGGTCGTCATTTTCGTTGCCCTTCATCGTATATTTTCCCCGCACAATTACTTTAAATACAGGTTTTTTCATATCCGTGATGTAAACGAGTTTGCCCAATTTTGCCAAGTAATCTATAAAATTCTTGTTGATAGAATCATCCAAATAGGCTGAATAAACGTTACAACCTTCCAAACAGCCTTCCTCATATTCAAAATACACGACTTTCATATCAAATTTTCTTCATTATCCGCAATTTTTTTGATTGCATTGATTGTATAATCTACTTCTTCATCGGTAGTGAAGAAGGATGGACTGATTCTGACTGCACCGAGTGGTGCAGTCCCAATATATTTCCGAATGACCGGCGAACACATCAATCCGGACCGAGCAATAATATCGTAATTTGTCTCGAGCCAATAATGCACTTCATCAGGTAGTAATTTGCCGATATTAAAGCTCAAGAGTGTATCGCTATTGTTAATGCTCGAATAATATAGTTTGATACCGCGATAATCTGCAATCGAATCAACCATTTTTTTAATGATTGCTACTTTTCTCGCATGAATTTTGTCAATTCCTGTCGCCATTATCCACTCGATTCCGGCATTTAGCGAGACAATTCCGGGAATGTTCATCGTGCCGGATTCGTATTTATATGGCATCTCTTGTGGTTGGCTCAAGGAATCGCTCTTGAATCCTGTGCCGCCAAATTTGAGTGGTTGGGGATTTTGGTCTTTACGTATGAACAAGCCGCCGCACCCTTGTAAACCATACAATGATTTATGTCCGGTAAATGCAAAATAGTGGCAATTTATTTTCTGCAAATCAATTGGGATTACACCTGCTGATTGCGAACCGTCAATCACTAAGATGCAGTCATGCCGTTCGGCAATTTCCGAGACAGTTTGAATATCAGTTATCGCTCCTGTAATATTAGAGCAATGATTGATGACAAGCATCTTTGTGTCTGCTTTGATTGCTTTCTCGATATCATCCGTCGCAACATTGCCATATTCATCACAAGCAACGATTGTCAATTCAATTCCATAATCTTGCTTAAGTTTGTCTAAGGGTCTGTAAACCGAATTATGCTCGATAGCAGTCGTTACGATGTGGCACTTTTCTGTGATTGAACCGAGAATAGCCAAATTTAGTGCTTCGGTGCTTCCTGAAGTGAATACAAGATTGTGCGATTCCGAAGCGTTAAAGAAATCGGAAATCAAAGCCCTTGTAATGCTAACAATCGAGCCTTTGCCTTTGTCTATGCCACTTCGTCCGTAATTTCCGGGCAAAGATTGAAAATGCTCAATAATCGCTTCCGTAACCTCGGCAGGCTTCGGAAAACTCGTCGAACCGTTATTTAAATAAATTTTCATTTGTGTCTTTGTTAATTTTTACCAAAATACGATAATTTATTGGACATGATTTGTATATTTTTATTATTTTGGCACGGTAATTACAGCTCATACGTTAAAACAATATATATATGGAAAATTCTAAAACAGATAGGCAATTATATTATAAATTAACTGACCACAACCTTGGTCAGTATTTGATATTTATGCTCATTTTCTCGGTTATACTTTTCTTTGCGTTCCATGCAACTTTGAAGATAATGGAAGAAAATGTTATTGAAAAATATCTCGAAGGCAAAGTGTATAATTCGGGACAGCCGATAAATATACTGAAAGATACCAAAAGTACAGAAAAAAATACATCCTACTATTCATCGTGGGCAATTGATATTTATATCGGTACTCCGCAAGAATCGCGATATTGGTTCAACCCGACTTTATCGCTCATTTTGCCAATTTCGCTATTTTCATTATGGATTACATTGATTATTTCATCATTTATGCCCGTTGTGTTAGGGCTAATCCGACATAAAATTGAGCGAGAAATTATTCATGTGCTAGATACCATTCATTATAAAATTCACGGATTTTATTCAACCGACGAAAACCGTGAATTGATGAACGAAATTAAAACCGCAGATACACGTGCAGCTCATGATTTTGCCGAACGTTGGAATTTGCTTCACGAAGACGTTGCGTCGCTCCAAAAAGTATTGTTTTGGTCGCATGGCAGTGTTGGATACAAGATTTTTCACCCATGGAGCGGGCTCAAATTCTATCTCAGGTTCTATTTTACCGAAAAATATAGCAACGTAATTCTGGGCTTGGTTTATATTGGTGCTGCGGTGCTGATTATAATTATTGGAATGAGAGGGTTGAAATTTATTCCTTCTACTCAACCATCGCTTGTATTTTTTGCACTTGGGCTTGAATTTTCGGTTTTGCTTACATACGCTTTCTCGGTAATGTATAGCCGGAATGAAAACGAGTCCGAACATGACAATAACAAGGAAAATCAATATGCAGGCAATTATATATTATCGGACGAATTCGGCAATTCCAAGGAAATCGAAAACTTGCTCCGTGCTTATATCAGGTCGCCAAAACCCGAAAGAATTTCAGAAAAAAGAGAGTAGGCAATATAGATGACAGACCAATTCCCGGGTGATTATGATTGCATGGTTATCGGCGCCCATCCCGACGATGCCGAATTATGCTGTGGTGGCACTATTGCCAAGCTGACATCGGAAGGCAAAAAAGTAGTTCTTGTGGATTGCACCAAAGGCGAAATGGGTACTCGCGGCAGTGATGAGTTGCGGCTTCGCGAAGCTGAGGAAGCTGCTAAAATACTTGGCGTCCACAACAGAATCAATCTTGGATTCCGCGATGGATTCATAAAAATTGACGAAGAGCATCTATACACAATGGTTCAAACTATTAGGAAGTATCGCCCGAAAATCATTCTCATTCATCCTTGGTTCGAAAGGCACCCCGACCACGAAAATACGCACAGATTGTTCCGAGATGCGATGTTCAAGAGTGGCTTACGCAAATTTGCCACTGAAGACGATGGCAAATCACAAGATATTTTCCGCACTCGCCGAATCTTTTGTTATCAGCAAGCCTATCAATTCCCGCGTTTGCCGGACTTTTTCGTGGACATTTCCGACGTTCATGATATTAAAATGCAAGCAATCAAAGCTTTTTCATCGCAAGTTTTTGTGCCGGGTCAGTACGAAAACGAACCACGTACACGTTTGTCGAGCCCTGAATTCATGGAGGAATTATTTGCACGTGCTCGGTATTTCGGCGGATTATGCGGGGTGAAATATGCTGAACCATTCTTGTCCGTTGAACCGATTCTGCTCGGGAGTATGTCACGCTTTTTGTGAGAGAGCCATATTTATCTAAACAAATCAACCACTTTGTAAACAAGCAGTTGTTAAGTAATTCTTAATAACTGAATTAATCCAAATTAAAGTTTCTTATTTTACTTTAGCACTGTTAAAGTAAATTAGCGATTTTCTTATTTTACTTTTCTATAAATTTAAGCCCACCATAAATATAAAAAAAAATAGCTACCCTTTGTAGGCAGCTATTTAGTAAAATTATTTCAAAATGCGTTTACATACTTTCGACTCTGACGCTGTTCAAAAAGGTTTTGAAAGTGTCAATTTCTTTGCTCAATACTGATTTTGGTCCGAAGACTTTGAAGTAATACGGTCCTTCCGATGACGGAACGATTGCCGCAAGTACCATATAATCAGCAGTCGGAACAAATTCCTGTGCCATCGGGAAAGGCTTGAGATTATAAGTGCCTTCCAAAATCACGAAATCGGTCTTGCCGTCTTTCATTTTAATAACGGACGAATTATCAAGTTTGTTGAATTCATTTTTCCAACGTTCGATATTATCGGCTGCCAAATCTTGTTCGCCAAAAAAGAATCCCGTAACTTTTAGCGAATTATCCGCTTTCAGGGCATATTGCACCACTCTCATCGAGGACGACGGTGCTTCGCGAATCCAAGTGCTCGGAGCCGTGAAAGTCAAATTCGACAATTTCAAAGACGGGTCTTCGGGGTCGAAATCAGGTTCGCCGGTAGCCAATTGGTCAAGCATATGCGTATTGTCAGGCATTACCCCGAGATGCGGGTCCACATTTGTCATATCTGCATTTGGGTCTGTTTCTGCTTCTTTCTCCTTTTCACCACAAGAGATGAATAAAGCGATACTTGCAAATAAAATCAGTAAATTTTTCATATTTATCCTTCAAAAATATATTACTCAAAAAGACTATTAACGTTTTTACAATTTATTATTTTGATTCATCAGGAGCAGGAGGCACTGTGATTTTCTTCACAGGATTCAATCTTAGTTCTTCAAGCAATACTTCAATTGCTTTATCAAGCGATGGGTCTATTCCCTTCGCAGTCAAATCAGGGCGGTCAACGACTTCAATGTCGGGCTCGACACCGTGATTTTCGATTATCCAATTGCCGTCAGGGTCCATAATTCTAAATGTTGGTATGTTCAAATGTCCGCCATCAACGAATGCAGGATTGCCGGAAATGCCTATCAATCCGCCCCAAGTACGAGTCCCGATTAATTTCCCAAGCCCTAATGACTTGAAATAGTAGGGGAAAGCATCGCCACCCGAACTTGAGTATCCGTTAATCAGACATGCTTTCGGACCTTTGTGCGAAAAAGTCGGGTCGGGCAATGGGTCCAATCCTCGTCTCGCCCAATAATTCAATACTCGGCGTTCGAGTAGTTTTATCATCATGCTCGGGATAAATCCGCCACCATTCCAACGGTCATCAAAAATTAAGGCATCTTTGTCCACTTGTGGGTAGAACCAACGATAAAGTTCGCGATTACCTTCAATATGTGTGTTTGGCAGCCAAATGTAGCCGATTTTGCCACCGGATTTCTCGGCAACATATTCACGATTTTTGGTGACCCAATCTAAGAAGCGAAGTTCAGATTCGGAATTGATTGTTTTGATTTTGTATTCGCGCGCTCCGGCTTTGTCGGGCTTGCTGTTTACTTGAATTGTAACTACTTTTCCGGCTTTATTTTGCAAATATTTGTATGGATTTTCCTTTGTCAAGACTTCTTCGCCATCAATGCTGATTAAATAATCGCCTTGTTTGACATCCACACCGATTTCGGTAAGCGGCGAACGCCATACATCGTGCCAATTTTCACCTTCAAAAATCTTTTCGATTTTGTAATATTTGCTGCCATCATTTGCAAATTCTGCTCCCAACATTCCGCCTTCGAATCTCTCGACTTGTTCTTCATCGCCTGAATTGACATATGTATGTCCGGCATTGACTTCGCCGATTAATTCGCCGAGGATGAAATCCAAATCATTGCGATGTGCCACAGATGGTAATAGTTGCTCATATTTTTTGCGGATTTGTTCCCAATCGTAGCCGTGCATGTTTGGGTCGTAGAACCAATCTCTCATCAATCTCCAAGCATCTGCATAAATTTGCTTCCATTCTGCTTGGGGCTCGATACGCATTATCACATTTTCCATATCGAGATTGCCGTCTTCGGCTTTTTGGCTAGGGCTGTTTTTGCAAATCCCCCACGAACCACCCGATAGATAGAGTATTGATGAACCATCAGCCGAAATTTCGTAAGTTTGAACGCCCGCCATGATTTCGCTTTCTTTACTTTCGGCTAAATCATATTGCATAAGAGATGAATTTTTCTGGTAATATAACTTACCTTTAAAGAATGACAAATTCCCGTATCCTGCATTTGCAAGAGGAAGGCTTTGAATTCGACGAGCAAAGTTCTCTTGTTTGATTTTCACAACTACGTTTTCATCAGTTTTTTTGTCATAGGCACTTTTTTCGATTTCATCAGTTTTATACTCAAAAACTGCCGGAATGCCCTCATCGAGTGCGGCATAATAAATCTTGGTAGGATTGGTATAAAAATAATCGAATTCGTAGCCGGAAAAAGACATGTTGTAATCACGATTTGACAAAAAGAACATATATTTCCCGTCATCGGAAAATACCGGGTCGTAATTATTGGCAAATCCGTCTGTAAGCATAAATGTTTTGTTCTGGTCGAGAGAGTAAACGTAAATTTGTGTCAGGAAGTTTTCGCTTTCCTTTACATATACAATCCATTTACTGTCGGGCGACCAGCGGTAGAAAGTCATATCGGTATATAGCCCGTGGTCAACATCCGTGATTTTGCCGTTTGACATATCAATCCATCTGAGCATTTGGTCTTTATCACCGTAAGCCATTTTCTTGCTGTCGGGCGACCATGTAGGAGCGAATCTCCAGCGGTTTGAATTCTTTGTGATTTGCTTAGGTTTTTCCGAGCCATCATTATTAATGGTATAAAGTTCGTATTCGCCTGTTGCATCTGAATAATATGCAATCGTTTTGCCGTCGGGTGACCAAGTAGGATATATTTCGCGCACTCCTGAAGTTTTCGACAAATTATAAGTTTCGCCGATTTTTGCCGGAACTGAAAATAAATCTCCGCGTGCATCAAAAACTGCTCGCTTGCCATTTGCAGATATTGTAGCGGATTGGATGTTGCTTTTGACATTTTTGAAATAAGGAACTGATAATCCGCCGTCGTTTGCAACGTTGATAGTTAATGCTTGGGTGCTTTTAGTATCGGGATTGAGTCTCCAAATTCTGCCACCTGCTTGATAAACTATCCCGCCGGGACCACTTGAGGGCCATAGAACATCGAAATCGTCATGACTTGTGATTTTTTCGGTAGATTTTGTTTTAGTATCATAGGCAAATATATTGAGAGTGAAATCTCTGTCGGAAGTGAAATAAACCTTGTCGCCATACCATACAGGCATGTTATCAGTCATTAAATGGTTTGTTATTTGCTCGGCATTCATCGTTTTCAAATCATAAATCCAAACATCTTGAGCTCGTCCACCGCGATGTCTCTTCCATGTCCGCCATTCGCGAGCTATTGGGGTAAAAGCCAATTTAGTACCATCGGGAGAGTAATCTGCATATCCACCTTCGATTAATGGTAGTGGGGTTTCCAATCCACCTTCGACAGGTACAGTATAATATTTACCATTTCGTTTGCTCCAAGGAGTACGATTGGCGATAAATAAAACGTTCTTTCCGTCAGTAGTCCATCCCAGAACTTGATTATCAAATCCACCTCTCGGAGGCATTACACCAACATCATTATAATATGTAAGTTGTGTTGGTATTCCACCTTCAGCAGGCATTACATATACTTGGCGTGTGCCGGTATATTCTGCCGAGAAGGCAATCCAGTTGCCATCAGGAGAAAATTTCGGGAAGAGTTCTTTGCCCGAGTGTGAAGTCAATTGGCGAGCAGTCCCACCTGTTGAAGAGGCAATATAAATATCGCCGCTATATACAAAGGCTATTTTGTCATTGTGAATATCAGGGAATCTCAACATTCTTGTACCGGCTAAAACAGTAGCGGGTATAAGCATCAACAGTATCAATGCAAGACGCAATTTCATTAAACATTCCTAAATTTTTTAATTTTGCAAATTTTTCAACTACAATTTTAAGCATTTTCATTCACATAAGCAATTATTAGTATTGTATTTCGTAGGGAAGTTTTATTAGTATAGAGTTGATTTTTTTTAATTTTGAATTTTTATTTGCTAAACTCGAAAAATGTGTTTATTTTAGTACATTAGAATAAGAGTTTTAAGTTTAACTAAATTCTATATATTAAGGTATTATGTATAACAATTTGAAAATAACATTCTTTATTTTAAAAGGGGCATTTATGAGAATTATTAAACTTTTGGTTTTGGTAGCAATATTCATGCTACCAGCGGCTTTATTGAGCCAAACTCCGGTACACTTCACCTTTACCAGTGTCACGGGTAATAACATGACGGTTATCGTGCCTTTAGCGGTAAACCCGACTATCAGCGGTGTGTCTATAGTAGCCGGTGATGAGATAGGTGTTTATACACCCAATGGACTTTGTGTTGGTGCCACAGTTTGGACAGGAACAAACAATCGTTCTATAACTGTTTGGGGCGATAATGACCAAACGGCGGTAGTTGACGGGATGGTGTCCGGACAAGCAGTTCATTTTAGAATTTGGGATAAATCAGAAGATATAGAGTACTCAGTCGTTACGGCTACTTGGGCTGGAGGCGGTACTCGTACATACTCAGCGAACTCTTTTTCTCCAAACGTAGCAACACTTGAAGCTTTTTCAGTTCCTGCTCAGCCAAATATAACTGACCCTGCAGATAACTCTGTTGGAAATGCTTTGAGTGGTGATATTGAATGGGATGCAGCCGGTGGAGCTGATGACTATGACGTTGTTTTATCTGCAAATAGTGATTTTTCAAGCCCTATTATCAACACAAATACAACAAGTACAAGTGTTGCTTACTCTGGTTTGAATTTAAATACAACATATTATGTTCGTGTTAGAGGCGTTAATGACGTTGGCGAAGGCGCTTGGGACGAAGTTTCTTGGAAAACTAAATTAGGTCAAGTTACTCTCGTTAGCCCGACGGACGGCGCAACAGGTTTGATGGAAAGCGGTACTTTATCTTGGAACTCGGTTTCAGGCGCTGCTAACTACGACCTTACTATCGCTACTGATGCGGGATTTACAAATGTGGTTGTTAGCACAAATGTGTCAGGTACTTCTTATAATTACACAAATTTTGATAATTACGAAACTTATTATTGGAAAGTTCAAGCTAAAGACGGCGCTAATACAGGCGATGTTTCAGCTACCAGAAACTTTAGAATTAGAGTTGGAAGCCCTGTTATCACAGCTCCCGTTGACGGTTCACAAGGATTAGCCGTAAATGGCAATGCTGCTTGGACTGCTGTAACAGGTGCTACAAAATATCGTATGCAAATCGCAACTGATGCAGCGTTTACGAATGTTATTCAAGAAGTAAACAATATCGCACTTACAAACCAAAATTATTCAGGTTTGAGCAACTATACTAATTATTTCATTAGAGTATTTGCAGGCGATGTTGATGGCGAAGGAAATGCTTCCGGTACTGTTACTTTCAGAACTATTCTTGGTATTCCGACTAACCTCACTCCTTCAAACGGTTCATTTGCACAGCCTTTGGCGGGCAACTTGACTTGGAGTGCTGTTACAGGTGCTACTACTTATAATGTTCAAATTTCTACAAATTCGACTTTTACAAATATCATCGTAGATGCTAATTCAGCAAACACTACATATGCTTACGCAGGCTTGAATAACAACACTCAATATTTCTGGAGAGTCAGAGCCGGCGAAACTGCAGGTTACAATTCATTCTCAACTCACACAAGTTTCACTACTTTGTTGGGTCAAGTGGTATTGAATACTCCTGCTAATAATGCTACAGGTGTTTCGCCATTGAACGGAACTTTCACTTGGACTGCATTATCAGGTGCTTCTAATTATCGCATTCAAGTTGCTACCGATGTTAACTTTGCTAATATTGTTATCAACCAAGATGGTATTGCTTCTACTACTTTCAATTATACAAACTTAAATAGTGTTACTACTTATTTTTGGAGAGTAATCGGTTATAATGCTAACGATGCAGGACAAAATTCTTCAGTATTCCAATTCGTAACTTCACTTGGCAAAGTTGCACTTATAGCTCCTGCTAATAATGCAGTCGGCGTTGAATTAAACGGCGTTAATTTCTCATGGAGTGCTGTCAATGGTGCTGAATCATACAGACTTCAAATTTCGGAACAATCTGATTTCTCTTCTTTTGTTGTCAATACAAGTGGAATTGCAGGTACTTCAACTGTAATTAACGGCTTAATGTTCAACAAAACATATTATTGGAGAGCAAATGCTCAAAATACAAACAATGGTGAAGGTCCGCTTAGTGATTCACGTACATTCCAAACAAAAGTTGAAGCTCCTACATTGCTTACTCCGGCAGACAACGAAACTGATGTGATTCTTGATGGTCAAATGACTTGGACAACTGTAACAGGTGCTGATTCATACCAAGTTCAAGTTTCATTGTTCAGTAATTTCAGCTCTACTGTGATTAACGCAACAAACGTTTCTACTACTTATAATTATTCTGGTTTGGAAAATAACAAAGAACATTTCTGGAGAGTTAGAGGTATCAAAAATGGTGGTTATGGCGATTGGTCAACAGCTTTCTCTTTCGAAACTATGAGCCTTGCTGCACCTATACTTTTATCACCTGTAAATGGTAAATTGAATCAATTTATTGATGTAACTTTCACTTGGGAATCAGTCACAGATGCAACAGGATATAACTTCCGTTTAGCTTCTGATGCCGGATTTACAAATATCGTTGCTTCAGGCAATAACTTGGGAACTACATCATTCAACGTTACCGGATTGTTCAAAGACAGAAAATACTACTGGCAAGTTCAAACAATCGGTTTGCAAGGTGTTTCAAACTGGTCAACAGCATTTAATTTCACTACAATCAAAGCTCCGGTGGTTTCAGGACCTAATTCTGTTTGCCAAAGCAGCCAAGCAATTTATTCGACTGAATTCTTTGATGTCATTGACTATCAATGGACAGTTACAGGCGGTACAATCGTAGGTGCTTCAACTCTTTCTACAGTTACTGTAGATTGGGGAACAAACAATACCGGTTCTGTTAAAGTAACTCGCAGCTCAGCTGAATGGGGTACTTATACTGATAATGCTACAATGAATGTAACATTAACTCCAATTACTACAATTGCAGTTGGTATTGATGCGGAACATTACTATGAAGGCAACGCTTGTATGAACGAATCAATTAAATTTACAGGCACTACAAGTAGTGTGAATCCTGTAGTTTGGAGTTGGGATATGGGCGATGGCACTATGAAATCAGGCAAAATCGTATCACATGTTTATGCAGCTGCCGGTGATTACACTGTTACTCTAACTGTGACAAACGATTTATTCTGCGAACGTGGTGAACAAACTTTCGACATTGAAGTTCGTGATGATTGCCCGTTGACTATACTTGCGGATCCTATTCTTGAATCATGTAAAGAAACTTCCCCGACATTCCAAAGCGTAGTATTTGGCGGTTCGGGCGATTATTCATATATTTGGGCTCCAACAACTGACTTCGTTGACGCTACAGTTTTGAACGCAACAATTAAGAGAGCAGTATTCTCTAAAGAATATAAACTTACAATATTTGACAACGAAAGCGACGAAATTTTAGTTACCTATCCTTACCTTTCAGTATTGCCTTCACCAAATGCATCTTTAAGCAAAGGCTTTGTAGTCGTCTATGGAATGGGTTCGATTGATTTAACTGATCCATCAATTTTGGTTGTTTCAGTTTCTGACGGTCAAGCTCCTTATATTCACAGATGGGTAGATAACAATGGTCAGGAAATTGACCCGACTAACGTTAATCCTCCTGTAGGAACTACTAAATATTTCGTGACAATAATTGATGATAATGGATGTTTGTCTATCGAAAAGAGATTCATGGTATTCCGTTCAGCTTCTAAAGACGGTATTCCTGAAGATATCGTTGCAGGTGTAACAGGTTCCGGTTTCATGTTTACATATCCAAACCCTGTAGTTGACAACATGAGCGTCATTGCTGAATTCGACGAACAATCTTACACTACTTTGAGAGTAATGAATTTGTTAGGTGAAGAAGTTCTTTATCTGAACCTTGGTTCGATGAAGAGTCTCGAAACTGAAATCAGCCTTCGTCATTTGACAAATGGTTTCTACAACTTAGTTCTTGAAACTGAAAACAATACTTTTGTTAAGCCATTCATAAAAGAATAGTTTAGACTTTTAATTTAATATAACTGCACCTTTTTAAACAAAGGTGCAGTTTTTTTTATTTATAAATCTAACACAATATTTGATGTTATTTCGTTTCTTAACACTTAAATATTAGTCATTTGTCATGATTTTTAGTTACCTTTGCAGACTTTAGAAAATTGCATTCGGAATAAATAGAAAATGAAACAATCTGAATTTTTTGTACCTACGCTGAAAGAGACGCCTGCAGACGCAACGATTCCGTCTCATCAACTAATGCTGCGTGCAGGATTAGTGCGTCCTTTGGCTTCCGGGATATTCTCCTTCCTGCCAATGGGATTCCGTGTACTGAACAAAGTTATCAATATTATTAGAGATGAAATGAATTCAATCGGTGGTCAGGAGTTTTTGCTTCCGGCACTCAATCCGATTGAAATTTGGGAGCAAACCGGCAGAGTTGAAGCTATGGGCGATGTCATGTTCCATATTAAGAATAGGGAAGGACTCGTTTTAGCTCCTACTCACGAAGAAATCATCACTTACCATGCTCGCCAACACGTCAAATCATACCGCGACATGCCCCAAATTTGGTATCAAATCCAAACTAAATTCCGTAACGAACCACGCCCCAAATCCGGTGTGCTTCGCGGCAGACAGTTCATCATGAAAGACGCCTACTCCCTTGATACTTCTTGGGAAGGATTAGACCTAAGCTACGAAAAGCATTACGAAGCATATAAAGCGATTTTCAACAAATGTGGGATTAAATTTTTCGATGTTGGTGCTTCGAGCGGTGCAATGGGTGGCAGCAAATCGCAAGAATTCATGGTCGAATCAGATTCCGGCGAGGACACTTGCGCCATCAGCGATGCGGGTTATGCTGCAAATATCGAAGTTGCAACTTCCAATCTCCAGCCTGTTGGCAGAATTGACCAAGATTTGCCTCTTGAAAAATTTGCCACTCCCAACGCTAAAACTATTGATGACCTGATTGAACAATACAATATTCCCGAACATCGTTGCGCCAAATCGGTTGTTTATATGGCTGACGAATCGCCTGTATTGATTTTCATGCGTGGCAATGATGAATTGAACGAATCCAAATTACAATCCGTTCTCGGCACAGCCAACGTGCGTGCTGCCGTTTCCGAAGAGTTAATTCAATTCACAGGTGCAGACCACGGTTCAATTGGTCCGATTAATCTCAAATCAAAAATTAAAATTATTGCCGATAATTTGCTCAAAGACGCCAATGGAATGGTCAGCGGAGCAAACGAAGACGGCTTCCATTACAAAAATATAGATTTCGTTCGCGATACAAGCATTAGCGATTACCACGATTTGCGAACAGTTCAAGCCGGCGAACCTTGCCCCATCAGCGGTCAAGCGTTGCGAGTTGTGAAAGCTATCGAATTAGGGCATATCTTCAAACTCGGCACAAAATATTCAGTCGCACTCGGCGCTAATTATCTCGATTCCGAAGGCAAAGAGCACCCGATTATCATGGGTAGCTATGGAATTGGTGTAGAAAGAGTCATGGCTTGTTATATCGAGCAGCATCACGATGAGAAAGGGATAATTTGGTCGTCGCCATTGACACCATTCCATGCACATTTGATTGGCATCAACGAACCGAAATTCCCCGAAGTCAAGGCAGCTGCCGAAGGTATTTATGCCGATTTGGTCAAAGCCGGATTTGATGTGCTATATGACGACCGCGACGAATCACCAGGAATCAAATTCAACGACGCAGACTTGATTGGTTTGCCATTCCAAATCATCGTTGGCAATAAGAATTTGAAAGATGGAAATATTGAAGTTAAAGACCGCCAGACAGGCGACAGAAAAGTTATTTCGATTAGTAGTGTAATAACGGAAATACAAGAATTTTATAAATAATAGTAGGGGAGATTGTCAGCACAATTTCCCCTAATGGTAATATGACAAAGAAAGTTGACCTACATATGCACACCTATTACTCCGATGGAGCACTGTCTCCTGAGGAGCTTTTGGCTAAGGCAAAATCTGTCGGGCTTTCGGTAATCAGTATTACTGACCACGACACGCTCGATGGGTGCATCAATGCTATGAGCCTCGCACCCAAATACGGAATCGAAATTATCACAGGCTGCGAGTTCAGTTGCAACGACGTCGAGCGCGAATTTCACGTACTCGGCTATAACGTTGACCCCGACAATAAGCACCTCAAATTCCACCTGCACAATTTCCGAAATGCCAGGCTTGTGCGCGCCAAGCAAATACACAAGAAATTGCGCAATATGGGGATGATGATTGATTTTGACGACATTTTAATCAAGGCTGACCAAGCGCCAATCACCCGCCCGCACATCGCTCAGATACTGCTCGAAAAGGGCTACGTCGAGACATTGCGACAGGCTTTTGATAAATATATTGGCGATAGCGGTCCTGCATTCCACCCCAAAGCAGTATTTCCGGTGAGCCAAGCAATAAAATTGATAAATCAGGCAAATGGCGTCGCAGTGTTAGCACATCCGGCAAATTTTGTTGACCAGCCGACTCTCTACAAGATGATTCAAAGCGGTTTGGACGGAATTGAGGTCATTCACCCGATGCATAACCAATCCCAGCGCGAATTCTACCGCTCAATCGCAGCACAATATTGGCTACTCGAAACGGGCGGCTCCGACTTCCACGGCAACCGCGAACAAGACGAACTCAACTTCGGCAACTTCTACATTCCCTATTCAATCGTCGAATCCATCAAATACCACACCGGGCAGTTGTATTAGGGGGAGAGTTAATTTGTTGATTGTTGTCTCATTTTTCAGTTTTCAATCAATCGGGAGAATTGTAATCAGTGAATTCTTAATACGGAATGCCATTATACTCAATATCCATCCAATAACCAGTCTTGATATCCGATACAATATCTGTATTATAGTAAATGATCCAACTTGAGTTGACTTCTTTGAAAAAACATGGAAGCTCATTATTAAATTTCAAATGTATTGTATCTTTAATTCCGTAGATATCTTTAGAAATGCGGTAACTCCCATAATATTTCTCAGTTCCAAATATAGAAGATTCTTTGAATCTGAAGTTATAGTCAACAAACAATTCCAAATCCTCTCCTGTTATAGTCGCTGTAGAGGTCGCTTTAAATAATGTTTCTTTTTGAAAACTTTCTTCAATCTTAAAACTAAAGCCAAAATTCACATCAATAATCGGGATTAACGTTATAAATAAAAGAGGTATCACCTTGATTTTGAGAAATTTTATTTTAGTCAATAAAAAAATGCACCAACCTAATAATGATATGATTAACAGCGCAAAGAAATAAAAAACAAGAATGTTTAAGAATGAAAATGTTGTTCTTAGTAAAATGAACGATGTATAGTATAAAACCGGCAGTATTATACTTACAATCCAATAGATGGTCATCTTTGAAAAATCAAAGTAAGATTTCATAATTATAAAATTAATCTAATGAAACAAAATTCTAACACTAATTCCCTTAGCACCGCTTATAATTCTGGATTCCTGAAATTTAAAATATAATCCTTAATTTTTAGAATTGATTGTACAGTTAATTGATATGCGACAATTGGATTTTGGGGTAACACAATTTCATACATTATATATTCATCTATTTGCTTATTTTCAAATGCTTCTTTTAAAATTGACAATTGAGGTTCGTTTTTGATTTTAATTTTTGCGTTTTTCAGTGCTGTTAGTAAAGCTATCAAACATTCTTTGTCTTCAATTGTAGAATAATCCCCATGAGGAACACCCATTGATTCGCTATATCCGGGCTCGTAAGCCCATAATGCTTTAGCCATCGCATATCCAATCCAATTTTGGTTAACACCATCACTTGTAATACCAACACTTATTTTGTTCTCAGCAATTTTTTTAAATTCCACTTGTGGACTAAAACACCAATCTAAAGTATCTCTATCTGCTTTTGTAAAAATATCAACCATATATTTTTTAATTCGAGGATTATTTCTATTCAAAATCCGGGCAATTGTAATTTCATCAACTGCTTCATTAATTTTATTTGTAGCAAGATAGATATCTGCAAGTAACCAATGAGCCATATAATCAATGTAATTCTTTTCTATAACCTTTTTATACCATTTTTCTGCTGTTGCAAAATCTCCTTTAGCACCATAAAGCTGTCCAATGTAAGTCATAACATAATAAAGTGCTGAATCTTGCTCAATAGTTAATTTATAAAAGTATAAAGCGCTATCCATTTCTTTTCTTTCAAAGTAAAACTCAGCTTTATCAAAAAATGGTTTCGCCTTTTCACTGACAACAATTTCATAGGCATATACTCCCGAATCAGTAGAAACATTGTAGAAATTATGATAATTTAGTCTGTCTGAGTAATCCTTACATTCGATTGTCTTAGCAAAGATATTAATTTCATAAGTAAGCTTTGAATTAGTCATAATTTGAAGAATCTCAAAGTTAGTTTTTATCTTTTGAGAGAATCCGGTTGTAAAGATTGAGAAAAAAATCAGAATAAATGTTGCTTTTTTCATATGATTTTTTGTCAGAGTTTATGGTGCTGACTCCGCACTTTTAAAATATTAATTAACAAACAATCTTTTTTCGATGAATTACTTCCAACCCCCAAATATACACATTCCTCATTACATATGCAAATTATTGGGAGTGGCTTTCACACCAAGTAAATATACATTGGTATCGTAATCGATAACAAAAAAAGTATAAAACTATAAATAAAGTCGGCAACTGACGGTGTAGGTCTTTCCATTTTAGGCTCTCGCTTCATTATTTTTCTAAATATAATTCGCATAGGTCGTTGTAAGGCTAAAAAGAAAATTGGCATAGTTGCACCACATAAAACAAGAGCCGTCTTGGGTTCATTTGGAAACGCGTTATTTAATATGTTCCCATAAAGAAGAATGACAAGTCCGAGAATGACAGAACCATAATACAATTTGTCAACTTGAAGTAATTTATAATCAAATACTAGCCAACCCCAAACTGCAAAAGCAAGATAAGAATTAATTGTCATAAAGTCTTCATGTGTTTTAAATATCAAATATGTCAAAACCAATGCGGATAAAATAATTACGGCAATAATTTTAAAGCGCTTCTCTAAATTGACTATCGAAGTTTTTCTTTCTTGGAGGAAGTCCTGCTGATGCTGAACAATAATACTTTCAGCAGCTTCAAAATTTAAGTTGCCGGGAAGTCTGTAAAGTTTCATCTCTTTAGTTTCAGTAATTCTCCCATTAAAATCAACCTTGAAATTTTCGTTTTCTGAAGTAGTCACGAAAACATTATCATAGTCTTTGTCAGTTGAGAAAATGTAAACCAATAAATTCTTGTTTTTCAGTTCGTTTTCTTCATCTCCTGTGGTGAAGCCTTCAATGTCAATTTTGTATTCAATTCCTTCCGGATATTTCAAATAGTTCACCAGATAGTAAAAGCTTACATTGTCAAGTCTTTTGTCGGCTTGTATAATATGGCTTCCTTTGCCATTTTTAAAAAGTTGAAAGGTCAAGTCTTCTTCCAGGTCATTTGAGTAAAGATTAATCCATTGTCTCAACGCTTTTTTAACGTCGCTGTAAGCTCCTCCTTTAATTATTATGAGATTGTCAACTGTCATTTGCTATTATATTTTAAAATATTTTACAAGGTGTTGATACCACTCTATTTTTCATCACTTCTTTCAATAAACATTTCGCGCAATTTTCGTTGTAAAAGTTTCTTGTCGGGAAGTTGTGTTTTATACTCTGCTACCATTGTCGGAGAAAGACTTCTGCTTAAGGCATATTCTACAACTTCGCTGTCCTTATCTTTGCACAACAAAACTCCTATACTTGGATTTTCATTCGACTTTCTTACATCTCGGTCTAAAGCTTCTAAATAAAAGTTCAATTGTCCCAAATAATCCGGCTTAAATTTATCCGCCTTGAGTTCAAAAGCAACTAAGCACTGTAGTCCACGATGATAGAAAAGCAGGTCAATGAAAAAGTCGCTGTTGCCAACTTGCAATTTGTACTCTTCTGCGATAAACAGAAAATCCTTGCCAAGTTCAAGTATGAAATTTTTCATTTGCCTTACAAGCCCACCTTGCAACTCGCTTTCGCTGTGCGGCTCCGGGAGGTTCAGAAATTCAAACACATAGCTGTCCTTGAAGGCTTTTGTTACATCTTGACCAATTTCTCTCAGCAGTGTTGAGAGTTTTTGATTACCAATCATAGTACGCTCAAATATACTTGAAGATATTTGTCTTTCAAGTTCTCTTGAACTATAATTTTCTTGCTTCACAAGATGGACATAGAACTCTCGCTCTTCAATGGTTTTCGCTCTTGACAAAATAATCATGTTATTGGTCCAGCTAATTTCTCTCAGCAGTGCCGAGAGTTTTGGAAAGTCCTTGTAGGTCTCGTAAAACTGCTTCATTCGCCAAATATTCTTGTCGGAAAATCCTTTTATTTCGGGTTCGGTCTGTTGGATATATTTAGCTAATTCTGAAACAACGGAATCGCCCCATTCCGATTTTTCAATTTTCTTACTAATATGCTCGCCGATGTTCCAATAGAGCTCAATCAGTTCCGCGTTAACAGCTCTAATAGCATTCGTTCGCGATTGCTTAATTAGTTGGATAATGTCAGTAAATCTTTTGTCCATGATTATACTTGTTTTATTTACTTTCCCACTTCCCCCAAATATACACATTCCAAATTACATAAGCAAATTATCGGTTCCACGATTTGCGGTTGTAAACGCCGGGCGCTGCGTGGTCTCCTTCTTCAAAGGCGAAGGAAAGGTGGTTTATACCTTTTAGTTCGGTAAATGTAAATGTGGTGGAAACCATGAAACTCTCGGCGCCGGCACTTCCCATTTGTTGTGTCAATACTTTGCTGTCCGGAATGGATATATATGCCGTGTCATTTGAAGTTTTGATAAATTTTATCTGAACTTTGCTCCACGCTTTATTGATTATTTTCTCTAAAGTCTCACCGCTTAGAGCGTCTTTGTCAACCGTCCGTAATTGCTTTACTTCAAATTCGGAAGTTTGCTCGTTAAATTCATATCCCCAAATCGCTTCTAATGTGTCATTAAGCGCCGAACTCTCTGAAACAGTTTCACTTTTCTCATCTGTTTCACGCGCCGCCTTTTCATCCTGCTGTTTGGTCTCACAACCGCTAAAGAGGAAAACCAGTCCAATTAAAATCATTTTTGTTTTCATATTATCAATTTATTATTTTATTTGACCTTTTAATTAGGTCTTGCAAATCATGCTCTTCTTTTATAGTTTCCTTCCCGATTCTTAAAATCATCTCAGCGTGTTTTTTAACTGCTATTTTTTGATTTTCATTAATGGTAAATTTATTTATAGTTGTTAATGATTCCATTAGCCTTATTATAACAGCAGGCATTCCAGCTGAGAACTGTCGAATTTGGTTGAATGCGGCATCTAGAATACCCTCGAATTCAAATTTATCGGCAATGACCCTGAGATTGCCATCCTCGTCAAAAAGATATTTCGAGGGGAATTTTGCTTGTGCTAAATATGACATTATAGCTGTAAGGTTATCAATGCAGGCGATTGCTGTATATGGGTCATTTATTCCGGGAGAGATAGCGCGTAAAGCTATTTCGACGATTTGGTGGATAGAGAATTCGAGGTCTTGTTGGGCGGTTTTGATTTTTCCGATTTCAAATTTGCTATTAAATTTTTCGAAGTCATCTTTGTCCCAATTGTCATTTGAATAAATCATTCCAATTTCCAGACCTTCCACCAAATGCGCCCCGGGTCTGTGATACAACTCCATAAGTGAATTTTTCTTGGTTAATAATTCGATTAAATCTTCAGTATCAATATACTGAAGATAGCCGCTTTTAGGTGATTTTACAGAAATTCGATATTGATAAACTGAAAATTCGGTAGAGATATTAATATTTTTTTCAATTAATTTTTCTTCCTCCAATTTTTCGGGGAAAAGCGTTTCTACTTGATTCGAGATGAAGGCTGAAATATTGGATACCACTTTATCTGCTTGAAGACTTATTGCAATATTGTGAATAAAAACAATTAATAAAATAATATTTGTTATTGCGGCTAAAATTGCCACAATTATTGATATCGAAGGGATGAAAGTATAATCATTGTAGTCTTGGACTGCATTTAAAACAAGCAAGCAATAGAGATAGGTAGAAATATACGCCCCCAACACTATCTGATTGAGCCGAACGTACATGAAATTTTTGATGAGTCGCGGACCGAATTGCGAAGAGGCGAGTGTCAGTACTACTAATGTGATGGAAAATACAGTTCCGGCTACTCCCATCATTGCTGCGGAAATAGTGGATAATATACTACGGGCAGAATCCGGGCTGTTCACAAAAAAGAATCGAGTGATACTATTTTGTGGAAGGGAGATATGTCCGTCAAGATAGACTAATCCTATAGACAGCAGGATAGAAGTAATGATTATAATGACAGGTATAAACCAAAAAGTTGCCTTTAATTCACCCCATATAAATAATAGTTTTTTCATTTGTAAATTTATAATTCCGTACTCAATTATTGAAAATCGTTGTGCATAAGTTTATCTATCAATAACACAACCTAAATAATATTGACGTATTACGTTCTTGTTGCATTTTTTTCATCAAGGGTATAAAGATGTTTTGGATTGTGAATCAGCACTCTGCCCACAAAGCACGAAACTGCGTCAATAGCACATGGCTATTATACGCAGTTCGGTCTTATAATTAATAATTTTGATTCGACTCTGTCGTTATTAACTTGATTTCAAAGTAGTTAAATATTTTGTAATGTAATTCTTCTTTTGTCTTTTAATTTTTTAAAATGCGATGGCGTCAACCCTGTCATCTTTTTGAACTGCATTGATAAATGTTGAACACTGCTATAATTCAGCTTGTGTGCAATTTCGGAAAAGGTATCTTCTCCAAAAATTATCAACTCTTTGATTCGCTCAATTTTTAATGAAATAATAAATTGTTCGATTGTGATAGCTTGAATTTCTGAAAAGAAATTGGCTAAGTAAGTATAAGTATAATCTAACTCTTTGCTTAACAATGAAGAGAACCTATGATTTGGCTGTCCGTCTGAGTTGTAAACATAATCTATCGCTACTTTTCGGATTTTCTCTATCAACACACCTTGCTTTTTTTCTAATAACTCCAATCCTGCTTCTTTGATTTTGCTATTAAGTTGCCTTTTTTCATCATCGGAAACATCTTGCTTCGTTACAATTTCCCCTAATTCAACTCTAATTATTGGTATGCCCAGTTCAACTAAAGCCTCTTTAACGAAAAGTTTGCAGCTTTCACAAGCCATATTTTTAACGTAGATTTTCATCAATCCTTCCTTCCGGGAGCTGCTGTCATTCAAACTTGGTCCATCCTTTGGTCCTTTGTTTGCTTATAACATTTGCTGCTAAATAATGAGACGATTTCGAAGCAATATAGTTATAAAGAGTTAAGGCGATTGATTATTTTTCAGAGGTATATTGTCATTACACCTTGCCCTACAAAGCACAAAACTGCATCAATAGCAATTTTGTGCTATTTTTCGCTTTCTGAAGTATTTTCTCATGACAAATAGCTGATTTCGTTCTCTTGTTATTTAGTAGAGTTTGAGAAGGAGTTACATTTTTTGAATAGTAGTCCTTCTTTTTTGTTTCAATGATTTAAATTGCGTTGGCGTCAAGCCTGTTATTTTTTTGAATTGCATTGATAAGTGTTGAGAACTACTATAATTTAGCTTGTTTGCAATTTCTGCAAAAGTGTCTTCTCCAAAAATTATCAACTCTTTTATTCGCTCAATTTTTAATGAAATAATAAATTGTTCGATTGTGATGGCTTCGACCTCTGAAAAGAAATTGGCTAAGTATGTATAGCTATAATCCAACTCTTTGCTTAACAATAATGAAAACCTGTGATTTGGCTGTCCGTCTGAATGGTAAACGTAATCTATCGCGACTTGTCTGATTTTCTCTATCAACACACCTTGCTTTTTTTCTAATAACTCTAATCCTGCTTCTTTGAACATGCTATTCAGTTGCTTTTTGTCCTCATCGGTAACATCGTTCTTCGTTTCAAAGAACCCTAATTCAACTTTTATTGTCTCTATTCCAAGTTCATCTAAAGAATCTTGAACGAAAAGTTTGCAACTTACACAAGCCATATTTTTAACATAGATCTTCATCCACCCTTCCTTCCGGGAGCTGCTGTCATTCAAGCTTGGTCCAACCTTTGGTCAAAAACTTGTCCGTAACATTCTGCAGCTACATGAATGAGACGATTTCGAGGCAAAAAAGTAACTTAGAAGCACGGAGGCTGCACATGAGGGCAGATTGACGATTTTTAATACACCGTGCCCAAAACACAAAACCGCGTTAATAGCAAATGGCTATTTAACGCTTCTCTGTTGTTCTTATGTTGGGAAAATATCTGATTTCGCTATCTTGTTATTGAGTAGCGTTTTTAAAGTAGTTAAATATTTTTTAAAGTTGACCTTCTTTTGCTCTTCAAATTTTTAAAATGCGAGGGTGTCAACCCTGTCATCTTTTTGAACTGCATTGATAAGTGTTGAGCACTGCTATAATTTAGCTTGTGTGCAATTTCGGAAAAAGTATCTTCTCCAAAAATTATCAACTCTTTTATTCGCTCTATTTTTAGTGAGATAATATATTGTTCGATTGTGGTAGCTTGAACTTCTGAGAAGAAATTGGCTAAATAAGTATAACTGTAATCTAACTCTTTGCTTAACAATGATGAAAACCTGTGATTTGGCTGTCCGTCTGAATTGTAAACGTAATCTATCGCGACTTGTCTGATTTTTTCTATCAACACACCTTGTTTTTTTTCTAACAACTCCAATCCTGCATCTTTGAGTTTGTGATTCAGTTTCTTTTTATCTTCATCGGAAACATCTTCGTGCGTTTCTATTTCTCCTAATTCCACATATATTGGTGAAATGCCAAGTTCATCTAAAGCATCTGAAACGAAAATTTTACAGCTTTCGCAAGCCATATTCTTAACGTAGATTTTCATAAAAAAAGTCCTTTGGGTAGGTGCTGTCAGTGAGGAAAGGACCATCGCTTGGTCTGAAGAATACGTATAACAGTTTGCGCTACCTTAACAAGACGTATAAGATGTAATATTATTTCATTTGAGAAAAATATATTTTGAAGATGCTATATTTTTGCACTTTTAGAAGCAGTTTTTCAATTCGCGGATGAAGTTTTGCGTTACTTTTTTGATTTTTTCATATCCATCAGACTTCACATTTGACGGTTCGTCCATATATAGCTTTCTGTTGATTTCAAGCATAAGAGATTGAACATTTTGCTTCTTATTATAGTGCTCTATTGGCACGATTGTACCTTTGTATGGATTGTCTATACCTACTGTATATCCGGCTTTCTCGAAATATGCAACAGCTATGTCAATTAGTTTTTGGGGTGTATGAAACGAATCCGTGCCAATATTGAAGTCCGGGCGATTTAGTTTTTTATGCAAGTCTCTAATCAGTGGTGTGCTCGGAAAAGAGTGGCAATCAATTATCAGAGCTTTATCAAAAGATTTCAATTGCTGATTAACAGATTGGCTGAGTTTTTGATGATGACGCCAATAATAGCCTTGCAAAATTCTTTCTCTCAAAGCCGGTGAAATGGTTCTAATCACCTCGCCATCATCGCTATTCTCGTACAGAACACCCATCCCGAATTGCGACATAATCTCCTGCGAATCATCTGCAAATCGCTCTGCGTCGCAAAATATTCTTGAAAAATCGGCAATAATCATATCATCCTCATCAGAATGAAACAAATCTTCAGTGTGCCAATCTGTCAATTTCAAAATCTCCTCTTCCAATTCCTTCTTACTCACAATAAATCCCTCTCTAATAGGAATCCTAGTAGATGAATGAGGGATATGGAGGATTAGTTGATGTTTCATAGTTTAATTTTAATATTATGTGACCGGCTAATTTCTCTCAACAGTGTTGAGAGTTTTCGAAAGTCCCTGTAGGGGCAATAGTATTAGGTGGTGTGTTGGGGGATTTTTTGCCCAATATTGTAATCGTGAAATCGTAATGTGCTGGTTGTGAAGTGTTGACATGGTTCTATTTTATAAAGCTTTAAAAAGTTTTTGTTTATCGTTTAAGGTTTCTAAATTAACTGAATTTGTACTTGTCAAGTCAGATTTATATTTCACTTCTGAAACCCTATCAGGGATGTATAGTTTCTCTATTTTGGAAATGTCTTGATGTCGATAAAACCTTAAAGAGCTATTTGCTAAACCATAATCATATTTGATTCTTATAGATTGTTCAACCGTGTTACCTAGCGTTTTAGCAACAACTGAATAAAGTTTGTCCATTAATGTTTTATCCAAAAGTTTCATTTGGATTGATTCCATTAAGTCCGTTATGCTTCTACCATTTGATGTTTGTTTAGTAAAAATAGAAGCAATCATTACTTGTTTGTCGTTTGGAGGATTAAGTTGTTCTGAAGTGAATATGTGAACCCTTTCCAATTTACTGCTACTTTTAACCTCTAATTTTTCTATGTCAGCATTGAAGTCAAACCTTTCTTCAGGAATGTTGTGCCAATAGTTCAACAAAACATCAGGGTTTTTACTTTTTTCAATTAAAAATATTTCAGCCCAAAGACCCTGTAAAGTCTTGGAAGGGTTGTCGGAAAGTGCACGAAATATTTCAATGAAGTTTTTAAAAGTCTCAAAAACTTCATTTTGGGTTGGGCTCAGCGATAGTGATTGTAACAATGATTCGGCAATACCAAGAAAATACGATTGAAGATTGCTTTGCAAACTTTTGAAAATTATTACCGAAAAAAATGCAATTTCATATTTGTTATTTTCCGAAACTTTACATTCAAGATTATGAGTTAGTTCTAAATATTTAAGCCTTACATTTTTTTGAGATAGATGAGACCTGTCAGCAATAGATGCGATTAGAATGACTGGTAATCCTTCAAAGTTTACACCAATTTTGGCAAATGGGAATTTGTCCAATGTTAAAGCATTGAGTAATTTTGAGTTTTTAGTGGTTGGAATATTTAACTCCCTAAACTTCTGTAATAAACTCATATATTATCTGGTTGCCTAATTATATCTATACCAATTCTTTCCGGAATCCAAACAGCAATACTCATTAAGTCTTCATACAAAGGATTTCCATTTTCATCAACTATCTCGTAACTATTAACATCAGTTAGATTCAAATGGTGAATTTGAATTGTAACCTTGTCATCATTTTTAATATTTCTGTCACCGGGATACACTTCACCTTTTTTCAATCTACCATTTGAAGTAGGTTGTTCCCCTTGAAAGAGTTGCTGAATGGCATCATTTTGATTTAATCTACGTTGCCTAATTTTCTGCACAATCTGACCACTTTCAATTTTTGAACTTATTAGATATATCAAACAAGTTTCATTCGGATTTTCTTCTGCAAAGCCATTTATTACTCCTCTTAAACTCGAATATGTTCGGCTATCACTTTCACGAGTAAATTTAAGTTTGTTTAAAAGACGTTGAATACACTCTGAAAGTGACAATTCAGCTCGCAAATGTTTTTGCAAATCTGTTCTTTCAATATGTCCTATATCTGTTGAAAAACTAGCTATATGGTTTGAAGTAAAATCTGAAATAATTTTTTTATTATATGGAATTAATGAATCAGTATCGTGCGGAGCATGAATAATAAACCATTCGTTACCAAAATAATCCCTATCAATATCATTGAAAAGAATGTTTGACCTTGTTAGATTTAATATTTTGTCTAATACCGCTTCTCTATCCCACTCATTAAGATGTTTATTGTTAACATCAAACTCTTCCAATCTACTTCTCACATCTTCTTCGTGTTCAATAATCGCTCGAAAGGCCTCTATATTATTTTGGTCAAGCCATACTCGACAGAAACCTAAATAACTACCTTTATAGCCAAAAAAACGAGCTCTCTGCAGAGTTGTGTCAACTTGCCCTGTTGCTAAAGGCCTGGGCATATATGTTACTGTTAAACCTTCAACTGTAAATCCCCTATCCATTGCCTGACCACCAATCAAAATATGAGAGTAAAAATCGCTCCATCGAATTTCTGGAGTTCTTCCTCTACTGGCATTTACTTCCATAATTCGGGTATTTTTAATCGCGTGTAACAATCTACTTGTTGCTAATTCTTCAAAATCAGTTAAGTCATCTACAGTCAACTTTAAATCGACATAGGCTTCCTTAAATTCTTCTAACAAAAGATTTTTTTCAGCTTGATCAGATAGGTCTGAACTTTGTAGTAATCTTTTCCAACTTTCACAAACATTTCTAATCCAATGGAAAAATATGTTTTGAGAATTGGTCAAACGAGAGGGGTGAACCATCATTGAGCGATTTCTTTGGTCTCGTTTAATTTCGCCTACCACAACCCCTAGGAAAAAAATTTTCAATGAATAAAGTAAACTTTCTGGCGGTTCGTGAATTGGGTTTTGGTTTGTTGGTATCTCATTTGTCGGTATAGCTTTGACTAAATGTGGGTTTTCAATGAAGAAAACGTTTCCACCAGTATATCCATCACCTGGAGTAAGTAACTTGATAAAATTTGGAGAAAGCCTGTCCATAATATTTATAAATAGATTTGCTTGTGGTGTAGCCGTATATTGTAAAAATGTATGATGAGGAAAAACACTTCTTAATTCGTTTATTCTTCGGTAAATCGTTGAAGCTTCACCTTCATTTACATCATTGCCTGTACGGGCATTAGCTCTTGCTCTTGTGTTTAAACTGGCTTGGTCACTTTCATCATCAATTATTAGAGTTGGTACTCCTTCAAGTTGTAATCCTCTTAAAATACTTGTCAGATTATTTAGCCTTGTACCATTTTTCATTACGGTAATTAACAAAGTAGAGCAATTCTCATTTGGAAAATTTAGGTCTGCCCATTGCTCTAATTTCATCTCAATAGTATCCCTATCTTCTAAAGTACCAGCGTTCTTTATGATAGTCCATTTTCTGTCAAACCTTGTTTCTACTTGCAAATCCTTTTTCATTCGTTCATAAGATTGTTCTGAAAGTGGGATTGAAGTACCTGCAATTATTATAACTATTTGGTATTGGTTATCATTTGCCAAAGCGGTAAGGGAAGTAAAAGAAAGGGTTTTTCCACTTTGTACATACCCAATTACAAGTCCCGTTTCAACACATGCGTGTTCATTTGGGTCTCCGCACATTTCCAAAATCTTAAACGTCTCATCAATAACTCTGTCACCTGTGGGATTTATTGTACCCGTACTATCAACAAAACCTTTATGTTTAATCAAAGAAATAATTTCTTCTCCTTGATAAGGTTGCCATTTTGAGTTATTGGGATTTGATACTCCCGTGATTTCTATAATTTCTGTCATAATTATTTGTGTGAAATTTTTGTAATTAACTGATTGAAGTTTCTTCGGATTTCTCCTTGTGTCTTAGCTCCACTTTCTTTAGCAATTATCTCTGCCAATCCTATTGCAGCGGCCATTCTTAGTATAGGTTCTATTTTTGAATTATCTGTTCCGGCAAATTCTACCATAAATGGATGGGTCAGTGACAATCGAATACCGACTTGTCTTGCCGTTTTTTCCTTTGAATACTCTTTTATTAAATGAGGACCGACTTCGAGTAATTCATTTAATGATGGGTCAAACGATAATTCAATTGAAATAATCCAATCTGTTTTGTTGAAATTAACGCGAAAGTCTTTATGAATTGTTTTTTCTGTTTCAACCAAAGGTGTTTCTAGTTCTTTGTCGATTGTTGGGTTTTCGAAAGTCTCCTGAATTGCTTTTGGTGCTTTATTTTCAAAGTCTGAAACTGTTTGATTTAGTGCTTTAGCACCTGAATTTTTGTAATCCTTTTCACTGGCTCTTGCTCGATATTTTTCTGCTTGCGTAAGCAATGGGAATTTATCAGAAGTTAATTCATCTCTTAAGCACTTCAAAAATACATCAAGATTGTCGTCCCATTGAATCCCCTTTTTAGTAAATGAAACATCAAAACCTTCTAAATGAAGTTCTCCAAATACTCTTTGAAATCGAAAACTGTTAGGTGCTCCAAAAATAAATTCAGGTCTAAATCCGTTATCAAAACTCCCTTCTATTACTCGTCCTCTGCGGAATAAGGCAAATCCAGCCTCTGCGGTTGAACCCGTTTCTCTAATTGCAACGAAACCTTTTACACATAATCCATCTTCAACAGGAAAGTCAATATCTTTTCTCCATTCAATGTCTTTACCATCCTGTTCATCATATCGTGGGGCGACTAATATTTTTGGTTCAACAAATTCTAATTCGGTGTTTTCTACTACAAGTTTCAAAATTCCCTTTCTTAAAAAATCTCGGTAAATACTTGTTAGGTGAGATTTCACTTTGCCAAGCCCTTTTCTCCTTGGCATTTTGTTCACATTTAAAAGTTCTATGATAGTATAGTGGTGATTTTTATTTGCTGGCTTTGATACATATTCTAATTCCTCAATTTTATCTTCAAATATTTTGTTCATATCAAACCTAACAGTTTTCTCATTAGGTTCGTAAAGTGCAGATGTTCTGACGCTCCATAAATCTGAAAACCAACAAGAAGCTGATTTCATACCCATTCCAAATTCAGAAAGTCCTGATGTATCAGCGGGAATTTCAGCCGCTCTAAATGCTCGGGCATAATTAGCCTCTTCTATACCTGCTGCGTTATCTCTTATTGTGATTTTGTTTTCAGGGTCATTGATTTCAATTACTACTTCTAGTTGAAAGTCATCTCCGTGAAGTTGCTTTAATTTATTTTCATTGGTTTGGTAACTTGCAATAGCATTATCAACAAATTCTGCAAGTGCAAACCAAGTTTCATATTCTAAAAACTTTAGGACTGAAAGCATTGAAACATTCGGTCGGATATTTACTTTGTTATTCATGCTGTCAAAATATGAGGAACTTTATTTCCGTACAAATCCATATTCATGGTTTTTTCTTTTGATGCTAAACCGTTTAGTGGGATGCTTAAAAGTTGAGTTGCTATGAGCTTAACAATTTTGGCATTCACAGCATTTCCTAAAGCTTTGAAAGCTGCATTATCGTTTTCAGGTAGTTTTAAACCTGTTAATGATTGGAGTTTCAATCCTTCTCTTCTAGTAATATATCTGCTTTCCCAACCAATAATCGGAATTTGCGTATTGGTGCAAACTAAAGAAGGGAAGAAGTCAGGCTTTTTAATTCGGATACCTGAAGCTCGAAATTGTAATAAGTAATTATAGATAATCCGTTCATTGTCTCCAACATTCCATTCGAATTTTTGCCAACTTTGCGATGGCAACTTTGCAATTTGTTTTACGACTTTTTTGATATATATTTTGTTGTCTTTATAAAATTGTCTGTTGTACCTTATGTATCTCTGTTTCCAACCTGGAAACTCCCCTTCAACCCTTGCATAGCTTGGTAAATTTGCCAACTGTTCTTCCTTTGTCATTCCTTTTAATGGAATACCAAAGTTTCCTTTATATTGAGATAATTCATTTGTAGATAGCAAGTGAGGATATTGTTTTTCAAAAGGGTAATCAGCTCCAAATTCCATTCCCCAAATTGGAAAACCAGGAATTTTCACATCTTTGGGTAAAGCGTCAATAAATTCTTGCCAAAGTTTAATGCAATCTTGATTTGCTTTAGGAAGTTTTTTAGAATTTAATGGATTACTTTCAATGAAGTTGCCAAGTTCAACAACACTTTTTTTATATTTATCTACATTAGTAAAACTAAAATTGTCATGAGAGTTTTTACCAAAAATACCGACAATGAAAATTCTCTGTCTATGTTGTGGAATTCCAAATTCATGCGGTGAGTAGTCGTTATGCTCGACTTCATAACCTAATCTTTTAAATTCTACTTTCATTGCTTTCCAAGTTTCTTCATTATCGTGCTTAGCTATGAATCGAACATTCTCTAAGATGAAAAATTTAGGTTTTCGTACTTCTAATATTTTTACAATTTCGTCAAATAATGTCCCTCTGTAATCCTGTCGACCAAGTTGTTTTCCTGCTTTTGAAAATGGTTGACACGGAAAACCTGCACACAATATGTCGTGGTCAGGTATTAAATCTATGTTGTCCTTGACAATTTTTCTAATGTCTCCGTGAATGTTAATGTTTTTCCCCCAATTCTGTTTGTAGGTCTCCCTTAAAACAGGGTCGAGTTCACTAGCAAAAACACACTCGTGCCCCAATTCGTGCAATGCTTTATGAAAGCCACCAAGTCCTGCGAATAAATCTATGAATCTCATTCTATTTTATCTGTTTTTACTAGTTTTTAAATTCACAATTTATGTTTATTATTTGCGAGTTTTAATCTTTTTACAAACCATCTCCCCCCAAATATACACATTCCTCTTTACATACCCAAATATTTGACAATGTCAATCTTCCTAAAATTTTCAGTTTCATTTCCATCGCTTCCGAATGAAAAATTTGTATAAAAATGTGTTTCAAATCGTCTAAATTTCGTAAGTTTACAAATTGAAACCACTCATTTTAAAATATGTGGTTTATAAAATTGTTTATAATGTAAGAGAGTTCAATTAGAGGAAAATTACTATGAACGAGAAAAATGATAGTCTTGAATCAGCAAACAGTTTAGATTTTCATGTTAGCAAAGTAATCAGTGGGGAACGCCGTTTCGAGAACGTGTTCCAAGCTGTCACTCGGATGATTTTGGATTATCCGAACGGAATCCGCAAAATCACCGTGAATGGTCGCCCAACCTACGATTTCCAGCTTTTCCGCAAACCCGGAAAGCATATCGTCGGGATGTATGACGAAATCAACAGCTTGGTGTCATTTGTCAAAGATGCGGCTGATGGCGGTTCTTCAGCCGAAATGGCATTTGTGCTTATCGGCGAGCCCGGCAATGGCAAAACCTTCCTTGTGGATTACCTCAACCGTTGCTACCGTGAGTTTTGCTCCGAAGAGCCCAATAGGCGCTACACTTTCAAACTGAAGTATCTCGACAAAATCGGCGGCTACGGCAAAATCACGTCTATCGAATCTCAAACTTTCGAAGACCCGCTGATACTGGCGATGAATCTGTTTGAGGACCGCGACAAGAATATCGAATATTTCGAGAAAATGGGTGCAGACGAAGAGCAAATCATGTCCTATTTCAAAATGTACCGTCCTCTCGGGGCTTGCTCCGACTACATTTTCCACCAGATTCGCAACTATTGCGACGGCGACATCGAAAAAATGAAAGCCTTCGTCGAAATCATCCCGATTCCGATTAGCGAAACTCGTGGTACTCTGACCGGGAAATATGCCGCAAAGGACAAAATAACCTCTTCGGCAGTGGATTTGCTGGGCGATGAATCAATTTCGCGCTTACTGCACATCACCGACACAAATAATCCATACAGATTCGACCTGCGTCGCGGAGCATTGGCACGTGTTGCAGGTGGCGGGATTCATTTCGCGGATGAAATTTTCAAAAACAAGCGCGACCTCGTCCAAGTCTATCTCGGCGTCATCCAAAATCGTTCTATCGAAATCGAAGGCTTCAAGTGGCCCCTCGACACTTTAATCATCGCAACAAGTAATAATGCGGAATTCCAAAGATTTTTAGAAGAAAAAGAACAAGCTCCAATCGTTGACCGTTGCCGTTTGTGCTACATGGCTCACAACACTAACTATCAATTGCAAAAGGAACTTACGAGGCTTTCAATCGGTAGTCTCGAAAAAACTACTTTCGCGGGCGAAAAGCTGCATATTGACCCGAATTTGAATTACGCACTTTCGATTTCCTTCATTTTGTCGCGTATGCCGCATACGGACAAGTTGACTTCCATCGAGATGATGAAGCTGTCCGCAGGCGAAGTTGCGGGCGAAAAGAGCGTCAAAACACTGTCAGAAGTGATTGACCAACTAAACCGCGAAACCGACATCACGAAGCGATTTGGGCAAAAGGGCATGGGGCACCGTAATTTGGGACGTGCCATCCAAATTTTGCTCGAAAAATCCGAGACTCAAGAAGGCAAATGTATGTACGCCGGAGACGTGTTCCCCGCGATTGAAGCCGTGATTCTGGACTATGTGCAGGACCCCAACGACCGCGCCAAATACCTGAACGATTTGAAAATCGCGAAATCCTTGCACCGCGAAAATATCATGACCTCAATTTTCAACGCCTACATGGACGAGCCCGATGCCATCCAAAAGGACGTGCTGAATTACGTCAACATGATTATCGGGATTGATGCCAAAAACCTCAGCCCAAACAAGGTCTGGACTTATCGCGACCCGCAAACAGGCAAAATTATTTCGCTCAAAATTGACGAAAACTTCATTGACAGCGTCGAATCGCGGCTCGGGCTGAAAAGCAAGGAGCAGAAGCAGTCGTACCGCACCACGATTTCCAAAATCTACGGGCAGAAGATGATTCAAGACCCCAACTACGATTTCATGGACAACAACGATTTGGTCAAAGCGGTCACTGACGTTAGGCTCAAATCCGACATTGCCGGAGCAGGAAGCCTTGTGGGGGCGCTCTCAAACCGTACAAACGACGAAAACCAAAACCTTTACAATCGGATGATAAAAACGATGATTGAAAAGCTCGGCTACGACGTCACTTGCGCCGAAAAAACTATCGAATACTTCTGCACTCCGGAGGACGCTTCGTAGAGCCACTTAATATTTAATAAATGACGGGATGAGGAGTAAATAAGCTTGTCCCGTCATTGTTAAAGAGATGGGGGAAACTAATAACTGACAATTTAAAAAATTGGAATACGATGGAAATGAATAAAATCTTAATAATATTAATTGGACTGTTTATCGTTTCTTGTGATGATAAAACTGAAATTGTTTTAGATATAGTTTATAAAGATACGGTTGTAAAATTTTCAAGCGAATCATCTGCCTTTGAATTAGATAGTATAATTTTGCTGCAATGCAAAATCACTAATTCGGAGAAGCAGAATTTATATATCCCGATAGCATTTTTCCAGATTCAAAGTAGTTTAGGTGAAATGTTGTTTACTTCTCCTGATAATACTTTTGATAACACATTTATATATAATACAATTTATATCTACCCTCGTAATATTTCCATTACAAGTTTAAGCCATATGAATGGTGGCGTAGTAACAGACAGCATGCCTAATTTTTTGAGAATTAAGCCGAATGAATCAACTACATTTATTATTTCTTTTCCGAAAAAGTTTATTAATAATGGTGAAATAAGAAAACGATTAATTGATACAGTACAATATACTGCTCATATGAAATTAGCCATCATTAAAGAAAGCAAGTTTGTTCAATTATTAGAAGTGATTTCAGTTCACAAGCATTTAGAAAAATTTGTTCAGCATATTGATACTCTTAAAATTACATCCGATAAAATGGATATGATCATAAATGAAACTTTTCCTCTATCAGAATTCAAAATTGGTGAATTTCAGTCTTTAGTGATTAATGAAATGTGTAATGTAAAAGTTGACATAATTTTTGATATAGATAAAAAGATAACGGACGAAAATGCGTTTAATTAAAATCATAATACTTTTTTGCTTGTACTCGATAGTGTTAATGGCTTCGTGGAATTTTACGGAGGCAATTAAGTGAAACTAATAATGTTAACATTAGTATTGTTTCTGCTTAAAGGTTGCAGTAGTCAAGTCGATTTGATTCATTTTGAAGTTAAGAAAATCGAAATTCAAAAGGTTGATTACAACGGAACATATTGGAATTCTTTAAAGGTTATTGAAACTGAAGAAACGATACTCGGTGTGATTGAATCAATTAACGAAGCTGATGAATTCAAGAAGGATAGACTAACTAAGTATCCACCGGCTTTATACAAAGTCATTCTTAATGATAGTTTAGAATTGGGGTTTTTGCCTGATCAACGTATATTTTTTATCAAGAATGATTTTTATCAACTACCCAAACCTTTGAAAATATTGGAAAACGTTAGTGGTGATGGAGTACTTAAAGAAATGATAGAGCAAGGGAAAAAAATAAATGATAACATTCTTGAAGGAACTTGGTTTAATAATTCATTATTAGAGAATATTAGTAAGACAAAATCTATATATGATGAAATGGATAATTTGCAATATTATCCACTTGTTTCATTTCACTTTACTTCTGATACTTTAAACTTATTTTACGGCAGTTTAACCGAAGGAGCATTATCTTTTTTCATTGTTGATAGTCTTTTTGTTAGAAATGATAGGAAATGTTTAAGATTGAATGATTATAATCTTACAGAATTATGTTATAAAAATAATCAATTACTTCTAAAAGACAATTCAATCTCTAAAGAATTTGAATATATAAAGATTGCAAATATTTATCAAGATTATGATAGTTTACTACAAAATTTATTTTGTATGCAATTGTTTGAAGGTAATTATTTAGATTTAGTAAGTAAAGATACAGTTATAATATCGAAGAATAAAATACATTTATCGAACTATAATATAAGAGATTTTAAGATTGGTTTAGAATTTCATACAATATCCTTCGATTATATTGAAATTATCGAGCCTGGACATGGATATAATGAATATTTTCATTATAAGTTCAATGATAATGTTTTGAATTTGAAACAACTCGAATATGACAAAAATGAGGATAATTACAAAATTACAAATAAGAAATCATTAAAACTTTTAAAAATTACAAATTGATTTTTATTATTCAAGAGGAAAATCATAAGCAATGTATCCCGCGCCCCGTCTTTGTTACAAAGACTGCACGGGAATTCCTCTCACCTCTTCTTCTTGAATGTGTAGGGTGTGCTTTCGTCGAGTGCTAATGCTTCTTCGACTATTAAGCCTATAAGGGGTAGGTCGATTTTGTCAGGTTTGGTCATCATTATTCCGCCGACTTGAACTCTCTTGCCGAAAGTTAAATATTTTTTCGAATAATCGAGTTCCTTTGCTCGGACAAAACATAATTCGACAGCGTTGCCTTTGATTGGATTCATGTAGCAAACCCAGGTCTTGCGGTAATAAAAGGGAACTTTAAACCGTATTTTTGGGTCAATTCCGGGTATTTCAATCATCAGATTGTGAATTATTTGTATCACCTCTCGTTGATTTCCATCAAAACTTTCTATAAATTCTTCTATTTCCATATTTTTCTATTTTTAATTATTAATGTTTACATTGCAAATATAATAAACTGAAATCATCAAACAATGAATTATGAAGATAATTTAATAAATATTCCAAATCAAGTACAATTTACAAGATAATTTCGTAAATTTGCACCTTGTTTTATGAATAAATTTCTAAAGATTATGAAAATATTGTTGTTGTTTTGCTTGTTCGTATTTGTAAATGCTGTCGTAGTGAAAGCATCGTTAGATTCTGTCCGTACTGATGAAATCGTAGTGACTGCTAACAGAGCGCCTTCGCTATACTCCGAAAATGCTCGTATCATCCAAACCATAAGCAGGGCGGATATTGAGTCTGCTCCAGTGCAGAGTTTGTCAGATTTGCTCGAATACACTGCATCGGTTGATGTCAGGCAGCGCGGCAATATTAGTGTGCAGGCGGATATCGGCATCAGGGGTGGCACTTACGACCAAGCTCTGATTTTGCTCAATGGAATTCCCGTAAATGACCCTCAGACCGGGCATCATAATATGAATTTGCCGATAGATATTTATGATATCGAAAGAATCGAAATTTTGGAAGGTCCCGGTGCACGTGTTCTCGGTGTGAATGCTTTTACGGGGGCAATTAATATTATCACAACAAATGCCGAAAGTAATAATTTCCGTGTTAATTTGAATGGTGGCGAATTTGGCTTCTATCGCGTTTTCTCATCGGTAGCATTTAATATCAATAAATTAAAAAGTTATTTCTCTGTCTCAAAATCCGCATCAGACGGCTATATTGATAATACGGATTTTAAAAATTTAAATATATTCTCTCAACAAAGTCTTAATACTGAAATTGCTGATTTTAATCTTCAAATTGGCTACAATGACAAAGAATTTGGAGCAAACAGCTTTTATACAGCGGCTTTCCCTAATCAATTTGAAGCGGTGCGGGGGCTTTTTGGTGCATTATCATTCAGCAGTGGTCATGATATTAATCTCACCGGAAATATTTATGCTCGCCAACACACTGATAGATTCGAGCTTTTCAGGGATAATCCTGCAGAGTGGTATTCGGGACATAATTATCACAAAACAAATATTTATGGCGGTTTGTTTAAGCTGAATATTAAATGGAGTCCCGGGATTACAAGCATTGGAACTGATATTAGGCAAGAAGGCATTCTGAGCAACGTTTTGGGCGATTTAATGGATGAACCCATTGCTGTTAGTGGAGTAAGCGATGAATTCTACACCCGTGAGGCAAACAGAAATAATATTGGAATATTTGTGGACCACACTTTGAGTTATAATAAATTTACTGCATCGGCAGGTGTATTTATGAATTGGAACTCAGACTGGGATTGGAATACATATTTTGGAATTGATTTAAATTATAAAATAAATTCTAATTTAGCTGTATTCGGTAATATTAATCAATCAACACGTTTGCCGAATTTTACCGATTTATATTACGAAGGTCCGACAAATAGAGGCAATCCATTGCTAATTCCTGAAAATGCAAATACTTATGAAGTTGGTGCGAAATATTTTAATGATTTTATGCGATTTAGTGCTTCGGTCTTTACCAGAGTGGGAGAAAATTTAATTGATTGGACTCGGCTCTCTGACACATTGCTATGGCAGACCATGAATGTTTCCGAAGTCAATACCACAGGGATTTCTTTCTCGAGTAATATTTATCCGCATCATATTAATGAGATTCCAAAGTTTTGGACAGGCATTAATTTAAGTTATCAATATTTACACTCTGAAAAATCAAGCGGTGAATATTTATCATTTTATAATCTTGACCATCTGAAGCACAAATTTGCAATTAGTTCGCAATTTAATTTTATTGAAAATTTATTTATGGACATCAGATTGAGCTATCAAAGCAGAGTCGGCACATTCTACAATTACAAACTTGAGCAAGAAGTACCTTACGAGGATATTACTTTGATTGACTTTAAAATGTATTATGATTGGAATAAAATTAGAATGTTTACTGAAGTATCAAATATTATGAATAAATTATATCAGGATTTGGGCAATGTTTATTTGCCGGGTCGCTGGTTGAGATTTGGTGTTGAATTCAGAACGGGATTTTAGTCAGCAAAATAAACTTTTGCTTTGGTGTCCATAAACTTAGTTTGTTTGATAAGGAATTGTGAAAAATGCTTGAAGTTAAGTACATAACGAACGATAAGGGCGAAAGAACTGATGTCGTGATGCCTTTGTCCGATTACATTGAAATCCTGGAGGAAATCGAGAATCTTCGCGTGATTGCCGAGTGAAAAGGTGAAGAACTGTTAAGTCATTCAGATGTTGAATAGCTGCTCAAATCCGATGCAAATAAAAAAAAAGGCAATTCATAATTAAATGAATTGCCTTTGTAAAATAATTGTTTTTTTATACTTACCAAGTTTCAGGATTTTTCAAGTATTCGTCAATGGCTTTAGAGGCCGTTCTGCCGGCACCCATAGCGAGAATTACCGTTGCACCACCCGTTACAATATCACCACCTGCAAAAATGCCCTTCATGTTAGTTTTCATATTTGATTCATCAACCAAAATATTTCCCCATTTATTTACGATGAGTTCAGGGGTTGTCTGGCTGATAATTGGATTTGAGCCATTGCCGATAGCAATTACTACTGCATCAACAGGGATTTCCTCGATAGCATCTTTGATAGGCACGGGACGGCGACGCCCTGAACTGTCAGGTTCGCCAAGTTCCATTTGTTGTAATTTGATGGCTCTGAGTACGCCATTGTCATCGCCCACAAGTTCCAAGGGCGCCACAAGTAGCATAAATTCTATGCCTTCTTCTTTGGCGTGTTTGATTTCTTCAACTCTGGCAGGCATTTCCTTTTCGGTACGGCGATAGCAAATCATCGCACGTTTGGCACCCATGCGTTTTGAAGTCCTAACGGCATCCATCGCAGTGTTTCCACCACCGAAAACTGCCACATTTTTATCTTTCAAATCATAAATTGGAGTTACATTATTCGGGAAATCATAGGCTTTCATCAAATTCACTCGTGTCAAAAATTCGTTAGACGAGTAAACACCGTTCAAATGCTCACCCGGAACATTTAGAAAATACGGTAAACCTGCACCGACACCGATAAATATCGCATCGAAACGGGCTTGAAGCTCTTCGATAGTTTCGGTCAACCCGATTACGTAATTTGTGACAAATTCAACGCCAAGCTCATGCAAAGCATCAACTTCGGCGCGCACAATTTCTTTTGGTAATCTAAATTCGGGAATTCCATATACAAGCACACCGCCAATTTCGTGGAGCGCTTCGAAAACTGTGACGTCGTGTCCCATTTGGATTAAATCTCCGGCACAACTGAGTCCTGCCGGACCACCACCCACGATTGCTACCTTCTTGCCTGTTTTTTCCTGAACGTGAACATGTTTCAAATTTGAGTGGTTGCGTTGCCAATCTGCCGCAAAGCGTTCCAAATATCCAATTGCAACCGGTTTGCCCTTTTTGGCAAGCACGCAAACAGCTTCGCATTGTTCTTCTTGTGGACAAACGCGCCCGCAAACTGCCGGAAGTGCGTTATCGGTTTTCAAAATTTCAGCAGCTTCGTCAAATTTTCCATCGGCAATCATTTTGATAAATTCCGGTATTTTCACCGAAACAGGGCAACCATCCACGCAAACAGGATTTTTGCATCTGATACACCTTTCGGCTTCTTCCATGGCGATTTCAATCGAATAGCCCAAATTTACTTCTTCAAAATTCGCTGCTCTCTCGTGTGGTTCTTGCTCAGGCATATCGTGCCTGGGAATTTGCATTCTCTCTTTAGTTTTCAAATCAGCCATTTATATAGACTCCGCTATTTTTTTATTTTTTAATTCTTCGTTATAAACTACATCAATATTACACATATGTGCTTCCAAAGCGGCTTGTTCTTGGATACCGTATGTTCTATTGCGTTGTTGTAAAATTTTGAAATCAACAAGGTGTGCGTCAAATTCAGGACCGTCAACACAGACGAAAACTTGTTTACCGTCAACGTAAGCTCTGCAACCACCGCACATTCCGGTGCCATCAACCATTACCGGATTGAGGCTCACAACTGTTTTAATTCCATGTGGGCGAGTAACTTCAGCCACCGCCGACATCATCGGAATAGGACCAATCGCGAGAACGAAATCAATTTTTTCGCCACTATCAATCAATTGCTGCAACTTTTGGGTAACAAATCCATGGAAACCGTAGGAACCGTCATCTGTACAAGGATAAACTTCATCAGAGGTTGCTGCAAGTTCATTTTCAAGAATCACGTGCTGTTTGCTTCTGCCGCCGATTATCGAAATGACCTTATTACCCGCTTCTTTGAGTGCCTTTGCAGTTGGATAAGCAATCGCTGTTCCAACACCGCCGCCGATACTGACAGCCGTTCCGAAGTTTTCGATGTGCGAGGCTTGCCCGAGAGGACCAACGAGGTCGCGGACAAAATCGCCTGCTTCAAGTTGGTTTAACGCCTTTGTAGTAGCGCCAATTCCTTGGACGATTAATGTAATCCAGCCTTCAGTTTTGTCCGAATCAGCAATGGTAAGGGGGATTCGTTCGCCATTTTCGGCGATTCTAAGAATAATGAATTGCCCGGCTTTCTGCTTGAGGGCAATCTTTGGAGCATCAATTTTGAATAATTTGATGTCCGGTCCTATAAATTTCGCTTCTAATATTTTGTTCATATTGTTACTATGCAATGTTTATGTAATTCATTTAACACTACTAAATTACGACTTTTTTTGCTAATAAAAAAAGACGGCACAAAACAAAATGATTATGACACAAAATTCATAATTCTGATGCTTTTGCGAGAAAAGTTTCACAACATAATGAAGGGTTTTGAAAATATAACAAAAAAACCTTCCGAAGGTTTGGAACCTTCGGAAGGTTGTATGTTTTATTAGAGATATTCAAGCCCTTCGGGCTTGTTGAATATGTCGCAATTTCTTACCCCGCATTTCATACGGGGTTATTAATATTTAACCACTTTGTGGTAAAAGCCCCACACTGAAATCCATTGTTGTTATAGATCTTTAACCACTTCGTGGTTTGAAAATGTCGCGATGTTTCTTTCCCCGCATTTCATACGGGGTTATTCATATTTAACCACTTCGTGGTAAAAGCGACCACACCTAAATCCATTGTTTTATAGATATTTTACCACTTCGTGGTAAAAGCCCCGAGCCCCAAAAACCCAACCAACTATCCTGACCCTTAGGCTGGTTTAGGTGCAGATAATTTCTACAATTTTATAAATCTCTGTACCTGCTTTCCTGTTTTTACGAAATACATACCTGATGATAATGATGAAACATAAATTCTATTGTTGCTATTCGAATCGATTGACAGGACAATTTCACCATGCAAATTGATTATTTCCACTTCTTTATTAATGTCATGCAAATTTATTTCTATAAAATCATTTGCAGGATTGGGCGATATTGAAATATTATTTAAGTTATTATAAGGATTATCATTTTCGACACTACTTATAGATTTGTTCAGCAAAGCGAAAACATCCAATTTGCCGTTGCCCCAATATGCATTTGGCAATTCACCTTTGGATTGGCTTTGCTCATCTTTGATTGCAGTACTCATCATAGCATCTCGAAGTTCAAAAACATCTGCATCGGGATATTTCTCAAAAAACAAGGCTGCTGCTCCGGTGACAACCGGAGTTGACATGCTTGTTCCTGAAAACATAATATAAGTGCCATCGCCAACCAATTTAGTTGAGTCGTGCTGCTTTTTAGTGGATGAACGTGCTGATATTATCGTTTCTCCCGGTGCCACAATATCCGGCTTCATTCGAAGGTCGGTTGCCGGTCCGATACTTGAAAAAGTTGATAAGTCCCCTTCAGTCTGATAGGGAAAAGTAGGTTGCAAATTGCCTTTTATGTCCTTGTATTGTACTCTGTTTACGTAAGAGCCGACAGCAATGGTATTATGTGCAACTGCGGGGGAACTTATGCTATATTTACTATTTGGGTAAACATACCTGTCATTTGATGGTAGCCCTCCATTTGCGAGTGCAGGGTCAGCTACAAACTTATAATTCCAACTATTGAAACTTCCGCTACCTCTGAATAAGATTTTATAAATGTTGAACACTTTTCTTGGTTCGCGAAGATTAATTTCAAATTCGGAGTGAGTATCTGATATGCCGGAACCCCCATATGAAAAGAAACATGCGGTATCAGTTGGGGAGTAATCATAATACAAGGTATCCTCGACTAAACTACTTTGTTCGATTACTGAAGAAAGTTTCATCCATTCAGTTTTGACACCCGATTTCAAAATATTCGGAAACTGAACTGAATCAACTTCAATTTTGAATTCCATTTTGTCGGCAAATTCTGTAGGGAAATGAATATACATGCGACTACGCCAACTATAGACCCAAAGTGAGTCTTGCTCTAATTGAAATTCACCCCAATGAATATTCTTTTGTCCGTCGTTGCCGGCTGAAGCAACCAAGGCGCGACCTTTTTTTGATGAAATCATTTCGTCAATTGCTTTAGAAAAGCTGTCCGAACCGTCATGTGGTATTCCAATTCTTTGCCCAAATGAAGTATTTATCACACAAGGCATACCCATATCCTCAGCTTTATCGTAGATATACTTCACAGCATCGAGTATTGAAGCAGACAGAAACTGATTTTCATTGTTAAAATCCACTTGCACCATGATAATTTCAGATTCCGGTGCTAAACCCTTATTTCCTGCAGCAGTAGCTGCGACATGAGTCCCATGCCCCTGAGTATCGAATAATGTATCAACAAAAAATTCAGTCTGCCTTGCTAAATCGCTTTCGATTTCTGTTTTGCTCAACTCAACACCGTATTCAAATCCGTTTGGTTTTTTCCCATTTTGGGCAAGCTGGCTCCATAAATATGCAATCCTCGATTTAGTACTATCGCTAGGGAGTCTAAATTCATCATGGTATATATCAATTCCAGTATCAATAATTCCCACTACAACACCTTTACCTGTATATTTCTTTTCCAAAGGCGTATAACCTTTATGAACCATATCAGCACGAACTAAGACTATAGCACTGTCATTATGCAGTTCAAATTCTGCTCCGAGCTCCATTTTTCGAACGGACTCAAGTTTAGCTAAATCATAGACTTCATCAATTGGAATATGCGCTGTCAGCATATTGTTGAATACCGAATTGACTTTGCCGCCGGCGTTAACAACATGATTTCTGATTGTCTTTGTTTCACCGCTAATCATTAAATTGAGCATTGGTTTATTATTAGAGCTGTTGAATTTATTTTCAAGAATTTGCTGATTATGCAGAGCAATCGCTCTTTTTAATCTCAAATCATACTTTCGAGTTATTTCTTTCTGTTGCTGTTCCTTACTTATGTTTTTGTCTGTAGAACTTGCACATGATGCTAAAAACAGCATTAGAGCTATCATAAAAGTTATGATTTTTAAAGTGTTCATATTTTATCTTTTTAAAATTTTCTATTAATTTGGTAGGTATTACGAAAATATTTTTTATTTGTTGCAAACAAATTTTTATTCATTAATGGGAAAGTATTTCATATGAATCAAAAATATTATTTGGTTAGTGAACATATGTTCGTTATATTTGTATTAGAATTTATTTACAAATTTAGAAATAGCAACATGGGCAGAAAAGAAATAGAAAGAACAGTGCACAAACCACCACTATTCAAAGTATTCAAGCCTACCGGTGTTGCAGGGAATATTCTGGAGGAGGTCGTGTTGAGTATTGATGAATACGAATCCATCAGATTGGTAGATTACTGCAAACACAGTCACGAAGAAGCTGCCGATGAAATGAGCATTTCGAGACCGGTTTTTACTAAAATGCTCGAAAAAGCTCGCTACAAACTGAGCACATTATTGGTGCGAGGAGCTCTACTCAAAATTGATGGTGGTAATTTTCATTTTAAAAATAATATTATGAAATGTTTGAAATGCGAACAATTGTTTGAAATAGAAATGGACAAACAAATAGTTGAATGTCCAAATTGTGGAAATGTTAATATCATGAACATAGCAGGGGCTTATGGGCATGGGAGATGTTGTATAAATAATAACAAAAGGAGGCTATAATGCCTGGTTTAGACAGAACAGGACCTTCATCTGAAGGTGCCATGACAGGTCATGGAGGCGGAAAGTGCCATAATCATTCACATAATCATTCGGGCAACGCCGGTGAAGTTCGTGGAGTGGGCAGGAAGGAAGAACATCATGGGCAGTGCTGCAAAGAAAATGGACATGGGCACTCACATGATTCCACAACAGAAAAACTAATTTTGGAAATCAGTGAATTAAAGGACAGATTGCACAAGTTAGAAAACAAAGCGTAACTTCAAAGTTTAGTTAAATCCTGCTGACAGGAATATGGATGATTTCAAACTGACCGTATTAAACAAGCTTCCGAAGCTTTGGAACCTTCGGAAGCTTGAGTGTTTTTTATAAATATCAAGCCATTCGGGCTTGTAAGTGGGGGCGTATGCTTCGTTTCCCGCATTTCATACGGGGCTATTGATATTTAACCACTTCGTGGTAAAGACCCAGGACCCAACCTTCGACAAGCTCAGGGAGCAGATTTCATATATTACACCATTCTCCGCATTAGGAACCAGCCACCGATGCTTGCGAAAAGAAGTCCGAGAGCAATTAAGCCCCATTCGCCGAGAGTTGGGATGGTTGTGAAGATGCGCTGCTGACCGTAAAAGGCAACTTCTGCTTCTGATTCATCCGTTGTGATAAGGTAAGCTCGGACATAATATTTTGTGCCTAATTGCATACCCGTCAAATTTGATGCAAATATTGTTGAATTTCCACTCGTTGGTCCTGCGCCTTGTTCTGTTTTGCCGTCGTTGTCTAAAGTTGTTGGCATTGATGAAGTTGACCATACGACTCCTTTTTCGAGGACATCGTTATCATCTTCGGTTAAGTTGATGGAGCCACCACTTATTGCAGAATTATTTGTGATATTATAAACCGGTTGGGTCGAAATCATTGCTTCAAATAATCCCCAATCTGCTCTCATAGCGACATTTGCAAATAATAATATTGCGATGTATATAATTAATTTTTTCATTTTTCTATTCCTATTTATTTAAAATTGATTTACATTAATTATTACTATTTCGTAATATGTACCCATGTCGTTAATCGTAACTTGCTCTTCAGTCATCGGGATATATCCGTTACCGTCGAAAAATCGTAATATACTGTTTGTATTCAATGTTTTAGGTGCGATTGCAGCTTTGTCTATTCTGAAAATAATTGTTGCATCTAAACCAGTATCACCTTCAATGTCCCAAAATTGCATCGGGTCTTGAATTGCGCCCGGTACTGATTGCTCGTGCAATCTTACAAATATAGGATTAGTCGGTGCATTCAAAGGAATAATTTTTAATGTATAATTATTAGTTCCATCTCCCATCGGATAATCTTGTTGAACATTTTGAACAGCAGGAAGAATCAATCCTCCCGTACTTGGAGTTTGGATAAACCCACCGGTCAAATTCCCGGTCAAAATAAAATCCCCATCTCCAATAATAAAAGTATAGCCGGTCATATCAACGTTACCTGCATGAGTGTAATTGGAGATGTTGACAGTAGCATCATCGCAAGTCGAAATAAGTGCGTCCTGAAGCTCGTCGAAATATGTATAGCCCCAATTTGGAGTAGATGAATTATAATCAACGCTGACAAAAACTTCAGTATTACACAATGGGTCAACTCCGTCAGTCCATTCAAAAGCACCCATATCAATAGTTGTATTCTGGATACGGTCTTCGCCACGAATATCAAAAGTTTCAGAATTGTATGAATTGTTACCGGAATTTACAGCCGGAGAAATACCATATAATCTAAAATCATCATTTGTAGCGTTTACGAATAAAGGATTGTCGGTAATTGAATTAGCATCCGGATTAAAAGCACTACCTGCTTGGATATAAATATCATTAGTCCCGTTTGAATAACACGAATAATTCAGAGTTACTGTTCCATTAGATTCTATGAAGATTTCATTACCATTAGTATTAGTTGTATTTTCATAAATAATGCAATTATTAATTATTGGTGCTGAACCATTAATCCAAAAAGCACCACCTTTATTATTTGCATGATTTTTTGCAAATGTAACATTATTAAGTGAAGTAACGCCACCACTCCAAAGCCCAATTCCACCTCCACCATCAATTGCGAAATTATTTGCCATCAAACAATCAGTGTAAGTTGAATTACAAGTTTGAAGTTGCATTACAGCTCCGCCCAAATTTCCTCTATTATTTAGAAATTTGCAATTTGTAAAAGATGAAGAAGAATTAGTCAATAATACTGCACCACCAAATTGACTGGCTCTATTATTTGTAAAGATTATATTAAAGAATATAGGTGAGGAATTATTATTGTAAATACCTGCACCACGACGAAATTCATCAACTGCACCAAGAGCATATCCACCGGAAATTGTAAATCCATCCAATACTGCATTATTAGTCAAAGCTAATCCATTCGGATGATAGAAAACATGATAGCAATTGTCAGTTTTATTTGTGAATAAATCATCTACTATATCATCGCCGTTCAGGTCGCCGCTGAGTATAGTCTCGTTGGCTCCACCTTCGCCAAAATCTGTTCGTTGACTTACAGCAGTTTCTGTCCCGTCAAAACCACCATAAATAGCTACTCCATTTTTCATTCTGAAATGATAGCCACGTTCAGTATTTGGAGGTGCGATATTTAAACCATAATCATAGCTTGGTTTGTAAGTTCCTGCGGCTACCCAGATTTCATCACCCACAGTTGCCTCATTAAGTGCAGATTGGAACGAAGTAAAAGCGTTATCCCAGCTTGTGCCGTTGTTGGCGCCGCCTGCGTCATGTTTTACATAGATAAATGTGCCATCAGGGTCAGTGTTTGAATTGTATTCATAAGCACCCATATCAATTGTACCAACTTGCGTATAGTCAGTACCATCTAATTTTCTTGGGAATACATTTCCACGAATATCAAATGCTTCTGAATTATAAGAATCATCACCGGCATCTATTACAGGTGAATTACTTGCAATTCGGAAGTCACCGGATGTCGGATTGGCAAATTTCGGATTTGAGGTGATTGAATTAATATCCGGATTAAAAGTGCTGCCTACTTCTATATATATATAATTTGTTATTGAAGAATAACATGAATAATTCAGATTTAAAGTGCCGTTATTATCTAAATAAAATTCATTACCGTTTTGATTGGTCGTATTATTATAAACTATGCAATTATTCATTGTCGCAGTGTTTCCTCTAATATACCCTGCTCCACCACCAGTATTTGAATGGTTATTTGAAATTGTTACATTATTAAATAATGTGTTTGAATTCTCGGAACGGAAGGCTGCTCCAAGGCTATTAGAAAAATTGCCATATAAAAGCACATTTGTAATAGTAGCATTTGAACCATTATATAAAAACAAAGCAGCTGAACCATTAGTTTTGTTTAATTTGATGATAGAATTACTCATTGTGATTGAACAGTTAGTTCTATTTGAAATAGCTCCATAAATATTTCCAAAGCAATATTTTACTACTAAATTATTAAAAACAGGCGATGAAAATTCATTATGGATACCACCACCTTCTGTCAATGGATATGGTCCTACGGCATTACCGCCCATAATTGTGAAACCATCAAGAAGTGCAGTATTATCAACACTCATATTATAAATTACATTATAACAGTTATCACTCATATTTTGAAATGATAATGTTTCTCCGCTACCTGAATAGATATCGTCTTCCAACAAGTCTCCACTAAGTATTGTCTCATTGGTGCCACCTTCCCCGAAGTCCGTTCTTTCGCTGACAGCACTCTCGGTTCCGGCAAACCCTCCGAATATCTGGACTCCGCTTATCATTTGAAAAGTAAAAAACAGTGGGTCATCAGTAGTACCATCTGCTTCTTTAGAGGGGAAGTAAGTTCCGCCGGCAACCCATATTATATCACCCGCAGTTGCAGCATCAAGAGCAGCTTGGAAAGACGTTAATGCATTATCCCAGCTTGAGCCATCGTTGTTTCCTGTTGCGTCATGTTTGACATATATCAAAATATTGTCCGGATCGGTGCCGCTTGTCCATTCAAAAGCCCCCATATCAATAGTAGTATTTTGAACCCTGGCTTCTCCTCTTATATCATAAGTTTCAGAATTTTCAGTATTATCTCCTGCATTAACACAATGAGATGACCCAACTAAGCGATAATCTTCATTATCAGGGTCAACAAATTTCGGTGCTGAGAATATTGTATTGATGACAGGATTGACTTCACCGAAATTATTTATTTGTACATCATCGCTACTATTATTATAAGTGGAATAATACAAATTTATTTCACATCCATCGGTATATATTTGGTGTCCCTGCGATGGGGCATAATTACCCCAAATGATTGAATTGTATATTTCACAAGTAGCTGTACTTATGCAAAATATCCCTCCTCCATTAGACGCAGTATTATTAGCAATAGTAACATTAATCAATGTAAAAGAAGCAGAAGAACTATTTTCAATTCCGCCTCCACTACTGCCTGCCGAATTATTCACAATTAATGCATTTATTAATGTTGGCGATGAGTTAGTAATACTATACAAACCACCACCGCCTGATGTTGCTTGATTATGGCGAATAATAACATTTGTTAAAATCGGACTTGATGCACCTCCATTAAAGACTCCACCACCCCAATAAGCTGTATTATCTTCAATTACGCTATTTGTTACATTGGGAGCAGAAGCAAAGTTATACAATCCACCGCCATGATTTGGTGAATAATTATTTTTAATAATTAGGTTATTGAGATTGGGTGATGCTGTATTATTATGAATACCACCACCTCGCTGATGTTCTGCAGCTCCGTCTGCATACCCATACTGAATAGTAAAGCCGTCGAGAACTGCACTACTTGTCAATCCTATTCCGCTTGGATGATAGAATACATGGTAACAATTGTCAGTATGAACGCCAATAGAACCAACGTCTCCACTCAGAATAGTCTCATTTGCTCCACCATCACCAAAATCTGTCCTTTCTGAGACATTACTTTCTGTTCCGGCAAACCCACCATAGATTTCAACACCTTCAATCATCCTGAAATGATAGAAACGTGAGCTATCTGTCAAATCATAATAATAGCTTGGTTTGTATGTTCCGGCAGCTACCCAAATTTCATCACCTGACGACGCATTGTCTAAAGCCGATTGGAACGATGTATAAGCATCAGTCCAACTTGAACCGTTGTTAGCACCTGCAGCGTCATGCTTAACGAAATATGTTGTTTGTGCTTGAACGTAATCAAAAACAAACAAAAACATGAATACAATAAATAAAGCTTGATTAATTCTCTTCATAAATACACTCCTATCTAAACAATAATATAGTTTTTATATTTTTATTAAGTTTGAGCATGGAAAGTTGTTTGAAAATACGAGAATCAACACTCAGAAAAAACATATTTCAATTAAATCATAGTAACAGAATACTAATTTAAAAAACTATTATGATATTCGCAAATTATATTTTATTCATTTATGATAATTACATACATCATGGATCGCTTGTACATCTGTGATGTCTATATACTTGGCTAATTTCAGAGGTAAAAAAGTGTCCGAAGCTTTGGAAACTTCGGAAGGTTTTTGTTTTTATATATATTCAAGCCCTTCGGGCTTGTAATAGGTTTAATATTATTCGTTCCCCGCATTTCATACGAGGTTATTAACATTCTATCCCTTCGGGATATAGCATCCCAAGCCCCTATCCCCGAAACCCAAACCCCAAACCCCAAACCCCAAACCCCAAACCCCAAACCCCAAACCCCAAACCCCAAAACCC
>PGYU01000033.1 GCA_002839825.1 Ignavibacteriae bacterium HGW-Ignavibacteriae-1 | reverse complement strand
TCATCTTAGTATCAGAATTTGTTGATAATGAATACTCCAAGGTGCTTTCAGCAGCAAACTATATACGCCTTGAGACAAAGTGCTTACGTCGAATAATAAATCAACTGAGCTTGATTGGGTGTTTTCCCATGTTTTTAAAACTTCTTGCGTTCCGTCGAAAGCGACGAGAATGAGTTCAAATGTGCCAATAGAACCTGATTCAATTGTAACGTTGAGGTTGTCAATTGCCGGAAGTGGCGAAACCGCCATGGCAGTTGGTTTGAAATATTGGATAGACCTCATGTCAATCACGCAAGATTCGAGACTTAATTTACCATTTTGCTTCACGACATCAACGGCATCATTTGACCAATCAACTTCACTAACTCCTAAAGCAGTTGGTGTAGAGCTACCGATTAAAGCCGAGCCGCACAATTCATCAATAATTTCATCGAAATGAGTCAAACTTAATGAATCATATTCAATTGTTATGGTGCAGATGCCATTTTCGATGACTTTCGTAAAATTCGCTCCCGATTTGAGGCTGATTACATTGAAATATTCCGCATCGAAACTAATTTGAATAGTAGCCGATGATACAAATGGCGATGCGCCACAGTTGATTTTTCCGTATATCGGGATGCATAGCTGTTCCCCGGCAATAGCTTCAATTTCAGGCAATCTTATCGAGTTTGTTAAGCTGAACTTTTGTGATGCTGACGACATCATTTCGAGATAGCAAGGGTAATTGGAAATTGCGAGAATTGATGTTTCGAACAATCCTGTTTCGTCCGAAATTGCCTCGAGGATAATTTCTTTCGATTCGAAAGCGCCGATTGTAAACGGCAATTCAGGAGAAACGAGTCTAAAATTATCAGAATTATCAAGAATGATTTCACTAATGATTGATTCAGTTTCGGTATGATTTACCAAAACTGCTTTAATCAACGATTTTGTTCCCGTACAGACTGTTTCTTCGCTGTACGAAGATTGGTTGAAACTAATATCAACAATCAAGTCTGAAATTATGATTTCCGCAGAATCAACACACCCAATCTCATTTGTTACAATTACTTTATATGTCCCTGATTTTCGGACTATTATGCTCGAATTTTTTGAGCCGTCAGACCATAAATATGAGGCGTAATCGCCGTTTGCGGTGAGATTTAGTGTGTCGTTAACGCATACGGAAAATTTGCTCGCCGTAATTTCCGGTTTTTCGATTGGCATAATGAAAATTTCAATTTCGGCGGAATCAAGGCAACCATTTTCATTACGAACTATTAACTTATAAATGCCTTCGTTATCAACTATTGTGCTTTGCGTTGTAGCTCCGTTTGACCATAAATATTCGTGATAGACTTGATTTGCGGATAAAGTAACGGGAGTGCCGGCTTCGCAAACATATATTTTATCGGCAATGATTTCAGGTTTTTCGATTTCGAACACATTAATTTCAAATTCAGTTGTATCGCTACAGCCATAAGCATTTGTGACGACAAATATATATTTTCCACCTGCGGAAAAAGTGCGTGAAACATCAGTTTTTCCATCTTCCCAAATAATTGAATTATCTTCAGAATCTGAGTAGATTGTAACCGTTACCGAATCACCTCTGCAAAAATTCAAATCATTGCTGAATTCGACTTCTACATCGGGTTTATCGCTAATTTTTACTTCAACTTCGGCTGAATCAACGCATGAATTTGAATTTAGAGCATAAATTTTATAAACTCCGGGACTTGTTATTACCCTTTCCGCACCCGGAAAACCATCTTCCCAAGAAAATACATCACCATTTAGGGGGTTTTTAACAAAAATTGTTAATTCTTGTCCGGCGCAAATATATACAATTCCGGTATGAGATAACTCAATAATAGGGCGAGGGAATACTGTAATTTGGACAGTATCGTAACCAACACAGCCGCCGTCTCGAACGATTTCCAGAGAATATTCTCCGGGTTCGCGGACAATAATGCTTCGAGTTGTTTCACCGGTTGACCATTTGTAGTAATAGTCTATAAAGTCAATAGATTTCGCTCTGTTGGCAGTCAGTGTAACTGAATCACCTTCGCAGAATCCGATGAGACCTAAAATATCAACATCTAAATCCCCCAATTCTAAATTAAAATATGCCGTGTCGCTGCATCCTTCTAATGATGTCGCGATTACATAGTATTTGCCCGGTTCGGAAACTTCAATTTCGTGATTGGTGCTGCCATTAGACCACAGATAACCTACTCCGTCCTCTTTTATATCAATTCTCAATTTAGCTTTGTCAGGCGGGCAGATTGTTTTCGGGCCAATAATTTTCACATTTGGAATTGGATGAACAGAGATATAAATTGATTCTGTCATAATCAACTCGCCTAATTCATATGCTTGGACCCTATAATTGCCCTCATGAACCGCTTGGGCATTTTTGATAATTATTTTTGATGAATTTGCACTAAAACCGTTTGGTCCTGTCCATTCGTAAGTATAAAAGGAACCGCCCGGAATCACTTCTGCTATTAATTCAATATCCTGCCCCTCGCAAACATCCCCACCTTTTATCACCAATTTTTTAAATGCTTCTGTAACACAAAAGTTCGGGAGTCCGAATCCACAGATTCCGACTTCTAATTTGGTTGCATTAAATCGCAAATCGCAAGCAATATAAGCCGAATCAGGCTTGTTTATAACCGATAGATTTTCTGCACCGGCAATAGCAATATATATTTTCCCGTTCGGGGCTAATTGCAATGAACCGAAAGATTGGAAAGATACATAATTACTATAGATTATCTTCTTAGATTGTTCGATTGAGCTTTTATTATAATCACTAATGTCAAATTGAAGTATTCTACGATGCGTATTGGATGTATAAACAAATTGTCCGGAAGGTGAAAATTCTACGCCATAAGTCCCTTGAATATTATCAATCTCAATTGTTAAATGGTTGGAAATGGCTCCCGTTTTTCTGTCGAAATGATACAAATCCATATCTAACATTGGAAAGCAAACGGCTGCTAGTCTATCACCGCGTACATTAGACTTCAAATGTCCTAAAGCTACTACCGGTCCATAAATTTCTTCATCGTAAACAGGACCTATTTTTGTAGTACTAACCTGTTCGATTCCATTTCCCGTAAACAACGCCACAACAAAATTTTCACTATTAATTTCGTGAGCAATAATCCAATAATCTTTGCCATTGGAGTGCATCACGGCAGTTAATTTTTCTACAACATCAGCATTGTGAATTTTGACGTTTTTAATAAATACATCGCCGAATCCATTGTTCAAGTTCATGTCAACCACAGAATAACAGAAATCTTTGGGTGTGCGATCGCCATAAGTTCCTTTCCCAACAGTAAAAATGTAATAAAGATTATCGCTTCCGGGCTTCTTGATTATTATTGCGGACTGTGTTGAAGATTCATGACCCTTTAAATTGGTGCCATTAGGCATAACGATGTTTTGACGATTCCAAACTTCTTCACCATTAGTATAAAACAACAAATTCGCATCTTTATCCGAAATGCTTGCACATCCTTCCGTAGTTAACATGCGACTATCGCCGTAACTTATAGGCTCCAAATCGCTTGTGTTGAATGATACAGCAGCACTGTATCCAAAATGCCAATTGTAATATTCCGGACCAATTTGTTGGGCTTGCGTGTTTACAGCAAGCATCACGAATAATGCGAAAATGATTGTTTTCATCGGACCACCATTATTTTTTCGTAGTGAATACTCCAAGGAGCTTTGAGCAAAATGCTGTAAACGCCTTGAGATTTTGTGCTAATGTCAAATTCAAATTCAAGCATACTTGTTTGGGTGTTTTCCCATCTTTTTAGTATTTCTTGAGTGCCATCGTATGATACCAAGACTAATTCAAATTCACCAATCGAACCCGAATTAACTAAAACACGGAGATTGTCGCTTGCCGGCATTGGATTGACTTTGAGTGTTGTTGGCATGTAAAATCTGATGCCGCGAATTTCTTGAACGCAAGAAATATTGACAAGACTACCGTTGTTTGATTCATTAACAATTCTTGCGTCATCCCACTCAAAATCTTCGATTATTATATTTGATATCGAATCTGCTCCTAGCAAAATTGTTCCGCAAATGGTTATCAAATTTTGTTTGTTTTGCATTAGAGTATAATTATCAGTATAAATCTTTATGTATCGCTTGCCGCCGGAAATGTAATTTTCCAAAATCGTACCTAAATTGACTGTTTTTGGCAAGAAATACTGAGCATCAAATGATATTGTGATTTCAAATCCGGAATTCAAGTCGTCGCTAATGTCGCATTTAGGTTCTATCTCAAACGTTAAACATGCTTCTTCGCCTGCTGTGAAAGTCGTGCTGGGTGAAGTGACTTCAGTTTTCATAAATGAAGTTACATCGAATTCGAATGTTGAGAAAAATTCGCATGGTCCAAGACCATTGATTTGGAGCATTCCTTTTAAATCATCTGTTGAAGTTGGCAAATAACTCACCTTGATAATTGTTTTTCCGTTTGCATCCAAACCTGCCATTATATTTCCGTTATCAATCAATTTCATATCCTTTGTGCTGCCAAAAGTGAAATCTTTGGTTTGTATGAAACGAGGATTGGGATTTGCAACTTCAATTTCGATAATTACTTCTTCGCCAACGCAGGGTTCAGGGAAATTCAGTTGTTTGAATGTTAATAGTGATGCTTCCTCAGCACCAAAGATTTCGATACTGTTTGTAGCTACGCAATCGTTTTCATCATAAACGGTAACAGTATAGCTCCCGGCTTCGGAGATAACAATGGTTTTTGTATTTTCACCTGTTGACCATTCGTATCTCGAAAATTCTTCAGTTGTTGTAATTGATGCAAAATCACCTTCGCAAAGTTCAGTTTTATCAGTAGTCAATTCAACATCGAATTCGGGCAATTCTTCAATTTCAACATATGTAGTATCGCTACATCCCCACTGATTCCATACTGCCAGCCAATATTTGCCTGATTGAGCAACGGTGATAGATTCATTCTTCTCGCCTGTTGACCAGATGTAATCCGCGTCGGTAGTAAAAATTGCTTGGAGTATCACCGAACCGCCAACACAGAAAACAGGCTCTCCGATAACGTTAATGGCTGAGATGGGCGACTCGTGAACAATAACATCCACTTCTGCAGAATCAAAGCAGGTGTTTGCATTCGAAACATAGACTTTGTAAGTGCCACTTTCTTTAACAATTAAAGTAGTACCGAGAGTTCCGTCTTCCCAAATGTAATCAAATTCAGGATTAGGATTCAAAACGTTTAATTCGACACTTCCACCTAAACAAAATGCGACGGGTGATGGATTGAAAATTTCTACAGTGGGTATTTCATAAAACACAACTTTAATTGTATCGGAACCTTCGCAACCACCGGCATGAATAATATTTACCCAAACTTCGGCAGTTTCAGTTATATCTATAGATTTGCTTGTTTGCCCTGTTGACCACAAATAGCTAAAATTGGATTCACTATCCGGGAAATTTGCATTTGCAACAAGTGTGATTATATCTCCTTGGCATGCTGTCTTCGGTCCTCCAACTTTGGCAGGCAATCTGTTTGATACAGTAACTGACAGTGCTGCGAAATCACTGCACCCAAATTCATTAGTAACCGTTACATAGTATAATCCCGTTTTGCTTACGACAATGCTATCAGTTTTTTCACCGGTTGACCAAAGATATTCAAAATCAGGATTTTTGGGGTAAGCATGAATTGTTAGTGTTTGATTATCACAAATTGATATTTCGCCTTCGAAATTGAGTTGTATAATTGGCTTTTCATGTATAATAATATTCACAGAACCGGAATCTGCACATCCTTCGGGAGTAATGGCATATAGAGTAAATTCACCTTCCTCATCGAGAAATTTACGCTCAAAACCTAATACTCCATCATTCCATTGATACGTGTATGAGTCTTTAGGTTCTAAAGCATAGACAGTGACAGAATCACCCCGACATAAATCAATGTCCCCTTCGTGACTCATTTCAAGGAATGCGTTCTGATTCCGCTCTAAAGTACGACTATCAAAGGCAAAGCAAGTACCTCCAACAACAAGTTTGACCTCATATGTTCCTGATTTTGTAGCTATAATTGTATTTGATGTGTCGCCCGTTGACCATACAAAAAAGTGCATATATTCCGACAAATCGGTTAGAGAACGTGCTGTAAGAGTCGCTACACCCGGCACACAGATTACGGTATCGCCTTCGATAAGGACTTGTAATTCATCCAACTCCTTTACAGTATATGTCGTTGTGTCCGAGCATCCGTGTATATTTGTCACTCTTAGTCCGTATTCACCTGGTAGTTTGACTTTAATCGTGGGTGTTGTCTCACCCGTTGACCACAAGTAGGTATAATTGGCTTTGTTGTGCACTGATTCGAGCAGCACTTCGGAATTATCATCACAAATTAATCCGGTGCCTTTGATTTCAGCTTTCGGCGTTTCAAGAACGGTTATATGAACAAAAGCAGTATCATAACAACCCCTCATATTACGAATTACAAGAGAATAGGTACCCGAATCTTTTACAGTTGTCTGGAAGGATCTAGAACCTGTTGACCAACGATATGAGAAAAAAGGATGTGTTGTGTCGGAACGCAATGTAGTCGATTGCCCGGAGCATATTACTGTATCACCTAAAATTTTAAACTGTGTCCGCTCGTTAACCCGAACTCGATTGCTGACCGATACAATAAACTCTTCTCCATTGACAACATATTTGACAGTCAAAACATAGGTTCCACTTTCGTCAAGAGTAGCATCAGTAAAGTGTGGTTTCGTTTCTTTAGACGTAAATCCATTTGGACCTGTCCAAGCGAATTCAAATTCGTATTTTGATGTATCCTGCAATATGTCCATAGGGTCTAAAGTGAAATCATCATATTCGCATAAATCAATCAACAATGAATAATTCGAACCTAAAGGTATGCCGTTTGGAAGTCCTAATTGAGATTTTGTTGTGTCTAATCCTACACCCATTCTAAATCCACATGAGGCACCTTTTCCTTCCGGATTTGAAATTTCACCCAAGTAGTTTTGCCCTGATATAGCCAAATAAATTGAACCGTTTGGTGCCATTTGTAGTGAACCGATATGTTCACTGCCTCTTTCAACTATATATTCAGATTTTTGGATTGATGTTGTGTCGTAGATATTAACTTGATATTGGTACAATGTGGAAACTTTCAAACTATTACGACTATTGGTAATATAAAGCAAGTTACCTGAAGATGAAAACTCGGCACCGTATAAATTATATACTCCGCCAACGTTAATTCTTAAGGGGTCCGACGCAACTCCGGTTTTGTTGTCAAATTTGTAGATTTCGTAAAAAGTAACATCTTGGTAAGCAATCGCGATTTTTGTTCCTTGAGCAGAGATTTTCAACTGACCGACAGAATGATAATTATGCGTGGGTTCAAATCCTATTGATGTAATTACAGTATCTTCGATTCCGTTTTCTGTAAGCAAGTAAGCGTAAATATTATTATTTTTCCAACCTTTTGTAAGAATCCAAATGTCCTTTTTATTGGCATGTAATGTGGCGTTAAGCTTTTCGCTGGCTTTTGCCAAAAGTGGCACATTTGTAGTCACCATGGCACCTTCGCCATCGTTAGCCGCCATATCAACTATGGAATAATGAATGCCGACATTTGGTGGGTCAACATATTCACTGGCATCGGAAGTAAAAACATAATAAACACTACTACTACCCGGTTTTTTTGTTATTAAAGCAGATTGAGTTGAAGATTGGTGACCCATGAGCTTATCAATATTTAGTCTTGTGCCTCTAAAATTATAAATGTGTTCGCCATTACTACTAAAAAGCAGATTGCCGTTTGCATCAGAAATTGTCGCCGAGCCTTCATATTGGAAGAGATTATTTCCCGGTAAAAACACGGGATTACGATTGGGGGTGTTGAAGGTAATACCGGCAACATCACCAAAATACCAATTATTAAACTCTCCTTGACCATAAAGAGTATTCGCTGAGAGGATAAATATAAAAAAGAGTATAATTTTTCGCATAAGCAATCTCCCAAAAAAATTGCAAAGTTCTTACCATATAAACAATATAATTTAACTTTCGTTACAAAATATTTTTTATTTTATTAAAATAGTCAAAAAAAGCCATTAAATGCAATAAAATCAGCATTTTTTAGTCAAAGATAAAATTTCGGTAACAAACAATCGCTTTTTGTGATTTGTAATGACATAAAAAATAGTTATTTTTGCAACTTATGCTACAAACATATTAGAAATGAAAATTACACTTATAAAAATTTAATAAAGGTTTTATAAAGCATGAATGAAGGGCAATTAATTCAGGTAATCGGTCCGGTAGTTGACGTACAATTCCCACAGGGAACGATTCCGGCTGTGTTGAATGCATTAGAAATCCATTTCCAATCCGTCGAAGACGGCTCGGATAAAGTTCTTGTCTGCGAAGTTCAACAACATCTTGGCGAAGACAGAGTCCGTGCCATTGCAATGGACAACACGGACGGCTTGGTTCGGGGCATGAAAGTTTATGACAAAGGCTCACCTATCACAATTCCGGTTGGTCCGGCAGTCTTAGGCAGAATGATGAACGTCATCGGGCAAGCTATTGACGGCAAAGGCGAAATTGAATCTGATATCAGATACCCTATACACCGCCCTGCTCCGAAGTTTGCAGACCTTTCGACAACCAAGGAAATGTTCGAGACCGGAATTAAAGTTATAGACTTGATTCAACCTTTCACCAAAGGCGGCAAAACCGGTTTGTTTGGTGGTGCAGGTGTGGGCAAAACGGTTATTATCCAAGAATTAATCCACAACATTGCAAAGCATCACGGTGGATACTCTTGTTTTGCAGGCGTCGGCGAAAGAACTCGTGAAGGTAACGACTTGTATCTCGAAATGGAAGAATCAGGTGTACTTGACAAAACCGCTTTGATTTTCGGTCAGATGAACGAACCTCCGGGAGCACGTTTCCGTGTAGCTCTTACAGCTCTCACAGCAGTTGAATATTTCCGCGATGAAGAAGGCAGAGACGTACTTTTGTTTATAGATAATATATTCCGTTTTATCCAAGCAGGCTCCGAAGTTTCCGCATTGTTGGGCAGAATGCCTTCAGCGGTAGGTTATCAGCCTACTTTGGCAACAGAATTGGGAGCATTGCAAGAACGTATCGCTTCTACTTCCAAAGGTTCGATTACATCGGTTCAGGCTATTTACGTTCCCGCAGATGACTTGACTGACCCTGCTCCGGCTAATACTTTTACGCATCTTGATGCAAAAACTGTATTGTCGAGACAAATTTCAGAATTGGGTATATATCCTGCCGTGGACCCATTGGATTCAAGTTCTAGAATCATGGACCCATTGATTTTGGGCGATGAACATTACAATACTGCTATCAGATGCATCCAAGTACTCCAAACTTACAAAGATTTGCAGGACATCATCAATATCTTGGGTATGGACGAACTTTCTGACGAGGATAAAACTTCGGTTTACAGAGCCAGAAAGATTCAAAGATTCTTCTCGCAACCATTCCACGTTGCCGAGCAATTTACAGGCTATCCGGGTGTTTATGTTACTATCGCCGAAACTATTGCAGGATTCAAAGCTATTCTCGATGGGCAATGCGATGATATCCCCGAAGGAATGTTTGCTTACAAAGGAACTATAGACCAAGTATTTGACGCTTGGAAAAAGAGTCAGAACTAATGAATGAAGTGAAAAATGGCTGATAATTTTTTAAATATTGAAATAATTACTCCCCTCAAAACGGTGTTCTCGGGATTGGCGAAATCAGTCAATGTTCCCGGGTCGAAATCTCCGTTTACGGTGCTTATTAACCATGCTCCGATAGTATCAAGTTTAGATATTGGTATTATCAAAATCATGACTGATGAAAACATGGAGCTTATTTATGCTACTGACACCGGATTTATCGAAGTTCATGACAACAAAGTTTCTATAGTAGTCGAATCTGCAGATGAATCCAATGAAATAAATAGTGATAAAGTCATAAAGACAATCGAAAAATTACAAACTGATTTAGAACTTACAACAGATGCTTTTACTCAGACCAAATTTAAGAACTTGATAAAATTAAACGAAATCAAACTAAAAGTTTGCACGACTGCAAACAACTAAAATAATGGCGGAGAAAGCATATCTCCGCTTTTTCATATTTATAATTTGAGCGTATTTGTGATGATTGAGAACAAAATATTATACGAAGGAATCACATACGACGACGTATTGTTAATCCCGGACTACTCGCAAGTCTTGCCCCGCGACACAGAAATTAAATCAAAATTAACCGCAGACATTACACTGAATGTGCCTGTCATAAGCGCCGCAATGGATACAATTACCGAATCGAACATGGCGATAGCCATGGCTCGTGAAGGCGGTTTGGGCGTTATCCATAAAAATCTTTCCATCGAACAGCAAGCTGACCAAGTTGACCGAGTAAAGCGTTCCGAAAGTGGTATGATAAAAGACCCCATTACTCTCACCGTTGACAAATCTGTCGCCGATGCACTTGAGCTAATGGCTAAATATCATATTTCCGGTATCCCGATTATAGATGAAAATAGAAAGCTCATCGGCATTATAACCAACAGAGATTTGCGTTTCAAGCCCAATCCGCAGGAAAAAATTGCGGACGTCATGACCAAGGAAAACTTGATAACTGTCCCCGAAGGTACAACTCTCGAAGAAGCCGAAGTTGTATTGCAAGGCAAAAGGATAGAAAAACTTCCTGTCGTAGATTCGAATATGATTCTGAGAGGGCTGATTACTTTCAAGGACATTCAGAAAAAGAAAAAGCACCCCAATGCCACCAAAGATGAAATGGGCAGATTATCTGCTGCTGCGGCGGTAGGAATAGCTTATGATACGCTCGAAAGAGTCGAAGCACTTGTTAATGTGGGCATAGATGCCATTTTTGTTGATACTGCACATGGACATAGCAAAGGTGTCATAGATATGGTTAGGCGAATCAAAGCCAAATACCCATCGCTACCAATAATTGCGGGAAATATCGCAACAGGTGGTGCGGCGCAAGCATTGATTGATGCCGGAGCCGATGGCTTAAAAGTCGGAATCGGACCGGGCTCTATATGTACAACGAGAATTATCGCCGGAGTTGGCATTCCGCAACTTACCGCAATAATGAACGTAGTAGAAGTAGCGTCCAAGTACAATATTCCGGTTGTGGCTGATGGCGGTATCAAACAAACAGGCGACGTCGCTAAGGCAATTGCAGCAGGCGCTGATACAGTTATGATTGGCAATTTGTTTGCTGGGCACGAAGAAAGTCCGGGCGAAAAAATCTTATACGAACGCCGCGCATTCAAAATTTATCGTGGTATGGGTTCAATAGACGCTATGCAAAAAGGTTCTGCTGACCGCTATTTCCAAGATACTGAAGATGAAATCAGCAAATATGTACCCGAAGGAATAGAAGGCAGAGTGCCATTCAAAGGCAACGTTAGCGATACTGTATATCAACTTATCGGCGGACTGCGTTCTTCGATGGGTTATTGCGGTTGCAAAAATATAGAAGAACTGAAAACGAAAGCTCGATTTAACAGAATTTCAAGTGCCGGATTGAGAGAATCACACCCTCACAATGTCAGCATAACTAAAGAATCACCCAATTACTTTGTTTAAACAATAATTACAAAGACCTATGGCAAAAAAGACAGCACCTCGTAAAGTAACTGACGAACCTGATTACCCGAAAATTATCAACAGAAGGCTCGACCAGCTAAGGTTTTCGCTCGAAGACCATAAAGTAGAAGCGATAGCGGTAAGTTTTTTACCTAATATTCGTTATCTGACAAATTTTTCCGGTTCCAATGCGATTTTCTTCATTTTGGAAGATGAATTGCATTTTATTACCGACGATTCTTACGAAGAACAAATCAAAGAAGAGCTCTACCAATTACCCAATCTCCATTTTCACATCACGAGGAGCCCATGGGAATATATTGCCAAGAAAAAAGTTCTCAAAGGTGTGCAGTCAATTGCTTTCGAAGCAGACAAGATGCCTTACTCGGAGGCTGTCGCTATACGTAACGTTATCAGACCACTGAAATTCAAACCGGCTGAAAATCTTGTAACGAGATTTACACAACCGAAAGACCCCGATGAATTGAATTTTATCAAAAAATCTATCGAAATTTCTCGCGGTGTGTACGAATACATGCTTGGATTTATCAAACCCGGCATGAGCGAAAAAGATATTTCGAATGAATTATGTTATCAATGTCGTAAAAATGGCTCCGAGGGCGAACCATCAGACATCATTGTTGTTTCGGGCGAACGTAGCAGCCTTGTAAATGGCAATCCGACCGACAGAAAAATCAAAAAGAACGACCTGATTATTATGGACTTTGGTTCCAAAGTCAATGGATTCGGTCCTGATATTTCGCGAACAGTCTCGATAGGCAAAATCAACAAAGAACAGAAATTGATGTATGATTTAATCCGCAAGGCTCAACAAATTGTGCTCAAAGAAGTCCGCCCGGGAATGAACGGCAAGTATCTCGATTCGGTTGTCCGCAACTTTTTCAAGAAAGAAGGTTATGGTGACAGTTTCAAGCATACAGTTGGTCACGGTGTTGGGCTGCGTGCAGTAGAAAATCCTGTCATCAGCTATGAATTAGATGACCAAATCGTACCCGAAGATTGCGTAATCAGTATCGAACCCGGATTGTATATCCAAGGGAAATTCGGTATCAGAATGGACGAGCTGATTTTAATCACCGTAAGTGGCGGCAGTGTGCTGTCGGCACCTCCCGATGAGATAGACGTAATTTGATGCAAGCGTAATGGTATCAGAAGACATAACAGATATTTACTCAAATTTGAAGCGTAATGTCCTTGTAATAGCGTACTATTTCCCACCTATGGGATTAAGTGGCGTTCAGAGGACTTTGAAATTTGTAAAATATTTACCGAAATTCGGTTGGCATCCAATAGTGCTTACAACCGGAGATTTGGACTATTATGCTTTCGACGAAACCTTGATAGAAGAGCTTGGTGAGGAAAATATCACAATAGTCCGCACTCCGAGCAAAGGGAAGCCGACGAAAACAAGAAATTTCCCAAATCAATTTATTCACAAATTGGGCAGAATGTACAATGATACATTTTTTGTGCCTGACTCGAAAATCGGATGGAAAAAGCAAGCTGTCAAAACAGCCAATGCAATTATAGCCGACAATGAAATTCACGCAATATTTGCAACTGCGCCGCCATTTACTGACTTTTTGATAGCCGATGAAATAGCCCGCAAACACGACATCCCATTTCTCGCCGATTACCGTGATACTTGGGTGGATAACCCCTTCAAGTATTATCCGACGCCAATGCACAAGAACAAAAATCTGAAATTGGAACAAAGGGTTCTCTCGCACGCTCACAAAACTTTTGTCACCACAAGATTTGCTAAGGAAGTTCTATTGCGTCGCTACAGATTTCTCTCCCACGAAGACATTTTGATACTGCCGCACGGCTACGACCCCGAAGATTTCGCAAACGCAAATCACGGACGCCAAGACAAGAGCAAATTCGTAATTACTCATTCCGGTCTCTTCCAAGATGACCGCACTCCCAAATATTTCCTCAAAGCACTCTCGATATTTCTCTCCCAAAATAAACAGGCTAAAGAAGCCACCATACTCAGATTTGTTGGGCTGATGAGACCGTCGCATCTCAAAATGGCTACCAAATTCAAGCTATCCGACAACATCGAATTAACCGGCTATGTAACGCATAAAGAATCAATTCGTCATATTCTTGATTCTGATGTTCTTTGGCTAATGATGAATGATACTTATAGGTCTCCGGGCAAGTTATATGAATATTTTGGAGCAAGAAAGCCCATATTCATAAATGCCCCTTCGGGAGCTATGACGAAAATTGTCCAAGATAGCGGAGCCGGATTTGTAAGCGAACCCGACAACGTGAAGGATATCGTCAAGAAGCTGGAAGAACTTTTCGAACTATGGCAAAAAGGCAATTTGCCAAAGCCAAACGAAAAGTTTGTAGCCGGATTTGACCGAAGCAAAATCACTAACGATTTGGCGCGCGAACTATCACTATCAGTGAAGTATTGACCCAAGTCAAATGTTAACGCATTTTCATATTCCAAAATATTAACAATAGTATTTCGTACATTAACATTATTACATTAACGTATTTACAAACTTTTTGAGGAGTTTCTATGTCTTATTCTAAACTTTTAGCAGTTTTATTTGCATCATTATTAATGGGCTTTCTTGTCACTTCATGTACTGAAGATGGACCGACTGACCCAAATAGCGAAAAACCGGCTGCACCCACAAACCTGATGGCATTATCAGTAAATGAAACTACCATTCATTTGAAATATGATATTTCCTCATCAGAGCAAAACACACTGTTCCAAGACTACTTCCTATCATATTGGGTAGTAGGCGAAACAGCAAACCCTATGACTATGGCAGTTGCGAAAGGTGTCAACCCAATCGCAGTTACAGGACTTAGCGAAGGCAAAATTTACGAATTCCAACTCGTAGCACGTTACACTAACAATGAAAATTCAGCAGCATCAGCAAATGTCAAATGGTCACCTGCTTCAAGATTCGAAAAAACCATCTATAATGAAGATATCAATCTTTTTGAAAGAGCATCTCTATTTGCTAGTGGATTACAAATTTACTATGGCAGCGAAGATGGACCAAGAACACGTACAACAGGTAATAGTGCGGATTGGGATTTAGGCGTAATGATTGATGGAAGTACTGTCAAGTTCGGCTCGGCTTCACAATTAGGTTTTAATTTCAACAATCAACCACAGCCTACTTTTATGTTGACTGACCATTTCTTAGCTAATGCTTTCAATGATGTTTTTGATAGCAGAGCAATGGATGATGGCGACCGCAATACAAAATACACAGAACACACTGTGGATTTGACTAACGTTACAGGTAATCAAAATATAATTGTATATGTAAGAAAATACCAACCTGGCAAAACTAGATATAATTATGCCAAAATCATGATAGTAAGAAATCCTGCAGGTGGATTCCTATATGGTACTGCTCCAAACAGACACATTAAACTTGAAATCTCTTACCAAAAAGTTGAAGATGTACCTTACGCTAAAACAGCTAGTAATTAATTAAGTTAAGGATTGCAATATGAAAAAAATAGCAGTTTATTCCATCTTAATAGCCATGCTCGTCGCAACTGTGATGACAATTCAATACGCTTATGCACAAGACAACTTCAAAGGTGAAGTCATAAGCCTTGATTCGTACATCATGGGTGGCACAGGCAAAGTAGCTAAAGACAAAGCCAAAACTCTTGCCGATGCAGGGCATGCGATAGTATTCAAATCCGGCAACAAAATCTACTTCGTGTATAACGAAGACGGCTCATTTGCAGGTAAAAGACTCGCTAACTTTGCGACAGCAGAACTAGTGGGCATAGTCGGGAAAACCAAGACAGTTCACGGATTGAACATCATCGTCGTGTCGATGATAGACGCTATCTAATTGAATAAGCAATAATTATTAATAATTATCTGAGGAATTTATGATTAAGAATTTTTTACTACCTTTGATGATGGCTGCCTTGATGTTTACTTTCGTTGCTTGCGGCGATGATAAAGACGAAGCCCCATTGCCTGAGGAATCAATTGAAGACATTATAGACTCGGTAGAAGCATCACCGGACGTCATTGACACCGTTGTGCAAACCCCGACACCCGAAACCCCTAAAAAGGACGGCGACAAAACCCCTGCAACACCCACCGACGCTACAAAGAAACCTCTCGAAGGTTATGTAGCCTCGCTTGACGGATTGGTACAAGGCGGTAACGGGAGAGTCAGCAAAGCAGATGCTAGCGCCATAGTTGGTCGCGGCGGAATCTTAGTGTTCAAATCGGGCAACACAGTCTATTTCGTATATAACGAAGACGGCTCATTTGCTTCCAAACGCCTTGCATCATTTGCCTCAGCCGACAAAGTCGGAATCTTGGGCAAATCGCAATCCAAAGGCGGAATCAACATTTTCATCATGACAATGATAGACGCGATATAATCCCGTTTCGACACCCCATTTCTTCACAGCCGCCCATTTGGGCGGCTTTTTTTTGTTGGGGGTGGGGAGGTTGATGAGGTTGTGAGAGTGTGTGGAAAAGAGCTTATCAAACCCCCCAAAAGCCGCTCCCCCTCTATCAAGAGGGGGTTGGAGGGTGTGTAGTTTTTATTGAATTTGTAAACGTATTTTAGGATTAGGTGAAGATGAAATACAAATCCATTTCTTCTTGTCGTACATCGAAACGCAAAAATCAACATTGCCGATATAATTTTCGTCCAATCATACTGCCAAAAAAAATCTCTGGCAATCCTATTTTTTAGTTCTTCTTCTTTCATGTTATGGTATGGCATGGGCTTTATATAATGTCATTAAGTAATTATGGTAAAAATTCTAGAACTCCATTTTTCTTAAATTTTTGATATTTTAAAAAAATATCTTCTAAAGAACTCATAGAATTGTATTGCATTTTAAGACTCATAGCGTATCCATCAAGGTCAGGGAAAATACTTGCTCGGTAGATATTCATTTTCTGTAATTCTCTTAATACTTCATTTTTTATAGAAGAAGGCAAATATATTTTTATTGCAATTTTCTTTAGGTCTTCATTTACAAAATCTAATTGCTCCATAAATGTTTCATATGAATTTCCAAGGCTAATAAATATTGATTGTTGCAAAGCATATCTTTTATTCATTTTGAAAGGTTCAATAGGTATTATTAGACTTTGATCATTGCTGTAAAATAATTTTTCATAATCAGATTCTGTAAATTTTCTTCTAGTTTTTTCAAAAAATTCATCTGAAAATCTAAAACGTGCATTTTCAAATTCATCATCATGCTTCAAGTTAAGAGTTCTTTCTACAAAATTTGTTAAAAATCTATAATTGATACACCATATTGCAACTGGATTATCATTATAATATGCATTTTCAAATGCGAAATAAGCAGCAATATAAGGTGATTTTGTAAAATCAAGTAATCTTGTTGGTGCACCATGATGCTGCATTAATGCTAACCATTCTAATAAATTGTCAGGCATTTCTTTTTCAGAAAGATAATTTTTCGCTCCTCTTTGAAAATCCATAAGAAATAACTTTTCAATATTTTCAGTCCTTTTATAAAAATCTGTTCGTTCTAAAGAAGTTTTTAAATCCCAATCAGAATTAGATTGACCCCGAAAACACCAACTTTCAGTCAAATTATTAATAAAACTTACATATTGACCCCAGCTTTTAAACCTTTTTGTTGAGTATTTCAATTTTCATATTCCAAATATTTTTCATTAACACCTTTTCCGAAGTTAAATCCTCTATCTTTTCTTATTTCCATGAACTTTTCAAGACCTGGATACTTGATAATATCTATATCATTAGTTGTAAATTCTAATCTATGTGTTACAAAATTTAAATCTATATTGGGACCTGTAACAATAAGAAGACTTCCTTCTTTTATGCGAAATGAACTTGAAATATACTTACGAATTTGATCACATAAATAATTTGCAGATCTTGTCAATTCGCAAGCTAAATCTTGTACTAAATCAACATGATAATTGTATTCTGCTACAAGCTCATTATAACTTTTTTGAATCTTTTTGTTGTAAAGCTTTTCTGTGAAATACCAAGGTTCTCCATAGTCGTCAATTTTTTCTTTATGCATTTCGAATACTTTATTAAAGTCCGAAAGTATAAATCGGAAGTTGTTAAATGCAAATTCAATTGAATTATATCGTTTTGGCCAAATTCGTGAAAAAATGTATAATTCAAGTGTTCGTAAATTATCTAATTGCTTTAAGGTTATTCGAGGTTGTCCACTTCCGAAAATAAAAGAAGTCCAATCTTGCCAATTATGTAAGTCAATTAATTCAATCCATTTATCAATGTACGATGCATATATTTCATCCTCCCTTTGTTTATCAACATCTTGGGTAAGGTTCTTCTCCACCCACTGAATGTGTTCTGCTTTCATTTGTTTCAAATTATCAACAGTATAATTTAAAGTTTGGTCGTCAATTATCTTATGGTGTATCTTACAAAGTAGGATTAGATTTTCAAATTTATCTCTTTCTTCTGCTGTCAATGTGGATGCACCTCTTGGGCCGTCTTTCTTTCTTGAAACGATGTGTGCCTCGTCTCCAACAATTGAAGCATCATCCGTTTCCGTTTTATCTTCAATAAGTATGCGTCTGCAATTTGGGTAAGCACATCTATTAGCTGATCTTCCCCATAACATTTTACTTGTTTTTAATGATATTGCCATAATCTTTTTGCATTGTTAAGTTTCAATTATTTAATCAATAAAATATCATTCATACCTACAAATATAACAAATTTAAAAATAAAACATCGAGAATTGCCCAAAAAAAAGGCTGCCCATTTGGACAGCCTTTGGGAAGAATTTTCCGGGTGCTTTTTACATCGTGTCTATTATGTGGTTGAAAGTGTAGCTGGGACGCATCACCTTTGTGGTCTTGTCGTGGTCGGGCATGTAGTATCCACCGATGTCTGCGGGTGGTCCTTGTGCGTCGAGCATTTCCTGAGTGATACGGGTCTCATTTTCAGCCAAAGCGGCAGCGATTTTCTCGAAACGCGTTTGCAGTTCGGTGTCGTGCGATTGTTTGGCGAGCGACTGAGCCCAATAGAGTGCCAAATAGAAGGAACTGCCGCGGTTGTCGAGCTCATTGACCTTGCGTGAGGGCAGCTTCCCGTTCTCGAGATAGATTCCGATTGCTTCGTCGAGCGTTTCGGATAGGATTTTGACCTTCGAGTCCATAGTTTTTTCGTAAGCAAGCTCCAAGGAAGGCACGAGGGCACAGTATTCGCCCAAGGAGTCCCAGCGGATGTGGTTTTCCTTCAATAGCTGCTGAACGTGCTTGGGTGCCGAGCCTCCTGCGCCGGTCTCGAACAATCCGCCACCATTGAGCAGCGGCACAATCGAGAGCATGCGGGCGCTGGTGCCGAGTTCGAGGATTGGGAATAGGTCTGTGAGGTAATCACGAAGCACGTTGCCGGTCACCGAAATGGTGTCGAGCCCTTGGCGTGTGCGTTCGAGCGTGAAATTCATGGCATCGACGGGCTTCATGATACGCAAATCGAGCCCGACTGTGTCGAAAATCGGGAGGTATTCGTTAACTTTTTTGATGATCTCGCGGTCGTGGGCGCGTTGCTCGTCCAACCAGAAGATTGCGGGCGTGTCGGCGGCTCTCGCTCTTTTGACGGCTAATCCGACCCAGTCTTTGATTGGCAAATCTTTCACTTGACACATGCGGAAAATATCGCCCTGCTCGACGTTTTGAGACATGAGTACCTTGCCGTCGGCATCAACTACGCGAATCGTGCCGCTCTCGCTCGCTTCGAAAGTTTTGTCGTGCGAGCCGTATTCTTCGGCTTTTTGTGCCATCAAACCCACGTTGGAGACGGCGCCCATGGTTGCGGGATTGAATTGCCCCTTGGCTTTTGCGTCTTCCAATATCGCCGAATACATCGTAGCGTAGCTTCTGTCGGGAATCATGGCGATGCAATCTTGCAATTTGTCGTCGTTGTTCCACATTTTTCCGCCGTCGCGAACCACGTTTGGCATCGAAGCGTCAACGATGATGTTGTTCGGGACGTGAAGATTGGTGATTCCGTGCCGCGAATCAACCATTGCAAGTGCGGGTTGGCTCTCGTAAACTTTTGCGATGTCGGCTTCGATTTCGGCTTTTTTGTCGTCGGGCAATCTGCTCAGTTTTTCGAGCAAATCCGTCAAACCGTTATTGAGGTTGACTCCGATTTCCTTCAATGTGTCGGAGTGCTTGTCTATGGCTTCTTTGTAGTAAACTTCGACGGCGTGACCAAACATAATCGGGTCGGAAATTTTCATCATAGTGGCTTTGAGGTGCAGCGATAGGAGCACGTCGTCCTTGCGGGCTTCTTCGATTTGCTCGGCGTAAAATTGGCGCAAAGCAGCGACGTTCATCACGGCTGTATCAATGACTTCGCCGTCTATGAGCGATACTTTCGGCTTTAGCACCTTTACTTCGTTGTCCTTGCCGACGAATTCGATTTTGACATCGGTAGCTTTTTCAATCGTGACTGATTGCTCAGTGCCGTAAAAATCCTTGTCATTCATATATGCAACGCGAGACTTGGAGCCGGATTGGGGCCATGGTTGCATCATCCGGTGCGGGAATTTTTGGGCGAATTTTTTGACGGCTGTTGCTGCACGGCGGTCGGAGTTGCCTTCACGCAAAACGGGATTGACAGCGGAGCCGAGGCATTTGGCGAATCTAACTTGCAGAGCCTTTTCAGCGTCGTTTTGGGGCTCTTCGGGGTAATCCGGAATATCGTAACCTTTGCCTTGCAACTCTTTGATAGCCGCTTGAAGCTGGGGAATGGAAGCGCTTATATTGGGTAGCTTGATGATGTTTGCAATCGGTTCTTTGACCAAATCGCCCAACTGAGCGAGATAGTCAGGAATCTTTTGCTCGTCTGTGAGCCGCTCGGGGAAGTTGGCGATGATTCTGCCTGCCAAGGAAATGTCCCTTGTTTCGATGCTGACGCTCGTTCCTTTGGTGAAATTTTGCACGATGGGAAGCAAGCAATAGGAGGCGAGTTCGGGTGCTTCGTCAATTTTCGACCAGATAATTTTATATGATGACATATTATAAACCTATGATATATAGTAAAATATTTAATTTCAAAATCAAATTCACATAGATAACAAATTTAAGAAATTTTTGGCAAAAAGCAAGTAAGTCTATCAAAGAAGTGGAAATAAAAGGGGGGTATCCCAATCAAAAAACTTCTTCCACATCCATATCCGTTAACTCATCCCATATCATCAGCAATCTGATTTGCTCGGCACGATTCTCAAATTGAATAAAACTATGTCCACTATTTTCAAACCATTCAACATATTTAATATATGTATTAAAAATATTTAGAAATTTATCATAAGTAATTACTTCGTCATCTTTGCTTAATAAAACGCTGAAATTAGAATACGGTTTATTTTTGTGCTTTAAATTTTTAATATTATTTTTCAAATCAATAATATTATCTATTTCATTTTGTGATAAATATGCCTGCAAGGTGATTTCGGGAAAGAAGGAGGGATTAATTAATAAAATTGGAATATCATATTTAAAATGTAAATATAGCGATTTAATCGAACCAATAGAAAATCCTAATAAATATATCTTTTTATTTTCAGAAATATATTTCTCAATTAATTTTTCTAATTTCCCGATTGGTTCATCATTGTAATCTACCTTTATAGTTTCTTCAAACAGAGATTGAAATATCTCATATTTCTGCTTCTTGCTATTATCTTCGATAGCATTCGGATGCTTAAATCCTGCAAAATAGATTCCTGAACTATTCATAATGACCTTTTTATATTTTCACTTCTTCTATACTTTCCGCACATTCACTTTGACGTTAACATATGCTATTTCATATATGATATATAGCAAATTTAGCTCTCAATTTCGATTCCCAAACCTGATCCATACCGTAGCACTACATTTTTCTATCCCGTGGAATACAATGTTTTTGGCAATAGTATGTCTAGCAAAATAGTTTGTTTGATAAGGATTTGTGAGATGCTTGAAGTTAAGTACATAACAAACGATAAAGGCGAAAGAACTGATGTCGTGATGCCTTTGTCCGATTACCTTGAAATCTTGGATGAAATCGAGAAACTTAAGGTGGTTGACAAGCGAAAAGGTGAAGAGCTGTTCACTCATTCTGATGTTGAAAAGTTGCTCAAATCCGATGAATAGCAATCACATTTTGTATCCTAATTTAGAGAGGAAGTAAATTTATGAAAATATTATCTGTGGTGATTTTATTAATACTCGGTTATAATTGTACACATAATGCGCAAGAAAACGTGAACAATATATTAGAAAAGAGAATCAAGAATGCGGTTTTAGTAATCAGTTCAGACTCATTATTTCAATATTTTATTGAGTCAAAACACGGTAAAGCAAAAACATTTTTAGTTGAAGATAGTACGTATATACCCTTTGTAACAGGAACTCAATACAAATTTTTCTATCCTGATTCGAGCGATAAACTACTCTTTGATAAATATAATAAATATCAAACGATTTATTTTCAAGAAACACCTTATAAAAATATTAGAGAATCAATTCCAACTGAATTTTTGAATACTGAAAGTAATTACACTATATATGTTGGATTTATTGAAACTGATTTACTTGGTTTTTTGGTCTTTCCATATCCAAGTACACCCAATAACAGGGTGATACAATTCTTCATGTTATATGATGAAAATGAATCAGTAAAAAGTTATTATAGCAAAGAGTATCATGTCACAAGCTCAACTTACAGAGTTGTTGATGAATAGAAAGACAGAATATACCGCTTTCGGCGAAACCATGCTTGACCTCTTCGGGCTGACACGGCAGAGCTATATCGGCAAGGAGAAAGGGGAAATAATTGGAATATGAATTATGAAAAGCACTTTCATTTATAAGGATATATTTTCAGCACTTTTTAAAATGGCTGGTGTATTTGGACTGATAGTATTTATTCTAATCATTTTGTTTGTTTCACTTTTGATTTTTAAAGATCAGAAATCTTCAACTAAGGTTATAATAAATGAGAAGTACAATGAAATCACTGACTTTATTCCAGTCGGAATGTTAAACCAAACCGGTTTGGGATCTCAAAGCTCGGCATCAATAACCTGAAAAATACTTAAGTCGTTGTTTTTCTCAATGTTAATGTAGATTGTATCAGAGCCTGATCTATTATTTGATACAACCTTTGTAACATTTGTTTTTCCCATGAAGTTCATACCTGTCGTGAGAATAGTCTGCA
>PGYU01000008.1:124401-126630 GCA_002839825.1 Ignavibacteriae bacterium HGW-Ignavibacteriae-1 | reverse complement strand
CAAGTCATCGGATGAATAAAAGAATTTAAGAGCTTCTTAATCACACTAATCACTTAAATCAAACAAATCATAGTTCAGAATATATTTTCAAAATTCCCTGAGATAAATTTCATGTTGATGTGTTATATATATTATAGAGTGTTGTAAATTTGAAAAAAGAATAGGAAATAAAAATGAAAATTTTATTCAGTATCATTATGGCAATCACTTTTCTATTCACAGTATTAAGAGCTGAATGGATTGATTGTCAAGGTCCTTACGATGGGAAAGTTGAATTAATTAAAATTGTAGATAACGGTTTATACTTTTGTGTAACACCGAGTTTATATGCAACTTTCAATGAAGGTTTGACTTATGGAGTAAACAATTTTCGTGTTGGAAATGATACTACTATTATAAGGGATATTGCAAAATCTGATGGGGACTGGGAAAGACAAAGATTTTATTATGCTACAAACGCTGGATTGTATGAGAGACAGGGGATTGATGTGCGCAACATATCCTATCCCGATTATTATAGGTATCCTTGGGATTGCTATAAAATCACCGGAACTTCACACTTCTTAATTTTGTCAGCAGAAGGCATATTTAGCTACAATCGTTATGATGAATATGAAATGAGACATGTTTACGAAATTAATGCATTCAATTACATTCGTATCGGGACTGAAATTTTCGCCGCAACGCGAAATGGAATTTACAAAATGATCGGAGATGATAAATGGGATATTATTAAATTTGATAAGAGCTTTATTGTTAATGATTTCAAATATTGTGGTACTAAAGTTATAGCTGGAACAAGTGAAGGTTTATATTATAGTAACGATTCTTGTAAAAGTTGGCATTTTGAAGAAACTTTAGGCAAGACAAATGTGAATGTATTGTATTACAATGAATCTCGTATATATGCCGGGACGTCGGTAGGATTTTTTAGTTTTGATGATAATTTGGAAAACATCACAAATCTTAGTGCAAATCTAACATTTTTGGATGTTTTGAGTATGGTTATCAGTAAAAACAAAATTTTTATCGGAACAAATGGTGCAGGAGCTTATTATAGAGAGTTGGATGAAACAGAATGGAAAAATACTGGTGACTTTACTAATATAAACAGGCTCAGACATTTTAACAACTTGATGTACTCTTGTAACCGAAGCGGCTTACATATAAGTAATGATAGCGGTTTAAAATGGCAAATCTATAGCTTTATCGGTCATGATGTAAAGGATTATTACCAACTCAATGATGTTTCTTTTGCTCTATTTTCCGAAGGGGTCTATAGGAAGAACCAAAAGGACGATGAATGGAGCATAATTTTACGAAGTGCTGATTTAGAGTCGAAAATAAAATTCACATGTCTAACTGGAAACAATTATAAACTCTATCTTGGTACGAATATGGGATTATATTCGAGTGATAATTTGGGTGAATCATGGATAAAGGTATCCAAAGATATCAATATTTTAAACACAATTATAGATCAAGACGAAATATTTGTTATCGCATCGGATGGATTATACAAAGCGAATATTCAATCAGATTCTTTTAGTTTGAGTAAAACTTTTTCATCATCATGGATCAAGTCAGTAGCTTCCCATAGGAATAATGTGTATCTATCAAATGGAACTAGATTATACAAATCAAGTGATAGAGGTGTTACATGGGATGAGATAACAAAATCCGATGTAGTTGGTTACTATGATATATCAATAACAGAAAACTGTATATTTGTCGGGTCAAATTATGGTAAAATCTTGCTAAGTTATGATAATGGAAATAATTGGCATATTGACAGTAGTCTTGCAAATGATAAATATCATACATCATTTACATATGGTTATGAGAACTACATTTTTACTTCATATAAATATCAAGGTCAAATTAAGCACCTTCGACGGGCAGAATTATCTTCAATCGTTTCCGGGATAAAGGAAAATTCACCTTTACATCAACCATTTTCCATCCACCCCAATCCCGCAACGGAATTTATTACAATTACGAAACCTTCCGAAGGTTTCGAACCTTCGGAAGGTTCTGATGTTAAAATCTACAATACGCTTGGCGAATGTGTGCTTACCGAACCAATTCATCCGATGACTCCAAGTCATCCGATGAATGTAGGGCATCTCCCTCTTGGCGTGTATTACCTCCGTATCGGCAATCAGACGCAGATGTTTGTGAAAGTGTAGTGTCTGTTCTATGATTTATTTGATTTGAATGATTTTTATG
>PGYU01000008.1:0-124338 GCA_002839825.1 Ignavibacteriae bacterium HGW-Ignavibacteriae-1 | reverse complement strand
CAAGTCATCGGATGAATAAAAGAATTTAAGAGCTTCTTAATCACACTAATCACTTAAATCAAACAAATCATAGTTCAGACAATATTTTTAAACATTCCCTGAGATAAATTTCATGTTGATGTGTTATATATATTATAGAGTGTTGTAAATTTGAAAAAAGAAAATTAAAGGTATTGAAAAATGAAAACGATTTTTACTTTTATAGTTATGATGAGCATTAGTGTTGCTTTGGTTGCTGCCGAGCCACCATATTCGTACAATCAACTGAAGTATGAACTTCAGAATTTGCAATTCGTAAATGAAAGCACAGGCTGGATGTTGAATGCTCATGAAACTCGAGTAGAACTTTTAAAATCTACTGATAGTGGTAAGACTTGGTTTTCTCAAGAAATTTTTGATTTCAAAACCTTGAATTTTGCAAAATTTCTTGATGAAAAGATTGGTTTTATATCAGCATCTCAAAATTCTTCAACACACAATCTATTCATTACTGAAGATGGTGGCGATACTTGGAGCGAAATTGCTTTACCTTCAAACAAGAAGGTTAACTCAATTCACTTTTTTAGTCAAGATATTTTCTGGTTGAGTCAAGCCGGACTTTATAAAACTGTTGACCGTGGCAAAACATGGCATTTAACTCATGACAATTCTTACGAATTCAATGCCCTGCAATTTTTGGGGCTTATGAATGGTTGGGCATTAGATAAATTTTCACTTGTTACAACCACTGATGCCGGGCTTACATGGAACCAAACTAAGCATACATTTTGGAGTATTCAATTAATTGACGGTATTATCGGATATGGCGCAAAAGAGGATAGTCTTTTCAAAACCGACGATTTTGGTGCAACTTGGAATTTTGTCAATAAATTCAAACTTGCTTACACATTCAGTTTTTTATCGAAAAATGTTGGATTCAAAATAGGGGATAGTGGTGTTGAGAAAACTGTTGATGGTGGCAAAACATGGAAATTGTATTTGAACGAGAAATTTAATGACGAAAATCTTTATGAAGTAGCAATGTTGTCAAATCAAGATTTTATCATTTTATCAAATAAGATGATTTTAAATCGCACAAGTGACAATGGAAAAACATGGGACATCAAGCATTTTGGTGCTCATTCGGATATTTGGGATATAAAAGGCATTGATGACCAAAGGCTAATTGTATGCGGTGAAGATGGGCTAATCGGGAGAACTACGAACGGTGGTGATATGTGGGAATTTAGATATGATATAACTCATCACAACTTAAGAAAAATTCAAATTATAAACAATACCGTATATATTCAGGGCGACAGTGCCACATTTTTGAAATCTACCGATTTTGGAGAGAATTGGCAGAAAATTAAACTTCCTGATGCTTATATTTATAGAGAAGTATATCACATGACTTATTACCCGATAAGAGATGGTTTCCATTTTAGAGATGAAAATAACGGATGGATTGTAGGTAAAGGTGGCATCGCCTTTAAAACGTCAAACGGAGGAGAAAGTTTCGAGGTAATTAAATTTGATGTAGATGAATTATATGATGTATTATTTATTGACGAAAACATTGGTTATATGTTAGGTTCGAATGAAGTTGATTATTATTCTGATGAAGGAGTATTTTTGATCACCACAAACGGAGGCAAAGATTGGCAATTCACCAAACGTGGTTTTGCAAGATTTGAATACTTCGATAAAGATTATTTATTAATTAGTGGTGGTGGAACTATTTTCAGATATGACATAAAAAACAAAACATCTGAGTCAATCTATAGTGATTATAGAAATATTGAAGGTTTTTTCATACTTGATATCAACACAATCTGGGGCTGGAGTATGTTTGAAGCAACTTGCACATTTTTTAAAACAACAAACGGTGGTGAAAAATGGAATTTCATAGAAAACGGTTGCAATATGCCTACATCGCTTTATTTTACAGATGAAAATAATGGCTGGATGATATACTATAATAATATTAGAAAAACAAATAATGGTGGTTATAAGGCATTGAAAACACCACAATTAATTAACCCACCAAATAATTCAACGATACCTTTGGATAGTTTAGTTTTAAAGTATAGATTCGTGGAATACAGTATAGAAATTCAAATAGCAAAGGATTCACTCTTTTCTGAAATATTAACTATCAAAGGAAACTTAAGTAATGAAAATTACAGACCGGAAAACTTAGAATTATATCAAAAGTATTTTTGGAGAGTCAGATCTTCCATATCAAGTTCAAATTACAGCCCTTGGTCTGAAATTTGGAGCTTTGAAGTTCGTTGGGCAAAAAAAACAAAAGTTAAGCTAATAACTCCACTTGGTATTGAAGTCCTGAGTATGGACTTGAATTTGAGTTGGAACCAACTTGATTATGCCGATAAATACCGCGTTCAACTGTCCTTAGATTCTTCTTTCCAAACTTTAAGCATAGATACGGTTACAAGCATTCATGGCATATGGAAAGCAAAATTTCTGACAATCAATGAACGATATTACTGGAGAGTCAAAGCCCTCAATTCCACTGACAGTACAATTTGGTCCAATACTGGCTATTTCAAATCAATGGTAGTCAATTCAGTAGATATGATTAATACTTCAGGATTTTCCATCCACCCCAATCCCGCAACGGAATATCTTGAAATAACCGTAACTCTCAACCCTACGGTTAACCGTAGGGTTGATGAAGGTTCAGGAATCAAAATCTACAATACGCTTGGTGAATGTGTTCTTACCGAACCAATTCATCCGATGACTCCAAGTCATCGGATGAATGTAGAGCATCTCCCTCGTGGCGTTTATTACATCCGTATCGGCAACCGGACGCAAATGTTTGTGAAGATGTGACAGATGAAGACTTCGGAAGTCTAATTTTCTAAAGTATAAGAATATAATTAGCTTGTTGAAGTTAATTATAAAGACTTCCGAAGTCTAAAACTATGATTTTTTATGATTTGAATTCTTAACCTTCCGAAGGTTCGAAACCTTCGGAAGGTTTCGTCTAATCTTTGTTACACCTGACGGGCATTTTAATTCATCACAGCTTTAATCAATTCAATTAATCTGAATATTCCAAGTCATCGGATGAATAAAAGAATTTAAGAGCTTCTTAATCACACTAATCACTTTCATCATACAAATCATAGTTCAGACAACTCACAAAAATCGTATAAATCATAGTTCAGGCATAAAAATTATTTGCTTTTAAATAAACATTTGATTACTTTAGGGTTAGGAAATTCTTGTTTGTTTTTGAAATACTTGTATAATAATTTTTAACAAAAATTAGAGGTATTTATGAATCAGGTCATTACTGTTTTTTTTATGACGATTTTCATATTCACAAGCGGATTAGCAAACGATATCAAGGTTGCAAACCCGATACTATCAGGTCAGGATATTTCCGAAAAATTTGTTTATGTCGAATTTGACATCGAATGGAAAAATTCTTGGAAAAACAACATCAATCACGACGCTGCATGGATATTTGTCAAATATCAGAAAACCGGCTCCGGTGAATGGCATCATGCAAGTTTAAATCCCAATTCAGCTGCCCATTTTCCCGGTTCGGCAGACACGGGTGCAACAATTCAAGCAGTTAGCGACCAAAAAGGGGTCTTTTTCTTTCGTACAAATGAAGGTAAGGGTGATTTCGGTTCAAACTCTGTCAAACTTAAGTGGAATTACGGTGATGATTTCTTAAAAGATGACATCAAGCTTGATGTGATGAGAGTGGCTGTTTTTGCTATTGAAATGTGTTACGTGCCCGAAGGGGATTTTTATTTAGGAGATGTTTCTTCACCCGCATGTTTTAAACAATCAACTAACAATTTCCCCGTGAAAATTACAGAAAATGCTGTTATAGTCAAAGCATCAGGAGGTGACCAAACCATTCGAAATGTCGGAATTACTGTCAGTGGAACAGAAGGCTTAGATTTCAATAACAATGGTACATACGACAACCCTCATTATCCAACAGGCTATAAGTCATTCTATTGCATGAAATACGAGATTTCGCAAGAGCAATATGTTGATTTTCTTAATACTCTTACCCGTGTGCAGCAAGCTTCGAGAATCTCTACAACAATAATGGAGCAGACCACGATTACTAACACTTTCGTTATGTCGAATACGACGACTATGCAATACCGTAACGCAATCAGGTGCAATGCGGAAGTTGATGCCGATTTGCCGATTGTTTTCTTCTGCGACTACAATCAAAATGGCGAACCCAATGAAGCTTGTGATGGTCAGAACATTGCTTGTAGCTATCTCAAATTTCAAGATGGTTTGCATTACGCAGCTTGGGCAGGATTACGACCAATGACCGAGCTTGAATTTGAAAAAGCTTGCAGAGGTCCTCTAACTTATATTTCCGGCGAATATGCTTGGGGAGATAATGCTCGCTCCCAATCAATCAATCCGGGGAATTTGGGTTGTAGTAATGAGAATTTTTTGGGAGGCAATTGTCATTTTGGACATAATAGCGGTAGTTACCAAGGTCCTTTTAGGGTTGGAATTTTTGCTGAAATAAGTGCCGGTGAAAGAGTGAATGCAGGGGCTACTTATTGGGGAATTATGGAAATGAGTGGCAATCTCTGGGAAGCCTGCATATCATTCGGGACTGAGACCAGCAGGAAATTTGAAAATCTTCAAAAGTGGCAATTCGATAACTTGACCGGTACCGGTTATAGAGGTGGTTCGTGGGCTTATAATCATATGTTGTACGAGAACTACTGGCTGGTGTCAGCACGTCATTTTGCCGAAATTTCATACGATTCCAGAAATCCAGAGTATGGATTCAGATGTGTTAGATTCGATGATTAGATAAAACGGGGCAATAATGAAAGCATTTATTTACATTGTCTTAGCCATTTTTGCGAGTTCATTTTTGGCTCATGCTCAATTTGAAGGCGAATATTATGACGGTGCTTCTATGATTCGCCTAACAATTGCGGATGCTGATACATCGGTGATAGCACACAAAGCTGCATTCCGTGCTGATGGCAGCAATTGCATCGGTTTCATACTTAATGGAGCAGATTCTTCCATCACACAATACTCAAGCCGACGTGCTGATGGGAGTGCATATGTTGTTTTTTTAATAGCCGAATCTGATACTGTAATTAATTCTCTACACTCAAGTCACCGCGCTGATGGACATTCGAGCATTGTATTCGATACTTTGTTTAAATATGCATTAGAAACACCTGTAAATTTAAGAGCTTCATTAATTGAGCAACATAAGATTGTGCTCGAATGGGACGATGTAGCAGGAGCAGAGAATTACAAACTATTTCGCTCATTAGATGCGGAAGGACCTTATTTGCAGCTTTATACGGGATTAAACAACGAATATTCGGATGCCGGCGAACATTTAAAGTCATTTACGAATTATTATTATCGAATTATCGCGGAAAATACATCAGGAAATTCAGCTTTTTCCTACATACTTCAAGTCAAGACATTACCTGAATTGCATTCCATCGCTCTGACAACAGGGTGGAATATGATTTCGACATACGTAGAAGCTGAAAATGCTGCAATGGAAGAAGTATTCTCGGAGATAAAAAGTAGCACGGTAATTGTCAAAAACAACGTTGGGCAAATATATTATCCCGAATTCGGAATTAATGACATTGGTAATTGGAACGTGCAACATGGTTACCAAGTATATATGTCACAAAACGAAACCTTGTCAATTGTCGGAATGAAAATTATGCCCGAGTTGACACCAATATCGCTAAATGCCGGTTGGAACATCATTTCCTATTTGCGTGACAATCCAATTAATATTGAAATTGCACTCGCTTCATTAGTTGCCGAAAACAATCTAATAATAGCTAAAGATAACTTAGGGAACGTCTTCTATCCAGCATTCGAAATCAACATGATAGGCGAAATGCTTCCCGGGCAGGGCTACCAAATTTATATATTAGAATCCGCGCAGTTGCTTTATCCAGAGAATTAATATTTTTTAGCGAATACATCACAATCCTTGTCTGAACTATGAGTTTTTGTCTGAACTATGAGTTTTTGTCTGAACTATGAGTTTTTGTCTGAACTATGATTTATTTGTCTGAACTATGATTTATTAGATTATTATGATTATGAATTCTTAACCTTCCGAAGGTTCGAAACCTTCGGAAGGTTTCGTTTATATTAACACCTGACGGGCATTTTAATTCACAGCTTTAATCAATTCAATTAATCTGAATATTCCAAGTCATCGGATGAATAAAAGAATTTAAGAGCTTCTTAATCACATTAATCACCAAAATCATACAAATCATAGTTCAGACATTGTCTTAATCAAATAAATCCCAAAAATCATACAAATCATAGTTCAGACAATTCGTCATTATATTTTTATATTGGAAATGAATGAAAGCTTCTATTCTTACAATTGGAACTGAGATTTGCATTGGTCAAATTGTCAACTCAAACGCTGCCACAATCGGAGCGAAATTAACTCAATTAGGAATTTCGGTCATTGCCAATTCATCCATCCCTGATAATTTGCCGCAAATTGTACCGGAAATCCGCAGATTGGGCGATAGTAGCGATTTGCTGATTATTACCGGTGGATTGGGTCCTACTCAAGACGATATTACCAAAACTGCTCTTTGCCAATTTTTTGAATGTGAAATGATTTTCGAAGATTCCGTTTACCAAACGATTGATTATCTTTTCAAAAGCAAGGGTAAAACAGTCACTGAGAGAAATCGCGCCCAAGCATATATTCCGGCTAAAGCTGTCGCATTGCCTAATTTAAGCGGAACTGCTCCCGGCTTGTTATTCGAAAGTAACGGTAAAATGATTGTGGCTTTGCCGGGTGTACCCTATGAAATGGAGTACATTTACGAAAATTCGCTTAAAGCTAAAATCAAAAGCGTTCTCGAAAATTCGAAATCGGAAATTGAACTCCACAAAACAATTCGCACTTACGGTATTTTCGAATCTTATCTTGCGGATTTAATCGGCAATTCGGAGGATATCCCAAACTTATCGGGACTCGCTTATTTGCCATCTGCAAATGGTGTCCGATTGAGACTCACTGTGCAGTCTCGCGATTTTGTATCTGCTGAAATAAAAATCAATGAGGCAATTGCATATCTCGAACTTAGAATTGGCAAGTATATTCAATCATATGACGAAAGCCCGATGATTGAGCGTATTTCAAAATTATTGATAATGAGTGGCAAAACTGTGGCGCTTGCCGAATCTTGTACTGCAGGCTTGCTCGGTGGCGAATTGACTAGATTAGCAGGCAGCTCCTCGTTTTTCCTTGGCGGATTTATGACTTATTCCAACGATAGCAAGGCGAAATTGTTAGGAATTGATAGTGCCATAATTGATGAACATGGTGCTGTGAGCGAGGAAGTAGCCGAATTAATGGCAAAAAATGTTCGTGTTATTTTCAAATCGGATATTGGAATTTCAATCACAGGCATTGCAGGTCCCGACGGCGGGACTGATTCCAAGCCGGTTGGTACTGTTTGGTTTGGATTAGCGTCCCAAGAACGGGTTTTGTCGTTCAAACAAATATTTCCCGGAAATCGTGATGCTATCAGGAATCGGGCAGTTTTTTATGCATTAAATATGTTAAATAATTTACTTTTAGAAAAATGAAAATATTGGCAATAGAATCTTCGTGTGACGAGACATCGGCATCCATCCTTGACGGAACAAAAGTTTGTACAAATATCATAGCATCGCAATATTTCCATTCGAAATACGGCGGCGTCATCCCTGAACTCGCTTCAAGGGCACATCTTCGCTCCGTAAACGAAATCGTCAATCGCGCCTTCGATGAGTCGGATGTTAAATTGGAACAAATTGATGCAATAGCTGTAACTCGTGAACCGGGCTTGATTGGTTCATTAATTGTAGGCTCGAACTTTGCAAAAGGGCTTGCTTTGCGACTCGGCAAACCAATTGTCCCCATCAATCATATTGAAGGGCACATTTATTCGGGCTGTCTGCAAGATGAAAGTCTGACTTTTCCCTTTGTATCATTAGTTGTGAGCGGTGGGCATACTTCGATTTTTTTAGTCACTTCGTATATGAATTACGAAGTAATCGGCTCTACCAAAGATGATGCGGCAGGGGAGGCGTTCGATAAAATCGCAAAATTAATTGGTTTACCCTATCCCGGCGGTCCCTTAATAGACAAGTTCGCAAAAGAAGGAAACCCGAGCACATTCGGTTTCCCACGACCGATGCTACATGATGATAATTTCGATTTCAGCTTTAGCGGGCTTAAAACTTCAGTCAGATATTTTGTACACAAGCAATTTAGCAATGGATTGCCGGAAGAAATGAAGGCAGATTTCTGTGCTTCTGTGCAGGAAGCTATTTGTGATGTGTTGACTGTGAAGACTGTAAAGGCAGCACTGAAGCATAAGGTGAAGAACATTGTGATTGCGGGCGGTGTGTCGGCAAATTCGAGATTGAGGGCTCTGATGATTGAAAGAGCAAACAAAAAGGGCATCAACGTTGTTGTGCCCCAAATGAGTTACTGTATGGATAATGCCGCAATGATTGGATTTTTGGCATACCACAAATTACTTGAATCCGAAGATTCCTTTTACGACTTCACATACCAAGTCTCGACGTCGTCTTTAAGAGCAAAATAGCACTTATACCAACGAAAAGCCGATATTATAGTATGTACATTCTTCATGCTGGCATGTTCTGTTTCGCATAGAAAAGGTGCATCTGGCTTGGCTGATTGGCAAATCTACTGCAAATCTGTCATGCAGAAATCCAATCGCAGCTTCGAGAGATATGTAAGTGTCGCGTTTGCAACATCTTGGTCCATCGCTTTCGGCAACCAATTTCAAACTTTCCGCAACAATTAGATTAGTTATCGACCAAGCATCATCATGCTGGTTTTCTCTATCCATGAATATGCTCAAAAACACACCTGTTCCAATCGCAGCGCCGCAAGTGCCAATGCTGTAATTACAAACATTCGGTGTTTCTGCTTTTGCTCTTCGCTCCGCAATTTCGAGTTTTTCGACCAATTCGTCGCGTTTGCCGGTTTTATTTGCAATGCAGGTCAATAATACTGCCGGAACAATAAAATGATGCTCAGGACCGTGCATTTTGATAATAGGCGAATCCATAATCATCACAGCCAATTCAATAGGACTATCACCTTTGTAGCTTAAGCATTTTTGCTTAACGTGTTCGGTAATTGGAGTTTCAATGCAAGAGTCGCAAATGTAGTGACCGTTATCGCAATTGCTTGACGAGGTCTTAGTTTTTCCGCAAAAATCGCAATGAAGATCTTTTGGGGCATCAAGTTTATGTAAATCTTCCCCGCAAATGAAGCAAGTTTTTACTTCGCTCGAGTTGTATAATTCAATCTTAGCCATCATATTCTCATACAAAATTTCAACATTAGTCTTTTATGATATGAAATTTTATGTTCAATCCAATTTGTCACATCATACACCCCTAATATACTGAAAAGCTTGGCATTGGTCAAATTATTTTTTATATTCTAAGGGATTAATTCAATTTATTTACTTTTTCATCATTTCTTGAGCACAAATTGTCAAGCCATCGCGGTATTTTGTCGGTTGGAAAAATCTATTGTTGAACTTGCTGCTATCAAAATAATAATCAAATTCCTGTTGATACATCATCTCGAGAATTTCCTTAACATCGGATTTGAACAATCCAACCATTTTCAGCATAAACATGCTCAAAACATTGTATCGTGGCTCTACGCCAAAGGCTTCAGCTGCGAGTTCTACAAATTGTTTTCCGGTGATTGGCTCGGGGTCAGTCGGAAGATGCCAGATTTGATTGTATGCATCAGCTGTATTACCAAGCAAAGCGGTAGCTTTAGCGGCATCAGGTGTGAAAGTTGCCGAATGTATTGCTTTGTCGTTTATTATCCAAGAAGCTTTCTTTTTATTTTTGAATTTTTCAAATATCATCATATACGAAGCTGTATTTAATGCTTTTGGACCGTAAAAATCTGCCGAACGAGCTATTTGTGCTTCTATTTCGCCTCTATCGGCAGTTTTCATCAGCATTTCAGCAATGTATGCTCTGATTTCGCCTTTTTTGCTGAATGGATTAACTGGCGTATCCTCGGTCATTGCTCCATCAACTTTTCCATACATATAGACATTATCAAAAAAAACGAGCTTGCATTTATTGCGAATACATGCTTCGATTACGTTATTCATAACGCGTTGCCAATCAGTTTGCCAAACACTTGTTTTGTATGGCAAACCTGCTACTAAATAAGCTATCTCCGAGCCTTCAAGCGAATCATAAACTTTTTGTTGGTCTAATAAGTCTGCCTTGAACAAATCTTCATCGCCAACGACGTGTTTGGGGTTTCTGCCAACTAAGCGGACTTTATCGGTATATTTTGTTAATTCTACTGCAAGGTCTAAACCAATTGCTCCACCCGCACCTAATATTGTTTGCATTTTAAATTCTTCGATTTTTTTTAAAAAGGAATAATTTGTGTGATTTTAAATTATTTTTTAATCATTAACATTACGTTATGCGTTAAATAAAGTTACACCAAAAAAAAAGGGTCGCATAATGCAACCCCAAAAATTTTCTTAATCAGCCCAATGCTCTTAGCGCCAATCAATAAGCATCGAGAATCTCATAGTGTTTGCAAGAGGGTGATTTTCTTCGATTGTATTGATGAAACTGAAATCAAGGTTGAAGATGTCGTATTTTACGCCGGCACCAAAGTTCCAATACTGACGATTGCCTTGTGCAGCCGGTTCGAGGAAATATCCTACTCTGAAAGCTACAACTTTTTGGTACCAATATTCAGCACCGAAAGCCCATTCTGCACCCGGATTTTCCCAACCTGTAACTAATGATTTCGGTAGGGCATCCGAGCCGAGACTGTCTCTTTTGACTAACATTTTAGCCATGTCAAATGCCAAAACTAATTCGTTGAATTCATCACCATATGCTTTGAATGCAGTTCCAAGTCTCAAAGTAGTTGGAATTGGGTCTGATTCCCTAATGTAAGTGATTTTTGGACCTACATTTTTAAGGTTCAAACCGAGCGACAATCTGTCTTCGATTCCGAATAAAGCGATATCCTGTGGCTTCCACAATACACCTAAGTCAAATGATGCACTTGAACCTGTTCCGGCTTCACCACCGGCGTGGACTGATGTAGGAGTAAGATTTGAATGGATATAGCGCAGTTGGAATCCAACACCCAAATCAGGTGCTACAATAGTACCATATGAAAAGCCGAACGAGAATTCATTAGAAATGAACTTCCCTAATGTTCTGCCATCGGGGGCTGTACGAGTAAATTCGCCTAAGTTCATGAAAATGAAATTAAAGGCGAGCGTTCCGTCAAGACTTTCAAAATACTGACCTATAGTACCATAACTATAGAACAAGTCAGCGTTGAATTGTGGTAACCATGGCGAAAATGCCAAAGCAACCTGTCTAAATGGAATTAGCTCATCGTCGCCAAAATCTGCATCATAATTCTCGAAATAATCTAAGAACCCCAATCCTGCGGGATTCCAATATATGGCATTGATATCATCTGCTATTGCAGTCCCGGTTTCGCCACGTCCGCTCGACCGTGCATCGGGCGATATCAAAAGGAAAGGAACAGCAGAGCCGCCAGCTTGTGAGTACAACTCGGTTGGCAGTGTTGTTGACATTACTATAACAGCCATCAAAGCCATTTTGATTGATGATTTCATCAAATTAATCCTCCAAAAACTTTATTCATTATATTTTGTGTTATCATTTCAAATGCTAATTTACTTTTACTACTTTTGTTCTTGCAACTGTTGTGCCACTCTCAGTACTTGGCACTTCTATATGCACTATATAAACACCCTGCGATACAGGATTTCCAAGATTATCTTTTCCATCCCACATAATTTCAGATGTATGATACGTATTGACTGACGTTTTAATGTCTCGAAGTGTAACACCGGCTAAAGAAAATATTTTCAAATTTACTTCAAAAGGTGGAGGCATATTGTGATTTAAGACGATTGCTGTTTGCTCGGAAAAGGGGTTAGGATAATTATACTTGATATTTCCGTAAGAACCGTCACCATCAGGGGATATGAAGAAATATGTCTCAGCTATGCTGAAATTATTATATACGTCCCAAGCTCTGACTTTAATTGTATGTCTTCCCGGCGCCAAACCGAACAAAAATGATTCGATTGAGCCGCTGCGCGAATCAATTAATGATGTTGTAAATCTTTCAGTCAAATCTATCGAAGTTGGCGATTCGTCAATCCATGCTTCAATCTTATGCCCGATACCTAGTCCGGTGGTATTTATACCGGATTCGTCAAACAAATCAACAATCAGCTTTGGATTCGATGTCACTACATCACCTTGGATAAATTCTCGCGAATCTACGAACAAATTTATGTTCGGTCCATCCATATCTTGTATATTTGTTGCGTCGTAACCATCAATTATTATACTATGGTATGAGCCTTTGGCAAATTCGCCATCTTCCGTATATGCATATACATATAGACGCCCTTGGTTAGTACTGAAACTAATATCTTTTGGGATGATAAAATCTGCTGTAAATTTTCCGTTTTCCACTTTGTAGGAACTACGATTTAATGACGGTCCCAATTTCCTGAAATAGAATTGGTCGCGTTTGACACCCATAAATTCTTCAATTATTTGGTATTCTGCATCACCATCCCGAAGTGTTACTAAAACTGTACCGTTGAATGTGTCATCGGCAGTTACTCCGTCGGGAAGTAATATGCTTCCTTCGATTGATATTTTGGATAATGCTTTAAGTATTATAGGTTCATCGCCATTTTCACTTATCACATCGTCATTTATTTTATCAATATTTATTTTGTTTTCAGGCATCAATAATTTCATTGTCGGGTCGCCGAGCAAAAAGTATTTTTTGTCATTTACTCCGGTGAAGGTCTGTTTTAATTGTCTTACCACATCGCCCAATGTGTTATATCTGTTTGTATTCGGGTTGCGTGTGAACAAAAACTCGTAAAATTTATATAAGAGATTGGCATTTAGTTGCGAATAAACAATACGAGTAGAAGTGAAAACAGCTATTGCAGAACCTTTGCGACTTAAGAACATATCCTCAGCACCGCTTTTTGTTTCCGGATTATCAAATCTACCAAAATCACATGTGGCTGCAGTCACTAAGAACATTTTGTCTAAATTGGTCATTTGTGGTATAGTCACGTCTCTATCTAAAACTTGTTCGTGTGCCCATACTCTTGGGTTTCCGTGTCCTATCCAATTCAAGACCAATCCACTTGTAGTATTGATTTTGGTCAACATATCTTGGTTTGCTTTTGGTTTCAATCTGCCATTAGGAATGTTTTCGGTTGGATATTCTACCAAATATATTTTATCATATTGCAAATCCTTTCCGTATTGATTAATCATGTCTCTTGCTAGAGTTTCCGATTGGTCATTATGTAATGTACCTTCGTATTTCTTTCCCTGCGTCGGTCCATCATCTGCCATAAGAATTACGTTAGTACGCCATTGGTCTAATGATGAGTTATTTTCGTAATGTTTCAATTTTTCAACAAAAGCCAATCCGTTTTCATCGTTTTCAATAGTAATTCTACCGATACTCAAATCTAACATATCATCGTTACCGACAATCAAACCGTAAAAATCATCTGATGACCATGCACTATGAATTTCATCCAAATTTTTCAAATAATAATCAAACGATTGATGAGCCGGAACATGATTGATTTTTGACGAAGATATGTTTTTCATATCGTAATGACCATCACCCCACAGAACCAAATATTGTGGTTTGATATCCCAATTGTGCCAAGCATAAGCTACGTAATCTCTCAATGCCGTTACATCGGGCATTCCACTTGAAAATTCATTATAAATATGGTCTGTCCGAACAATGTGGACTTTCAAATCTGAAACACTTTCACGATATGTCTTATATTCTTGAGCCGAATTCATCAAATCGGGATGTGTCAATACAATCACATTTGCATTTGCTTTGTCGGCTCGTAAATTGATTAGCTCCGCCGGAGAAATTGTCGGTGATTTTATTTTTGATGAAATATAATATTTGCGATATTCATCAACAGGTAATTCAGTTACAAATTTAAATATACCACCCGTTACGGCAGTATTGCGAATTATCTGGGGATTGGACGGAGTAGTCACATCAAAACCGTATATAGTTTGACCCGAAAAACCGTTTACCGTAAATTCGCTTATGCCTTTCAAACTTGTGTCTGCAATGAATGATAATTCATTGTCAATCGCATAAAAGCTACGCGGATAATGAATTTCAAAATAATCAAAATATGCTATTGAACCGGTCAAGTTTGAATTTGTATATTGCAAATTGATAATGCTGCGATTATCGTTGCCAATTTTGGCTGCACTCATTTTGAGTTCGGCAAAATCGCGTACTGCCATTGTATAACTCGGCAATGAACGAAGATTTATTACACCCAACTTCTCGTTATTGTCGAAAATATTGAATATACCCGGCGAATCAGATTTGTGTGCTAAAGCAAATCTGTAAAAAATATCACCGCTTTTGTCTAAATTATGTAGTAATACAGGATTGAACGGATTGGAAAAATAAGTTCGCCCGAACCAAATCCTTCCTGCTCCAGGGCTATAAGGATTTGTCAAATCTTCATCTACAAAGACTCTATGAACGTAGCTTGTTGGGCGATTTACAATCTCACCGCTAACATCAGTCGGGAAATTGGCTCTTTTGCCGTTTCTGCCGCCCCAAGTCAACAAGTAGTAACTTTCCTTAGAATAATTATTTTTATAATGTTGAATGTCATTTCCAACTTTTTCAAATGAAACTGTTGGTGCTCCATAAAAGATTATATAATCCAACTTTCCGTCGGATTTGTTGACGACTTGTATTGATTGCTCGTCCAAGTCATTTATCAATGCATCACTAACGCGTTCAGATAGCTCTTTGCCACCTTTGCTGAACATCTTAAGAGTATTGACATCAATGTTGGCTACGTTCGCACCGGATGAAGAGAGTTGATTTGCGTCTATTTTATAAATGCCTTCCTCCGATACAGAAACTTTCAACCATGTACCGCCTGATACTATGTTCAAATCTTTTATGATTTCCTCATTCTGCAATCTTGGTTCATCTTTAAAAGCACTTTCCGGGCTAATGCCCCAATTCTTTGCTTGAGCAAAGTTTGCAGCATTAGTGAAATTTGAACTAATCATTGAATTGCCCGCTTTCGATTCATCAAAATTGATTTTGACTGTTATCGAATCAAGCATGAACAAAATCCCGTCTTCATATTTATAAGGGTGAATTTGTAATTGAGCTAAGTGGTGGTCTGATGATATGCCTAAATATTCTAACTTGTAAAATTTTTCGGGAAATTTATAATTGGAATAAACAGCAGCTTCGATAGTCAATTCCGAGAAATCGGCGAATTTGTCAAAATTCATGTCAAATGGAATGATGTCATAACCGCGAATGGGGCTAAAGTGCAAATCAATCAATTCTGAACTGAATCCGTCCGGTGAGGGAACGATGAATTTCACTGGTAAAAATTGGTCAAGTGGTTGACCAAATTGATTTTCTTTCAAAATTGTAGATTCAAATTCAGGGTATAAGTAAACATCGCCCGATTTGCTCGTAACGAATTTGGAATTTGCAATAATAGGGATATACTTAACTACAACGGAATTATTGTGGAAAGAGACTTCTTGAGCATAGGACGTCATTGTGACATGAAGCAATATGATTGCGAAGATGCAGAAGAGAAACTTATTTACTACCATGATTATACCCTAAGTTAGTTTGCACACCATTGCATTAACAATTGCAACACATTTTTGTTACAATTTAGGAAATTTTTTCCAAACTAAAGCAGTAAATATAATCTATAGTATCCTTTGTTTTATTTTAATAGACGAAACTAAGAAAAATTCATGTAAATAAAAAATTTTTTTCAAATTTTTCGTAAAAATATCAAAAATATTTACTGTGTTGACGTTTCAATCACAATTGAGTTTTATCAGAACTTCCTTTTAATCTACCCTACAGCTCGCCGTAGGGTAGATTGGTCAGGATTTTTTAAACTTATGTACTCTTATTTTTTTACAAATGCTTTTGTTACCATTACATCATTTTTCATTCTTAGAACAATGTAATACATTCCCGTAGTCAGAGCTGATACATTGATTTCAAGTTGATTTGATTGCAACTCTGAAATATTGCTTATCATTACTTTTCCGCTGATGTCAACGATTTGCACTTCAGCCAAATTTGCTAAATTGTGAGTCAAAGTTAATTGCTCGTCAGTCGGGTTTGGCGTAATGTTTAATTCGTAATTCGAATAATCTTCTACCGAAGACGTACTCGAGCCAAGCCCTATAATCGGAACATCAAGAGTTGCCGGGTCGGAATCGGAAATAATTCGCAATGTAGCTGTTCTCGTTTGGTAAACTTTAGGTTGAAATCTTACTGCTATACCTACTGTTTCACCCGGCAAAAGTTCATCGGGTCTGTTAAATACAAGTCGGAATTCGTCGGGGTCAACGCCTTCATCGGGAATAATTTCAAAGGAAGAGAAATTTAATCTCACATTGCCATCATTTCGCAAATCAACACGTTTGATAACATTTGCCGATGTGTCAACTGAACCGAAATTTACAGGAGATTCATTCAAAACAGCTATGCTCTTTTCAATGTTTGTTGGAGTTACTTCAAAGTCGAGGAATCCGATAGAAATCCTTCCGGCACTCCAAAGTCTCACAGATGCACCATCGCCATAACCGGTTCCAACTTGCAAATTCGTTGATTGTTTTGTAAGCTCGGGTTTGAGTGTCATACCCATGTCATCAGATGTGAAGACCGACCCGTTAAATGAAGTTATAGCAAATTTGTCTGCTGCACTAATTGCGTACACTGATATTGGCATGATTGAATTTGAAGTGAAATTCTGCACTTTTTTTGTCCATGTCTTTCCGCCGTCAGTTGTTGTAGCGAGAAATTGGTCGCCTGTTTGACCGGAAGCGACTTCCTGATAGACAACAAATCCATTATTATCATCTAAGAAGTCCATTTTTGAGACTGTACCACCGAGATGCAATACAGATACATCCCAAGTTTGTCCGCGATTTGTAGAGCGGAATACTCTACCTTTAGAAGTGCCAAACCATATACTGTTTCCATGATAAGCTACTGATTCTACATAGCCTGATTCACCTGTCTCAGGGTTCGGTATGTTGGTTAATTTTGTCCAATTAGCTCCTCCATTGCTTGTGGAGGCAATTCCCCATGAAGAACCGATAGCGTCGCCAAGGAAAATTGCATTTTGAGCGTCATAAAAATGAATTGAATTGACAAATGGTGTGATGGTGCTTACTAAAGTAGTGCTCCAATTCATTCCACCATCAGTTGTTTTGAATATTTTTGCCGCACCATTAGTCGGTCCACTGCCTGCGTATGCTACATCAGCACTCAAACCATGAACACAATAAACGGGTTCGGCGGTGAAAACGTTGAAACGACTGCTACCACCAATCTTGTAATAGACACTTCCTTGACCTTCAACTGTGCCTACAGACCAAAGTACATTTTTACTTGGAGTATGGGCGCCGAACCAAGTTATCATAAATGTATGGCTTAATGCTTGAGTTAACGAAAATTTGTTGTTACTTTGAATTTTGACAGGTATTGATAGCATTTGGTAGTCAACATAATCGCCGCTTTGGTAAGTGACCAATAAGTCAATGAAACCATCAAACCATGGATTATTTTCCTTCAATTGCAGTTCTACAATTATTTCTTTTGTTTCAAGATAGCCGAAATCTCCAGCATCTATCTCGTTATTTTTCAAAGTTGCAATGTCTCTGTATGGGGACAGAATGATTTTAGAATTTGGTGCAGGGGAGAGGTAGTTAGTAATGTTGAGTTTGATTTCAGTCATTTCATAATTAACTAATGCTCCAATATTGCCGTTTACAGACATCGCATCGCAATAAAATCCGGGAATTACTAATTCAGGATAATCCGGATTATTGTATTTAACTGCTTTTTCGGCATTGGCTCTACCATAAATCAATGGTCTGGATGCCGGTGTTTGAGTTGCTAAAACATTGTCTGAGGTGCTTCTTATCTGACGAGCAATTTGCATGGGCGACCATTCTGGATGAATTGATTTTACCAATGCAGCAAGACCCGCAACGATAGGACCCGAGAATGATGTGCCGTCCGCCTGTGTAAAGCCGGTTCCAATTGTTGTTGATAATATTCGAGAACCCGGTGCAAAAACGTTAACATTATGCCCGTAATTACTGAAATTGGACACTCTATCATTCGCATCAGTCGCACCTACCGATAAAACATTTATATAATTGCATGGATAATAGTTAAATATATCATTGTTTGAATTGTCATTGCCTGAAGAAGCGACTACTAATGCTCCCATTGCAGTTGCTTGATTTATTACATCTTGTTCGGCGCCACTTCTGCCGGGACCGCCCCAACTACAATTGATTATATCTGCACCTGAACGAGCTGCATACAAAATTGCTTCGTAACCTCGTAAAATACCACGCACGGCAGCATTATCAGAAGCACATTTTACGGACATGATTTTTGCAGAATATCCGAGTGATGCAATTCCTATCGAATTATTTGTGACTGCAGATGCACAACCTGCCGACATAGTTCCGTGATTATTGCTTGGGTTGCGAGGATTATTGTTTTCCTTGTATGTTCCCGAATAATATTCTTGAGTGGTAACGTTTCCCACAAAATCCCAGCCGCGAATATCATCTATTTTTCCGTTTCCGTCATCATCTATCCCGTTGTCCGGAATTTCGGCGCTGTTTAGCCAAATATTGCCTGCTAAATCAGGATGTTGCCAATCAGTTCCCGAATCAACAATTGCGATTACTATCTGGTCCGAACCCTGCGTTACTTCCCATGCTTCAGTTGCTTTCATAAGTGACATAGCATATTGTTCGCCTAATCTTGGGTCATCAGGTGTGAATCCTGCGGAATATCGAATAAACACAGGAGAGGCATATTCGACATTCGGATTTTGCTCGATGAACTCACAAATATCAAAGGGGTTCACTGTTCCTGAATAATGAATTTCATAAATACGTGATACTCCATACATATCCGGAGCTAACAAATCACTGTTCACATATTTTGCAAATGGCGCATCTATTTCGAAATCTCCCATCAATTGCATAGCATCAATACCGAGTAAGGATGCCATATCTTTTTGCATCGTTAGGTCGGAAAGTTGGTATTTGATTTTGACATGAAGAGAATAAGGCATGTAATATTTTTGGTCAATGCTTTTAGGGTTGGATGATAATTCACTTTTTTGTACTTCATCCACGTTTTTGTAAAAGTTCGGTATGGTTGCCGAATATGATACAACACTAAAAGCCCAAAACAAAGCAATAACTTTAATAAATGTTCTTGTAGCTAACGACATTAAAAAGTCTCCAATAATTTGTTTTAATACATCTTACAATAATACATGAAAATTCAAAAAGTTACAAATTCAAATAATGTTTTTTTACACTTTTTATTCCATCAAAGAGTGAAATCTTACTTTTCCATCCCAAAGAATTCAGTTTGGAACTGTCAATTAATTTCCTTGGCGTGCCGTCAGGCTTGCTTGAGTCGAATCTAATTTCACCTGAATATCCCACAATAGTTTTAATCATTTCGACCAAGTCTTTTATGCTGATTTCCTCGCCTGTGCCGACATTGACAAATTCGCCGATTTCATTATACGAATACTTTTCCATCAAAAAAATACAAGCCGAAGCCATATCTTCTACGTGCATGAATTCTCGTAATGCTTTGCCCGTGCCCCAAATTGAAACATAATCTTTACTTACGCCCAGTTCCTCCAATTTAGCAATTATCGCATCAATACTTGTATTTCCGTCGAATCCAAATCCAATAGGATGCCGTTTCACATCTTCGATTATAAATTCCGTATCGCCTTCTCTAATAGCATTTGCAAGTAGAATTTTGCGTAATAATGCAGGCAAAACATGCGATTTTTCGAGATTGAAATTGTCATTATTGCCGTACAAATTTGTCGGCATTACGGAAATGAAATCAGTTCCATATTGTTCGTTGTAGTAACGGCATAGTTTTATGGCAGCAATTTTGGCAATTGCATATGGCTCATTTGTAGATTCGAGCAGTCCTGTCAAGAGCGCATCTTCATTAATCGGTTGAGGTGCAAATTTCGGATATATGCAAGATGAGCCAAGATTGAGGAGCTTTCGCACGCCATTATTTTTTGCAGCATGAATCACATTCGATGCTATCATTATATTATCATAAATGAACTCAGCTTTATATGTGCTGTTTGCTAATATTCCACCGACTTTTGCAGCCGCCAGAAATACGTAATCCGGTTTGTTTGATTGAAAATATTCATTTGTGCGAGTTTGGTCACGCAAATCAAGATTTTCAAATTCACCCTTGATTATATTTGTATAATCATTAGAAGATAGTAATTTAGAAATTTCCGAGCCAACCATTCCTTTGCTACCGGCGACATAGATTTTTGCATTTTTATCTGTCATCTAAGTTGCTCACATCAGTTGCATAAGTATTTCGCGTCCAATTAATATCGTTTGCAAGCATTATATCTTTGCCTTGCCCAATCGCATTAAGCCCGTTTTGAATCAAGTCGTGGTCCATCATTATTTTAACCAAATCCTTGAATTTTACTTTTGGCTCCCAACCCAATAATGTCTTAGCTTTGGAAATATCAGCCAACAAATGATGAACTTCGGTAGGTCTATAATATTTTGGGTCAATCTCGACCACTACATTGCCAATTTTTGGGCTATCGCTCAATCTAAAATCATTGCTTTTGATTCGGGCTTTCTCGTTAGCTCCTTCGCCAAACCATTCAATTTCAATTCCGCAATACCGAAATGACGATTCGACAAACTCACGTACTGAATGGCTTTCGCCTGTGCCGATTACAAAATCATTCGGTTCGGGCTGTTGGAGCATCATCCAAGTCATTACGATAAATTCCGGTGCGAATCCCCAATCTCTTTTTGCGTCTAAATTCCCAAGATATATCTTGTCCTGTTTGCCGGAAATGATTGCTGACACTGCTCGCGTGATTTTGCGAGTTACAAATGTTTCGCCACGTCTCGGGCTTTCGTGATTGAATAGTATTCCGTTACAAGCAAAAATATCATAAGCAGAGCGGTAATTGTCCGTTATCCAATATGCGTAAAGTTTGGCAGCAGCATATGGAGATTGCGGTTGAAAAGGAGTTTGTTCATTTTGCGGAGGAAGAGCCGCACCAAACAGTTCTGAAGATGACGCTTGATAAAACTTGATTTTGTTTCCACTATTTCTGATTGCTTCCAAAATTCGCAAAGTACCCAAACCCGTGACATCTCCTGTGTATTCGGGCATATCAAATGAAACTCTTACATGGCTTTGGGCACCTAAATGATAGATTTCGTCCGGTTTGATGTTATAAACGATGTTATTTATTATCCCCGAATCCGTTAAATCACCATAGTGCAAGTGCAGTTTCGGCTTTTTGTCGTGTGGGTCGGTGTATATATGGTCTATCCTGTGAGTATTGAATGTACTCGCTCTGCGGATAATTCCATGCACCTCATATCCCTTCGACAATAGGAATTCTGCTAAGTATGAGCCATCCTGACCTGTAATTCCTGTTATTAATGCTTTCATTAATCAAAACCATATTTTTGGAAACATCAAATATAAACCTAATTTTAAAAAATAAAAAATGGATTCTGACTTTTTGAACAAAAGATTTTAGAACTTGTTAATGTTTTGCATCAATTGCCTATTGTAATCTTAAAACTCGTACTTTTGAATCAAGATTAAATGTTGATTTAAAATCAGAATATTTAAAGTATGAGAATGAAGAATATATCAGTAGTGTTATGACATTGAAACTGAATAATAAAATTGTAAACAAATACTCCAAATCTGCCGAATACCTGAGTAATACAGTTTTCGGAGATGCTAAAGTTGCTCTCACCGCGGGTTCGGGTATTTCGCAATCATTTCTACCCGAAGATATTCTGTTTTCAATCCCTTATGACGAGATTCCGAATTTCCCGACTACAACAGTCGAAGGTCATGCGGGCAATCTTTTGCTTATCAATATTAATGGCACCAAAGTTATGGTCTTTTCGGGCAGATTTCATCTTTACGAGGGCATTGAAGTTTCCGAATCTGTATCGCAAGTTATTGTTGCTTATTTGCTCGGAATACGAAATCATATCTTCACAAATGCTGCCGGGTCGCTCAACGAAACATATCTGCCGGGCGATTTGATGTTAATTAATGACACTCTCAATTTTACATACCGGAATTTATCTTCAGTTTTTGATGGAATGGAATTCAGGAAAAATACGTCCAAACATACACGGAATCTGGAGATATACAAAAATTTGAACGCTGTTCTTACCACTATCGGAATTAATCTTAAATTCGGAGTTTATGCCGGAGTGATTGGTCCTTACTACGAAACACGTTCCGAAATCAGGATGCTCCGGCGTCTGGGAGCAGATGCAGTAGGTATGTCAACCGTCTTGGAATTGGCTACTGCCGAATTGCTCGAAATGAATACAATTTCTTGCTCCTTAATTACTAATACTGCTAAAGAAATCCCCCAAAAAGTTTCTCACCAAGAAGTTATGGATTTGGCATTAAACTCACACCTTGATATAAGAGAGTTTATCTTTGCTGCCACTAATTTATTAATACGCTAATATTAAATTATTAATATCACTACAAATCATCTTTAATATTATTTTATGTGACATATTTTTATTATTTTATATCTTTACAAATGTAAATTTTCTATAAATATAAATTAACATTTTATTCATATATAAGGAGCAAATCCTATGAAAATCAATCGTCAAGAAGCACTTGACTACCACAGTATGGGTAGAAAGGGCAAAATTGAAGTAGTTACAACCAAACCTACAGCAACACAAAGAGACTTGTCTTTGGCTTATTCTCCCGGAGTAGCCGAGCCTTGTCGCGAAATATTCGAGAATCCGGAAGATGTGTTCAAATATACCGCTAAGGGCAACTTAGTAGCTGTAATATCGAACGGTACTGCTGTTCTGGGATTAGGCGATTTGGGAGCTATGGCAGGAAAGCCTGTAATGGAAGGTAAGGGATTATTATTCAAAATATTTGCGGACATAGATGTATTTGATATTGAAATTGAATCCAAAAATGTTGAAGAAATCATTAGGACTGTCGAGCTCATTTCACCCACTTTTGGTGGAATAAATCTTGAAGACATCAAAGGACCCGAATGTTTTGAAATCGAAGAAGCACTCAAGAAAAAATTAGATATTCCGGTATTTCATGATGACCAACACGGTACAGCCATCATTAGTGGTGCTGCATTGTTGAATGCTGTCGAAATCGTGGGCAAAAAACTCGAAGATATAAAAGTAGTATATAATGGAGCCGGAGCATCCGGTATTGCCTGCGCAAAATTTCACATCAGTTTGGGTGTTAATCCTAAGAACGTTTTGATGTGCGATTCAAAGGGTGTAATTTACAAAGGCAGAACTTCCGGCATGAACGAATATAAGGAAGAATTTGCAATCGAAACCGATGCTCGCACACTCGAAGATGCATTTGTCGGGGCTGATGTATTTGTGGGATTATCTCAGGCTGATTGCGTTACTCAAGAGATGCTCGTTTCGATGAGCGACAATCCGATTGTGTTCGCAATGGCAAATCCTGACCCTGAAATAAGCTACGAACTTGCTATTGCTGCACGTAAAGATTTAATCATGGCAACAGGTAGGTCGGATTATCCAAATCAAGTCAATAACGTGCTCGGATTTCCCTTCATTTTCCGTGGTGCATTGGACGTACATGCCAAAGCAATCAACGAGGAAATGAAACAAGCTGCTGCATATGCTTTAGCCGAACTTGCTAAGGAAGACGTCCCCGATAGCGTCAAAAGAGTTTATAACGTTGACACAATGTCATTCGGAAGAGATTATATTATTCCCAAACCATTTGACCCGCGTGTATTGACAAGAGTCGCTCCCGCTGTTGCTAAAGCTGCGATGGATACAGGCGTAGCAAGACATAGAATCGAAGATTTCGATAAATATCGTCAAGAACTTGAAGTAAGAATGGGACGATCTTTTGAAATTATGCACAGTATATACCAAAAAGCAAAACGTCAACCTAAACGAATTGTATTCCCCGAAGGCGAAAATCCGAAAATTATCCAAGCTGCAATAATGAGTTTGGAAATGAAAATTGCCCAACCAATTTTACTTGGTGACAAAATAGCAATTCAAGAATTTTGTGATGAACATGGCTATGATTTAAATGGCATAGAAATTATCAATCCTAAGGATTTTGCCGAGTTTGAAAAATATACAGAAGAATTTTACAAAATTCGCCAACGAAAAGGTGTTACCAGAGTCGCTGCAAGAGGAATTTTGCTGAACCAACCGAACTATTTCGGTGCAATGATGGTTAAACTCGGCAATGCAGACGGTATGGTTTCCGGGTTGACTACGCATTATCCTCAGACAATTCGTCCGGCATTACAAGTAGTCGGCAAAAAAGATGAATATTCTGTCGTTTCAGGCTTGTATGTTGTATCAACCAAAACTAATACTTACTTCCTTTCTGATACTACAGTAAACATCGAACCGACCGGACAACATTTATCTGATATTACTTTGCAAGCTGCCAATTTTGTTAAACATTTCAACATTACTCCAAGAGTAGCTTTGCTATCTTATAGTAATTTCGGTTCTGCAGAAGGCGAAATTCCCAAGAAAATGCGTGAAGCGTTGAAAATCACTAAACAACGCGCCCCCGAATTGATGATTGATGGTGAAATGCAAGCAGATACTGCAGTCGTTTCGTCAATTATTGAGTCAACTTTCCCATACTCCGATTTGAAGGGAGGAGCAAACGTGCTTGTATTCCCAAATCTTGCAGCCGGCAATATTGCTTACAAGCTGCTTCATAGAATTGGCGGAGCTCACGTATTAGGACCGGTACTTCTCGGATTAAACAAACCTATCAGCGTTTTGCAACGTGGTGATGATATCAGTCAAATTATTGATATGATTGCAATAACAGTTGTGGATGCTCAAGAAAAGGCTGAATAAATCGGCGTACTTGAAAATGTGATTTGCTAATGTAATTGCTGAACGGAGCCACTCTCATGAGGGTGGCTCATTTTTTTGTTATTGTCGTGTAATTTGAGAGTAAAATGGAATTTGGTATATTCATAAATTACGCTTTCAGCCCAAATTCTACCATCGTTTTTCTCGACAAATTCACGGCAGATAATCAAACCTAAACCCGAACCTTGCTCACCCTGAGTGCCTTTCTTCGATTTTTGTTGAGTAATTCGGAACAAACGATTCAGAGTTTTCTTGTCCATTCCCAATCCATTATCCTCGATAGTTATGCAAATTTTGTCATCTTGCCCGGTTATTGCGCTACTACTTATGCGAACTATTCCACCGGAATCGGTAAATTTTATAGCATTGGATAATAAATTTCGTACGACGGTATCAATCATATTGTAATCAAAATATGCTAAAATATCATCATTTACATCATTGATTATGGTGATTTTCTTAGTTATTACTTGTTCCCGAACTAATTCAAGGTTGTTTTCGATTAATTTGTGGATTTCATGGGCAGCAGGGGAGAAATGAATCAGCCCGCGCTGACTTCTGGACCATGTGAGCAAATTTTCCAAAAGCAAGAATAATTTTTTAGACGAATCTTGAATCATCAAGACGAAATCCCGCTTTTCATTTTCAGTTAAATCAGGGAAGTTATCGTGCAACAAGTCTGACAAATTTTTGAAAGAACCCACAGCATTTCGCAAATCGTGCGATAATACTGAGAATAACTTATCCTTAGTATTGTTCAAATTTTCTAACTGAATATTCTTTTTGATTAACTCTTTGTTGTTTTGTTCTAATTTTTTCTCAGAAATGACTAATTTATCATTGGTTTCAGTCAAGTCTTTATTTTTTTCCTTGAGAATTTCAGCGAAATTTTTACGCATACTATTTTGACGAACGTAGAAAATAGTAAGAACAATGAATACCGTTGCGAGAAGAATCACTAACAGCAACTGTAAATTTCTTTGCGATAATTCCGCTTCAATCAATCTGGCTTCTTTTTCTAACTCTTCAATTGTATTTACTTTTTCACTCATTCTTATGTTCAATTCGGCATTTTCGATTGACCTCATCAAATAGTTTCTGAATAGCGAGTCATTCATATCTCTATATTCTTTAAGATATTTGAAAGCCATAGCCTGATTGCCGGAGGCTTCGTGAAAATTACTAATCTTACGAGCAGTTAACATTATGTTGAATATTAGGGAATTATCTTTCGATATCTTATATGCCTTCTGTAGATATTCATAAGCAGTAGAATTGTATTTATTATCGGATAATGCCTGCGCAAATTTATCGAGAGATTTGATTAATGCTGCATAGTTTGAAGTTTTGGAATATAATTTTTCAGCTTCTGCAATATCTTCTATGGCTTTATTTTGCTCGCCCATCGAAACGTATAATAAAGCTCTTTCAGTATATGCTTCGGCTTTAGTCATAGAGTTGGAAGTCAATTGCAATGGGTCAGCAGATTTCTCGAAATTTTTATTTGTAAAAATTGAATCGTAATACAAAAATGCTTTGCCATGATGTTTGAGTTTTCCTTGGTTACGTGCCAAGTGTCTGTATGCTTTATTGATTTGCAAGGGGTCGTTGATTTTTCGTCTTATTTCGAGTGCAAGCTCAAATTCTTCGACAGCCTTAGTGTTTTTACCCATTTTTTCGTAAGCCAATCCCATGTTGGTCAATGATTGAGCTAAACCAATAATTTTAGGGATATTCGCCTTCGATGTGTCATTTATATCGGTATTAAAGCCTTGATAGGACTGTATGTAATAATTTATTGCTTTGTTAAATTGGCGGTAATCAAAGTAAATATGCCCAATTTCGGAGTAGTTGCTGTAAATTGAAAGCGAATCATCGGCATCGTTATAAAATTTCTCACTTAAAAGCAAAAATTTCAAAGCATTTTCAGGTGAAAACATCGCCCGATGGTATTTGCCCAACCACGAATACATCATTCCATAAAAGTGGCTTTTGCCGGCAAATACATTGTTGTTGATTAGCTTTTCGATAAATCCGATGCCGGACTTTGGGTCTGATAATTCGTAGAAATTGGAAATATAGTCAATAGTTTTGAAAAGCTCATCATCAAATTTCCCTGCTGCTATTGACTTCTCTATAATAGAATTCAAACTGTCAAGAGTCTGTTCTTCTGCACGAGCTACAGAAACAGTCAATAGCACTAACAATATTAGGCAAATTCTCTTCAACAATTTACAACCCCAATTAATGAAATTTCATCATTCTCTTAAAAAACGTAACAGTTTGTTTTCAAAAAAACGATATATACATTATACAAAGATGCAAAGAAATTATCAAATTATCAAATATTTATGATAAAAAATTCATTTATTGCAAATCTCCGTATTTTTCAGGGTAAGGAGGCAAAGGTAATGTCTCGGGAACGCCCATCAATGGGAAGTCCTTGCGTAAAGGATATATTGGTTCGCCGGTTTCGGGGTCAACATAATCTTCGGGCATATAAAAGCGTCTCAAATCCGGGTGCCCGTCAAATATTACACCATACATATCATAAGTTTCGCGTTCGTACCAATCGGCACTCTTCCATATTTCGACTACTGACGGAATATGTATGTCCTTTTCGGTTACAGGGACTTTCAATCTCAATCTGTCGGCATATTTGAGTGAATACAGAAAATAAACCACTTCAAAACGATGAGGGCGTTGTTTGAGCCAATCTATCGCTGAAACATCTACCAACATTTCAAACGAAGTATCAGGATTATTCTTTAGTTCATTTGCTACTTCAATGAGATTTTCCCTCTGAATAATCAAAGAAAGTTGGTCCCTATGCTCGTAAATCTCTACGTCAGGAGCAATATTTTTTACTATTTCAACTATTGTATCTTTGTTGATTGCCATATCAATTTCCAATTAAGTTTGTACTTTTCTTCAAATATATTTATAAATTTGTAAATGCAATTATGCAAAATAATAAAAAAAAGGATTTAAACATAAAGTATGATTAGAACTTCAAGACAAAAAATACAAAACACGCTTAAAATTACTATGATTTCTCAAATTTTTTGGATTCTTCTTATATTTCTTTTCCAAATCACTTTTAGCAATGCCCAAGATATTACTCCTGTAGATGAGTTACGAACCTCTTTAGAATCGCCGTATGATGCTGTTTATACTCATGTTAGGTACTTGCAAGATGATATGTACAAACCTGAAATATCGGCGAGTACTTTTGATATTGGCGGTTCTTCAGAAGCTGAAGCAGACGAAATTGCCTTGATGTTACTTCAAATCTATAAATCTAAAAATTTAGATGTCAACCTTGAAAATATTCCCGACGACCCTGACTATATAGATTCAGTTTCAGGCAAGCATAAGTATGCACCTTTTCCGCAAATGCCTGAGATTTACTTAGTCAAAAAAGGTGATAAGTGGGTTTACTCGCGCGAAACTGTCCGAAAAATCCCCGAACTCTACGATTCGACTCATTTAATTGATATGACTTCATTTATCGGCGGATTGTCTGAACCTTGGAGTCACAAATTCATCGGGCTTAAATTATGGCAATGGGTCGGTATTGCAATTTTCATCCTTGTCGGAATAATGGTTTATTACCTTTTGAAATTTTTCTTCTCGATTTTACTATATAGAATGTTCAGCAAATTTAAGCGGAAAGACGTATTCCAAAAATATGTCAAACCTATTGCAGGTCCATTCAGCATTTTCGCCGTAATATTTTTGGTTGATGTTTTCTTAATTATGCTGCAATTGCCATCCAAGTTTGCTTATTACATATCAGTAACTATCAAAGTCATCCAACCAATTGTTATCACACTGATGATTTTGAGAATTACCAACTTCATTGGCGATTTGCTTGAACGAATGGCAAGTAAGACTAAAACTAAATTGGACAACCAACTTGTGCCTTTTGCCCGAACAGCAATGAAATTTGTTGTGCTTATCTTGGGTGTATTTTATGTTTTGACAAATTTGGGAATTGACATCACTCCATTGCTTGCAGGTGTCTCAATTGGTGGTTTAGCTGTAGCATTAGCTGCCAAAGATACAGTCAGGAATTTGTTCGGTTCCGTTACAATTTTTGTTGACACTCCGTTCGAGATAGGTGATTGGATAATATTCGATGGAGTCGAAGGAACTGTGGAGGAAGTGGGAGTTCGCTCTACACGAGTCCGTACTTTTTATAATTCAGTGATTACCATTCCCAACGGCAATCTTGCAGATATGAAAATTGACAATATGGGGAAGAGGCAGTATCGCAGATATGTATCACGCATTTCGATAACTTATGACACACCTCCGGATTTGATTGAAGCTTTCGTAAAAGGGCTCCGTAAAATTGTTGACATGCATCCGCATACAAACAAAGAGAATTACCAAATCCATCTTAATGATATGGGTGATTCGGCAATCGTTGTGCTATTCTATATTTTCTTCGATGCACCGGATTGGACAAAGGAATTGGAATCACGCCACGAAATCATTTACGAAGTCATAAGTTTAGCACACGATTTGGGCGTTCGGTTTGCATTCCCAACTCAAACTCTCCATATAGAAGATTTTCCCGAGAAAAAATCTCTTACTCCATCATATACCGAAAGCTCAAATGATTTCATGGACAAAGTAGAAAAACGCAAGTATTTTTCGAAGTGAGGTGAATTTATTCTGTCCGTAGGTTTCACCTACGGTTATTCGTATTCAAGCACTTCGTGCTTTTTCTAAGTGAAATAGAATCCTGAAGGGATTGAATATTAATAACCCCGTATGAAATGCGGGGAAAAGAATCATTGCGAATTTCGCCAAAAATCCCGAAGGGATTGAATGTTAATAACCCCGTATGAAATGCGGGGAAAAGAATCATTGCGAATTTCGCCAAAAATCCTGAAAGGATTGAATATTAATAACCCCGTATGAAATGCGGGGAAAAGTATCATTGCGATTTTTCCAAAAATCCTGAAAGGATTGAATATTAATAACCCCGTATGAAATGCGGGGAAAAGCATATGTTGGGTACACACAACCGCGAAGCGGTTGAATATCAGCTTCGGTTTACTATATCCCCCCCTTACCTCAAAATCACCTTTTCAAAATAATAATTTTCACCCGATTGGACAATCAATAAATACAATCCCGACGGGATATTTTCCACGTTGATTGATGTTTTTTCATGAATTGCACCTACACTTAATTCTTGCTCAAAAACTGTGACACCGAGTAAATTTTGCAATTTAATTTTCGCACCGGACATGGGAACCAAGAAATCCACATATAACAAGGATTCCGCAGGATTGGGATAAACTTTCATCTGCGAAGGGCTCATTGGCTCAATCACAGAATTTGGGCTATCACTAAATTTCACTAAAAAGGCATCTTGAGAACCACCATAAGTGCTTTGATGGGAACCTACTGTTGATATTCCGTCTTTCGAAATAGTAAAACCCGCAAGATAAATATTGCCAAAGCCGTCGGTGGTAACTGAAACGCCACCGTCAATATTACTTCCACCATAGTATGTACCCCATTGTCGAACTCCCTGATAGTTGAACTTTATGAGAAATGCATTACCAAATAATCCAACATAAGAGTTTTGATGCGACCCTTCGGTTGCTATAGCGTCTGCTGATCTTGTATAACCCGCAATATAAACATTACCTGAGCCGTCAGTAGTTGCTGAAATAGCTTCATCATCATCACTCCCACCGTAATATGTTCCCCATAAGCGTTCCCCATTGCTGTTAAACTTAACTAAAAAGGCATCTTCAATATTACCAATAGTGCTTTGGTGAGATCCTAGAGTAGCTATGACGTTATGTGACTCAGTACTACCTACCAAGTAAACATTGTCAGAGTTGTCTGTAGTTACTGAAAAACCATAATCAGCACTAGTACCACCATAATACGTACCCCAATGGCGAACACCATCATTATTGAATTTTACCAAAAAAGCATCAAAATCTCCACCGCCATGTGAGTCTTGATGTGACCCAAGAGTTGCTATGGCGTTTTGTGATAAAGTCCTACCAGCAAGGTATATATTATTAGAACCGTCAGTTGTTACTGATATGCCATAATCCAAACTATTCCCACCATAGTACGTACCCCATTGGCGAACACCTTGTCTGTCGAATTTAACTAAAAATGCATCACCTGCACCACCAATGATGCTTTGATATGATCCTTCAGTTGATATTTTAATAATTGATTGCGTATCGCCTGCAAGGTAAATATTGCTTGCCTTGTCTAAGGTTATTGACTTACCATAGTCAACTCCACTGCCCCCATAGTAAGAACCCCATTGTCTTTCACCATTGTTATAGAATTTTACTAAAAAGGCATCGCTTAAACCACCATGAGTACTTTGATGTGATTCTACAGTTGCTATGGCACTGTTTGATAATGTAGTCCCAGCTAAGTAAATATTACCAATACCGTCTGTTGTTACTGATTCGCCACCATCACCACCACTACCTCCATAATATGTACCCCATTGTCTAACTCCACTGCTGTTGAACTTAACAAGAAAGGCATCCGAATTACCTCCAATCGTACTTTGATGAGACCCTTCGGTCGCAATTGAATTTTCTGAATAAGCATTACCTGCAAGATAAACATTGCCAAAGTTATCAGTTGCAACCGATCTGCCTTCATCAGTGCTGCTGCCACCATAGTATGTTACCAAGAGGCGAGTGGGAGGGTCTATGATTAGGGCTTTTGTGACGTCGTAGTTTGAAAGGGCGAAGGAAATTGAGTTGTCGCTGTTTTTGGTGAATTGGGAAGTGGGTCGCGGGGCGTGGGGTTTGAAGTCCCGCGAATTCAAGTACTTTGCTAAATTATTGGGTTGATATGCAATCGGCGCTTTTTGCTCAATGCTGCCGAATGGAGTTTCCACTTGCAAATCGCCTGTTTCAGTGATTGCAACATCTGTGGCTCCTTCAAAAGCAAAGTTAATCAAATCGGGATTTGCGCCCGGCTTGACCACAAAGTCATACTGCACCAAACCATTATTATTGGCATAAACCACAAAATCAATGTCGGGATAAATATCAATAAGCTTGACAGTCCGGAATTTCCGAACATTTGTGATTCCGTCCGGGCAATGTGCATGATAATAATTATTATAATCTTCAGTCATTTCAAAAGTTTCAATTTTCGGGCTGAAATTTGAGCTTTTGAGTCGCATATCCACGCGGTAAACATCCACCGGGATTGGCTCTACATCAAAATTATCTATCTCATCAAATCTATCTCTTGCGAGCAATCGCTCGCTGTGCTTGTTCATCGCAGTTTCGTCATACTTGACAAAGGAGTAGCTTATTCCATCGCGGCGGATAGTTATCGTGCCATAGGGTACTTCCGCGATAAACAGCACATTGTGATTGACATTGCCGTGCTGGTCAGCTATCTGCCCCTTATTTTCGATGAATTCTATCTTGCGAGCACTCTCCGAAATAAGATTTTTGGTATCAATATTATTTCCAAAAATCGGATTTAAATTCGCCACCAAAATTACCAGAGCTAAAGTTATTATCTTCATATTTATCTCCAAATGAATCTCTTTTAATTTACAAATTAAGATTTTGCAAAATATAAAAAAAAAGTGGATAAAAAGAAAAGATATTGGAAAGAAATCTATTCTTAACCTTCGGAAGGTTTGGATTATGTAAATTCTTTCTTAACCTTCCGAAGGTTTGTTCTATGTTATATTTTTCTTAACCTTCGGAAGGTTTGATATATATTTTTTGATGCCTTAACCTTCCGAAGGTTTGTTTTTATAAATTCTTTCTTAACCTTCGGAAGGTTTGTATTAAATATTTACCCTTCCGAAGGTTCTAGAATTCTCCTAATTCTCCGGATATATCAACGTATCGCTATTAATTATGAAAATTTGATAGCCCTGCCCTGGGAGCATATTGCCTATCATATTGATTTCAAATGCCGGGTAGTAAACATTGCCGAAATTGTCTTTTGCGATTATAAGATTGTCGTCGTCAGTCAGCGTTGCCAATGCAAGCTCAATATCCATGGGACTATCTCGCAGATATGCTATCATGTTCCAGCCGGCACTCAAATTAATTGTTTCATTTTCGGGTATGATTTGAACTCCGAGTATCGAAAGCGTATCTGATTGATTCATAAAGACTTGATATCCTTGTTTCATATCCCAATCGCCGATGTCGTTGATACCAAAAGCCGGGTAATAAATTTGTCCTGCGTTGTTCTTCATGATTACCGTATTATCTCCAATTTCCGAAAAAATGGAGTCAATATCGAATTCATCGGGAACGACATAGGTAGAAATCATGTTCCAGCCTTGGGAAAGCAGGATTTCGTTTGTGACAAGTGTTATAGTTACTTGCTCAATCAATGTGTCCTTAACGCTTGGAGTACCACGCGTCAGAATCAGCCGTACGTCAAATGTTCCGCCTTTTTTGTAAACATGAGTAGGATTTGGCAAAGTGGAAGTATTTCCGTCGCCAAAATTCCACGAATATTGATAGCTACCAATATCGGCAATTTCAAATGTTACAATATTTGCATCAATTGTATGAGTAAAGCTATTAGTGAAATCAAATGTAATCGGCAAACTCTGATAACCCGCACTGTCAATTGCATGTATAAATATCGTCCGATTTCCGATAATATTATCTACATCAATATCTTGCTCGATATTTAATTCATATGCGAGGCTATCATGATAGTAAATATAGTATTTATCGCTTTCACCGTCGAACCAATATTTAATTCCTTTAACATAATTAGATGAATCAACTAAATTATATTTAAATGTGTTATTAAAATAATCCGTTATCGGAATACTCCAATTATTGTCATCTGCTCGAACTCGATAATTAAATAAATGAATGCCGTTTGGCAAATTATCAATATTAATTAATTCATCAAATTCCAAAGTATCAGTTGCAGCTACTTCGACATATTGACGGTTTGCGAAATCTGCATTGAACCAGTATTCATAAGCTATCAAATCATAATCCGTATTGCTTTCAAATTCAAACGGAACTATGAAATAAGTAGTTTCGGCGACGCTCCAAGTGCTGTCCGATGTCTTGAATCTTTTCGACAGAAGGTTCATCCCTTGCGGCAAATGCCCGACTTCCAATTCAAAATCCAATTCTAAAGTATCTGTCTCCGCGACTTCAGTATATTGGCGGTTAGCAAAATCATCATTTACCCAATATTCATATCCTACAATTTTATAATCAACTGTAAAATCTAATTGAATCGGTATAACGAAATAGTTGGTTTCAGGCACGCTCCACAAACTATCAGAGCTACGATAACGAATATTGATGAAATTCAAACCGCGAGTTAATTGGCTAACATCAAATTCCAAATCCAATTCGAGCGTATCTTCTTCAGATGTTTGAATATATTGTCTGCCGGCAAAATTATCATTGAACCAATATTCGTAGCCAACTATTTTCGAATTTTCATAATCCGGTATATAGTGTGGTATGAGAAAATACGAAGCTTCCGGAGCGCTAAATTTGCCTGATTCATCTTCAAACATGACATGAAGGAAATGAAATCCCGAAGGTAATTCGGAAATTGGCAGCTCGAAATCAAGTTCCAAAGTATCTGTTGGTGTTACCTCAACGACTTCTTTATCCGCATAATTGTTATTGAACCAATAATGATACTTAACTATCTGATTTGCCGCAAGTGTAGAGGGCAAAATTGCCAATAAAAACAGTAAAACAAACTGTTTCATAAAATGTTCTCCATGAAATTTTAATTATTCAGTTTGGCTGACTGCAGTTGCTTGAACTTGAATTTTACCGTCAACAGGGTTTTTCGATACACTGAATGTTTTTATGCTCGGGATTACCGGCAATCCGCCGTCTTTGAATGGCGAACTTCCGCCATAAACCCCGATGTCCGTTCCATCAGTACCGGCATCTTCGCCCGGTGAACCTGCTTTGAGATGATAATCTCCGGCGTAAGAAAAGCTTGTACAGACACCGGATACGAAAGTTCCTGCACAATTTTGATTCAAAATATTGTCAACACCTGCATTTGAACCCCAAGTAACTGTAGCTGACAAAAAGATGCAGTTGTTTATAATGCTTGATTCAAGATAATAAAAAGGATCACCACTTGTACGCATGAAAATTGAATTTTCGATTAACAAATTTCGGCTGGTACCATTTTGAAAATAGTTGCTACTGGCGAAAATACAATTAGTAAAATAAATGTTCGAACCACGAAGATTGCCAACAGCAGTGAAAAAGCAATTTGTGAATATGATGTTGTTGGGGAGTGTTGGATTATAAGTTGTCAATGAATTTATAATACACTCTTTAAATATATGATTAGAAATTGCAGTTGTACCTGAATTAGCTATATTAAAAGAGCCTCCAATGTTACAACGCAAATAAAAGTGATTTCTTACAGCAACAGAACTTCCATTTCCGAAGGACAGCCCGTTTACAATTATTAAACCCTGAATTGTAGTTGAATCCGTATTGTTAAGAAAAGTCAGAGAATTAATTTTGCTTGTTCCGGGTGTTATAGGGCTTGAATTCGGGTAGTGACCCACACCATAGATATTCAGGCGCTTGGAAATCGTTACGTTCTCTTCCCAATATCCTGCTGGCAAATAGACCGAAGCTCCGGATTGGGCAGCTGTTACAGCCGCAGCAAAAGTTATGTGCAATGAGCTGGTACCATTAGGATTCTCGACCAATATCTTGCCAAGGTTAGCCGATAAATACAGTGGTAGGCACACAATCAATGCTACCGTAAGGACTAAGAAATTTTTCATAGAGGCACTCCATCTAAAAATTTTTAACAAAACAATTTGATTCTGATGTAAAAAAATATTTTTGAAAGTCTAATAAAATAATTATATAAATATAAACAAAGTTCACATGTAAATCAAAATAAATTTTTAGTCAACGCAATGTTAATTTATATTCAATCATAATTAGATGTGGTTTGGCTTCAGAGGGAAGTCGGTTTCAAATACAATTTTTAAATTTGTTTCCGTATTTACATATATATCCACCATTTAAATACTTTATATTGAGCGAATTATGACACAATTAGAAGAGCATTTTTTAAAGTTTAGAAATAATATTTCAGGGATTGATACCCAATTTGAATCTCCATACGGCACTAAGAAACTTTTATATGCTGATTGGACTGCTACCGGCAGAGTTTACCTCCCAATAGAAAAATTCTTAATAGAGGAAATTTCACCTTTTGTAGCTAATACGCATTCTTTTAATAGTTTCACAGGTTCGACGACGACCCTTGCTTATAAGATGGCGTTGAAATATATCAAAAGGCATGTCGGAGCTTATGATTCGGATGTTATTATCTCTGCGTATTCAGGAATGACCGGAGTGGTGAACAAGTTTCAGCGAATGCTTGGCTTTAGAATTCACGAAAGCTATTCCGATTTGATTAATAAGACATTGGAGGAGAAGCCTATTATTTTTGTAACTCATATGGAGCACCACTCTAACCAAACTTCATGGCTTGAAACAATTGTTGACGTCGAAATTATTCGACCTGACAATGAAGGTTTGCCGGATCTTGGGCATTTAGCTGAAATGCTCGAAAAGTATTCCGCGAGAAAAACAAAAATTGCTGCTATAACATCTTGCTCCAACGTCACCGGGATTTTTACTCCTTATCATGACATCGCAGAGATGATGCACAAAGCCGGTGGGCTATGTTTTGTAGATTTTGCGACTTCAGCGCCTTACATTGACATAAAGATGCGTCAAGACAACCCGGAGCGTTCGCTTGATGCTATTTACTTTTCACCGCACAAATTTCTTGGTGGTCCCGGTTCAACAGGAATTTTAGTTTTCGACCCAAAGCTATATCACAACAAAATTCCCGACCTGTCCGGTGGAGGCATAGTTAAATGGACTAATCCTTGGGGCGAACATGAATATTTTGATGATATTGAAACTCGGGAAGATTGTGGTACTCCTGCTGTTTTGCAAACTATCAAGGCTGCATTCGCAATTAAATTAAAAGAAGAGATGGGTGTCCGGAATATTTTAGCTCGAGAACATGAAATAATTCAAATTATTTTTGATAGATTGTCTAAAATTCCGAATCTGAAAATTTTAGCCTCTAACAAACAAGAAAGACTCGGAATTATATCATTTTGCATTGTTGATTTTCATTATAATTTGGTTGTCAGTTTGCTCAATGACAAGTTCGGAATCCAAGTTCGCGGCGGGTGCTCTTGTGCCGGGACCTACGGTCATTATTTGTTGGACGTGAATTATGATCAATCTCATTCTTTCTCGAACAGAATCAAACGCGGCGATTATTCCGAAAAGCCCGGCTGGGCAAGATTGTCTATCCATCCAACTATGAGCGATACAGAAATTGAATACATTTGCGATGCTATTAAGGAAGTCGCTCTTAATATAAGTGAATGGCAAAATGATTACGAATACGATGCACAGATAAATGATTTTCTTCCCAAAAACCATTTCAATTCCCAGAAAACTCTCGTAACGGAATGGTTTAATCGCAAATTGAATTAATAAATGAATCTAAGAATAACAAAATCGCTTTTTGAAAGAATTGTAAAAGTCAATTTAAAAACAAAGTTCACAAGTAAATCAAAATAGATTTTTAGCTACACCAATATAATTTTTTCTCCATAACCCTCTACAGTGTTTTGATTATCCTTACATGCTGATTTCTACTACAATTTTGTGAATTTGTTTCAGTATTTGCTTATAAATCCGTAATTTTGAATATAAATTTATGAGCAAAATATGACAAAACAAGAAGAACACTTTCTAAAGTTTAGAAACAATATTTCAGGGATTGATGCCCAATTTGAATCTCCCTACGGCACGAAGCAAATTATTTATGCTGATTGGACCGCAAGCGGGAGAATGTATAAGCCTATCGAAGAGTTCTTCATGGAGCAGATTTCACCTTTTGTAGCTAATACGCATACTGAAACTAATTTCACCGGTTCGACGATGACGATTGCATACAAAGAGGCTTTGAAATATATCAAAAGGCATGTCGGGGCATATGATAAAGACGTTATTATCTCAGCTTATTCGGGGATGACCGGCGTGGTAAACAAGTTTCAGCGAATGCTTGGCTTCAGAATTCACGAAAGCTACGCCGATTTGATTAATCAGTCAATGGAGGAAAAGCCTATTGTGTTCATTACGCATATGGAGCATCACTCAAACCAAACTTCGTGGCTCGAAACTGTTGCCGACCTTGAGATTATTCGACCTGACAATGAAGGTTTGCCGGACTTGGTGCATTTAGCTGAAATGCTCGAAAAATATGCAGCTCGTAAAACAAAAATTGCAGCCGTTACATCGTGTTCGAATGTTACCGGAATTTGCACACCTTATCATGACATCGCCGAGATGATGCACAAAGCAGGCGGACTATGCTTCGTAGATTTTGCAGCATCAGCACCATACATTGACATTAAGATGCGTCAGGACAATCCCGAGCGCTCGCTTGATGCTATTTACTTTTCGCCACACAAATTTCTTGGAGGTCCGGGTTCAACCGGAATTCTAATTTTCGACCCAAAACTATATAACAACAAGATCCCCGACCAGCCGGGTGGTGGAACAGTTGAATGGACAAATCCTTGGGGCGGACATCATTACATCCAAGATATAGAATCGCGTGAAGACGGCGGAACTCCTGCATTTTTGCAAACGATTAGGACTGCTTTCGCTATTAAATTAAAAGAGGAGATGGGAGTCAATAATATATTAGCTCGTGAACATGAAATGCTTCAAATTATATTCGATAGATTGACTAAAATTCCCAATCTGAATATTTTAGCTTCTAACAAACAAGACCGACTTGGGATAATTTCATTCTACATGATTGATATTCATTATAATTTGATTGTTAGATTGCTCAACGACAAGTTCGGAATCCAAGTACGCGGTGGGTGCTCTTGTGCCGGAACTTACGGACATTATTTGTTGGACGTAACGTTTGATAAATCTCATTCAATCACTTGCAAAATCAACGAAGGCGATTTGTCCGAGAAGCCGGGTTGGGTTAGAATGTCAATCCATCCAACAATGACCGACGCAGAAATCGAGTTCATTTGCGATGCTATAAAGCAAGTTGCACAATATGCAAACGAATGGCAAAATGATTACGAATACAAAACAAACATGAATGAATTTATTCACAAAAACCACCCCAAACCCGAGAAAATTCTCGTCACAGAATGGTTTAATAAAAAATTGAATTAAATATGAATCTAAGAAAAACAAAAATCGTTTGCACAATTGGTCCGGCATCTTCAGATATTAACGTATTAGTCAAGATGATTGAAACCGGAATGGACGTCGCACGTCTGAATTTTTCGCACGGAACCCACGAACAACACAATGAACTGATTAATACAATTCGTCAAGCTTCGGAAATAGCAGGCAAAAAAATCGCTATTCTGCAAGATTTGCAAGGTCCGAAAATCAGAACAGAACAAGTCGAAAACGGCTGTGTGATACTCAAAGACGGTGATGAATTTACTATCACTACCGATAATATCGGATTTGGAACATCGCAAATAGTTTCGACATCCTACAAAGATTTACCCACTGACCTCCACAAAGGGGCAACTTTGCTTCTAGATGATGGCTACTTGATTCTGAAAGTGAATTCAATCCAAGGAAACAACATTATCACCACAGTTATCAAAGGTGGTGAACTTAGAAACAACAAGGGCATCATTGCTCCGGGCATTTCATTTTCAGCACCCTCGCTCAGCGAGAAAGATTTAGAGGACTTGAAATTTGGACTGAGCAGTGATATCGATGTCGTGGCTCTTTCATTTGTTCGCTCAGTTAGAGACATACTCGAACTGAAAACCACAATGAAAATTTTTGGCAGAATTGTACCTATTATTGCCAAAATTGAGCGTCCCGATGCAGTATTGGATATTGATAATATAATCGCCGAAGTTGACGCAATTATGGTTGCACGTGGAGATTTGGGTCTTGAAATGCTGCCCGAACAAGTGCCGATTATTCAAAAAGAGTTGATTAGAAAATGTAACCACTACGGTAAACCCGTAATTACAGCTACTCAAATGCTCGAATCTATGATAAAAAACCCGCGTCCATCGAGAGCAGAAGCAAGTGATGTAGCCAATGCAGTTATTGACGGCACTGATTGCGTTATGCTTAGTGGCGAAACCAGCGTCGGCAGATATCCAATCGAAGCGATTGATTACATGAGCAAAATAATCGAAAATGTTGAAAATAAATACTACACTAAGGAATACGGTTACAGTATATTCGAAGCATACACGACTGAAATGTCCGATTCATTGGGCAAAGCCGCTTGTATTATTGCTGATGAAATAAACGCCGTAGCAATTGTCACATTCACAAGTTCGACAGCTACAGCCAAAAACGTCGCCAAATACAGACCACGAGTGCCAATAATCGGACTTACCGACGATTTGCACGTCCACCGAAGACTCAACTTCGTTTGGGGTGTTAAGTCTGTATTAGTCCAAGCTGCAGAAAATGAGCTACTCATACCGGATTCTTATATCGAAGATTTGCTCAAACTCGATTTTATCAAACCCGATGACAATCTTGTATTCGTGTCAGGTTTATCACGCGGCAATATCCGCGAACAAAACATGATAAAAATATTCAAAGTTCCAAATCACGATTATTAACAGATTTGAGCATCCTAAAGTAAACATCTAATCCTAATTCTTAAAATATGTCCGTACCAAATCTTCGCTTTCTTTGACGTAGCGTACAGACAGCCCTCTGTTTTTGCCGATTTCGATTAGCGGGATTGGCACAAAAGGTGTGATTAGCTCAAGAATTTTACCTTTTTCTAAGGAATTCATTTTGGCTATCACATCGTGCATTGGGTGTTCGCCTGCTGATATAATTGGGCGAGCATCAAAAGTTTCCTGAATTGCATCGGCGTTGATTTCAAATTCATCTAATTGCATGGGTTTTCCTTCATTTATTTCAATAATATCTTCAATTCCTGCTTTTTTGCGTAGTCTGTTGACTACTTGGCTTATTTCCAATCCGGCTATCCGAGCGGCTTGCTCTAAAGTTGCCACTTTCGCAACAGTTTTGCGAAGTATTGGATTTTTCAATTTCGCAAATTCTGGAGCAATGGATATAAGTTCATCTTCCAGTTCGGGAAAATTATCCAATAGCTCGGCGACTTTGGTTTTTGGGGTTATGGTGTGTTTCGACATTTTACTTCTTATCTCCATAGCTCAACAATCTTTGCTCGCCCTCTAATTGGCGGTGTGTTGTAAGGTCTTGGGTAACTTCGAGAGTTCCGAGATAATCACCATTTTTGTCGCGAACGGCATAATATTCGATGAATACGAATTTGCCTTGGAAATTAATCCAGAAAGCAGTTTTATCTTCACGCCCGGAGCGGAAATCTTCGATAATTTTGTCAACTATGTGCATGCTCGATGGGGGATGGCACAATCGCACATCGCGGAGTAAAATGGCACGGCTTCGGTCGAAGACTCTATCTTTGCCTTCGGAGAAGAATTTGACTTTGTCGTCCTTATCCACGAATGTAATATCAACGGGTAGTGTGCTCAAAATGCCCAACATTTCTTCGTAATTCAATCTGCCTGTAGGGAAATTGATGAAATCATCTTTTACATTTTCGGCTTTTTCGGTGTTCAATGAGACTTTCGGTTTCCATTCAATTTTTGGGTCGTAGAGGCAATAACCGTATTCGCCTGTTTGTTGATAAATTTCGTACCAATCAATTTCAGTCAATTTGTCCAAAGTCATTGGCAGAAGGATTTTCTCCTCTTTCACTATCATATCAAGTATCGCAAATAGGGCAGGCTCAATCAGTGTTTTGTTGATTATTGCGAAATCTCCGGCATCGTCAATCACAACGAGAGAATCCAAAATCCCCTTGAGTTGCTCACGAATCTCGTCGTGTTTGCCCCACATTACCTTTGGCGGTGCCGTGATGCCGATTTTTTCGAGAAAGGGGAAAATCAAAAATTCTTTGCGCTTATAGTGTTTGTCAATATCCATAAGTGCATTAAAGTTGCCTTTCAAAGCCATCATTTGCTTTTTCAAATCATCCACGGCTATTTCTGGAGCGATATCGGCGATTTGCTTTTTGATTTCGGCAATTAATTTCTCGATTTCACGATTTTCTTTCTTCATGGTGTCAACAGGGTGCCCGGGCAATACAATTTTTACCGCCGAAAGGTCAATTCTGCCTTGAAGCACAAAGCTATGAATATCGCACAGTTTCTGAATTTCATCTACGGGTAAGCCCTCGGCAACAAGTTCTTGCTCTACTTCTACGACTTCGCCGTAGGGTATGTTGGTCAAAGATGCTTCCAATTCCGAACGAACTTGTTCGGGATTGTCGCCCTTGTGTAATTTTAAAATTAGCTCTTTTAGAATGCTTTTACGATTTTCAGAATTATTTATCAACTCACTCATTTCATCTACCTAAAATATGTTTTTGTAAAATTTGAATCAACTTTCATAACAGACTATTAAATCCGATTTCTATTTTAGAGTATCTTTCCAATTTTTCTCTAAAAATGAAATGAAATTTTTGGCATAAGTAAATGAACTTATATTCCAATACTTAAAAATGCAATTTTGCATATAGTAAGATCAGCAAAAGTAAGAAAACATATCGCAACAAAGATGAACATTCCGAATCATATTCGGAACGAAAAGCCGTTGCTGACCAAATCATCTTCAAGCTTGGCAATTTCTACTACGATAAGAACGCTCTGATAAAGATTTTTAGCCAAACATCCAACAACAATGGCGGTATAATTTTCAATCAAAAAAGTGTAAAATTTTGTAACTAAATCAAATGTTATGGTTTATAGTATTAGAGATTTGATACAATTTTGTTAAATTTGTAATCATTAAAAATAAACATTAAGGTTTTGTGATGAAATTAAGATTCGTAATTTTTGCTTTTGCTCTTCTACCTATGTTCATTGTAGATGCTTATTCCCAGATAGGCAGAGACTACGTCCCGTATTTTATTGATAGCGAGTATCTGCACAACTATCCCCAATTTAAGAACTTACCGCTATATACCAGATTAAGACACAACCCTGACCACCCAATACCTAAGGATAATTTTATATCACCAGAAAGATTTATGTCCGCAGATGGAATTGAAATCGTAAATACATCTTCGATGTGGAGAAATGCCCAAACTGAAACATGGATAGCTGTTAATCCGCTGAATCCCCAAAATATTATTGCTACTGCAAATGATAACGAATATATTGGAGGGGCTGACGGATTCAGAATGTCAGCTTTTGTTTCCGATGACGGCGGCAAAACATGGAGACACAGCCCAACACCACGAAATGCCGGACAATGGATAACTCCAAAAGGGAACCAAGCAACAATTTTTGACCCGGGAATTGCATTTGATTCCAAAGGTCATGCATACTATGTTTATGGCTTTGCAAGTACAGAAGGTAGCGAAGACGAATCCAGCGACAGACAAAACGGAGTCTTTGTTGTCAAATCTACTGACGGTGGCTCAACTTGGGACGCTATCAAAAGCGGAACTGAAAATGGCATAAATTCTATTACTTATGATGCTTTTAGTGCTTCGGGCAATCCATTTCACGACAGATACTCTATAGCTTGCGATTTCAGTCCCACTTCAATCCATAAAGATAATGTTTATATTTCTTGGCGTGTATTCCGCGGTATTAATGGAATAGTGTTTTCGCGTTCGACAGATGGTGGCGAGACATTTTCCAATTATACTAAAATTGCAGATAACGGTCAAGCTCCCGTTCCGGCTGTTGGACCGAATGGGGAAGTTTATTTGGCTTGGATTGACAGAGGTCCGAATAACTTATCGTATGCTATGTTTTCTCGTTCGACAAACGGTGGGCAATCTTTTTCGACTCCAATTGAAGCTCAAAGAGTTACCAGTATCGGCGACCTCAATGCTTCAAACGGCAGACATGAATTGGTTGACAAAAGAAACATAAGAGTTTCATCACCGCCGCAAATAGCAATTGATATTTCAGGTTCCTCTTACAGTGGTAACATTTACATCGTCCAAGCAGGGCGAGAAGCAAATACCGGAAATTATGGTATTTATCTATCAAAATCAACAAACAATGGCAGTGTTTGGCAAAAAAATATTAGGATTGATAACTCGGTAATTCGAAATGATATGTATTTCCCGAGTATTTCATGCGACCCCGTTTCGGGAATGGTTGCTGTATTGTATTATTCTTCTCAAGACCACCCAACTAATAAGCTCGTTGATGCTTTTGTCGCTATATCAAATGACGGTGGTGATACTTGGAGAAACATTAAAGTTTCGCCTTTTTCTCATTCATTCGAACATCCTTCGAGCGTATTCGGACAAGGACCGACCGGTGGTGTTTATTGGGGTGATTATACAAGCATAAGTGTGTATAATAGCCGCATTTATCCATTATTCTGGATGTCAGCTCATCAAACAGCCCAATTTTACTATAATGATATCTATACAGCTTTGCTTTCTCCAGCTCCAAAAGCTCCCACAAATCTATCTACTGATGCTATAATGGATCCAAATGTGGCTATCAAGATAAGCTGGGTCAATCCGACTCATAGTTTATTAGGAGATGAATTAGATGAATTTAAAATTAATATTTACCGAAATGGCGAAAAGATTGGCGAGGTTCCAAATTCTCAAGCCTCATCATTTATTGACAATGATGTTGTTTCTGGTGTGAATTATTCATATAGTTTGCAAACTGAAATGCCAAACGGACTTGCAAGTACATTGGTATACATTTCGGCAATTGGCGGTGGCAATCCAAAATCAATGCCTCCAACCGAAATTTCATGGCGTCCTAATTCAGGAGGAATTTTAATTTCATGGCGTAATCCCTCTACCAATATAAACGGTAATGATTTGGATGACAAACTCAAATTCGTCGTTTTTGATTATAACACCGAAGCTGTATTGGGTACATTTGAAGATAATCTTGCTGTGGGAGAGATTTCGACAGCTTTAATTAATTTGCCGAAAGAGCAATATCACAGATTACGATTCAAATCTGTGACTGTTCGTGGTTCGATTGAAACATTTAGCGATTACGCCCAAGAGTCCTTTTTAGCTTATTCCGGACCTGCTCTCAATGATTTATCCGAAAATTTCGACAATGCAAGCTCGCTTACACCACATTACAAAGAAGGCACTTGGGGCATTACAACTACGAAATCATCAAGCCCACTGAATTCATTTACTGATTCACCTGACGGTGATTACAAAGCCAATACAGAGGATAACCTTATATTTGCGCCTGTTGTGATTAGCCCCGGCAAATCTACTTTCTCATTTGAGCATATTGCATTAATTGATACCTTATCACAAACTATTGATGGCATAGTTTGGTACGATGTTGGAGCAGTATCTTGGTCAAATGATTTCGGTAAGACTTGGAATTACTATCATTTTTGGAATGCAGGCAGCTCACCTAATTTCATTTTAAATGATTTAGCTAACAGCCAATGGGAACAAGTTGCCAAAGATATGAGCCAATATATTGGCGATACAATTATCTTCAAATTTACAATGATAACCAATCGGAACATCCGACAAGCTGACGGTTGGTATATTGACAATATTGAACTTAACGATAGTCCTTCCGGAGTGGATAGTGACATAATCACTCAATCAAGGATTTTCACCTATCCAAATCCTGTTAGCGATGCTTCGCAATTGCAAATTGATTTGACTCGTTCGGCTAATATAAACGTTTCACTTTATAATTCGCTTGGTATCAAAATCATGGATTTAACGGACGAATATGCAACTCAAGGACGCAAAATTATGAAATACGACCTATCGAATATTAATTCCGGATTGTATTTCTATCGTATCAATATGGACGGAATAACTAAAACAATTCCGATTTCGATTGTAAGATAAAAACAAAATTATTGCTTTTAATAATGGGATTTCAATAACTGAAATCCCATTTTTTTATTAAATAAATAATATCTTAAGTAACTGAAATATAAGAAATTAATATTATAGAAAAAAATAGGATTGACATAATTATGCCAATCCTTTTATATTTATTTTCCGGGATTAATTTAATTCATATTATCTGCGATTTGATGCGCTTTCATGAGTGAGTCTTCGTTTACTAAACCCACTTCCGCCAAACATTCTACTAATCGTTCAAATGTTCGCCCGATTTCAAAATCCAAACCGAATGAAAACCGTATCAAACTGCCCGACATTCCGATTTCGTGCTGCATATCTTCAGGTATTTCCGATGATGTGCTTTGGCTCGGCGAACTGAACAAAGTCTTATAAAAACCCAGACTGACAGCAAAGTATCCGACCAAATTGTTTTGCATTAGCGGCAATAATTTGTTGGCAATTTCATCAGATTGGACATCAATTGTCACCATGCCGCCCCAACCAAAGCCAGGATTTAGGAATTGTCTCATCAGTTGATGTTGTGGATGCGAACGAAGTCCGGGATAAACAACTTTGATTCCGATACGCTCAAGTTGGCGTGCGATGAATGAGGCATTCTTGGAATGTTGGTTCATTCTGACGTGCAAAGTGCGGAGATTTTTCAAAATGCTCGCTGCTCGCAAACTATCCAAAGTAGGTCCAAGCAACATTATAGCACCTGAATTGACATCTTTCAAGCTCGCTATGAAATCGTGGTCGGCACAAACTGCTCCACCGACTGCATCGCTGGCACCATTGATAAACTTAGTCAAACTATGGACTACAATATCGGCACCAAGATTTTTCGGTGAAATCAGCATCGGAGTAAAAGTGTTATCAACGATAAGTTTGCAATTATAACGCAACGCAATTTCCTTCAGAGTCGGAATATCAGCAAGTTCGAGCATTGGGTTGCTCATAGTTTCGCAATAAATCACCTTAGTATTGGCAGTGATTGCCGCTTCGACATCTTCTAAATCTAAGATGTTCACAAAATTCGTTTTAATTCCCAATCGTGGGAAAAAGTTTTTCATCAGAGCAAATGTGCCACCGTAAATTGTACGGCTGGACACGATTTCGTCGCCTTGTTGGCAAATTTGTAACAAAGTTGTGCTGATAGCGCCCATTCCACTTGCCGTGACGTGAGCCGATTCCGTATTTTCTAATAATGCCAATGCATCCGACAAAAATTTGTTCATCGGATTCATATGTCGAGAATATAAATAGCAACCTTCGATTTCTTGTTGGAAAATTTCTGCCATTTTCTCGGCGCTCATAAAGGTAAAAGTTGATGAATCAGTAATGGACGGATTGACGCCGCCGAATTCACCAAATACAAGATAATCTTGTATCCTACTTGCCGGTTTATCTTTCATATTTGTATCCTGCTTTTAACAGTTGAATTAATAATTATTCAAAATTGCACAAAATTTTCCATATATACAACAAAAATCGTATTGTTTTCGAGCAAATTTATCCTTTTTCAGATAAAAATGCCACTAATTCAGGAGTAATCTCAGTATTATTACTAAGCAACATTTTGGTTACAGAATTTCAAATTATTTCATATTTAGGTGCATACAACTTTATATTTGTATGCAACTGATTTGCAAAATTGTTTAAAGTAATTATTTAATAAGGTGTACATATGTCAAAATCAATAAATTCGATTCTGTTAATAGTATTCTTGCTTTTCGTCTCTTCGATAGTCACAAATGCTCAGGATACAACTAAATACAATTTCCCTTCTGTAAATATTTTGGGTGAAAAATCATGCTCAGTTGATTACACACCGGGCACTGTTAATATAATCAATAGTAAAGTTCTCCAAATGACTCGTGGACTTAACGGTACTCAAGCTTTCGAGACTGTCCCCGGAGTAAATGTGGTTGACGAAGAAGGCGTCGGGCTTCGGATGAATATGAGTATTCGCGGTTTAGACCCCGATAGAAGTCGTTCAATTCTCGTGCTCGAAGACGGAATGCCCACCGCACTCGCTCCATACGGTGAACCTGAAATGTATTACACGCCACTGATGGACAAAATGTCAAGCGTGGAAATCCTGAAAGGTTCGGGCTCGATTATTCATGGTCCTCAAACTATTGGCGGTGTCGTTAATTTCTTAACCAATGAACCGGATGATATTCCCGGTCTTGGCTTCAAATTCAATGGTGGAAGTGGTGGATTTGTCAATTCCAAAATTGCTTATGGCACAACTACATCCGATCACGGATTCTTAGTAGAATACAATCACAAATCCGCAGACAAAATCGGCGTTACCCAATTCGGCGTCAATGATTTGATGTTCAAATTCAACGTGGCATTCAATTCACGTTCAAGCATTAAGTTCAAACTTGGATTTTACGACGAAGAATCAAATTCGACCTACGTTGGCATAACTCAAAATATGTACGATAACGGTGACTATTTCACACATGTCGCTCCCGATGATAATTTGGCTATCAGACGTTACTCAGCTCAATTATCGCATCAATACATTGTGAACAATAGTCTGTTTTTCGTGACCAATTTTTACGGCTACACAACGACACGTAATTGGAATAGGCAAAATTTCTCTTCTTCGAAGCCTTCAGACTGGACTGGCGATGTTTACGGAGACACTTCGATTTCCGGCGGTGCTATTTATATGCGAAATTCGACAGGCAACCGCGACAGACAATTTGAAGTTATGGGTGTGCAACCGCAAATTTACTACAATTACGATTTAGGTGGATTGAAAAATGAAATGACTGCAGGTGTGAGAATGCACTACGAGCGCGCCTTCGAGCAAACTATTAATGGCAAAGTTGCGGGCGCTATCAAAGGTGATTTAGTCGCCGACGAAGTTCGGACAGGATATGCCGGAAGTGCATTTATCCAAAATCGTTTCTTCGCTTTGGAAAATTTGATAATTACTCCGGGCGCAAGATTTGAGCAATTCAATTACGAACGCGTCATCAATCGTGTTTCATCGAAGGATACTAATATAGTTGGCAATAACGATGTTTCGGCGATTATCCCGGGCATTGGCATCAATTATAATTTTCAGCCCGGACTTGGCTTATTCGCTGGGATTCATAAGGGATTTGCGCCACCGCGTACCAAAGACGCAATCAACAACTCAGGCACTGCGATTGATTTAGATGCCGAACTCAGTTGGAATTCAGAAATCGGATTCCGCGCCGATTTTGACAGATTGGTCAACATCGAAGTAACCGGATACCAGCTGAACTTCAGCAATCAAATTATTCCTATTTCCGAATCATCCGGTGGTCTCGGTACTGACGTAGGCTATGTGAACGGTGGTTCGACATTGCATTGGGGCATTGAATCCGCGATTGGCTTCAATATTTCGCAAATGCTCAAAACTGATTATGCAATCAATCTCAACACCACTTTCAATTACGGCAAATCCACTTACGATGCCGATAGATTCATTCCCGTTGCAGAAGGTGCAGTGAACGTAAACGGTAACGAATTGCCCTATGCACCAAACTTCAGCATCAGTACAAGTTTGCTCGTTGCCACTCCATTCGGCACAAGTTTCTACGTCACCGGAAAATATCTCGATAAGCAATTCACAGATGAACTAAACACCGTCGCACCTTCCGCAAATGGCAGAGCAGGAGTAATTGATTCGCGATTTATCATCAATGCAACCATCGAACACAGATTAGACAATCCAAACTTGACCTTGTTCGTTTCATTGAAAAACATCACCGACGAGCGCTATATTTCGAGCCGCCGTCCGCAAGGAATCAAAGTCGGCTTACCCCAAATGTTCGTTGCCGGAGTTGACTTCAGAATATAATTTCCGCCCCGAGTAATAAAAATGGCTACCTCACAAGGGTAGCTTTTTTTTTTCTCAAATTTTTATATATATTTGCATATTACTTATTGAGTAGATGTAGGTAAGTGATAGGGGAAATGGGTGGATGGGGTGGAGAAGGGCTTTAGAAGAGAGCATCAAATGAAATATCTTTGCAAAACGTTTACTTAATGATAAAATGAAAACATACAACGAAATAAAAGAACATCTTAACATTAAGATAGATAAGCATTTAAATGATGGCTTTGCCCATTTAACACATTATTGGCAAAATCACAAGAACGGTGTTTCTCAATACTTTAAACCTAATGCAATAGAATATTTGCAAGAGAGTATTCTATCTTTAGTTGAAGAACCTGACCAACTATACATACCTTATAAATATGATGTTCCCTTTCCACCTAAACTAAACCCAAAATTTAAGTTCATCGACTTATTTGCAGGAATTGGTGGGATTCGATTTGCATATCAAAATTTAGGAGGTAAGTGCGTGTTTTCAAGCGAATGGAACAACTTTGCAAAAAAAACATACGAAGCAAATTTTGGAGAAGTTCCTTTTGGCGATATTACCAAAATAAGTGAAGAAAACATTCCTGACCACGACATATTGTTGGCAGGTTTTCCTTGCCAGCCGTTTTCTATTGCAGGTGTTTCAAAGAAAAACGCTTTAGGGAGAAGTCACGGTTTTTTAGATGAAACTCAAGGGACATTATTTTTTGATATTGCCAGAGTTTTGAAGTTTAAAAAACCAAAGGCTTTTATGTTAGAAAATGTCAAAAACCTTGTTTCACACGACAAGGGCAAAACCTTTAAAGTGATTAAAAATACTCTTATTGCGTTAGGGTATTCTATTCATTTTCAAGTTCTAAATGGAAAGAGTTTTGTTCCTCAGCACCGTGAGAGAATAATTATTGTTGGATTTAGAACAGACATATTCAATGAAAGTGAAAACTTTAAATTTCCCCAAATGCCCGAACCAACTTTCAAAATTAAAGATATTTTAGAAAATGAAGTAGATAGTAAATATACTCTGTCTGATAAGCTTTGGAATTACTTACAAGAATATGCAGCAAAACATAAAGCAAAAGGCAACGGATTCGGATTTGGTATGACAGATTTAAACGGTATTTCAAGAACTCTTTCTGCTAGATACTATAAAGACGGTTCTGAAATTTTGATACCACAAGACGGATTAAACCCAAGAAGATTGACACCAAGAGAATGTGCAAGACTCCAAGGTTTTCCAGACAATTTCATCATTCAAGTTTCAGACAATCAAGGATATAGACAATTTGGAAATTCTGTAACAGTTCCTCTTATCCAAGCAGTTGGAAAAGAATTAGTAAAATCAATTTTAGCCATCAATGAACCTCGAAAATCTAAAGAAGCTGTTAATTGATAATGGCTGTCAAAAAATTTATGTAAAGAAACTTTCCCCAAACGATAATTCAAAAAATCAAGTCTATTTAGGTGGAAGTTTTGAGATACTAAACATACTTCCAATCTCTGAAATAAAAACAGAAGAAGCCGGAGATTGGAACAGAGAAAGATTTAAAGCCTCCATGAATTTCTCTTGGATAAGTAATGACTGTAATTTTTATCCTGCGCCGAATTCACAATTAATTCTTTATCCCAAATACCCAGAAGTTCGATTATCAGGTTTCTTATTAGGGTGCGAAAATCCACCATCAGAATTAATGACGCAACGGCTTGCTGACAGACTTTTATTTTTGAGCATAACGGACAAAGGTAGAGTTTTAGGATATGTAGCTTCACCTAATTCAGAGATTTCAAATGAATTCAACCAAACTACATTTAATGATGAAATTGGTATATTTAAAGTATTAGAACTACCAAAAACAAAAAACAATCGTGAAAGACTTTTTGCAGAGCTATTAAGAATACATCAATTAAATTGGATAACATCTAAGCGTCTTGACAAAGACAGAAATGTTTTGCCTTGCCTTTCGTCAAATTGCGGTGGTTATACACTTGAAGCAGAATTAGGAATAACACCAAATGGATATTCTGAGCCCGACTTTTTAGGTTGGGAAGTCAAGCAGTTTGGAGTTACAAACTTTGACCGAATAACATCTTCTGTAATCACTTTAATGACACCTGAACCAACAGATGGTATTTATAAAACTCAAGGAACGAAAGAGTTCTTACTTCAATATGGCTATCTTGATAAGACAGGACGAGAAGACAGAATAAACTTTGGTGGAATTCATAAAGCAGGTCTACGACACAATTCGACAAATCTTGAAATGCAATTATTAGGATATGATGCCGAAAGTGGAAAAATCAGAAATTCAAACGGTAGAATTGCATTAATTGACAAAAAGGGGAATGAAGCGGCGGCTTGGAGTTTTTCATCTATGCTTTTACATTGGAATAGAAAGCATAATCAAGCTTGCTATGTTCCTTCACTTTCTGACACAACAGGCAACAGAAGATACAAGTATGGAAATAAAATAATTTTAGGAAAAGGAACTGATTTTCAACTATTTTTGAGACAAATGTCTTTAGGCAACATTTACTACGACCCTGGAATTAAAATGGAAAATATATCGACAAAACCTAAAATAAAAAAAAGAAGTCAATTTAGAATTAAGTCTCAATTTTTAGGAGAACTATATAAACTAAATGAAATCAAGACTTTACTTTAACGAGTAGAACAAAGTCAGCACCCACTCTCGCTCCAAAACCCCTCACAACTCCTCAATCTCTTTCGCTAATTGTTGGAGGCGGAATATGTTGGCGTATTTGCCGTTTAATGTGACTAATTGCTCGTGGTTGCCCGATTCGGCGATTTTGCCTTTGTCGAGTAAAATAATGTTGTCGGCATTCATCACGGTTGAAATCCTGTGCGAGATAATAATTGTGGTGCGGTCTTTCATGAATTCCTTCAAATTGCCCAATACGAATGATTCTGTCGCGGAATCCACGGCTGAGAGCGAATCATCGAGAATCAGAATCGATGGATTGGTTATCATGGCTCGTGCAATCGAAACTCGTTGCTTCTGCCCACCCGAAAGTGTGATGCCACGCTCGCCGAGCATTGTGTCGTAGCCGTTTTGGAAAGTCAGGACTTCCTCGTGCAACTTGCATTTTTCGGCAACGGCAATAATTTCTTCCATCGTCGCCGCAGGATTGCCAAAACTGATATTGCCCTTGATTGTCTCCGAAAAGAGGAATGGCTCTTGCGGCACGACCGAAATATGCTTTCTCAGCAAATCAATCGGAATACTTTTCAAATTATGCCCGTCAATTTTAATTGCTCCGGAATTCGTTTCAAAAAGTCGCAAAAGCAAATTAATTATCGTTGATTTGCCCGTGCCGACCGAACCCACGATTCCCAATGTATTCCCCTTTGAAATTCGGAACGAAATATCGTCTAAAACTATGTTTTCAGTGCTCGGATATTTGTAATTAATCGAATCGAACTCGACTTCACCCTCAATTTTATTTATCGAATTATCAGTTTCGCTGTTGTCGGCAATCTCCGGAATCTCTTCGAGCAACTTGCCAAGACGTGCCGAGGATGCTGCTCCCCGTTGGATAAGGTTCGTAACCCAACCGATAGCTGCCACGGGCCACACCAAAAGCTCGAGATAAATGAAAAATTGCGTCAAATCTCCCAAAGAAGCCCGCCCGTCAATAACTAAATTACCGCCATAAGCAAGCACTGCAATATGCGATAAGCCGACAAGCACCATCAGCAAAGGCATGAAAATGGCTTCGATACGTGCAAGTCGCAGATTTTTGAATAAATATTCTTTGCTCATAGCAGCAAAACGAGTGTACTCGTAAAATTCGCGCGTGTATGCCCTGATTACTCGCACACCGGAAATGCTTTCCTGTGCTTGAGTGGTTAGTTCGGCAAATTTCGACTGCACATCTTTGAAAGCGATATGAATTTTCTTGCCGACTAAATAAGTCGCATACGCTATGAATGGCAGCGGAATCAGCCCTATCATCGTTATTTCAGGATTCAGAGTAAGCATAAAATACAGTGCAAAAGTGAATGTTGTGACCGTATTTGCAGAATACATGATTGCAGGACCCAGAAATTCCCTCGCCGCCGGAATATCGTTCGTAGCGTGAGCCATCAGATTTCCCGTCGGATTTTTGTGGAAGAAATTCATAGATTGGCTCTGAATCGAATTAAGCAAATCTTTCCGCAAATCATATTCAATTTCACGCGATGCTACAATTATCATTCGACGAGTTAGGAACATAAAATATCCGGAAAAAGCAGTCAGCAACAATATGTACAAAATATTGAGCAATATTTTATTCATATCATAATTTCCGTCAACAATCATGTCAATCGTTGTACCGACCAATCTCGGCACGTATGTGGCGCATAGATTAGCAATCGTTACTACAATCAAACCCAAAATAAGCTTTTTCTTGTAGCGCTTCAAATACGGTATTAATCTGTATAACTCTTTCATTATACTAAGTGCAACCTCTTTTTGAAGTCAGCAATTGTACGCATAAGCCCTGCTTTACGTTCAACTTTTGGTTCCCATTTCAATATTTCGCTCGCGCGAGTTATGTTCGGTTGGCGAACTTTTGGGTCGTCGGAAGGCAAATCCTCGAAAACAATTTTACTTTTAGAGCATGTCAGTTCGATAATTTCTTTCGCTAATTCAAGCATAGTCAATTCTGCCGGATTGCCGATATTCACAGGGTCTGTCTCTTCACTCAGCAGCAGACGGTAAATCCCGTCCACCAAATCGTCCACGTAGCATACAGAGCGAGTTTGAGCGCCATCGCCGTAAACAGTCACGTCTTCATTTTTAAGCGCTTGATTGATAAAATTAGGAATTGCTCTACCATCTTGCAATCTCATTCTCGGACCGTATGTGTTGAAAATTCGCACGATGCGGGTTTCGACGCCATGATAACGGTGATATGCCATTGTTAGCGCTTCAGCAAATCGCTTTGCTTCGTCATATACGCCGCGATATCCCACAGGATTCACATTACCCCAATAATCTTCGGGTTGCGGGTGAATCAGCGGGTCGCCATAAACTTCGCTTGTGCTTGCCAAAAGGATTCTCGCATTCTTAGCTTTTGCCAATCCGAGCGCCTTATGAGTGCCAAGCGAACCTACTTTGAGCGTCTGAATGGGCAACTTCAGGTAATCTATCGGCGAGGCGGGAGATGCAAAATGCAAGATATAGTCCAAATCGCCTTCTACATATACGTAATTTGTCACATCGTGGAGTATGAATTTGAAATTGGGATTGCCCATCAAATGAGCTATGTTGTCCGGGGAACCGGTTACGAAATTATCCATACATACCACTTCGTAACCCTCTGCTATAAATTTGTCGCACAGATGCGAGCCCAAAAATCCTGCTCCACCTGTAATTAATACTTTTGCCATCAAAAATCCGAAATTATATTACAATTTTAAGAAAATCTACACCAAAAATCAATAAAAATTTGAATATCACCGAAAATATATACAAATTTGCTTAGAGTAATTTTTTCGTTTAATATTGTATTTTTTCCGAAATGTAATTTGATGAACGCAAACGAGATTCAATATATAAAAGGTGTCGGACCAAAAAGAGCCGAAATACTTGCAGAAGCCGGAATTTTGGTGCCCGAGGATTTGGTCACGTACTTCCCGACATCCTACATTGACCGCAACGCTCGGACTACAATCAGCAATCTGTTTCGCGAGCTTGGCAGCCACGATATGATTGATGTGGAATTGACAAGCAGCGTGGGATTTAGGTCAATTTCTACAATCGTAGCCAAAATTATCAAAAAGTCTGAAAATTCATTCGGCAAAAAACGCAAATTTCTAAAGCTGACTCTGAGCGATGGCAGTGGCACTAACGCAAGCATTTTCTTTTGGAATTATGTACAATATTATTCAAAGCATTATCAGGAAGGGCAAATTCTCGCTGTCAGTGGCAAAGCCGAAATTGACAAATACAATTCGGTGAACTTTACTCATCCCGAGATTGACATTTTGGAATCCGACGACGCGCGAATGTACGAGAGCGGGATGATTTTGCCGAAGTACCGAATTACGGAGAAGATGGCAAAAGGTGGCATCACGAACAAAATGCTCAGCAATATCATCAATCAACTGCTCGAAGCGAACACAATCAGGCTTTCCGAATCATTGCCCGACGCAATCCGAAAAACCTTGAATATGCCTGATATCAAATCTACCGTGCTGAATCTGCATTTTCCGCAATCGGAAGATTTGCTCAAAAGGGCAAGGTGGCGAATCAAATTCGAGGAGATTTTTTATTTTTTGATGAAAGTCGAAAGCATCAAGCACAAGACTAAAACGAGCGAAAATGCTTATCTAATCGAAGGGAAGAGCAAATTGGCTCGGCAATTATACGATACTTTGCCATTTGAATTGACGTCTGACCAAAAGAAAGTCCTGAATGAAATTGCCGGTGATTTTCGCTCCGGGCAAGCTATGAATCGTTTGCTGCAAGGCGATGTCGGCTCAGGCAAAACGATTGTGGCCGCATTGTCAATTTTGATGGCGATTGATGCAGGATTTCAATGCGGATTGATGGCTCCGACGGAAATTTTAGCCGAGCAACATTACAGCAACTTGAGCAAAGTTTTCGAGCCGCTTGGATTGGAAATTTTCAGACTTATGGGCGGGCAAACAGGCAAACAGCGCAAATATGCACTTGAAAAGATTGCCGATGGCACTGCACATCTCATCATCGGCACTCATGCCATGTTCAGCGAAAATATCATGTACAAAAATTTGGCATATTTGGTAATTGACGAGCAGCACCGCTTCGGCGTCAAGCAAAGGGGCGATTTAATCAATCTGAGCAAAAATTCCTCCGAATCGAAGGTGATGCCCCACGTCTTGGTGATGTCGGCGACACCGATTCCGCGAACGCTGACTATGACTGTTTACGGCGATTTGGATGTGTCAATTATTAAGACTATGCCCAAAAACAGGATTCCAATCAAGACCTATGTATCCTTCGACAGCAAAAGGGAGGAAATTTACGATTTTGTCCGACGAAATGCAAACGAAGGCGGGCAGACATTCATCGTTTTCCCTTTGGTCGAAAAATCCGAAAAGATGGAAGAATTGAAATCGGCGACTGAGCATTTTGAATTTTTATCGAAGGATATTTTCTCCGAATTGCAGTGTGGATTGGTGCATGGGCAAATGCACTGGAGCGAGAAAGAGGACGCTATGCAAAAATTTTTGGCAAAGGAATATGACATTTTGGTGGCGACGACTGTGATTGAAGTCGGCATAGATATTCCGAATGCAAATATAATGTTAATCGAAAATGCCGAACGCTTCGGATTGTCGCAATTGCACCAACTTCGGGGCAGAGTCGGACGCGGTACTCGCGAATCCTATTGCATACTGATGACCAAGGACAACTACCAATACAGCATGAAACGCGGGACTGATTCGACTGACGAGCGAATAACAGCGATTGCGAGATTGAAAACGATGGTGCAAACCACCGACGGATTTGAAATTGCCGAAACCGATATGAAGCTGCGTGGTCCCGGCGACATAATGGGAACTAAGCAATCGGGACTGCCGGAGTTCAAATATCTAAGCCTCGCGGAAGACGGCGAAATCATAGCCCAAGCCAAAAAAGCAATCGAATATTTGCTCCGCGACGACCCAAAACTGAACAAAACACAGCACTTACAAGTTCGCGCCAAATTGGTGAAACTATTGCGTGGCAGCGACAATTATTTTGAGATAGCGTAAATTTTTCTTCCAAATGACAAATGATTACACTTAAATTCGTATTTTAGTTATGTTGATTTTAGCCAAAATTTAGATATGAAATAGGATAAACTTTAAACAATATGCCGATTAACGAATATTTCAGAAAACTGAACGAGCAATTCAAGACGGGAATCGCCACCGAACATACTTATCGGGGAGTTTTGCAAAATCTGATTAACGAACTTGAAAACGGGATTACTGTCACGAATGAACCACGACGGCAGCAGTTCGGCGCTCCCGATTACATAATTACCAAAAATGACGTTCCGATTGGGTATATCGAAGCGAAAGACATTGACGATAGCGATTTGGACGGCAAAAGAGCAAACAAAGAGCAGTTCAATCGCTACAAGGAATCGCTCGAAAACATTATATTCACCGATTACATCAATTTCCATTGGTACATCGGCAATGATCTTGTCAGCAAAATTGCGATTGGCGACGTTTCCGGCAATAAAATTGTTCCGCTCAAAAGCAATTTCAATGTTTTTAAGACGATGCTCCACGACTTCTGTATGTCGAAAGGACAGCCTGTCAAAAACCCCAAAAAATTAGCTGAAAGGATGGCAAGTAGTGCCAGATTGCTCGCCGATGTAATCGAAAAATCACTTTTGAATGACATCGAAAAGGATGAGCATACTTCACTTTTTAATCAGCTCACAGCTTTTCATGAAATTCTCATCCACGACATTACACCGAAGCAATTTGCCGATGTTTACGCCCAAACAATTGCATACGGAATGTTTGCGGCACGAATTTACGATAAAGAACCTTATTCATTCAATCGTTTCAAAGTTGCAAGTAATATTCCTGCATCAAATCCTTTTCTGAAGAAATTTTTCAAACATATAACTGATTCTGATCCTGATGACAGAATTGTTTGGATTATAGACAATCTCGCCCAATTTTTTGCTTTTTGCGAGTTGGAAGTTATTTTGAGCGATTTCGGTAAATCTACGAAGAATGAAGACCCAATAATTCATTTATATGAAGATTTTCTTGCTGCATACGACCCGAAACTTCGCAAATCTCGCGGAGTATGGTACACACCAAAACCTGTTGTTTCATTTATTGTCCGAAGTGTGGACGAGATTCTTAAGACCGAATTCGGTTTGCCGATGGGATTTGCTGACAACAGAATCATCAAAATGGATATAAAAGGCACGACAAAGGATTTTCACAAAGTCCAGATTTTAGACCCGGCAACGGGTACCGCAACTTTTTTGGTTGAAATCATTAAACATATTCATGATTCATTCAAGGGGCAGCAAGGAATTTGGAGCGATTACGTGGACAATCACCTGATACCCCGACTTAACGGATTCGAGTTTCTTATGGCGAGTTACGCATTAGCACACCTGAATATTGATTTGTCTTTGAAGGACACAGGGTATAAAGGTAATAAAAATAGTCGTTACCGAGTTTTTTTAACGAATAGTCTCGAAAACCCTGGAGACAAAGCCACACAAGATGCATATATGGCTAAATGGTTGAGCGATGAAGCACAAGAAGCCGAAAAAGTCAAAACTGAAACTCCCGTCATGGTGATTATTGGCAATCCACCATATAGTGGAGAAAGTGCAAATACAGGCAAATGGATCTTAAATTTAATTAATCAATATAAGTTGGAACCTGATAGTGATGAAAGGCTAAATGAAAAAAATTTAAAAGTGTTGAATGCAGATGAAAATAAATTTATTAGATTTGCTCAATACATGGTTGATAATAACAAACAAGGTATAATTGCATTTATTAATCCACATGGAATCTTAGACAACCCAACATTTAGAGGAATGAGGTATAGTTTAATGAACTCCTTTGACAAAATTTATATCTTGGATTTGCATGGTAATTCAAGAAAAGGAGAATCAGATATAGATGGAAGTGTTGACCAAAACGTTTTTGACATTCAACAAGGTGTTTGCATCAACATTTTTATTAAAAAGATGGAAAATAAAAAAAAGTTAGCTAAGATATATTATGCTGATATCTTTGGGAAACGTAATGTTAAATATGACTTTCTTAATAATAATGAGTTTGGTAAAATAAGCTTTACAGAAATTCATCACAATAAACCATTTTATTTTTTTGTACCCAAACAATATGAAGTTAATGAATTATACATTAAAGGATTTCAGATAAAAGATTTATTTAGGATTAATTCTGTAGGTATAACAACTTCTAGCGATTCTATTTTAATTGATTTTGAAAAAAATGAAGTGTTAAGTAAAGTCAATAAGCATTATGAAGTAAATATAAAACTACCTGATAATCAGAAAAAAGTTAAACTTATTCAATATAGACCATTTGATGTACGGCACATATATTATGATTCAAAGATTTTGGGTCGTGCACGTGAAAATGTGATGAAATACATGGTTCATGATGATAGTTTAGCTATTGTTGTTGAGAAAATTGTATCTATCTCGAAGTCTACTTACAGTGATATTTTTTTATCAAATGAAATGATTGACAAGCATACTATTGGGGGAGCTAGCTATCTTTTTCCTTTATATCTTTGGGTCGATGATGATAATTTGGATGATGATTATTTTGTTACTCGAACTCCAAATTTACAGTATGAAATCGTTGAACAAATCGCCGAAGGCTTAGGTCTTGTTTACACAGAAGAAAAAGAGGACAATGTTGGCACATTCGCCCCCATTGATTTGCTTGATTATATTTATGCTGTTCTTCATTCTCCGGCATATCGCGAGAAGTATAAGGAATTCCTAAAGATTGATTTCCCAAGAGTGCCCTTTCCGACTGATAGTGAAAAATTTTGGCAACTTGTCAAACTCGGTGGCGAAATCCGCGAATTGCATCTTTTGGAGAGCAAAATATTCGAAAATATCAATCTAAATTTCCCGATTGAGGGTTCAGGGGAAGTTACTCGAAAAATGACAACCAAAAGCATCGGTTTCGAGCTAACCGATAAAGCCAATTCGCTCGGCAAAGTATGGATTAACGACTTGCAGTATTTCGGAGACGTGCCTCTTATCGCCTGGGAATTTTACATCGGTGGCTACCAACCGGCTCAAAAATGGCTCAAAGACCGCCACGGCAGGACACTCGGCTATGACGAAGTTCAACATTATCGCAAAATAATAATTGCCCTCACCGAGACCGCTCGAGTGATGCAGGAAATTGATATGGTGGGAGTGGAGTGATGGAATGGCTCAGTTAAAATCTTCACACTTAAGTTTTATTGAAAAATTCTTGCAAATGGAAGATGGTTATGTATTAGATTTTACAAATGCCACATTTGAAAATTTTATACGTGATAGCCTTGGAATTGAAATTAATGACGCGAAATATTTTTTAAATTCCAGCTCAAAAGCAAATAGGCTTCGAAAACTATTCAAAATTGAATCGAACGATAATGTTTGTAAATTACTCGAAGATTTCCATGATTATATCTATTATAATTTACTTCCGAATGAATTATCAAATGTACGAGAAAGTATGGAAACAAAGTTGGAGAAACTCAAGGAGATTATTAAGGGTATGAAACAAGAGTCAAGATGCGAGAATATAGATTATTTACAACTTACTACTGACCCAACCAAGACATTCAAATTATTTGAAGATATCAAATCTAATATTAATAACAACAATCCTGATCTTGTATTAGATCGTTTACACACTTTGATGATTATTAATTTCCAGTATCTATGTCAAAAACATGAAATATTATATAGCGGTGATGAGAAACTTGATTGGCTTTTTAAGCAATATATGATTAAATTAAAAGCAAAACACTATATTCAATCAGAAATGACCCAGACTATACTGACAAGTAATATTTCCATATTAGCAAAGTACCATTACACAAGAAACAATGAGTCATATGCTCATGCAAACGAAATTTTAAATATGGAAGAAAGTTTGTTGATTGTTAACAATATAGCTAATATTTGTAGATTTATCTATGATTTAGAGAGGAACATCTTTCAATCTTAGACAGGACTACACCTTCTACACCACCTCTCTCGACACTTTAACGAATCTGAAAAAGAGGAGTACGGCGGCAGTCCCAAGCCCAACTAAGTAGCCGAGCCAGACGCCGTAAGCGCCGTAGCCAAAGACAAATGCTAATGTGTAGCCCGTGGGTATGCCGACGCACCAATATGCCATCAATGCAGTCAGTGTCGGGATTTTGACGTCCTTCAAGCCACGCAAGGCACCCAATGCTACGACTTGCGTCCCGTCGAACATTTGGAATAATGATGCGATGATGATTAAACCGGAGGCAAGTTCGATTACTTCTCGCTCATTTACAAAAATCAAGGGCAGATGATTCCTCAGCAGTATGAATAGGATTGCCGTAACGAACATAAACATTGCCGCCATCAGAAAAGTAGAAAATCCCGCGCGGCGCATTTCTTCAAACTTTCCGGCTCCAATCAATGTGCTGATGCGAATCGTAGCCGCCGAAGCAAGCCCACCTGCCGCCAAATATGTTGTAGCCGCGAGACTGATTGCGATTTGGTGTGCCGCCAATGGGTATGCACCAAGCCACCCAATCATAATCGCTCCAAAGGAAAATGAAGCGATTTCCAAAATCAGCTGAAATCCGATTGGGATTCCAAGCTTCAAAATTGAAATTATTCGTTTCCGAGATATCAACTTATCACCGAAATGCTTGATGTAGCCTTTGAAAATCTTATTTGAAAATACGTAATATCCAAACGCCAATCCCATGTATAATCGCGCTATCAGAGTCGCCCAACCTGCACCGTCCAACTCAAGTCTCGGGAATATCCAGACTCCGTAAATCAAAAAGTAGTTCAAAACTATGTTCAGCAAATTCCCCGAAATGCTGAAGAACATTGCCGGTTTGGTTAGCGAGAGACCTTCGGTGAATTGCTTGAATGTCAAAAACAGCATTCCCGGGAACATTGAAAAAGCTGTGATAATGTAGTATGGCTGCGCCAATTGGAGCACAACATCGGTTTGCCCCATGTATTTCAGGAATGGATAAACGGCTAAGATAATCGCTGTGAGAGCTATTCCGGCAAAAATCCCCAAAATTGTACCATTTGAGAGCAATCTTCCACATTCGCGACTATTATTTTCACCTTTTGCAACTCCAACTAATGGCGTCAAGCCTGTGGACAAGCCAACTCCGAACACAAAAAACATAATGAAAATGTTGTGAGCAAAAGATGCAGCTGCAAGATAATCGCTTCCAACCTGTCCCACCATGATTGAATCAGCTATTCCGGTCATAATATGACCCACCTGACCGATAATAATCGGGTAGGCTAATTTGATATTAATCTTATAGTGGTTTCGGTAATCTTTGCTGAACATGTTAAAATCAAAATTTGTATTGACGAAAGCACAAAAAAATATGTTGCAATACGATTTTTTATTTATCGAAGCTTAAATTTCGGGAATCCTTGTATTAGAACGTATCTTGACCTAAAATTCAATCATAATCATGACAAATTATGTCTTTTAAAATCACAATATATAAAAAAAAATGAAAAAAAAACGAAAAAAAAGTAAAAAATATTTGTTAATGTTGTGAAAGTCTTTTATCTTTGCCATTGCAGCAAGTGAAAATTTTTCACAAAAAGAGGAAGAAATGCAACATTTTCTTCCATGTAGGTTTTTTAATTCAGGGTAGTGCAGACTCAAAGTCGTGTACTTGTATTATAAGTGTAAGCATAGACATGGAACGACAAGAAAAAAATGAAGTCCCTAGAAGTGGTTCTTTTTTGAGAGCCCTTCCTATAGGTTTGATTGTTATAGCGGTCATACTGATAGGCATAGTAGCGCTTACCTACAAGTCCGGCGAGTGGTACTCAGAGCAATCCATAAGCAAAATCGAAGTCGAAGGCAGCAACATTTTGAGCGAATCAGAAATCATGATTATGCTCAAAGACTCCGTACTCGGCAAATCTTATTCCGAAATTGATATTGCAAACATTGATAAAATGCTTTTGCAAAATCCATACATCATAAAAACTATAATCACACACGACGGCAAAGGCAAAATCCACGTCGAAGTATTCGAGCGCCAACCTACTGCAATTTTAATCAAAGCAGACGGCAATCTTGCGTATAGCGACGAAAGCGGCTTTACTTTTCCTTATGTGCCGCTCGAAAATGTAGATAATATTCCAATTTTAGGCAATTTATACAACAGTGGCAGATTGAATATGAAGGCACTCAAAATGGCATTGAAGATAGTTGACGAAATCAGTCAGACTGAATATGACATCATCATATCACGAATCAATTTCAAATCAGGAACAAGTTTTGAAACCATCACATCGGATTATGGAGTGAAGTTGATTGTAGATGCCTCATACCAATTAGATGAACAACTTAAGAAATATGTAAGATTTGCAGCTAACAACGAACGTACAATGATGCTATCGGAAGTAAAATATTTAGACCTGCGATGGAGCAATAGGCTCGTGGCGGGTTATTGAATTAGAGAATCATAATAAAAATAAAAGAGATTAGATTGATGACAGAAACACAACAGCATATAGCAGTCGGATTGGACATAGGCACAACCAAAATTTGTGCTATTGTCGCTCAGAAGGACCCCGGCAGCAACATCATCAAAATACTCGGTATGGGTGTTGCAGACAGTGAAGGATTGAACCGCGGTGTTGTAGTAAATATTGATAAAACAGTAGCAGCTATTAAGCGAGTTATCGCAGATGCCGAACAACAATCGGGCATTACAATCAAAGAAGTAGTAGTCGGAATCGCCGGTGACCACATTGAATCATTTCAATCGCGTGGTATCGTCGGGATTTCGTCCCCAACAAATGAAATTTCAAAAAAAGATGTTGACAGATTATTAGAAGAAACACGTAAGATTTCCATTTCTGCGGACAAAAAAATCATTCACATAATACCTCAAGATTTTACAATTGACGGACAAGACGGAATCATAGACCCCGTTGGGATGAGTGGAGTGAGGATGGAAGCAAACGTTCACATCGTAACCGGATTAGGTACAGCAATCCAAAATCTTCACAAATGCGTCGAACGAGCAGGGCTTAAGATCAAAGACCTTGTTCTAGAGCCATTAGCTTCGGCAATGTCAGTTCTGACACCTGAAGAAAAGGAAGTAGGCGTGGCATTGGTAGATATTGGTGGTGGCACAACCGACATTGCAATTTTCGAAGAAAATCTTGTACGATATACTTCGGTATTTGCAATTGCCGGAAAACAAGTCACAGACGACGTTCGCAAAGGTTTGGGAATTATCCAAGAACAAGCCGAAAGGCTCAAGAGAGATTACGGGCATTCTTTCGGTGCTTCTATCGAAAAGGACGAAGTAATAATGGTTCCCGGTGTCGGCGGCAGAGCTCCCAAGGAAATCACTAAAAATTATCTTTGCAATATTTTGCAACCGCGTATGGAAGAGATTTTCGAATTTATACAAGCAGAAATAATGAAATCGCAATTCGGTAACCAACTTGGAGCCGGAGTAGTAATCACAGGCGGAACAAGTTTGCTGCGCGGGACAGATGAATTGGCTCAACATATTTTGCAAATGCCTGTGAAAATAGGCATTCCATCAGGATTTACATATTCCGGATTAGTTCCGGAAATCGAAAACCCGATGTACGCAACTTCTGTTGGTCTTGTTTTGTGGGATATTCAAAATTATGGTGGCTCATCGCTCAATACAACTATTGTAGAAGGCGAATCGGTACAGACTGAAACGGAAGAAAGCGCTAAAATGGAAACAGAAATGGATGAAAAAAATGGCACAGAAGCAGGCGACAACAGTATAAACAAAGTTAAGGAACAAGTGACTAAAGGCATTCGCAACATCGGACGATTTTTGAAAGAACTCTAATTTTTTTTATAGATTAATAGGATTACATTATGCCAATTGGGATTGATACTACTATTTCGACCGGAGCAAGGATTCGCGTTATTGGAGTTGGTGGTGGCGGTGGAAACGCTATCAACAACATGATTTCAAGCGGTCTCGAAAGTGTTGATTTTATTGCAGTCAACACTGATGCACAAGCTCTAGAACATAATCTTGCCAAAACCAAGATTCAAATAGGTGATAGCACTACTCGAGGCTTAGGCGCGGGTGGTAATTGGGAAGTAGGACAAAAAGCTGCTGAAGAAAGTATTACGGAATTGAAGGAAGTTATCAAAGGCAGCGACATGGTCTTTGTGACTGCCGGAATGGGTGGCGGAACAGGAACCGGAGCGGCGCCTGTTATCGCTCAAACTGCTAAAGAAATGGGTGCTTTGGTCGTGGGTGTGGTTACTAAGCCATTCCAATGGGAAGGCATCAGAAGAGGTAATAGTGCCAAAGAAGGCATTTCACGATTAAAAGAAGGTGTTGACGCACTTATTATTATACCTAACCAAAGACTACTTGAAATAATTGACCATAACACATCATTCAAAGATGCCTTCAAAATTGTTGACGGCGTTTTGTTGAATGCTACAAGAGGAATTTCCGAAATTATATCATGCCACGGAACTGTAAACGTTGACTTTGCTGACGTTAAAGCAATTATGTCCGGTATGGGTGATGCAATCATGGGTATCGGTATCGCATCGGGTGAAAACAGAGCAGAGAAAGCAACTGCGATTGCGCTTAATTCTCCATTGCTCGACGGTGTATCAATCAAAGGTGCGCAAGGCGTACTTGTGAATATTACCGGTGGCGATGACTTGACTATGAGTGAAATCGCACGCGCTGTGACTATCGTCGAACAAGAAGCCGGCGAAGACACTAACTTGATTCACGGTGTGGTCCAAAATCCGAATATGAACGAACAAATTATGGTAACAGTAGTTGCTACAGGTTTCAATCAGGAAGAAGAGCCGGTCCCTTTAGTTGAAAAGGTTGTCGAAACCGAAAGAAAGGAAACACCAAGAGTTATGGAAATTCCATTTCCGGCAAAACCGCAAGCCCCAAAATTTCCTGTTCCTAAGGTTCCAAGAGGATACTATCAGGAAAGAACGGGAATAATGCCACCGAATCTTATTTCATCAAGTCCACGTGGAGAAGAGCAACTCAGAAAGTTTGATATGCCCGCATTTCAGCGTAGAGGCAAAGAGCTTAGTATCATAACTAATACATCTGAAAACAGTGCAGAATCAAGCCACGAAATGCATGATGTACATTTTAACGGTACATCAAAATACTAGATAAAAAAAAATGGGCGATGAATTAATTTCACCGCCCATTTTTTTTTGTATTTGTAAAGTTCTATCTGTTTTGACCAGTCTTAGGCTCTTCTTTTGGGTCAACAATATTTCCCCATCCTGAAATTTCAATCAATCCCGATTCTTTACTGTCTGTAGTGATTTTCACGCTCGAAGATAATCTGCCTGTTGATTTCGGCATTAGAGTGGCTTCGACTGTGTAAGGTACTTTTGGATTTAAAACATCACCGACTTTGACGTTGACTTTCATAATCGCATCGCCATCAGTTGCACCGGCAATAACTCTTGCCGAAACATCTACACCGGTTACTTTTACCGGCTTATCGGTATTGTTTGTGATTACAACCTTTCCGACACTTTCTTCATTTACAAAAAGCTTTGGAAAGCTCAAAAATTTCGGAAAAACTGTTATCGGACGCATAACATTCGCCTTTATCATCAGCGTAGTTTTTTCTACTTCTTCGTTAGTAAAGATACTTATGCTCTTCGTAACCGGTCCGTCATAAGTTGAAACGTTTAACGTAACGTCCAATGTGGCAAATTTGCCGGGTGCGATAATATTAGTATCAAGTGGTGCTGTTGTGCAACCACATCCGGGCTTCACACGCTTAATCTCAAGCGTCTTATCGCCTTTGTTGTGAAGTTTTATACTTGCCTTCAGCGGGCTTTCCTCAGGTGTCACTTTGCCCCAATCGTAAGTCGTTCCGCCCTCTATTTCAAGCTTCGGTTGTGCAAACATTGTAGAAAAAGCAAACGCAAAAATCAAAGTTGCTGCGTAAAAGATTCTCATTTTATATACTCCTTGTATATTGTTTGTAGATTATTATGTAAAAATAACAAAAATATCAATTCAGTCAAACATACATTATATTAGAACGTTTTAAACAAGAAAAGTTTCATATTTTCGACGAATGATTTCGAAAATAATGTAGCTTGTTTTGTTTTTTTTGTTAATTTCAAAGTTGAAATTGTTGACGATATAAGAAAAGTATTGGAGAAATTATGATTGATTTTGAGTTGAACGAAATTCAGTTGCAAATAAAAGATACTGCCGCTAAATTTGCTCAAGAAGAAATGGCACCGGGCGCAATCGAGAGAGATATTCATGCTACATACCCAAAAGAAATATTATCAAAATTGGGCGAACTCGGCTTTCTTGGGATGATGGTTGACCCTGATTGGGGCGGTTCAGGATTGGATGCTATCAGTTATACATTAGCAATGGAAGAATTTGCTAAAGTAGATGCCGCTACAAGTATCGTGCTTTCAGTACAAAATTCTTTAGTTTGCTGGATTTTGGAAAATTACGGAACCGACGAGCAAAAAGAAAAATTTCTACGTCCATTAGCCGAAGGCAAACATATCGGCGCTTACTGTTTGAGCGAACCCGAAGCAGGTTCCGATGCTCGCCAACAGAGTACTATCGCAGTGAAAGAAGGCGATTATTGGATTGTTAACGGCATGAAAAATTGGATTTCTTCAGGTAGTAATGCTGATACGTACATCGTGTTTGCTCAAACCAATCCCGAACTCAAGCACAAAGGCATAGTTGCTTTCGTTATTCCGAGAGATACGCCCGGTTTCGAACCTGCTAAAAAGGAAGATAAGATGGGGATGAGGGCATCCGACACTTGTTCCATTGGATTAACTAACGTTAAATTGACCGATGAAAATCTTATCGGCAAAGTTGGCGAAGGATTTTACATCGCTATGAGAGGTTTGAATTGTGGTCGAATCGGTATTGCAGCTCAATCCGTGGGGATTGCTCAGGGCGCATTTGAAGCTGCTCTTAAATATTCGAAAGAGCGCAAAACAATGGGCATTCCAATTTGCGAACATCAATTGATTCAAGCCAAATTAGCCCAAATGTCTATGAAAATCAATGCTGCACGGCTTCTTGTGCTCAAAGCGGCATGGTTGCGAGATAATGAAATGGACCACATTCGAGAAAGCTCGGAAGCCAAATTATTTGCGTCAACTATTGCAAATGAAGTCACTCGCGAAGCTGTCCAAATTCATGGCGGCTACGGCTATGTAAGAGAGTATATTGTAGAACGTATGATGCGCGATGCAAAAGTGACTGAAATTTACGAAGGTACCTCGGAAATACAACAAATTGTGATTGCAAGAGAACTAATAAAAAATTCATGACAAACATTCATTTCCGGAAATTAAACATATCATGAATCATTCATTGGTGCGATTGATTTCCTCGCGACTTACTCAAGGTGTTCGGAGGAAAAGATTTCTCAAATTTACAAAGATTGTAGCATTGGCAAGCGTCACGCTGGGATGCTTGGCTTTGATTTTATCCCTATCTATACTCGAAGGCTTCGATAGGAAGTTGCACAACACCGCAGAAAGATTTTCGGCGCATCTTATCGTAACGTCATTCAACCGCGAACCTCTACCGAATTATGAAGAAACGAGCGAAAAAATTAAAGAAAATTTTAAGCAAGTCACAGGAGTCGAGCCCATTCTCGAAAGGGAAGGATTGATTCGTTCCGATTTGCATACCGACGGAATTACTATCAACGGTATAATTCCCGAAAAGTCGGTCACGGAATTCGAGAAATTTATCACTCAAGGCACTTATTCCTTTACAGATGATAATGCCAAAGAAGCAATTATTAGCGAAAGAATGTCCGAAAAACTTGGCGTCAAAATGGGCGATAAAATTGTAATTTTTACAATGAAAGATAATTCTGCGCTCAATTTTGGCGGGATCAAAGCTGATAATTTCACAATTAAAGCTATTTACAAAAGCGGTATGGTTCAATTTGACGATGTTTTAGTCCTGATTCCGCTCAAGCGTGCCGCAAAATTATTCGATATGCCCGATGGAACAGCTTCATCATATAAAATAATGTTGACAGACATGCACCAATCAACAGCTTTAGTAGATACACTCGAATCATATTTGCGATACCCATATTTTGCTTTTACGATTTTCAATTTTCATGGTTCGCTGTTTTCGTGGATTGAATTACAAAAGGAACCTATTCCAATCATTTTGGGGCTGATTTCGCTCGTTGCTGTTTTGAATATTATTACTGCCCTGTTGATTACTATACTCGAAAAAACAAACTCCATAGGCATTTTGAGAGCTTTGGGAATGAGAAAGAGAGAATTACTGGCATCTTTTATCAATCAAGGATTTGTAATCGGGCTTACGGGCACTTTATTAGGCACAGGTATAGCTTTTATTTTTAGTAAATTGCAGGAAAGCTACGGAATTATAAGATTGAAAGGTGAAATTTATTTCTTAGACACATTGCCAATAGCTATTGTCCCGGAACATTATCTCCTTGTAATCGCCGTTTCACTTGTTCTTACAATAGCTGCTACAATTATTCCGGCTTTTATAGCTGTGAGCATAAGTCCATTGCGAGCCTTGCGATTTAAATAAAATATTTCGAGAGCAAAATCCTCTATTGTTATTTATCAATCGTTAGGTTGTCCTATGAAATATTTATACTATATCCTTGCTTTATTATTTATTGCATCTAATCTCCAAGCTGCAAATTTCAAACTCGAACCAACTGAAATAATAATCAAAAAAACAACTAAATTTGATTATGTCTATGATTATGCTGAAGTTATAAGTCTGACAGAGGAACCTGTCATGATAATTTGGCAGAAAGAGTATTTGACAGAAGTACCGGTGAATTGGGAAACTTCAGTTCAGTGTCCGGGCGAATTTCATTTCGATTCTCATATAAATGAATTCACTTTCGAGCTAAGTGAGGAATCGAAGTTTGACACCAAATTTATATTTCATGCCTATCCAAATCAATCATTCGGCTATCTCGAAGCTGCTTTTCATTTTCATGAAGTCGGTTTCCCCGATGATGTCCAGACAGTAGTTTTCAAAATAAGTATATTTGATGCTATTAATAGTGTTGATGAGCCGCAAGATGACTTAGTCCGAATTGATGTCAATCAAATCAATTTTACCGACAAAATTACCAAAGCTATGATTTTCGACTTAAACGGGAACTTAATCGCAGAATGTAAAAGCGGAGATTTTTATAATTTAGATAATCTTTCAGCCGGAATGTACATCGTTAATCTCCTTACAAATGACAAGCGAATTTACAATCACAAGATTATCAAACACTAAGGTTTGCACGTTAGCAAATACACACGATTATTGATTACACCGAGTGATTCGAATCTTTCAGTTTTTCGATTGTAAATTGCCTTTGAAGAGTAATCAACCATGATGCCTGCATGTGTATTGCGTGTTTCCAGATACGTCATATTTAGATGTAATGAGGTTCCATATGCAATCGCTTTGCCCTCCGTATCAATTGCAAAGGGAGATGAAGGATCTAATCCGCCATAGACAACAAATTTGCGACCATTGACATTGACAAAGCAATCCATATCACAGCCCATAAAATACAAAACATCGCCATCGTGAGTAAATCTGGGAACGCCCGGAGTCAATCCACCATTATATTCCGTAGTGCTGAAAACGACAAAATTAGCCAAATTGAAGGTTGCACCATACGAAATTAGCGCAAGATTTGGATGCACAGCCAATCCCCACACATTGTCGTACATCATTCCATATAGCGGTTCTCGGTATTCATCCGAAAACATTACGCCTTGATATTTGGAGCTAAAGCCCAACACCAAAGCTCCAACCGTTTTGCCGATAGGGTTGACTGCGATTTCCAACACATCTTTGAATTCTGTAGAAATTTCCTTCTCGTTGTAGTAAACTCGCCAACCGTTGCCACGTCGCCCTGCATAGACAAATTCGCCGTTTTCTTTAAATCCGGCATCTAATATATCATCAAAATAATCACTGTCACGACCATTGATATTGACAACATGAGAAGTGCCTCTGAGTGCAGTAAATGCAAATCTATCTCCCCAAGGACTAATGTGTAATTTCCCGGCTCGATGCATTATTTGAATTTCTCTGCCATTTAAATTGACATATTCGATTTCTCCGCGATATACCGAATAAACCAAAAGATTAGTCAGCGTAGAAAATATAATGCTACCCGGAGTGACCGATCCAAAATCAATAACTTCATATCGAGTGAATAATTTCCAGCTTCCCACATCATATCCGAAAAAAGCCCAATTGCTACCGTCATGAGAGAAAACGGGCAATGTAAGCGAATCCAACACATCGTACTCAACATCGCTAATAGTGATTCTGTACTTATAAGTGAATGGGGCAGAGACCACCCACCAATTGCCTGTTGTATCAATCCCTAAGTCAATCAGTTGCTCTGAGCCATCAGTTATCATAAAGTCACGGCATCTGTCTTCTTGGGCAAACGATGCGGTAAATACAAAAATCATAAAAAATGTTGTAAATATTAAAAACCTTGCTTTTGTCATCATTACCAAAGTACCAGTTTGTTATTCATAAAAATTTTCGTAATTTAGCAAATTCTAATAAATTAAAATACAAATGATAAACGTATTAGTATAATTATTGTAAAAAATTTCAGAAAATTATTGAAGCGGAGTATAAAATGAGCAAAATCACTGAGTATTTGGGTGAAAAATCCGATTATTTGTTAAATTTTTCAACACCTAAAATTTCTAAAGAACAACTGAATCTTCCGGGTTCGGATTTTGTGGACAGAGTTTTTCTAAATTCAGACCGCAATAACCGTACTCTCGGCAATTTGCAATGGATTTACAATCATGGACGTTTGGCTGGCACAGGTTATATGTCAATTTTACCTGTTGACCAAGGCATCGAGCATTCTGCCGGAGCAAGTTTTGCCAAAAATCCTATATATTTTGATGCTGAAAATATCGTCAAATTAGCTATAGAAGGCGGTTGCAATGCAGTTGCTTCGACTTTTGGTGTGCTTGGGATCGTAGCTCGTAAATACGCTAACAAAATCCCTTTCATCGTAAAAATAAATCATAACGAATTGATGACTTTCCCCAATAAATTTGACCAAGTACTATTCGGAAGAGTTGAACAGGCTTATGATATGGGTGCTGCTGCAATTGGTGCGACGATTTACTTTGGTTCGGAAGAGAGCTCTCGTCAGATTGTCGAGATAGCCGAAGCGTTCCAATTGGCTCACGAGCTTGGTATGCCGACTATTTTGTGGTGCTATGTGCGTAATCCTGAATTCAAAAAGGACAAAGATTATCACGTTTCGGCAGATTTGACCGGACAAGCCAATCATTTGGGCGTAACGATTCAAGCTGACATTATTAAGCAGAAATTACCTGAAAACAATGGAGGGTTTGAGGCTCTCAATATGGGTAATTCTTCTTATGGAAAATTCGACAAACGCATCTATACTGAACTTTCCTCAGACCACCCGATTGATTTGTGTCGCTACCAAGTCGCAAATTGTTATATGGGCAAAATTGGGCTCATAAACAGCGGTGGTGCATCCGGTGCAAATGACTTTGCCGAAGCTGCCATAACATCTGTAATTAACAAACGTGCAGGCGGACAAGGGCTAATTTCGGGTAGAAAGGCATTCCAACGTCCGATGGAAGAAGGTGTAAAGTTGTTGAACACAATCCAAGATGTTTATCTTAGCCCTGAAGTAACGATTGCGTAAGGGCGCTGAATTTAAAAAAAATGGGACAACGATAAATTGTCCCATTTTTTTATTTTCAAAAATCAATTTTTACATTAAGCTGCAAATTGCTGCAACGTTGACCATATCGTCCACGGAGCAACCGCGAGATAAATCGCAATATGGTTTACGCAATCCTTGTACGATTGGACCAACTGCTTCAGCACCTGCCAAACGTTCAGTAAGTTTATAGCCGATATTGCCTGAGTTTAAATCGGGGAATACGAGTACATTTGCTTTTCCAGCTACTGTCGAACCCGGGAATTTACGTTCGCCGATTGATGGTATGATTGCTGCATCTAATTGCATTTCGCCATCACTTTGCAAATGAGGTGCCTTTTCTTTCAACATCGAAGTAGCTGTTTGAACTTTGGCTACTAAATCATGCTCTGCACTTCCGTTTGTTGAAAATGACAGCATCGCAATTTTCGGTTCAAAACCTGTGATTTTTTGGAAATTAGTTGCCGAGCTAATTGCTATATCGCAAAGTTGAGTTGCTGTTGGGTCAGGATTGACCGCACAATCAGCGAAGCAATACATCTTATCGGGGAAAGTCATGATGAAAAATGAACTTACGATTGAAATGCCTTCGGCTACACCAACGGTAAATATCGAAGCACGCATTACATCGCCTGTGCTCGAAACGTTACCGCCTACAACCACATTGACTACGCCTGTTTCGAGCAGAAATCCTGCATAATAAAGCGGGTTGCCGACTGTCTCGTAGGCTTGCTCTTGAGTCATGCCTTTGTGCTTGCGTTTTTCAAAAAGCATTGCTGCAAAATCATTGCGATGCTGACCGTTCTTCGAATCGTAAATCAAAATATCATCAATGTTCACACCATTTTCAGTAGCAACTTTGCGAATATTTTCGGGATTGCCCACCAAAGCCGGACGAGCGATTTTTTCGTCTGCTAAAAAGCGGCATGTCTTTATAGAGCGGATATCTTCTGCATCCGGAAAAGCTACAAGCGCATTTTTTGATTTAGCTTTGTTTCTAATTTCATCAATAAATGGATTTTTAGACATTATCTCTCCTTTATATTATGGTAATTTTGAATTTAAAACAACTCTGACTGTATCGCGAGCAATAACTAATTCCTCATTCGTAGGCAAAACATAAACTTTGATACGGCTATCGGCAGTGCTGATGATACCTTCTTTTCCGCGTATCATTTGGCTATTCAATTTCGGGTCTAATTTTATTCCGAACCATTCCAAATCTTCACATGCTCTTGCACGAACTTCAGCCGCATTTTCGCCGATTCCGCCTGTGAAGCAAATTGCATCAGCGCCGTTCATTTGTGCCAAATAAGCACCAATATATTTCTTGATTCTTTGGCTGAACATCCTTACAGCAAGTGTGGCACGTCTGTCTTGGTGTTCTTCTTCTTCTTCGAGCAAATCACGCATATCGTGAGTTAAGCCCGAAATTCCCAATAAACCGGAGCGTTTATTCAACATGTTGAAAATTTCATCTAAAGTTGATTGCTCTTTGTGAGCGATAAATTCGATGACCGAAGGGTCAACGTCGCCACAACGAGTTCCCATCATGAGTCCTTCGAGAGGAGTGAAACCCATTGAAGTATCAATTGATTTACCATTTTTGATAGCACAACATGAAGCACCATTGCCGAGATGCAAAGTAATGATGTTGGTTTCATCCTTTGTTAGCCCTTCGATTTTTCTATATCTGTAGGATACATATCTGTGTGAAGTGCCATGAAAACCGTATTTTCTAATTTTATATCTTCTATAATATTGATACGGAATAGCGTATAAATAGCTTGTTTCCGGCATAGTTTGGTGGAACGATGTATCAAAAATTGCGACTTGTGGCGTTCCCGGTCCAAAAACATCTTTTGCTGCCTTGATACCTTTGATATTTGCAGGATTGTGCAAAGGAGCCAAGTCTATGTTATCTTCAAGGCTCTTGATTACATCGTTATCTATACGCACCGAATGGTGAAAAGCTTCACCACCGTGAACTGTTCTATGTCCGACAGCATGAATGTCGTTGATGGAATTAATGCCCGGAATTTGTGATTCGTCGGAAATAATCCAATTGATGACATAATTGATCGCTTGCTTGTGATCGCGAAGTGGAGCGGCTTGCTTGAACGCTTGTTTTCCTTCTACTTTGATGGAAATCAGTGATTGTGAGCCGATTCTTTCGACTAAACCTTTGACTAAACATACATCTGCATGTTTTTCGATTAACTCTAAGTCTGTCTCAATGATTTGAAATTTGAGAGATGAACTTCCACAGTTTAAGACTAATATATTCATGATTTTTCCAAAAATTGTTCAAACAAGTTAAATTAACTTAATACAAAAATAGTGAATATTTTGATATTATTGTGATTGTATTGTCAATATTTGAACAAGTTTAAGCGAATTTTATCACTTTTAACAATGCAGTTGTAACTAAATAAAATTTTAGGAATGTTTTGCCATGGGTTATTTTGTTTGTACCGTATATTAAAAGATTAAAGAAATTTTTAACGATTAGCTACATTCATTCGTCAAACCAAAAATAAAAATATTTGATATTTTTGATTAAAAGGAAAAAAAATGAGCGATTACATTCAGTTTATCGAATCAAACAAAGACAGATTCTTCTCAGAATTGGTTGAATTTTTGAAAATACCCAGCGTCAGCAGCCAGACAGAACATAATCAAGACACTCGCAAAGCCGCAGATTGGCTCGTAACTCAACTAAATGATATTGGAATGCCCCGCGTGGAGCTTTACGAAACAGCAGGTCATCCGGTGGTATATGCCGAAGATTTGCGCGCAGGTGCTGATGCTAAGACTGTTTTGATTTACGGTCATTATGACGTTCAGCCCGTTGACCCAATCGAATTATGGAATTCGCCACCATTCGAGCCTGTTGTAAATAATGGCAAAATCTATGCTCGTGGCAGCTCCGACGACAAAGGGCAAGTTTTCGCACATATCAAAGCAGTCGAAGCATATCAAAAAACGAACGGGTGTTTGCCTGTTAATATCAAATTTATGATTGAAGGCGAAGAAGAGTGTGGTAGCAATAATCTCGATGTTTTTATCCGCCAGCATAAGGATATGCTCAAATGCGATACTGTAATGGTCTCTGACACTGAGTGGTTCGCAGAGGGTTTGCCTTCGATTTGTTATTCATTGCGTGGACTTTCTTATATCGAAATTACCGTGACCGGTCCAAATCGCGACTTGCATTCCGGCACTTATGGCGGTGCTGTGGATAATCCGCTAAACGTACTTTGCGATATAGTTTCTTCACTTAAAGATAAGTATGGAAGAATTACAATTCCGGGCTTTTACGATGACGTCAAACCACTCACAAGCGAAGAGAGAGAGGGTTTCGCTAAGTTACCGTTCAATTATGAGGAATATACCGAAGAATTGGGTGTGGCAGAAGGAAACGGAGAATTCGGCTTCACAACTTTAGAACGTACTTGGGCTCGCCCTACTTTAGACCTGAACGGGATTTATGGCGGCTATACAGGCGAAGGCGCCAAGACAATTCTGCCATCAAAAGCATCTGCCAAAATTTCGATGAGACTTGTTCCGTATCAAAATCATGAAGATATTACTGCAAAAATTACAAATCATTTGAAGTCAATCACGCCTCCTACAGTGAAATTGGATATTACTCCGCTTCATGGTGGCAATCCTGTGATGATTGAACTCGAAAGCGATGGACTGAATGCCGCGAAACGCGCTATGAACAGAGCTTTTGGCAAAGACCCAATCATGATGCGCGAAGGTGGCTCGATTCCAATCGTCGAAATGTTCGGCTCGGAGCTAAAAGCACCAACTATATTAATGGGCATTGGTTTGCCATCGGATAATATTCATTCGCCAAACGAAAGTTTTTCAATAGATAATTTCTTTGGCGGAATTAAAGCAAGTGCAATTTTCTTAGAAGAATTCGCTAAATGAGAAATAAATTAATATATATATTTATAATTATATTAATTATTTTTGCTTGCGAGCCGAAAAAAGACCCGAAAATAATTGTTTCGGAAAAGAAATTCGGTTTTGTAGAAAGTGGGCATTATTTCGCCGATGTTACATTAAAAAATGTCGGCGAAATACCTGCTTATTTTGTGATTTTAATTGCAACAGCTTATACAGACGGGAATGAAATTCAGCGAGTAGAGCGAGGCTATGGCGATATTTATCCAACCGGAGAAAAGAATTTCCGCCTTATTTTCGATAAATTTCGCTTGAATCCGCCTGATACTGTCAATTTGGAAATTACATTTTCGCATTCTATTTCAAATTCTGTAGCACCGGTGGGTCATGATTGGTAAAATATTTAGAATTATAATATATTATAGTCTGTTATTTATAATTTTTTCAGTCGCTTTAGTAGTAGTTTACAAATATGTAAACCCGCCACTGACGCCGCTGATTATCATTCGCTCTGTGGAATCTCTCACAGACGGCAAATTGCATTTTATCGAACGCGAATGGGTTGACTACGACGAAGTTTCGCCAAATTTAATCAGAGCAATCATAGCAGCTGAAGACGCCCGATTTATGACACATTTCGGAATTGATTGGAAAGCCGTAAAAGATGCGCAAAACTATAATAAACGGCAAAAAGGCAAAAAAAAGCGCGGAGCAAGCACAGTTACTATGCAAACTGCGAAAAATACTTTCCTGAATCATTCGCGTAATTATGTCCGAAAAGCTTTTGAAGCTTATTTTACATATTTAATTGAAGCAATTTGGGACAAAAAAAGAATTATCGAAATTTATGTAAATGTTGTAGAATGGGGCGATGGGGTTTACGGTGCAGAAGCTGCATCTAAAAAGTTTTTCGGGAAATCGGCAATTGATTTAAGCCGTCGTGAAGCAGCTTTGTTGGCCTCAGTTTTGCCGAACCCACACAGATGGTCGCCTGCCAAACCTACGAATTATATAAATAAAAGAGTGGGTTGGATTTCCGGTCGCATGAATTCAGTAAAAATTCCGAGTTAAATAATGATGAAAGAAAGCCAAACTCCTTTAGGAAGACAATACAATCAAATTAAGCAAAAATATCCTAATACTATATTATTATTTAGACTTGGAGATTTTTTTGAAACTTTTGGTGATGATGCAGTAATTACAGCGGCGGTTTGTGGAATTACACTCACTAAGCGAAATAACGGCGCAGGTGCAGATACTCCCTTAGCAGGTTTTCCGTATCACCAACTCGATGCTTATTTACCAAAAATCGTAAAAGCCGGGCATCGTGTAGCCGTTTGCGAGCAACTCGAAGACCCGAAAAAAGCTAAAGGCATCGTCAAACGTGGCGTTGTCGAAGTAGTCACTCCCGGAGTGGCATTATATGATAAATTATTGGAAACAAAAAGTAATAATTTTATAATATCATTATATGCCAAAGACATAAAGTCATATATCAAACAAATTGGCATTGCAATTACCGACATTTCTACGGGTGAGTTTTCCGTAACTGAAATTGAGTCAACTAAACTGAATGATGTTCTAGTTAGCCTCAATCCGGCTGAAATTCTCGTGAGTAAAGAACAAAAAGATTATTTTACCGCTGAATTAGCGGCTATGAATTTCACACCGGTAATGACAAAAATTGAGCATTGGATTTTCGAATATAATTTTACTCTCGATATTTTACTCCGACATTTCAAAATTAATTCGCTAAAAGGTTTTGGAATTGATGAATTAAATTATGGAATTTCTGCCGCAGGTGCATTATTAAATTATGTCAGCGAAACGCAAAATAGTGTTATCGGTCACATCAGCACTATAAATCGCTATAGTGTTGAAAAATATATGCAGTTGGATAAAGCCACACGGCGAAATTTGGAAATATTATTTTCGCAAACGGATAATAATTCCTCATCTTTGGTTTCAGTAATTGATAAAACAATTACTCCACAAGGCAGCAGAATGATTCGGAAGTGGTTGAGCATGCCCTTGGTACATAGTAAAGATATTTTGAAACGACAAAATTCGGTCACTTATTTTTACGATAATGATAATATTCGGAAAGATTTGCAAAAATTGATGCAAGAAATCGGCGATATTGAACGACTAATTACCAAAATATGCACTGCAAGAGCAAATCCAAGAGATGTGGTAGCTCTCAAAAATAGTCTTGCAAAAATTCCGATGATTAGCGACATGCTTAAAAGCAGTTCAAATTCCGAAATAATTAATTTAATTAATAATTTTCTGAATACTGATGATGTTGTAGAACTAATCCAAAATTCATTTATTGATGACCCTACGGCTCAATTAGGCACGGGCAGGGTTTTCCGAGACGGATATGACGAAGAATTAGATTCATACCTAACAGCAAAATATTCGGCAAAAAAATGGCTAGATGATTATCAAGAAAAAGAAAAACGTCGGACTGAAATTCCATCGCTCAAAGTAGGCTTTACAAGCGTATTTGGATATTATATCGAAATTACAAATACACACGTTAATAAAATTCCCGAAAATTATGTGCGAAAGCAAACTTTGCGTAATGCCGAGCGTTACATCACCGATGAATTAAAAGAATTTGAAACAAAAATATTAAATGCTGAAGAAAAAATATCCGAAATTGAAAATTCATTATTTAATCAAGTAATTATTAAAATTGCCGAAAGCACAAAACAAATTCAAAATAATGCCATCGTAATTGCAACTATAGACTGTTTGCAATCTCTTGCCGAAATCGCCAAAATAAATAATTATGTCAAACCGGAAATTACGGAAGATACTGCTTTAGAATTAGTAAAAGCTCGCCATCCCGTTGTTGAAAAATTGCTCAAAGACGGCGACCATTTTACTCCAAATTCTACCGAAATGAACACTGATGATAATTTAATTCATATTATCACAGGACCTAATATGTCCGGGAAGTCATGCTATTTGCGGCAGGTGGCAGTAAATGTGCTTCTCGCACAAATCGGTGGATATGTCGCTGCGGAATCGGCTAAAATCGGCGTTGTGGATAAGATTTTCACTCGAATCGGCGCCCAAGATAATATCACAGCCGGAGAAAGTACATTTTTGGTGGAAATGCAAGAAGCGGCAAATATCATGAATAATGCCACTGAACGAAGTTTGATTTTGCTCGATGAAGTCGGTCGCGGAACTGCCACTTTTGACGGAATTTCCATAGCTTGGTCTATCGCCGAACACATTCATAACAAAATCAAAGCGAAAACCCTATTCGCTACTCATTATCACGAGTTGAACGATTTGTCCGAACGTTACTCGGGAATTAGGAATTACAAAGTTGAAGTAATAGAAACCGGCTCAGACATTATTTTCTCGCACAACGTAGTCTCAGGAGCGAGTGATTACAGCTTTGGCATTCACGTAGCCAAAATGGCAGGTATGCCCTACGAAGTGATTTCTCGGGCTGATGAAATTATGGCAACGCTCGACGAAGAAAAACACGGCACTGAGCGTAAAAGCAAGCCTGATATGACATCTATTAAAACCACTAAACCCAAGCACAGCGAAGACCAATTGGCTATCTTTGAATTTCGTGATGATGAGATGCGCCAACGAATCGCGGCAATCAAAATTGACCATCTGACTCCGGTTCAGGCGTTCAATTTAATCGTAGAATTGCACAGAGAAGCTCACAAGAAGCAATAAGCTACACTTTTCCACACCAATACTGACTCAACAAATATTCATTGACTTTGAGCGTCAATAATACAGTTTAAAACTAAATTGAAAGGACTATGGAAGGAAATTTTTCAAATAGAGTAAATGATGTAATAAGACTCAGCCGAGAGGAAGCGATTCGTCTCGGACATGACTACATTGGTACTGAGCATCTTTTGCTGGGTATCATTCGCGAAGGCGATGGAATGGCTGTGCGTATTCTGAAAGGTTTAGGTACAGACTTGTTCAAATTGAAAAAAGGAATTGAAGATACTGTCAGACAATCGAGTAATACTATAACTATCGGCAATATTCCACTTACAAAACAAGCAGAAAAAGTATTAAAAATAACTTATCTCGAAGCAAAATTATTCAAATCCGAAACTATTGGCACAGAGCATTTGCTACTCTCTCTCTTGAGAGATGAAGAAAATATTGCTGCCCAAATATTATCGCAATTTACTGTTAATTATGATGCTGCTCGCCGTGAATTAGACGGCATAATGAGCGGGCAACCTCAATTCATGCGTCCTCAGCAAGGAGCTACTCCGGTCTCGAAGGCTGCGAAGGAAAAAGCTAAAACTCCCGTAATTGACAATTTCGGTCGCGATTTGACAAAACTCGCTCTGGAAGGCAAACTTGACCCCGTGATTGGGCGATTGAAGGAAATCGAGCGCGTATCGCAAGTGCTATCACGTCGCAAGAAGAACAACCCTGTCCTAATCGGCGAACCCGGCGTAGGTAAAACTGCGATTGTGGAAGGCTTGGCGCTTAAAATCGTTCAGAAAAAAGTTTCTCGCGCATTGTTCGACAAACGGATTGTGACGCTTGACCTTGCCTCTCTTGTTGCAGGCACAAAGTATCGCGGACAGTTTGAAGAGCGTATGAAAGCGGTTATCAATGAATTGGAAAAAGCTAAAGATGTGATTTTATTTATAGATGAGATTCACACTATCGTTGGTGCCGGTGGTGCCAGCGGCTCGCTTGATGCTTCGAATATGTTCAAACCCGCATTATCACGCGGTGATATTCAATGTATCGGTGCTACGACTTTAGACGAGTATCGCCAGTATATCGAAAAAGATGGTGCCTTAGACCGCAGATTCCAAAAAATCTTGGTTGACCCGCCATCATCGGAAGAAACTTTGCAAATTTTGAATAATATCAAGGACAAATACGAAGAGCATCATAGCGTGGTTTACACTAATGATGCAATCGAAGCCTGCGTAAGATTTGCCGAAAGGTATATCACAGACCGCATGTTCCCCGATAAAGCCATTGATATACTCGATGAAGCAGGTGCTAAAGTGCATTTGGCGAACATCGTAGTTCCGAAAGAAATTTTGGAATTTGAAGGAAAAATAATTGACATTCGCTCTGAGAAAAATAACGTAGTCAAAAAGCAGAATTTCGAGGAAGCCGCAAGATTGCGTGATATGGAGAAAAAATTACAGAATGACCTTGAACTTGCCAAAATCGAATGGGACAGCAAATCCGGCGAGCAAGTATTCCCGGTTACTGAAGACGACGTCGCAGACATTGTTGCCATGGTGACAGGTGTCCCTGTGAACAGAATCGCCGAAAATGAATCACAAAAATTGATGAATTTATCCGATGAGTTGACCAAATATGTAGTTGGTCAGGAAGAAGCTCTCAAGTCTCTTGCAAAAGCTATTCGCCGTGCACGCGCAGGATTGAAAGATCCCAAGCGTCCAATTGGTTCATTCATGTTCTTAGGTCCGACAGGTGTTGGTAAAACTGAACTCGCGAAAGCATTGGCAAAAGTTATGTTCGATTCCGAAGATTCGCTCATTCGTATTGATATGAGTGAATATATGGAAAAATTCTCGGTCTCGAGATTTGTCGGAGCTCCTCCGGGATATGTCGGTTACGAGGAAGGCGGGCAATTGACCGAAAAAGTTCGCAGAAAGCCATATAGCATAATTTTGCTTGATGAAATTGAAAAGGCGCATCCCGATGTGTTCAACATACTTCTGCAAGTATTTGATGATGGCGTCCTGACTGATGGACTCGGTCGTAAAGTGGATTTCAAGAACACGATTATTATCATGACATCAAACGTCGGTACACGTGACGTCAAAGCTGGTGGGAATATAGGATTCTCGAGCAACAAAGGTACCGATGATTATGCACATATCAAGTCAACTATCGAAGAATCTATCAAGCGGTTATTCAACCCTGAGTTTATCAACAGGATTGACGATTTCATAATCTTCCACCAATTGACGAAGAAAGATATTTTGAGCATTATTGACATTCAAACTGATGCTTTGATGAACAGATTGAAGGCTAATAAGATGAAATTCGAGTTGACCCACGCTGCTAAGGAATTCCTTGTGGAGAAAGGCTTCGACGAAAAATATGGCGCTCGTCCATTGAAACGTGCTATCCAGAAATTCCTCGAAGACGAAATCGCAGAGATTGTTTTAGTCGAAAATCTTGGAGTAGGCGCTGTTGTTACGGCTGATTATGAAGCCGGAGCTGACAAGCTGAAATTTGAATTCACAAAAGGTGTCAGCCAAATTGATGAGAAAACTTTGCTCAAACCCACTATCAACACACCTATCGGTGGCGACATTGATTCGGATAACGAAGTGAACAAAAACTAATCGCTATTTTAAAATAAAAAAATGGGGCATTGATTGCCCCATTTTTTTTTGTCCCGTCAGTTGTTACACCTTTGGAGAGATTTTGTCCCGGTGATTTTGTCCCGTCAGTTGTTACAACTGACGGAACTGTAATCCAATCTTTATGTCCCTTCAGGTATTACACCTGACGGAACGATTTCCTCAATCCAATTTACTTAATAATTATCGGCATAGTGCGAGTGTCATTATTCAGTTATTAAATCTTGCAATCTTCACAATTTATTTGCAAAACTACAGTATATAGTCATTATATATTTTTTTTTACTTTTGTAACATTTTAATGAATTTTGTGTTATAGTACTTGAATTAGTAACAATATTTTATCATATTATGGAAAAAATAAAATGAAAACTGTATTATTAATAATTATTTTGCTTATTGTTTTTACAAACAATATCTTTTCTCAGTGTGCAGAGGAAAATACTCTTTATTCATTTACATTCGATGGTAAATCATACGAAATCGTACAAAAAGCAATGACGTGGGCTGATGCCGCTGATTGTGCAGTAGAACGGGGCGGATACTTAACTATTATCAATTCCTCCGAAGAGCAAAATGCTCTTTACGATGCCATTGTTAATGGCGCCAAAATTCCCTGGAATTATACACAACTCCCAACAGGTGGAGGCATCGGTTATTTATGGATAGGTGCTACGGACCAAATTGAAGAGGGAAAATGGATATGGGACGGCAAAAATGAAGGTGTGGGAATCCATTTTTGGACAGGTGAAGGTACTGCAGGTAAAGGTGATGGGAATGCAGTTGACAACGCATACCATAATTGGGGAGGTAAAAGTACGGGAACCACTAAAGAGCCGGATAATTATGGTGGAAGTCAACATTATGCGGGTCTTGCCCTTGCGGGATGGCCCCTTGGCACTACGATGCTTGGGATTTCGGGCGAATGGAATGATTTAAATGGTAATTCTCAGTTGTATTTTATAATAGAATTTGACGAAACATCTCACATTAATCACGAATTCGATGCAATATATGCAAAAATTCACCCAAATCCAAGTTCGGGAGCAATTGCCATATCTACGGATATCTCAAGTTATCAAGTACGAGTTATGAATTTGAATGGGCAAACAATTTATTCCCGGAATCATTCCACCTCAAATGCAAATATTGACTTGAATGGCTTTCCTAATGGGGTATATTTAGTGCATATTTCAGATGGTAAAAGAGGTTCAATAATCAAATTAATACTCGATAAATGATATTAATATCCTAAATTATTTATTCTATTCACAAAAATGTAAAGGGCGAGATGATCGTTTTTTGTCCCGTCAAGTGTTACACCTTTGGAAAGATTTTGTCCCGGTGATTTTGTCCCGTCAGTTGTTACAACTGACGGAACTGTAATCCAATCTTTATATCCCTTCAGGTATTACAACTGACGGAACGTTAATTTAATTTACTTAATAATTATCGGCATTGTGCGAGTGTCTTTGTTGTCTGTGATTACGAGATAGTAGTAGCCGGGACGAATTCCGTCGGTTTCTAATTCGAGTATTGCAAGTTCGGTCAGTGGTTGATACGTAATGAAAGGCTCAATTTGTCTGATGCTTTTGCCCAAATAATCGAATATTTCTACTTTCATATTATCAATTGCCTCGCGAGTAGCAGTGATTTCTACTTGTGCTCTATCTTTGAAAGGATTTGGGCTGACTTTGTTCAAAAAGAATGATGGAACACTTTCAGTAACCGATACGCCAAGAGGGTCATCCACTAAGAATCCACCCTTTATGCTCAAATAAGTAGCTCCGTTGCTCAACTCATGTAATCCGTTAAAATATGAATTATTTTCAAACCCATATTTAACCGGTTCAATCCTGAAATAATCATTGTTCTTATCAATAATAAAATAATGCTCTTTCATATCATAAGGTTCATTAAGAGTTCTGAAGGACCTTATGAAACACCATTTTCTAAGTTTGCTGTCAATACGAATACTATTTATTTGATATGCAGAGTCATTTGGGAATATTAAATCCCTGTCGAGTTCTACTTTTTCAATATTTTCCCCATCATAGTAAAAAAAGTTCTCGAAAAAAAGGTCATCTACTCTGAAAAATAATTTATCATCACCATATTTTTGCAAATCCGTAATAATGGGCATCAATGACGGTATAAGTTCTTCTTCGCTTATGAAATTGTTAATTATCGTATCTTTTATTGAAGGATAGTGGTACTCATGAGTTTCCAAATCCAAATATGCTATATCGGATTGAATAGTACGAAAGTATAATTTGTTATCAATAGCTACTAAATTGGTTTGAGGGTGCTTACCTAACATCATAAGTTCATCATCACTGAGATGTGTTGACAATGTATCAAGCTTTGTCCCATCATATCTTACAAAATTTGGATTAGGACCTCTTGAAATATAAATATCTCCATTAGTATGTTTATGCAAAGAATGTCTAAAAAGAGGTTCTTTATTAATAATAACATTATTATTTTTAATAATTTCACTTCCATTGAACATAAATACGCCATCACTTGTGGTAATCCAAAGAATATTGTCGTTTTTATTTACATGGACTGCATCATGCAATTGCAAATATTCTGGTGGTTTTATCCCTATTTCAGTATTTGAAAATTTGAGACATTTATTATCAAAGCAAATATTAAGGTATCGCTCATTATCTTCAGAAGTAATAAATAATAATGTATCGCCAAGATTGACTGAGCTTGAAATCTTATTTTGCAAATCAACATCATTGAATTTTGTTAAAAAAAACAAACTTGGCTTTTGGCTTTGTACGGATGATGCATTCACTAAAACGAATAAAGTGATTAAAAGGGTAAGTACGATTTTCATAATAGCTCCTAAAAGTATTTAAAATTGTTAATTTTATAAATTACAAAAACGTAAAGCCGCTTGGGAATCGCCACCCGCGAAGCTCCCCGTGCTTCGAGTGCTCATAGCACATTCATAAACTACCTCTCTCGGTGAGTGGTTTCGATAGAAGTCCTAAGTCGCAAATTCTTAACATCATATTTCCATTTTGATTGTTTCTAAATTCCATTTCAAAAAACTTTTTTCAACATTTACATATCTCTATTTACAAACAACAAAACAAATTTCGAAAAGTTACATTTTTTTTTGAAAAATTTTGCAAAAAGTTGAATTATTTTTCAATTCGATTGTTTGTTGATGTTACATATGAGGTATATGTGCAGATAAATAAAAACTTCGTTATACTTTAAAAAGCATAACGAAGTTTAGACAAATGAGCGATTAATTAAATTAAATAATTATTTCCCAAAATCTTTCTTTTTATCAGGGAATTGCGGTAAAGCCGGAACCTTTGGTTTGGTGTCGGTTTTGAGCAAATCGAGAATTACTTCAATTCCTCGGTTGAGTTGCTCGTCAATTCCGTGATATTCCTTCCAAGGGTCGTTGTCCACCTCGATATCCGGCACCATACCGACATCTTCGAGCACCCATTTGCCGTCGGGGCTAAAGTTCGCTACTTCGGGTTTGCGGACGTCGCTGCCATCAAGTAGAGGCAATGAGCCGTAAATGCCGACTACGCCACCCCAGCTTCGTTTGCCGATTACAGGTCCTAAATTCAGACGCTTGAACTGGAAGGGGAAGAGGTCGCCATCAGACATGGACTGCTCGTTTATGAGGCATACCATTGGTCCGGTCATCATCGCGTCGGGATTTGTCAAAATTTCGTCCTGGTTGCGACCGTATTTGACGATTGCCAATTCGCGGCGTAATCTTTCGATTATCATCGGAGAAACGTTGCCACCGCCGTTATAGCGGTCGTCTATTATCATCCCTTCTTTTTTTGTCTGCGGGTAGAAATAGCGTACAAACCAGTTCAAACCATTGAATGGCGACATGTCCGGAATGTGCACGTAGCCAATTCTTCCGCCAGTCGCAGAGTCCACTTTGCGGCGATTTGTTTCCACCCAATCATAATATCGCAAATCTTTCTCAGATTTTATCGTTTTAATATTTAATTTTCTGGCTCCGTCACGAGAAGCTTTGGAATTAATTTCAATTTCGACGAATTTATCGGCTTTATTAATTAATTCAGAAAAGGGTGTGCGAGATTGATTGAGCGTAACTCCATTAATTGCAACAATATAATCACCATTTTTAATGTTCAATCCCGGTTCAGTCAAAGGTGAACGCAAATTTTCTTCCCAATTCATTCCTTCGTAAATCTTTTTTATTCGATAAAATCCTGAAGATTTATCGAATTCATAATCTGCACCTAATAAGCCGATTGGTACTGCTGTCACTTTCGGCATATCTCCGCCACTTACGTAAGCGTGTCCGGCATCGAGTTCGCCGATCATTTCGCCTATTATGTAAGTCAAATCAGAACGGTGAGTAACGTAGGGGAGAAGCTGCTCATATTTAATTTTCAAGGAATCCCAATTATATCCGTGCATATTCGGGTCGTAGAAAAATTGCTTCATATGTCGCCATGATTCATTGAAAATTTGCTTCCATTCTGCACGTCGGTCAAGCATCACCTGCAAATCTTTGAAGTCTAATTTCCCATCTTTAGTCGTGATATTATCTTTCAGAGAGGAAATATAATAATCTTCGCCTGATTTGAATAAAATAGAATTTTCATCAAAACTAATTACATATTGTGAAAATTCTCCAACTTCCTTTTCTTCTTTCTTAACTGCATCATAATAATAGAACTTAGGCTTTTGGCCGGATGCACTCCGTACAAAATACATTCGATGATTTGATGTTGGAGTCAGACTTGAATAATTACCGGCTGCAACCGGAAATTCGAATATCCTGCTTTCAATTCCATTAAAATCTATTCTTATCGGGTTTTCTGCGCTTACTTTTTCTTTTTTATTGGTCGGCTTTTTCTCATCACCCTTTTCTTCGTCACTTTCAAATACTGCAAATGGATTTAATGTTGTATCTTGGAGCGTAACTCCATATATTTTAGACATATCCGAATATTGGAAATTATATTCGAATGCTCCAAAATTCGGTTTGAAATTTCTGTCAGAAATGAAAAATAGGAAGCGTCCTCCGGGAGAAAATTCTACTCCATAACTGTTAAAGAATTCATTTGTAACGGGATAGCTCGTATTATCTTTAAGCGAATAAATATAAATCATTCCTGTGCGGCGGTCGGTATAATTCGTGTAGGCAATCCATTGATTATCGGGCGACCAATCAAAATCGGAAAAGCTCCAAAATCTTGATTTTGCTATATTTGTCTGCTTTTTGCTTACGATATCAATATAATATAAATTGCGAGTATTGTCCGATGAGATTAATTTTTTGCTGTCAGGTGACCATTCCAACCCATAACGATAAAAATTTCCATTATTAGTCAATTGTATTTCGCCCGTACCATCGGGTTTAACGATATAAATTTCATCTGTACCGCTTTTATCACTAATGAATGCAATCAATGAACCATCAGGCGACCAAACAGAGCTTCTTTCATGAATTCCCGGAGTAGCCGTAAGATTCCGGATATTTCCCTTTGAAGCAGGAACGGTGAATAAATCGCCTCGCCCGGTAAATAGTGCACGTGCACCACTTGGGGAAATATCGGCACTTGTAATTCTATCTTTGACCGTCACCAATGAAGAGCGTAATTGCGGAAAATCCTCTTTAACTTCGATATTAATTTGGCGGACATTTTCATTTGCTAAATCCATTAAATAAATATTTCCGCCATTTTCAAATGCGATATGATTTTTTCCTTTTGAAGGGAATTTCACATCATAATAATCGAAATTCGTGATTTTACGCGTTTGCTTGGTATTTAAATCATAACAAAATAAATTCATCGTAAAATCTCTATCGGACAAATAATAAATTTTGTCACCATGCCAAATTGGAATAATATCTTGGAAGTCATTATTTGTGATGTTTTCGCTTTGTCCGGTGGCGAGGTCATAAATCCAAATTTCATCAGCTTGACCGCCACTATAGCGTTTCCAAGTTCTATATTCACGGAAAATCCGGTTGTAAGCCAACTTTGTGCCGTCGGAATTCATTGACGCGAATCCACCACGAGGCAATGGCAACTGAACGGGCAAGCCACCCTCTTTACCGACTGTGAATAATTGCCCGACAAGGATATTCCAGCTTTTCTGGCGAGAACGATACAAGATGCTTTCGCCGTCCGGAGTCCATTGCATTATAATGATGTCGGGACCTTGACGCTCGGCGACGTTGGCTTCAGTGTGGCTGTAAGTAAGCCGTTGCGGAATTCCACCGCTTGCAGGCATTACGTAAACTTCGTTGCTTCCGTCATATTCGGCTGTAAAGGCAATTTCTGCGCCGTTTTGCGAAAATCGCGGGTAGCGCTCAATGCCTTCGGAGCTTGTCAATCTGCGAGCAATACCGCCTGATAGAGGCACAGTGTATATGTCACCACCATAAACAAATGCAATATCTGTTTCGGAAGTATTTGGGTATCTGAGTAATCTCGTGGGTTCAGCGAAGAGTTCTGATGCGATAAAAAGCAAAATCGTCAGTGAAATAATAAATTTAATCATCGAAAATTACCGATTTATGTTTAAAAAATATTATTTATTAGTCGAAAAAAGGGATTAAATATTATCTTGGAGCAAATCGGGGCGTCTTTCAGCTGTTTTTTTCAATGATTGCTCTTGTCGCCACTCCTCGATATGAAGTGGATGTCCGCCAAGCAACACTTCGGGAACTCTCATGCCGCGAAAGTCTGCAGGTCTGGTGTAAATCGGAGCTTCGAGCAATCCACTCTGAAATGAGTCATGAAGTGCCGATTCGCAATCTCCAATCACACCCGGAAGCAAGCGAACTATCGAATCTGCAAGCACAATCGCCGGAAGCTCGCCACCACTCAGTACAAAATCGCCAATGGAATATTCGCGTGTAATCAAAGCATCTCGGACCCTTTGGTCAACGCCTTTATAATGCCCTGCAAGAATGATTATATTGCCTTTCAAGGACAACTCATTGCAATGGCTCTGGGTCAATCGCACTCCATCAGCAGCCATGTAAATTATTTCGTCATAATCCCGCTCGGATTTCAATTTGTCAATGCAACTAAATACGGGTTCGCATTGAATGACCATGCCTGCACCACCTCCAAAAGGATAATCGTCAATGTGGCGATATTTGTCGGTAGCGTAATCGTGCAAATTATGGAGATTGATTTCAGCAATTTGCTTTTCGCGTGCAATTTTGATGATACTTGCATTGATTGCAGATTCCATTATTTCCGGTACAGCCGAGATTATATCTATTCGTATTAAGGGCATCAATCTATCAAACCGGGAATAACGTTGATAAATATTTTCTTATTTGCGTAATCAATTTTTTCGACGAATTCCTGCACGTTTGGTACATTGAAATCATTTTTGGAGCCGCTGACCACAATGACGTCATTTGCCGGTAATTGCCAATAATCAATAACGTCGCCCAATTCCTCGCCTGAAGAGGCATCAATCACCTTCATATTAATAAAATCGGATGTGATTTGAATTTCCGGCGAAATCGTTCGTAATTTTTCTTCTTCTATGAAAATTCCGGCTTCCATGAATTGCATAGCTTTTTCATCGGAATCAACGCCCTTCAATTCCAACTTGGCTTGTTTTTTGGTTTGTCGCCATTTGACAACTTTGTAAGTAATCGAAAAATTAGGCGAATACCCAATATAAACCTCTGTATCGGGTGGTAAATGAACGTCGTCAATGTCTAAGTGGCTGACTTTCATTTCGCCGCCATAGCCTCTGATTCCCGTAATAGTTCCGATATATATTTTCGTGTTTTCCATTTTGGTCTTATTTTTTCGGTACAGCAACTTCAAACACTTTGCCCTTGGGAGGATTCGGCAGAGAGCGTTTCAAAATCCAAGGATTGAGCATTTTGACTTGCTTATAATTATAACCCATACTTTTTGCCCACGCAGATAAGTCCGGAACTGATCTTTCAACTTTGACTATATCAAATTCATCAGGTGGGTACAAATCGGATTTTTCTAATTTGAAACCATATTTTTCCGCATTTTGCATGAAATGCTTTATAATTGCAATTCGGAATATAAATCGGGAAGTTTCCTCATTTAGATGCAAATCAAAATAATTATCTGTACTCTGGAAACTTAAATTGTCCTGTACTCCTGTATGCCCCATATTATATCCGGCAGCTGTCAGTATCCATGATTTGTGATTCTGATAACCTTCCTTCAGATATTTCATTGCTGCACGAGTGCTTTTTTCGGGATGGCGTCTTTCGTCAACGTTGTCGTCCACTTGCAATCCCATTATTTTTGCGGTTGCTGTCATAAATTGCCACAAACCTATTGCACCGACACTTGATTTGGCTTGATATAGGGCACTTTCGGCAACTGATAAATATTTCAAATCATCGGGCATATCATTTTCGCTGATAATTTTCTCGAATATCGGGAAAAATCTACCTGAGCGTTTCAAATAGAGTATGATTTGTCCGGGTTGTTGGAGCAACATATAAAATTCCCTTTCTGCTCGCTCGCGAACTTCAGGGTCGTCTAATGGTACTTTTTCGCCACAAAAAGACAATTCTTCAGGAAATTCAACTGTAGACAAAAATTCAAAATGAGATTGCTTATCAATTTGATTGCTTCTCAAATCATTTGATTCGGTGCAAGATATGACAACGATTGCAGTAATAAATAATAGTATTGAACACATAATGATTCCTTGCATTATTGATAATCCATCAAATCGAAAAAAGCATTGCATAGGCGCTTTTCTCTGTCCTCATTTGTAGCAATCACAATGCCACAAGAATTTGATGATTTCCTTTTTATTAATTCACCGACGATTTCGATGCCCGTATTGTCTAAATTTGATGTCGGTTCGTCGAGAAATAGCAAATCTGTATCATGCGCCAAAGCTAAAATGAATTTCATTCTTTGCTTCATACCGGAGGAAAAATTTCGGATTTCCTTGTGGGCATGTTTATGTAAGTTGAATTCACTCATCAAATTGTCGAATAATCCAAGGTCTATAGGAATTCCCTTCAATTTGCAAAATATCTCAAATTGTTCGATTGGTGTAAATTCCTCGTACAAGTTGACGTATGGCGCAACAAAGCCAAAATGAAGATTATGTTCATCCGAGGCTATCTCTTTTCCATTTTTTGTAAAGCTGATTTTGCCGCGACTTGGATTGATTAGTCCTGCCATAGTTTTCAGCAAAGTTGATTTGCCGGAGCCGTTTTCGCCTGTAATAGCAATCACATCGCCGGGTCGGATTTCAATTGAAAAGTTGTTGTAAATGAAACTTTTGCCTGTGTAGGATTTGGCTATCGCATCTGTTTTGAAGAGGAAATCTCTCATAATCATTTCTTCAGTACCGTAAATTTGCCGACACTCAAATCATCATTATGATAAATTCCGAAAATATAAACTCCATTTGCCAAATCGTGCGGAAAGTTAGTCCAACTCAATACTTTTCGCCCGTTGAAAGAGCCAACAGCCAATTTCTCGGTTTTGAGCGCAACCATGTCCGCATTGTAGATAATGACTTCCAAATTTTCGTACAAATTCGAGCCTTCCGGAGCAGGGAAATGCAGTGCTTCGTCAATTTCGGGGTTAAACGAATTCGGGAAAGCATATTCAATCTCGAATAAAACGTCGCCTTTGCGGACATATATTTTTGATTGAAGGAATTCATGGTCTGCTTCAATTGTATAATAATAATTCATATTTGGAACTGATTGCCATCCGTTTTGATGCGACTCGGAAATACCAACGAAATAATCTCTTTTAATTTTCAATTGTTTTTTTGCTGCGTTTACATCCGAATTCAGGAGCACCACGTCCACAGTGTCGTTGGTTATGTCTTTCCCATTTTTGAAAATGTACCGAAGCGAACGTATTTCCAATGGGTCTAAGGTTCTCGCATCAGACACGGAAGGGCTCGAATAAACTTGAGTACCGAAGAATTTGATTTCGGGTAAGCTCAAAGCATTTGGGAAGTACAAACCTTCAACCGAACGACTTCCTGTATGATATGCCCATTCCGAAAATGTGAATAATTCCTTGGTCAAATCTGTGCTTATTTCCTTGAGAGCGCTATCCAAAGCGGAATAGACATCAATTTTTTTGCCGACTAATTCCCAAAGTCTTTTCAAAACATCATCGCCATGGTTTAGAATCAAATATTTGGCAAAAAGCGAATAACCATAGCCCATATCGGGACTATCAATGCCAAATGGGTACGAAGACATGTTATTGAAAATATGTCGAACATATTGAAGATAATCGTTAATTTCAGGATATTGCCTCATTTCCATCGAAACAGCGCACATTTCCATTATGCCAATCGAAGCGGGAAAGCTTCTGCCATAAATTAATTGAATAGCGTGTTGGAACTCATGAGTAGCAGTTATTTTTAGTCCTTCTATTCCAAAAGTGCTGTATGCTTGTCTGGCGCGACTTGGTTGATTTTGAGGACGAATCGAATCTTTAGGGCTGTAATCGTTATCAAGGACAATGTAGGAATAAAATTTATCGAACCCAGTTGAGGGAATATTGTCAACTTCTTCATCAAACCAAGTATAACCGTATAAACCACCTGCATGATAGTTTGGATGCATGGGATCGTCGTCGCTATTGCCTAAATCCCAAATATAAATATCATATTCTTGAGTACCACGTCTGCCACCATCGGGAGCAGGGGAGATATAGCCCAATTGTTCGACTTGCAATTCGTAAGCCTTGTCCATGTAATATGCTACGGAATCAATGTAATCAGGCACTCCATTCATATCCGAATCTTTCAAATCGGGAGCGTTAAATCCGGTAATGTCATAATGAATTATGAAAACACCTTTAGGGGAAATATGAGTTTTTTGTCCGACGTCAGGAACTCCATTTTTATAATCAACTCTACGCATCAAAGCATCTCTGCCATCTGTAGAATGGATTAGGTGGAATCCACATTTGTTACTGTGGTGGTCGTCTTTGGAAAGTGAAATGTTGGGTATGGACAAAACGAAAAAAAATGTCAAAGCTATGACACGATATAAGTGGTTTTGAGTCATTGAGGAGGTCTTACCTGAACATTTCTTTAATCATGCCCCATGTGCGTCTTATGCTGCTTGTGTTATGCTTTACATAAGCTACATCGCTAAATGTGGCAGTATTATCATTTGCAATGATTTTGATTCTGTAACTATAAAAGTTTTGAGATTGCAAATCAGGGGTGTATTCGAAGTCATCTTTCATGAAAGCTTCATCATCACGGAAACTGTAGTTGCTGGGCGAACCCTTTGCAATTACAGAATGAATACGTTTGTAGTTTTCTTCGCCTACAGAGCGCTCGATTTCAAAACGTTTGATGATGGACTCATCAGATGTAGTCCACTTGACGGTAACATTGTCACCGGAAGACTCGGCTGTAAAGGACTGTAATATACTATCGGAAGCTAAACCGATTGTAATCAATCCCATCGCTATAAGAATCACTAATATTGTACTTCTCATATTTCAAAATTAAGTATTATTTTCTAAAGTACAAAATAAATTTCTGTTTTTTTATCAACAAATATTCTGCAACGTGTTCATCACATTATAATATATAAGACGAAGGAGACACAAAATCTTTCAAATGCATATCAAAAATCTCTCTCATCCATACTAAGAATTCAAAAATGCAAAAAAAAATGTTAAATCCTTACAATTCTATATCAAATAGACGTTTATAACATTTAAATAGTTACAAATATAATGCCGATTTTACTTTTAATTCGTCTTACGTAGTGATTTGTTGCAAATTTCGAACAAGATATATTTTTTCTTTGTCAAAACTATCTTTATTTTTGAAAACATCTTTTAATAAATTTGGAGGTATTATGTTAAGATTTAGTTTACTTTTTGTCGTTTTCATTTTCTCATCTATCCATTTATTCTCTCAACCAACTATTGTAAGAGATATAATGCCGGAAATTGGAGACAAATATGTACTGTACGATTGCGATACAGTGGGAGTTGTTCAAGGCAATTCAGGCGCTAATATTAATTGGGACTTTTCATCGTTGACTCGTTTGAGCGGCTCAGATTATATGACTTTATTAGAATTTATTGACCCCGCTTTTGCTCCTCATGAGGACAAATTCCCCACAGCAACAATTGCACAAATGAATGACACAGCTGCTGTGTTTTATCGCGAAACTTCGGAAGGATTCTTCAGACTCGGAATTGGTGCTTTAGAATTACACGAAATCATCGCTTCTCCTTATGACCAAAATTTGAAATTTCCATTTTCGTTCAACGACAAATTTTCATCCAACTACAAATCAACGATTTATGTTGATACCGAAGAAGGAGAAATGGAATGGAATCGTTACGGTGAAACAATGGTCGAATACGATGCGTACGGTACTCTTAAAATGCCCGCCGGAAAGCAATATGACAATGTTTACAGACTTTATTACAAATCAACAACTTACGACACTGTACAAATCATGGAAGGTTTCCCTCCTATGATTATCATAACTGAAATGACAAACTATGGTTGGCATGCATCAACTTCAATTCAGCCAATATTAACAATTAGCAACGTTAAAGTTTCGTATATCGGCTTCCCAAGTACTCCGATTTATTCTAAGAACGTGACTTATTCTGAAATGGGTGGAGCTATTGCATTGATGCCACCAACCTTGCAATCTCCAGCCAATAATTCGGTTGACCTCGTGTTACCTGTGCTATTGGAATGGCAGGCTCCTGATGAGGGCGAAGAAACTATGTATCATTTGCAAGTTTCATCTAATCCGGGCTTTAGCATTATGGATTTTGAAGCTACAATTTCTGCTACATCACAAAATGTTTACGAACTTGAATTTGGAACAGTATATTATTGGAGAGTAAGGTCTATCAAAGGTGAGGAGACTTCAGAATTTTCCTCGATTTGGAATTTCAAGACAAAAGTTCCTGATGATATAACAGTTCCTGACCCGCCATTGCTTATTAGTCCTACAAATGGCGCAGTCGTAGCATCTAATATGCCTACACTTGTTTGGGAAGAAGCTGCAGGCGTAGATTATTCTTGGAAAATTGAAGTAGCTACCGACATGAATTTCTCAGACGTTATTTTCTATGAGTCCCCACGTATGACAAATACTTTCGAATTTGATTATGAGTTAGCACCCGGTAATTACTTCTGGCATGTGCAAGTTAATAATGGTGAAGCATGGTCTGAATGGTCACAAACATGGTACTTTGTTGTCGAAGGCGATGCAGTACTCGACCCACCTTCATTGCTTGAGCCTGCTGATGGTAGTCAAGAATTACCAATAAATAATATTACATTCTCTTGGGAAGATGACGAGAAAGCTACAATTTGGATAATTGATATTGCTGAAGATGAAAATTTCGATGAAGCATTTATATCAGATCAATCTTTCACTAACTCAATTACATTATCCGGTTTTGAATCCTTAACAACTTATTACTGGAGAGTCTTATCAACAGACGGTGTTAATACTTCCGCATGGTCAGAAATAAGAAGCTTCACGACTATGTTAGGTGGCGATGTCCAAAATGTTTACTCAGGAAATATGATGAAAATTTCGCCAAATCCTGCACAAGATTTTGTTCAAATCATACTCGACTTCGAGGGTAATCAAAATGCAGAATTTGAAATTCGCGACATCAAAGGCAACTTGTTAGTAAGTGAAAATCTCGGTATGATTAGTGGTTCAACATTAAATTTGGAACGCTCGATCAGCAATTTTGCATCAGGCAAATATTTTGCAATTGTTAAAATTGGTCATAAAACATACATCAATCCGTTTACAATTACAAGATAAAATTCAAATTTTTATGATTTCTCAAGAGTCTCAGGTTTTTCCTGGGGCTCTTTTTTATTTTTACCGTTTGAACCGTTCTTATTATTAATAAACCAACGAACTATGAAAAAGACAATAATCAACCCTGCAACAGGGAATATAATCTTGCCATAAAGCGAAAGGTATTCGTCAATTTTTTCCCAATTATCCCCAAAAGCATAACCAAAATACAACAAAATCGAATTCCAAATCAGAGAGCTCAGTGCAGATAAAATAATTGTCTTTGTAAAGTCTAATTTTGACATTCCTGCAAAAAATGAAATCACAGCGCGTGTGCCTGACAGAAATCTATTTGCGACTATAAGACGGTAACCATATATTTGAAACCACTTTTCTACTTTTATTAAGGCTTCTCGGGAAATAAACTTAAATTTTCCCGATTCAATAACTTTCCGGTCAAAGGTCGAACCAAAATAAAACATTATGGCAAAACCGAGAGTTGAACCGAGTGTAGAAACTAAAAGCAATGGTACAAAACCCACTACGCCGATTCCTATTAGAGTGCCTGTAAATACTACAATCGAATCGCCGGGCGCAGGAGGGAAAATATTCTCTATAAGTGTCGTCATGAAGGCTATTACTAGTACCCAATACCAAGGAACGGTATTTAAAAATTCAATTGCCATTTCAAACATATTCGCAAACTTCTCTATCTTAAAATAAAAATCACGTAATTGAATGATTAATATTTACAAGTAAGTTTTTCAAGTCAGGCAAAACGATGACATCCGAATGTTCAAACTCAAAATCACCGATTAAGATGCCCTTGATACCTGCGTTGATAGCAGCTTGAGCGTCCGAAATGCTATCGCCAATCATCAAAGATTGCTTTGGGTCTATGTCAAACAATTCCATCGCTTCCAAAATCATTCCCGGATTTGGTTTTCTGCGCGGATGATTACTTTCCGCAAGTTCCGGGCAATAAAAAATTGCATCGAATCTTTCTCCGGCTCGTTCTTGCAAAATATTTTGCATGTAGTCATGAAGTATTATCAAATCATCTTCGCTCATCAAACCCTTGCCAATTCCTTGTTGATTTGTAATAACAATCGCCAGATATCCTTTCATTTTAACATATTTTAAAATGCCGATGATTTCATCCATCAATTCAAAATCTTCAATTTTACAGACATATTCGTCCACGAGCCGTTTATTTATAATTCCGTCTCTATCAAAAAAAATCGCTTTATTCATCCAAAATTCCATTCATAATTGATAAAAGTTGTGATTCGACCACATCCCAAGTGTGTGTCTGGAGAATCAAATTCCTTGCCTCAATGCCAATTTTGGCTCTCAAATCTTCATCGCCAAGCAGTTTTATGATTTTCCGGGCAAAATCATTGCTGTCATCAGCGATTACTAAATGCTGCCCGTCAACACCGTTGATTCCCTGATTGCCGGTTGTAGTCGTGACAACAGGGCATCCGCATGATAATGCTTCCAATAGTTTATTCTGGATTCCGGAGCCTCCTCGGTGCGGATTGACGAATATTGTGGCTCTTTGGTAGAGCGAAAGCATATCGCTGACATTTTCGATAATTTCGATATTTTCCGATGCGAGATTTCGGATTTCCGCATTCATATCAGCACCGGCAATAATCAATTTGACATCCGGAATAGCTTTTGCAACGGATGGAAATATTTCCTTAGCGAGTTGAATTGCAGAAATTTGATTAGAATGTACATTCATCTTTCCTGCGAATAGTAAGGTTTTGGGTTCGCGCTCAGAACTATTATTGTAATGCACAACATCGGTTCCGTTTGTCAGAATGTGATAATTTCCACTTGGATTAATTTTCCTGATGCTCGAAATATCGTGCTCGGTTACGAAACTTACAGCATCGAATTTGTCCATCATTTCCTTCTCATACTTTTGCAGTTTTTTCCATTCATGGTATCGGACGATTTTTTGCAAAAATTTGTCAGTTTGCTCATACGAACGCTGTTGATATAATGTCCTGCAATCTTCGGCAACTAAGAGTTTTTTGATTTGCAAATCCTTGACAAATTCTCCCGAGCGCATAAAAAATGCTACAACAACATCAATATTATCGTTTTTCACACTTTTTAAAACCGCAGAACGAAATTCACTCAAATTATAAAAGGAAATCTCGAAAGGTAATTTGGAAAATAACTTCAATCCACTATTCAAAGCACCTTCAAGCGGGTCGAACTTCAAAACTTCGACTTCAACGCCGAGTGATTTGACAATTTCCAAATCGGAAATACTCGGCAAATTTCGATAACTCCAAGCAATCATCTTCACATCATAATGCTTCGCTAAAATTTTGAGCATGTTAAATGCTTTTAACTTATCGCCTCCAATCGGGGGATAGGGAAATCGAGTCGTCAGAAAAAGTATGCGTTTCCGGCTCACTCTTCGTCGTCCTCCTCAGAAACCACATATCTTTCGGCGAACTCATCGTTGATATTTTCAAGAAATCGTGACGGTTCGCTCAACACAAACCCCGATTCGCGGTCGAAAATATTGGTTGGATATGTGACATAGAGATAATCCTTAGCGCGAGTGCAAGCCACGTAGAACAATCTTCGTTCTTCTTCCATTTGGTCTATCGAATCTGATGATTTTGACGAAGGAAATTTCCCTTCCAAAGCCCAAATCAAAAACACGACTCGCCACTCGAGCCCTTTGGCTGAGTGAATCGTCGAAAGCGTGAGATATTCCTCTTCCTTCGATTCCGGTGTCAACTCCGAAACTGATTCATTGGGCGGGTCGAGCGATAATTCGTTCAGGAAATTATCCAAGGAACGGTAGCGCTCCGATATCGAAATTAATGTTTCGAGGTCTTTCCATCGCTTTTGCCAATCGTCATACTTTTCTTGTAGATAAGGTCTGTAATACTCGGTCAATAATGCTGTTTTATCGGCTATACTCAATTTCGATTTTGAAACATCGCCAAGGTTTTTGAATAATTTGTTAATGTGCTCAAATGAGCGCAGACCGCTGTCTAATTGCGTATAATCGGAAGTATTGACTTGATTGTCCGAAATTTGTTCGAGCACCTTGTCAACCGTCATCGGTCCAACGCCGGGCAATATTTTCAACACTCGTTGCCAACTTACCGCATCAATCGGATTTGCCAAAATTCGTAAATAAGCGATTATATCCTTCACGTGAGCAACTTCCATGAACTTCAATCCGCCAAATTTTCGGAATGGAATATTTGCTTTTTCGAGTTCGATTTCTAAATCAAATGCATGAAACGATGACCTGAACAAAATCGCCATATCTTCGAGCGGAATATTTTCTTCGCGATGCTCCAATACTTGCTGGACTATAAACTTAGATTGCATTCGCTCGGTTTGCATCATAACTATTTTGGGCATCTCTTCAGATTCGCGTTTGGAAAATAGATTTTTCTCATACTTGAATATTGCCGAACTCATAAGTGTATTGCTGAAATTCAGTATCGGCTGAATGCTTCGGTAATTTTCTTCAATTTTATAAACCTTGCACTCTTCGAATGAATTCGGGAAGAACATTATATTTTGGTAATTTGCACCCCGAAAGCTGTAAATTGATTGTGCATCGTCGCCCACAGCCAAAATGTTTTGATTTTTCCCTGCCAAAAATAATATTATCTCATGTTGCAATCTGTTGGTATCTTGATATTCGTCAACCATAACCTGAGTATATTTTTTGTTGATTTTCTCAAGCACATCGGGATGATTTTTCATCAGAAAAAGCAAATTCAGTAATAAATCATCGTAATCCATCAATTGGTAGCGCTTTTTGTACTCGATATACTTGAAAATCAGTTCTTTGACCTTGTCTGTATCATTCAAATACCAAGGAAATTGGTCTTCGATTAAATCATCAACACTTGATTGCGTATTGACTGCGAGACTCCAAATCTTGCTGATAGTCGCTTTAGTAGGGAATCTCCGCTTTTCATTTTTCCCTGCATATTCGTGGCGCAGCAAATTTATCACATCTTGAGAGTCGCTCTGGTCGAGTATTGTGAAATTTGAGGCATAGCCCATTACTTGAGCATATTGACGCAAAATTAACGACGCAAATGAATGAAAAGTACCTCCTGAGACGCTTTCTGCTCGTCCATCAAGAAGTAGTGCTGCACGGGAAAGCATTTCTTGCGAAGCCTTGCGAGTAAAAGTCAGCAACAGTATAGATTCAGGCGGGATACCGTCCTCAATCAATCGCGAAACGCGGTAAATCAGAGTGCGAGTTTTGCCTGTGCCAGCACCTGCAATTACTAACGCCGGACCCTTATTGTGCATGACTGCTTCGTATTGGCTAAGGTTCAAATCCTGTTGGTAATTTATTTTATATGATTTTTGTATTCCTACATCATCATATTTAGTTTTCTTTAAAATAATTTTTTTCACTGTATAACTTTTTCGAATTTTCATCGTATTGTATTGTATAATTTACAAATATAGTTAACAATAATTAGGTACTTTTATGAAAAATTTTATTATACTAAGTTTATTAGCACTCTTAGTAACATACACAGCCGAAAGCCAATTTATGCAAAAACAACTCGCGACCGAACCGATTCCTTCTGTTCGCGAAAGAGTCATTGATGACGGAATGGTTGCTCCCGAACTGATTTTTGTAACATCAGTGAATCAAGACGTTGAATTTTTTGGTCAAACACTCGAAATGAGATTTGATGTTTCAACCGGAAAGGGCGACTTATGGATGTACATATTTACAAATGAAGAGCGATCAGATTTTCGCGGCTATGTAGTATTCAAACCAATGCTCGGCGGATATATAATTGAAGAATTCGATGCCTCAGAAGTTCTCGACAGTGGATTACCGATAGAATTAGAGCAATCTTTAGACGATTTTGCATGGGAAAATAGCGACAAAGCGGCAGCTGCTTTTCGTTCATCAGCTGCATTTTCAGAATTTTATGCACTCGAACCTGATGTTTTTATGATAGCCTTGTTTTTGAACGGAGGTATCCCTGTCATTGAATATGGAGACCCTATGTGGGGAGCAATTATGGAAAAGGGCGAAATGGAGCAAATGTGTTCAGCACATGCCATCAGTCTTCAAGTTCAATGCTTGACCGAAGCATCAGTTGATGATGCATTTGCCAACAACTTCATGATTTATCCAAATCCTACATCAGATTATATCACAATCGAAGCAATACCTTCAGAAGCTTCTATGGTGCAAATATTTAACGTGCTGGGAGTAGAAATCAAATCCCTCACTCCGACCCTCTCTGCAGGCGATGAAGTTAGAATTAATGTATCCGATTTGACTACCGGCACCTATTTCGTCAAAATCGGCAATCGCTTCTTACCGTTTGTAAAAGAATAGGATGGCGTATAAAAAACATAGCCCACGGTTTCAACCGTGGGTTATGTGCTTAAACGACTTCTTTCAAAACCTTCCCTTTTCCTCTACCACTTCAAGATGTTGATTTCATCAACGTTGACGGTTTGTTTGATTCTGAAGAGGGCGATGACGATTGCTAATCCGATGGCGGCTTCGGCTGCGGCTACAGACATGACAAAAAATACAAATACTTGTCCGGAGGAGTCGCCAAAATTTGCTGCAAAGCCTACAAAGGTGAGATTGACAGAATTCAACATCAATTCGATTGACATGAAAATGATAATTGCATTGCGGCGGGTAATAACTCCTATCGTACCAATCGAAAAGATGATGCCCGACAAAACGAGGTAATATTCTATGGGTATTGCTTGCATAATTTTTTACTTTTTAATTTTCTAACTTCTTTTTTGCTAATACTAATGCCCCAACGATTGTAACGGTAAGCAATACACCAATCAGCTCAATGGGGACGATGTAATTGGTGAAAAGTTCGTTACCCAGATTGTTGACGGTGCCTACTGCAGCGGCGGTTTCTTGGTTGAATTGGCTGAAACTTGAGTGAGTGATATACAGTGTCATCAAAAGGAATGCGAGAGCAGAACCAAACACCCAACCGAGTACATAACGAGAGGAAAGCTTTAGTTTCAGTTTCTCTTCGTTCGACAGGTTGAGCAACATGATTACGAATATGACAAGCACCATTATGGCTCCTGCATAGACTAATATTTGAATGGCTGCGATAAATTGAGCATTTAGTGTCAGATACAAACCCGACAACATGAAGAAATGCAAGACTAAAGCCATTGCAGAACGCACGGGATGCCTGCTTGCGATAGTTACGATTGCCGAACCTATTGCTAAGGTTCCCAATATCATAAATAGTATTAGTGTCAAATTCACGATTGCTTACTTTATATTATACTAACATCATCTTTTCAAAAATAAATAAAAAAGTTATTAACTTCAATTTTTATTTTTATCAATTTCAACTAAAATCACTCCGTGCACACTCCAAATGTTCTCGAAAATCATCTTGATGTGCTTCTTATCAGGGACTAAGAGCTCTATTCGTTCCTTCAAAATATTTCCTTCGGATTGGTAAGAAAGTGATTTCAATTCAATATCGTTCACCGAAATCATCTTAGAATTCATTTCTTCGAGTATCTGAATCTTATCGTTCACTGAGACGTTGATAGTCAGTTCGAATAATCCTCTATCATTTCGCTCAAATTCAATAGAATCGAGTTTCTCGCTGAAATGCAAGTAATTATCGGATGAAAGTAAAGTCGAACTTGTACTATCTACGATTTTACGTAGTTCGTTCCCTATTTTGAATCCGTCTTTCAGCTTATATTTTATAAATTCCATCGTCCTTTCTAAATCAATTTTTTTCTTTGCAATTGCCAAAAACAAATCTTCTTGTGAGGGGAATTGAAGGGAGATAGCAACTTTATCAATCTCATCATCGGCTATTCGTATGGCATACTCTTGCAGCTTGGCATTCCAAATCTTTTTCCCTTCGGTAATATTGTGTTTTTCTTCCTCTTTTAGATATTTTATTATGGCTGATTTTGCTTTTGGAGTCACCAAATATTGTAACCAATCTGATTTTGGCTGAGGTTGCTCAGATGTCAGAATCTCTACAATATCGCCACTTTCGAGTTTGTGTTCGATTGGAACAATTTTGCCGTTTACTTTTGCACCAATATAACTGTATCCGATTTGAGTGTGGATGTCGAAAGCAAAGTCAAGCGGTGTCGAATCCTTTGGAAGTGTCCTGAATTCATTGTTTGGAGTATAAACGTAAATTTCATCGAGAAGAAAATTATTCCGGACATTTTTGATGATATCTTCGTTTGTGTTCAAACCGGCATTTTCGAAAATGCTCCTCACAACTTGCACCCATTCCATTATTTGCTTCTTTTCGAGAATGCTGTGTTGACCGACTTGATTTTTATAGATGAAATGAGCTGCCAAACCCTTTTCGGCTATGTCGTGCATGGAAATATTGCGTACTTGAATTTCGACGATTCTGTTATTCAGCCCGACTACTGCCGAGTGAATGGATTGATAACCGTTTCTTTTGGGGTTATTGATGTAGTCTTTGAAAGTTTCAGGTACCGGCTTGTAAATACTCGCTACAACGCCATAAACATAATGGCATAAATAAGGGTCTTTGTTATCTAAATTTACTCTAACAGCAAATAGGTCATATAACTCATGTATGCTTTTGCTTCGAGCACGCATCTTATTGTAAATTGAGTATAGGTGCTTTGGTCTTCCGTCAATTGTATATTTGATTTTCAGCTTTTTGAGCAATTCCTCTTGAGCTAATCTTTCTTCTATTGGTTTAATAAATTGCTTTATGTATTCTTCGCGTTCTTCTCGCGACAAATTCAATGCAGTCCTGATTTCTTCGTATGCTTCCTGATTCAGATATTTGAATGCTAAATCTTCCAATTCCCATTTCAAATTACGCAAGCCAAATCGGTTGGCAAATGGTGCGTATATATCCATGGTTTCTCTGGAAAGTTTGATTCTACTATCCTCGGATAAATATTCCAAAGTTCGCATATTGTGAAGTCTGTCCGCTAATTTGATAAGTATAATTCTTACATCGCGGAATAATGAAATCAATAGTTTTCGATAATTTTCAGCTTGATTTTCAACCGGTAGATTGTTGTTTTCAATATGACCGATTCGATATATATTTTCAACTATATTAGCAACGGTAGAACCAAATTCCAGTCTGATGTCTTTAATATGGTAAACGTCGCCCTGGTCGGGGACATCATGCAACAAAGCCGCAATTACCGATGTTTCGTCCAATGGGATTTCTTTAAGTACAATGCGAGCAACTTCAAGTGGGTGAGTGTAATACGGGTCACCGGAATTACGGATTTGATTTTCATGAGCGTCCATACACATCATGAATGCTTTGCGTATTTTTTGTTCGTTAAATTTATTGAGGTGAATTTTACATTCTTTGAGCAAAAATGCCAAATCGGATTGAGCGTCCAGCCCAAATTTATGAATACTGTTTTCCTCTGCTTTTGTTTTATTGCCAAATGGAAGTGTAAGAATGCTCATTGCCGCTACTTATAAAAAAGAGTTAGTAATATGTTTCAATTGTTCATTCCATGTTTTTGAGTCATGGTCCCATTTAGTATCCCACAAATCACATCTATGTTTAATATCCTTTGACCTGAGAATATCGGAAAATGTTTGAGTTTGATCGGGACTTTCGTATCGTCCACTGCCCGAAGCCAAGTATATATGTTTGCGATTGAGCAAATAAGACATCCAGTAGTTATCGTTTAGATTAGGGAGATAATCAACAGGTGAATTGAAATAACAATTTTCGTCGAAATACCCTTTTGTCAACTTTCGAATATCGTAAAAGCCGCTTAGAGCAATAGTCCCCATGAAAATATCGGGTCGTCTGAAAAATGTGTTTGCAGCATGATAAGCTCCAATTGATGCGCCCATCGTTAGCATCGGGACCGGTCCGCCGCAGGATTCGTAGATATAAGGTACAAACTCTTCTTCTAAAAATCGGTTGAATTCAAAGTGTCTGCGGCTTCTTTCCTCATCTGACTTGCCCGGGTCGAGCCATGATTGCAAATTTACTGTTGAAACCGAATAAATTTTGACTTTGCCGGAATTAATATAATCCTTCAAAGTATGAACAAAACCGGTATTCTCCGCATCGTGGCATGAGTCGCCTTGCGTAGGGAATATTATCATAGCAATTCCGTATCGCCCATAGCTGACAAGTTCAATTTCCTTTGATAGATACTCACTTTCGATTATTCTAACATCTTTTTCCATCATATCGCCCCTAATTGATATACAATTTATAAAAAAATCGGACTAAAAGGCAGCCTCGAATCAACAAACAACAAAAAAGAGCCTTCTGAAACTGTTATTTCGAAATTGTCTGCCACCGCAACATTTCTGGCACCTTCTCTTTGACTAAATTCCAAAATTTCGTCATCCAATTCCCATTTCAAATTTCGAGTTGTTAGTCTCACCATTCCATTAGGTATTAACGAAACAATTTCATTTTCCACGCAATTCATTTTTATAGAATCGTAAATTGGAATTCCATATCTGCCAAGCTCGTAGTTGCAAAGGTTTAGCTTTCTGCCGTAACGCATCAATATGCTCCAATTATTCAAAGTATGTTCGAGCAATCCTCCATGAAGACCTAAAATCAAAATATTTTTCATCCCTGAATGCTCAAGCCAGAGCAAGCATTTCTCGAAATCATTGGTTTCTTGGTCTGAAATTTCAATTATATCTGACGAATCATACATTTTTTCAATTTCATCACGTTTGCCCGAATCTAAATCTCCGATTACTTTTGTTGCTCTCAATCCCCGCTTTTGTAGCTCGAAAACTGCTCCATCAGCCGCAATAATTGGCACATTAGGGAATAATTCAAAAACGTAATCCGGCAATTCAGAGTTCAAACAGAGTAAGGCATCAAATTTATTTGTGTCAAAAATCACTTGTTTCATTTTTTTCTTACATTTTCAAAATAACAACTTATCACTATTTTTCCAAACTACATAATGAATTTGTAAATTTTTCATAAAAAAAATGAAAAAACATACAGAATAAGAATTATTTTCGCAATAACTAATTTTTCATAAACTCAATTTTAACTATGATAATATCATTTTTGATGCTTTTGCTTGCTTCGGCACTCCTGTATTTCGGGGCTGATGGTTTGGTAGGTGGTTCTGCTCGGATTGCTTTCAAAATGGGCATCAAGCCACTTATTGTTGGTCTGACAATCGTTGCTTTCGGCACAAGTAGCCCGGAGTTAGTTGTCAGCATAAATGCAAATCTTGCCGGAAGTGGTGACATAACTTTAGGGAATGTCATCGGTTCGAATATATGTAATATTGGGTTGATTGTGGGTATTACAGCGCTAATCAAGCCTATCAATGTTAGTCTTCAAATTGTCCGCAAGGATATAATCATTATGTGTGGAGTATCAGTTCTGCCGATATTAATGTTGATTGACGGGCAAATAGGCAGGATAGAGGGTGTGATTCTCATTTTGTTACTTATCGTTTATTTGTGGTACAACATTTTTATCGTGTCAAAACAGGGCAATCCTGAAGCTGATACTGAGATAGATTCGATAGTGAAAAAGTCAAAGCCAATGTGGATGAATATTGCTTTTATCATTGGTGGCTTGGCTTTGCTAATCGTAGGTGCAAATTTGTTTGTCGAACATGCTGTCGAAATAGCCCGTTTTTTCAATATTAGCGAGTCAGTTATCGGGTTGACTATCGTCGCTATTGGCACAAGTTTGCCTGAGTTGGCTACAAGTGTGGTTGCATCCATCAAAGGTGAAAGTGATATAAGTTTGGGCAATATTGTCGGGTCTAACATTTTCAATATTCTCGCTATTCTTGGCATAGCTGCAGTAATCAACCCGATTAACTTTGGGAATATCACTTATATTGATTTATCCATCATGATGATGTTTGCAGTGGTGTTGCTTCCTTTAGCTCGCACCGGATTTATCATTGACCGTAAAGAGGGCTTTGTGCTCCTGCTTCTTTACGTTGGATATATCTACATTTTGCTCAGATAAATTTTATCTTATTTCGCGTTCAACATTGGGCACGTCTAACAACATGTTTGCGTAACGAGCCGCTGTAAATAAATAGTCTGAGAGGCGATTTAGAAATAAAATCACATCACTCGAAACTGACTCTACAGTTGCCAAATGCACTACCAAACGTTCGGCGCGCCTCGCAACTGTACGCGCTACGTGCAATCTGGCTGAAGTTTCCGAGCCGCCCGGCAAAATGAAACTCTTCAAAATGGGTAATTTTTCCACATAGCTATCAATCAAATTTTCTAACAATTCGATGTCATTTTTGTTGATTCTGTCAACCTTGAATTTTGGCGGAGGCTCTGTTGGAGTAGCCAAATCGGTCCCCAAAACAAATAAAAGCTGGCTGATTTTTGTCAAATCATCTTTTATTGGTTGCGGTACCTCGCCTGAATTAACCAAACCAATAATGCTATTCAACTCGTCCACAGTGCCGTATGATTCGACACGCAAATCATACTTGGCGACTCGCTTTCCGTTAAATAAGCCTGTCGTTCCGTCATCGCCCGTTTTTGTGTATATTTTCATTATTCAAATTTATCTTATTTTTGCATTACTCGAAACAAATAAGTAGTTTTTTGTAAACATTTTATTGTTTCATGTGTCATTATTTATTGAGAAAGTGAAATTTAGGAAAAAATTGTGAAGAAACTTATTATTATTTCGATTCTTTTAGCAACTGTAAATGTTTATTCAAATATACTCTATCAACCTGAGAACCTCAATTTCGAGCAGGGCAGACCCGGCTTCGTCCCGGATGGATGGGTATTCCCTTCAAAACTCGCTTCAGCAGGTTACATTGCCTTTATTGAACATAAGACTGTTTATGAAGGCAGATACAGCATGGCTCTTGACAATCCGCATTATAATGCCGACACATCTTTCGTCGAGGGCAGCCCTAATATGTCCACTTTGTACCAATCTGTTGATGCTTATCCATTTCGTAATAAGACGGTTCGTTTTTCTGCTTGGGTCAAATGCAATATTGGTGAGCCTGATGCCAAAGGAGAATTATGGATTGTGGTTCGCAATGAAAAAAAAGAATCTATTGTCGCTGAGTATGGCGAAGATGATTTGATTAAAGACAGCGTCTGGCACAAAAAGGAGATAACTGCGTTTATTCCAAGTGATGCCGATGAACTGAGATTCGGTTTTTTATTGAATGGCAAAGCAAGACTTTGGGCTGACGCCACAAGTATAGATATTATCAACCCTGAAGGCTATGTTGATTTGCCGCCTCAAAACTTATCTGAAAAAGACATCCCAAATCTTGTGACTTTCGCAAAGCTATATGGCTATTTGCATCATTTCTACCCTTCGCACAATTTCCGTTCAATAGACCAAGAGAGGCTTCTGCTCTATTCAATTTCAAAAATTCTGGATAATCCCGATAATTTCGTTCCCGACATGAAGGCTTTGTTGAAGGATATCGCACCACATGCTAATATTCTTAAGAAAAATGAAGAAATTACCTATTCGTACAGAACACCAACTTCAATTCAGGACAGGATTGCATATGTAGCAGAAATCGCCGGTGGTCCGGTTGTCAAGAACAGCCCTGCATTTTACTCTATGCTCAGAAATGTTTACTCTACCACGAGAAGCCGCGAAGGTTCAGTTTTTCAAAATATTGACATGATAAAATATGACAACAGAAGAGTTGTAGTATCAGCAATGATAAAAGTGGACGGCAAATCTCCCGGTAGCAACGCCCAAATTTGGTGCAAGACTGAAATAATTAATTCACAAGATTATACTTTTGCGACTAATGTCGAGAATCCGGCTTTAGATAATGAATGGAACAAATATAGCGTTGAAATCACAATGCCCACCGACGTTTATAATATGCGTTTAGCATTGGTATTCTTGGGTGAAGGAGCCGCTTATTTCGACGATGTAACAGTTCAAATTTTTGATGGCGAAAAGTTAGAAAAGGAATTTATCGTTCCAAATGGTGATTTCGAAAAATCAGCCACCGGAAACACACTGAATTCATGGGAAATGGAGCCTGCTGTTTTAGCAGCCGGCTATGTTGCCGGAAGAGACCCGAATACCAAATTTGCCGGTTCATTCTCGCTCAGAATCAGTTCCGATACCGAGACAATGGTCAAATTCCCGGATATGGGCGAATTAGCAAGATTTCCAATAAACGAACAATACGATTTTGCTTTTCCATTGGTCATACCTTTTGAAAAGGAACAATTACCTGAAGATTTTCCAAAAAATATTCTAGAAATTTCCGGCAAACCTTTCGGATATAATCCCACTATTTCTGACCAAAGCACCAGGTTAGCTACTGTGATTCAACTTTGGAATATCATAAAGCACTTTTCAATTATCAGAATAGGTGCTCCCGAACTCGAAAATTTATTGATTCAATCCTTAAAATCTGTAAGTACGGCTAACTCCTACGAGGAGTTTTCAAATGTTATGAACAATATGCTTCAAATATTGAATGACCCGAGAGCAATCGCATGGAATCAGTTTTTCGATTTGAAATACGGACTCCCGCTCATTTTTCATAAATTCGAGAATGATGTGATTGTGACTACCGTGATTGATGAATCGTTAGATATAACAGCAGGAGATGTGTTAACTCACGTTGATGGCATTCCGATTAGCGATTTAATTAAGGAATACGAAAGTAGGCACTACTTTGTCAATCAACGTTACTTAGTGATGCGAGCTTTGGCAAATATCAGGATAGGAGAGAGGGACTCAAAGAGTACGCTCACTTTGAAAAACAAGGAAGGGAAATCTCGTGACGTATCTGTAAGCAGAAATGCGCTACTTTATGATATTTACGAACCACGACCCGAACCGATTGTCGAGTTAGATTCATTGGTGTATTACGTGGACATGACACAAATGAGTGATAATTATTTCAAGCGCATTACCGACCAAATTACAGAAGCAAAGGCATTTGTATTCGATATGAGAGGACATATTGGTATGAGCGAACATGTTTTGAGCCTGTTTGCAGACAAAGACTTGTCGGGTGTACGTTGGGAAATTCCAATATATACTATGCCTGAAAAACAATTACTATCAAAAAACATATATTCGGGTGGAATCACAGGCAGGCAGAAATATTCGGACACGAAGCTAATCTTTCTGATTGACGAGTCAACCATCGGGTATACTGAAGCAGTTGCTCATATCATCAAAGAATCTCAAATGGGTACCTTGATTGGTGCTCCAACAGCCGGTTTAATCGGTGAAACTTTTACGACAAGACTAATCGGCGGAACAAGTGTTGCGATGACAGGCATGAAAGCGTTCAATTCGAACAACAGCTTGCTAAACGGTAAAAGTGTCCAACCTGATGTGCTTTTACCACGTAATAACAATAAATTTCTGAATTATACGGAATTACTTTTAGAAAAAGCATTGGAATTATTGAAGAATTAGTTATTTTTGTTTATTATTTTTTATCTATATTATCAAAGGGGAATTTATATGCTTATAAAAATTAAGTCCATAAGCTCAATTTTCTTGGCTATTTTATTTGTTGTGAGCGTTTCATATGCAGGTGAAATCAAAGAAGCAAGCTACCAAACCAATTTGCATTGCGGCTCATGTGCCTCAAAAATTCAAAAAGGATTGAAAAAAGCAGGTGGTGTAATTGAAACAAAAGCTGATATTGAATCTAAAGTCGTAACCGTAAAATATGATGCTGACAAGACTGACGATTCGAAAATCAAACAACTTATTGCAGACATGGGTTACAAAGCTGACTTAGCAAATGCTAAAGAATGCAAAAAAGGTGAAGAATGTTGCAAAACTACAGGCAAAGCTTGTGACAACAAAGACAAAACATCCAAAATGTCCGGCAAAGATTGTTGTGATACTAAAGCAACAAAATCGAATCCTAAATAGAGCAATTGGAACTAAAAATTTAACGGGATTATAAAATCCCGTTTTTTTTTGTTCAAAAATGTTGAAAATCGAAAATCCGAAATGAATTGCTGCTTTTCTAAAGATGGTTTATTTATCGAACTTAAGATTGAATGTAGTGCCTTTGCCCTCTTCACTTTCTAACGAAATAGAGCCATTTATCAAATCCACATATTTCTTCACGATAGCAAGTCCTAATCCGGTACCCGGTTTGTTGCCTACATTGCGTGACCTGTGAAATGGGTCGAAAACACTCTCAATCTCTTTTTCTGGTATGCCAATACCATAATCCTTGATTTGCATATTTACCGAAGTTTGACTGTCAATTATACTTATATCCACGCTTGTATCATCGTTGGAGTACTTTAAGGCATTTGCAACAAGATTGCTTATGATATTCCTCAAGGATAATTGGTCACATTCAATTAGAATCTTCTTGTTTGTACTTTGGACATTGACAATCCGATTTTTCCCGATTGTCATCTTAATTTCATCAATAATCGAACCAACGAAAGTACATAGTTCAATAGTATTGTAGGTGGCTTGCCAATCTTTGGTAGTAGGTTTTTCAAAAACCAATACGTCATCAAGCAACTTAGTAAGCGATTGAATGGAAAGACGGATTAGTTCCAAATTTTTCTTGAAGGATACCTCGTCATTTTTTTCGTATAGCTTATCCAATATGTATGTTGAGGACAATATAACTGTCAATGGTGTGCGGTATTCGTGTGAAACCATTGCTATAAAACGGCTTTTAAGTTCATTTAGGCTCTTTTCTTTTGACAAAACGGCAAGCAAATCATCTTGAGTTCTCACTAATTCTACTTGAGTGCGTTTCCGTTCGTCATTTTCGTAGTTTAATTCATTGAGAGCCGTTTCCAATTGCTTTGTTCTATCAGCGACACGATTTTCAAGTTCTTTGTTTATTTCAATAATCTTACGTTCATATTGCTTTCTATCGGTAATATCAATCAAAAAAGCCTGCAAAATAAAAGAATCTTTGATAGGGATTCTATTCAATGATACTTCGACATCAATCAATTCTCGCTTACTATTTAGGTGTTTCCATTCAAAAACAGCTGATTCGCCCTTCAATGCACGCATAACGTATTCTTGTGCAATTTCGATTGAATTAAGTCCTTCACTTTGAAATTTTGGAGACAACTTATCAGGAGTTAATCCTACGATTTGGTCACGGCTGTATCCGAAAAGTTCTTCGGCTTTTGGGTTGCAATCTATAAATTGCATCTTGTCCATCAATAGAATCGCAACTGATGCCTGATTGAATAATGCTCTGAATTGGGATTCGCTTTGAATAATCTCTTGTTGCAAAAGCATATCATTTGTAATGTCTTGCATTGTACCTGTAATTCTAAGTGGAGTACCGTATGTATCTTTCACTAATTCGCCTAAGGAACGAATCCATCGCATTTCACCGTCGGATGCTCTGAATACTCGGTATCTAATATCAAAATTTTCGGCTCCGTTGAGCAACGAATCAATCGCTTTAGAACGTAATGGTTTGTCTTCTTCATGGCACAATTGCCTGAAATCCGAATACGATATACTTCGTGTATCGGGCTTCATACCGATTATTTTGAAATACTCTTCTGTACCCCAGTATAGAGTTTTGTTCAAATCTAACTCCCAACTTGCAATTCTGGCTATTGATTGAACGTTCTTCAAACGTCTTTCGCTGTAAGTAAGCTCCTTTTCGACTATTATTCTTTCTGCTATTTCTTCCTTCAAACTATCAATTGCCAATTTTGCAATTTCCATCTGATTGTTTAATTGGTCTTTACTTTCTTTGGATAAAATCAAAGCATTTGTCAACCCTTTGATAAGCAATAATAGGCTAACCGAAATAATTGCCGATAGTAATATCAAGTCGAATGAAATAGCTATGATTTCAAATGTAGAAATTGTTTTTGTCTGATTCAAATCTAAAATTTCATAATTGGATGTGATACTATAAACTATCAAGACGAAGATAATTAATCCGAACGCAATAATTGCACCTTTGCCGCCTTTTAGTATGGTAGTAGTGATGAGAAATGTCAGAATCCATAGTGTAGCAGGTGAATCCGGTCCAAAGTTAAAGAGCAAATATATAGATAGAGTCAAAAGTCCAATCAATAAAATATTTGATTTGAGTATGTAATTTTCATTCTTTATGAGTAATAAACTTAGTAATGTTGCATAGACTAAGATTATAAAAACACCATACATTGGGTCTGCTATTTCGAAGGATAGAATGATGCCCGATAGCAATGACAATGCGCCGACTATTATTCCAAGCCGAATTATATAGTTCAAAATGACTGACTTTACTTCACATAATATCTCCTCTTCTTCTTCAGTAGGTTTCTTAAATAAACCCTGAAGAATATTTGCAATATTTAGTTTTTCTTTACCCCAAAAGTTTATCAAATTCATAATTGTCAACTTAGAATATTTTCACTATACTAAATTAATGATTAATTACATAATGTTAATCATTAATAGGCAACTTAAGCAAAAATTTTTATAGAAAGTTAAAATTAGCCAAGGCGAAGTTCAATTTTGGATTATCAAAAATTAACAATTTAGATTTATTATCTTGTATTGAGTTGTAAAATTGCCTAATTTTGACTTTTGGAATTTAACAAATTTGTAAAAAGGTTAGAAATGGAACTTGCTCATGACATACCACTGTATTCGCTGATACCATTTGTATTAATGTTAGGCGCTATAGCAGTACTGCCACTTGTGGCACATCATTTTTGGGAATCAAATAAAAATAAGCTGATTGTAGCTTTAGTATTGGGAATCCCGACAGCGATTTATCTCCTGCTCACGGGATTTTCGCATGAATTGTCTCATATCGTATTTTTTGATTATGTGCCTTTTATCATTTTGCTCGGGTCATTGTTTGTCATTACAGGTGGAATCTATGTCGAAGGCGACATTGAAGCCAAACCTCATATAAATACATTGTTGCTATTAATAGGAACCCTTCTTGCTTCGTTGATGGGGACAACCGGTGCCGCGATGTTGTTGATTCGCCCGCTCTTGCAAACTAATTCTCAACGGAAGTTTAAGGTTCATACCGTTTTGTTTTTCATTGCTACTGTAGCTAATTGCGGTGGACTCTTGACTCCATTAGGCGACCCGCCACTTTTCATGATGTACCTTCGTGGAGCCGATTTCTTCTGGTTCTTAAATCTTTTCAAAGAGTGGATTTTTGTTAACTCTTTAATTTTGATAGTATATTATTTCGTAGATAGATATTTTTATGGTAAGGAAAAACCTGAAGATTTGAAACGCGACACTTTGGAAAAGAAACCAATTAAAATCTCAGGCAAGTTAAATTTCTTATTCCTTCTCGGCGTAATTTGTGGCGTGGCATTTATCAACCCAAATTCGATGGAATTCATCAAAGATAGCGTTTATTACGGATTCTTGCGTGAAGGATTTTTGTTGTTGATGGCAGGGCTTTCATTAGCATTTACAACAAAGGTTGTTCGGGCAAGCAATCATTTCAATTGGGAGCCAATACTTGAAGTAGCATATCTCTTTATCGGTATTTTCATAACTATGGTGCCGGCTCTCGAATATCTTAAGATTCATGCAAATGACCTCGGGATTGTTACTGCTCCACAATTTTACTACGCAACAGGTGCTTTGAGTGCATTTTTGGACAATACACCCACTGCTGTTACATTTTATTATTTGCAGGTAGGTTTGGTCGAATTAAACCCAAGTTCTTTGCTTAATGGAGCTGTTGCGGGCATCCCCGAAAGCATCATGATAGCCATTTCTACTGCGTCGGTATTCTTTGGAGCTATGACCTATATCGGTAACGGACCCAACTTCATGGTCAAAGCAATTGCTGAAAGTCAAGGAATTAAGATGCCTGACTTCTTTTCATACATGATAAAATTCTCTATAATCGTCTTACTTCCAATATTTATACTTGCACAGTTACTTTTTGTGCATTAAAAAAAAATCGGGAGAATAAATGTCTGACATAAAAAGAATTGGCATCATTACAAGTGGTGGTGATTGTGGCGGTTTGAATGCCGTAATTTCCGGGGCTGCTCGAATGGCATATCATTTAGGCATCGAATCATGCTTGATACCTCATGGCTATGCCGGTTTGTATAATTTATCGAACATCACACCTGTAGTCATAGATTTTGCACGTGCCGACAAAATTCATTCGGGTGTTGCCGGTTCGGAAGCCGGACACTCACGGGTGAAAATCAGTAAAATCAATAACGTACACAAGTACGAAATTATCAAAGAAGGCTTAAAAAAGCATAACATTGATGGATTGATTATTGCCGGTGGAGACGATACGGGTGGCGTCGTGGTTGATTTGATTGAGCATGGTATCAAGTGTATTCATGTGCCCAAAACTATGGATTTGGACTTGCAATCATATTCCGTCGGAGGCGATTCGACAATCAATCGGATTGCAAAATTTACGGACGAATTGCGTACTACGGGCATTACTCATAGTCGCGCTTTGGTAATCGAAGTTTTCGGCAGATACTCAGGGCATACTGCTTTCAGAGGAGGATTAGGTGCCGATGCGGATTGCATTCTTATTCCGGAAATTCATGTGGATTATGATGTTGTTTACGACCATTTCAAACAAACTTATGTCAACAGATTGATGTCCAGCGATGTCAAAGGTTCTACCTATATCATCGTTGCCGCAGAAGGTGTCAAAAACACGAAAGGGGAGTTCTTTGCTGATGCTTCCGACAATTTGGATTCATTCGGGCATAAAAAATTATCCGGAGTCGGCAAATACATTCGTCAGCATCTCGAAGACCGCATGCAAAAGGATTCCTATTGGGAATTGATTTTAAAACGCGAAGGAATCTATGTTGAAGACATATACCAATATCCCGAAATTCGTGAAATTCAACTCGGGCATTTAGTCCGTGCCGGTGCTACAAGTGCATATGATGTTACTTTCGGCAAGCAAATTGGTGGCGGTGCAGTTCTGGCTATGCACAAGGGCATTTGGGGTGTAACCATTGTTGGGGTAGAAGCTGAAGAAATCATTTATATCCCAACACAAGAAGCTATCAAACAACGAAATGTTGAGCTAAAGGAAATCGCCTTTTACGAGGCTATGGGTGTTTGCTTCGGGCGCGAGCCTGTGCAATACAAACCCACTTTCCGGCAGCATGTCGGCGAAATTCATCGTTATATGTAAAAAAAATGGGCTGTTCTTTCGAGCAGCCCATTGAATTACAACTACATCTTCACAAACATCTGCGTCCTATTTCCAATTCGGAGATAGTACACACCACGAGGGAGAGATTCTACATTCATCCGATGACTGGGAGTCATCGGATGAATTGATTCTTTAAGAACACATTCGCCAAGCGTATTGAAAATTTTGATTTCTGAACCTTCCGAAGGTTCGAAACCTTCGGAAGGTTTCGTAATTGTAATATATTCCGATGCCGGATTGGGGTAGAGGGAAAGCCCATTCACCGTTTCTGCGCTCTCATTTACTGACGACGGTGTGTATGTGCCACGCCAGAGACCATCACTAAATGTACTTAAAATTGGATTTTCTCCCGCAAATGCAATTTTCTGAACTACTCGCATGTTTTGAGAATAGTTGTCCAAAAAAGCATCACGGAACCAAGTATAACCACCATCTGTTGTACGTAATAACTTCCCGTATTTACCAACAACAATTCCATTTAATTCATCATAAAAAGCAATGTCCCACAATCCAAATGTTGGTTCAGTCTCGTCAACATGAATTAAGTCCCAAGTTATACCACTATCATATGTTTTATACACAAGTCCGTGAGTTAATCTACCTCCATTATCAGTATCATATATAACCTGACCTGAAGCCCAGCCAATTTTTGAGTCCAAGAAAAACAAGGAAGTAATTTGAACTGAACGTGCATTGAAATCTTTGAGAATATCTCTCAAATACCATGTTTCACCACTATTAATAGAGGTGATAAGTCCTTTATATAATACATGATAATTGTTTTTAGATATTTCTTTAGAAACTCTGAAATAAACAGTTATTTGATTTTTACCTGAATAAATGAAACTATGCGCAATGATTTGATAATCATCCGGTATAAATTCAGCTTCAATTGATAAGTTTTTTGAAGTTTTCCATCCATCATCAGTTATATAAAGATGTGAATTTGATATAGCCCCACCTACTAATGAATCATACATATCTAAACTATAAAGGCCGCTCGGGTTTTTCCCCTCGATAGATTCAACTACTTGAATTGTATCAAAAGTAATTCCCCCATCTGTACTTTTAAATAATTTACCTCTGCTTCGGGAAATATAAATATGGTCTTCCGATAAATAATCTATGGAATTCATGTACATAGGATTTGGAAATATTGGCATACCGGTATCATCAGTATATATTTTTTCATGATAATGAGTAAACCAAGTTTTGCCACCGTCAGTTGTCTTAACAATCCTATCGCAACATGTATCAGTATTTTCAACAATACCTATACAATTCAAATTATCAAAACATCTGACATCTTGAAATCTGGCAAATTGCCCCATAAATGGATTAACTTTTTCCCATACAGTTTGAGAATTGAGTGGTTCAGTAAGCAAGAATGAAATAATAAGCAATAAAATTATTTTCATCACAAACCTCATAATATTCTTTTTCTAAAAGACACATTTTGATGATTTAAAGTTACAAATCTTTTTACATTTCCAAATAAAATTTCAAATTTTTTTTCTTTTTTTCAATATGCCACACAAAACAAAAAAAAAGTGGCTGTCCGAAAGAACAGCCACTTTTTTTTATATCTCCGACCAAACAATTATCTTACGATAATCTTATCGTGATAGACTTTATTTCCAATTGTAACGGCGACTAAATACATTCCTGATGGTGCGTTCATCGCTCCCAAATCAAATGCATTCAAACCGGATTGAGTTGTAAACTGTTTGTTCATCACTTCGCGACCATCCATTGATATGATTTGAACATTGATGTTTTCGAGTAAGCTGTCATAATTCAAAACAAAATTTACCGATTCATTTTGACCAATTACATTAGGATGTATGCCATATGACAATCCGGGGAAATCTTCTACTGATGTTACAGCTAAGGGAGTGAAGTCGAATTTGATTATTCCTTCTGAAGACCCTGAAAATTCTGTGAAGACAATCTTGTAAACGATTAACTCAGGTGCATCTTCCGAATGTCTATAAACAAAGTAAGCCAAATCTGTTGGTATTGTATATTCATTTGTGGCTTGGCTGAATGTTTTCCAATCAGAGCCAATTGTAGTTATTACTTCAGAATAATTGTCATCATTAATTGCAGGTGGCATAACTGAAATTGGGTCAACGCCTTTCAATTCGGCAACTCTAATTCCGAGGTTACTTTTAACACCGGTCACCGGATAAGCCATGAATTGACCCGGTCCTGTTGGAATCAAACTTTCATATTTCCCGAATACCAATTCCCAATCATAAGTCAGAGGTTCGCGGCTTTGAGCCGAATTTGTTGCAAACGAAAAGTATGCATAATTTTGTCCGGCATAATCTTTCTTTTTGATGACTGCAATGGTCTCATCAGTACCATTCAAATTTGAGTAGCGAATCGAATATTCGCCTGAAGCCAACGATTCGACCATGAATTTTTTGTACGAATTGTTTGTAACTTTGATAATAAATACTTTGGAGCCTACAATGTAGTGAGTTGATAAATCGTAGTATCCCCAACCAAAATCGCCATCAGTAATGTAGCCGTCTTTGCCAAGATTGAGTGCACCTACGTGCCATGATTCCTCCGAATTAACCGCCGTTTCCCATGTTGCACTCATTCCGGTTGTATCAACCGGATTATCGAATGAATCTTCGTTACTATTCGGAACGACCCATATCTTCATCCCTTTTTGTCCGTTAACAAGTATTCCTGCTCTTTGACCTGATTGAAACGCCAAGTCCCAGTTGTCCTTGTTTTGTTGTCCTTCCAAAATACCGTTTTCTAAGCTGAACCACACATCATTTTGGTAATCTTTTCCTAAAACTACTGTATGTTCGGTTGTTTCTGATATAATTGAATTTGTCATGAAAACAAATGCCAATAATGTTAGTATATACTTATTCATTTTAATACCTAATAATTTAAAAAATAAAACTTTCAACTATGCAAAATACGAAATTTATCGCTAATCGAAGTCAATTTATCATCATTTTCCCTAAATCAGATTAAAATATCTTATATGATGAAGTTTTTCTTTTGTTCAAAAATAATAATGCCATCCAACTTGAAATAACTTAGTGATTATTAAAAAAAATATGTTATATTGAATAATAATATGGATAAAAGTATGTAGTTTTAGCTTTTCTGAAGATTTTTGAAAAATTATACAAGATTTCATTGATTTTTGGAGTGATTCGTGGGATTTTTCGACTTTTAATTTTGAAAATTGAAAAAAAATCATTAAGTTTTAATACAAGTTTATGAGTAAAAATATAAATAGTTTAGGATATTGCAGAATCATATCTGTAGCTCCAAAAATGAAAATCGCAGACCCCGATTTTAACACTTTTGTGATGACGGATATTATTTCTAAAATTGATAACTTATCGCCTCATTTCATCTTATTTCCCGAGCTTAGTGTCACTGCCTATACTTGTGCAGACCTCTTTTTTTCCGAAAGACTTTCTAATTTGACTATGCAATCAATCGCAAAGCTGAAAAATTTCTCGACTAAATTCAGCACAGTATTTATAATCGGAGCACCACTCAGTTCCAACGGCAAACTTTTCAACTGTGCAATTGTAATCCAAAGTGGCAAAATTCTGGGAATTGTACCTAAAAGCTACATATGCAATTCAGCTGAATATTACGAAGAACGCTGGTTCAGTTCTGAATTCGACCGAGTAAGCGACAAGATTACTATCGAAAATGAAGCGATACCATTCGGGGCTGACTTGATTTTCGAATCTTTTGACGGAAAATTACGTTTCGGTATTGAAATTTGCGAAGATTTATGGGCGATCACACCGCCAAGTAACGATTTGGCTTTAGCCGGTGCAGAAATTTTGTTTAATCTATCGGCGAGTAACGAATATCTCGGAAAGTATAAATACCGAAAAGAGCTCGTGCAAAATCATTCAGCTAAAACCCTTTCGGCATATGTATATTCATCAAGCGGACCTTGGGAATCTACTGCCGATACATTGTTTTCAGGCAATTGTATGATAGCCGAAAATGGGAAAATCCTTACTGAAACTAAACGCTTCAGCTTTGAATCAGAGTATTGCGTCGCAGATGTTGATTTGCAAATGCTCCGACATGACAGGCAGCGCAACAACTCTTTTGGAGGCTCACAACCAAGTATTAATTTCCGAACAATCAATTTCGATTGGCAAGAATGCGATGCTCAGACAATTCTTAGGCAATATTCGCCAACTCCCTTTGTACCCGAATTTGAAGGCGAACGCTCGAGTGTTTGTGACGAAATTTTACAGATTCAATCAACAGCACTGGCGAGAAGACTTCTGCAAATCAAGTCTAAGACTGCGATTATCGGGCTTTCGGGCGGATTAGATTCCACTTTGGCGTTGATTGCCACTGCTATGGCTTTCGACAAAATCGAACTCGACAGAAAGGGAATCATTGCGATAACAATGCCCGGAATGGGAACATCTGAGGCAACAAAATCGAATGCAATCAAACTTGCCGAATCATTCGAATGTACTCTCAAAATTATTGATATCAAAGCATCTGTTTTGCAGCATTTCCAAGACATCAGTCATGATGCCAACGTTCACGATGTAACTTTCGAAAATGCTCAAGCTCGGCAACGCACAATGATTTTGATGGATATGGCTAACAAAATGAACGGCATCGTAATCGGCACGGGTGATTTGTCGGAGATTGCTTTGGGGTGGAATACATTCAACGCAGACCACATGTCCATGTACAATGTTAACTCGGGAATCCCCAAAACTTTAGTGAAATATATCATCAATTGGTACGTCAATAGTTCGATTCAAAACAATTTGCAAATAGTTTTAAAAGATATTATAAATACACCTATCAGCCCCGAATTATTACCCTTAGGAGAGGGAAATACCTTATCTCAAGAAACCGAAAAAATTATCGGTCCATACGTGCTTCACGACTTTTTTATTTATTATACAGTACGTTTTGGTTTCGAGAAATCAAAAATTATGGCTATTGCCGAAATTGCTTTTAGTGGTTTGTTCAGCAATGAAGAAGTTGAGAAATGGTATTTGGTATTTTTTGATAGATTTTACAAAAATCAGTTCAAAAGAAACGTTGTGCCGGACGGAGTCAAGATAGGTTCAGTGAATTTATCGCCAAGAGCTGATTGGCGGATGCCGTCAGATGCACTATAAATTGAAGGAAAACTATGCTTTTTGATATAGACAACCCAATAACTACCATTATAGCTGACGACCACGAAGTAGTGCGAGCGGGTCTAAGAAGATTATTGTCGGTTGACAAAACAATCAAAATTCTTGATGATGGTGCTAATGGAGAAGATGCTATTAGATTGGCTGAATATCACAAGCCGATTGTGGCATTATTGGACATTTTAATGCCAAAGATGACCGGAATTCAAGCTATAAATGAAATAAAAAAAGTTTCCCCAACCACATATGTTATCATGTTGACTGCTTTCGAAGATGCCGAACATCTTGAACTGGCTTTAGCAGCAGGTGCTGACGGGTATTTGACTAAAGATATTTCTGCAAAGGATTTGATAGAATCCATTAAACTTGTTACCCAAGGCGAGAGAGTTTTTAGCAAATCTATCATTCAAATCATCCAAAAAAAGCTTATGCCTCTAAACTTTGAAGAAGTAAAGCAAGTTTCGGTAACGAAACGAGAGCAGGACGTCTTGAACCTTGTTGCAGATGGACTAACAAGCTCGGATATCGCAGAGATTCTTGAGTTAAGCATTCGTACTGTCGAATCGCATAGATACAATATAATGCAGAAACTTGGCATAAAAAGTGCCGCTTCATTAGTGAAATTTGCTGTTGGGCGAACTTTAAGGTAAAAAGTATTTTAATTAAGTAGTTTTACTGAGGTGTTTGATTGAAATTTGTGCTACTTTTGTGTAATTAGTGTTTTTAGGCTTTGCTAAATATAAGTTGTTGTTAAATTAAGTTCGAATATTATGAAAAACAAAACTACAAATTTTATCATTTTGATTGTGTTATTAGCCTTTCATATAAATGCACATTCTCAAGAAAATGTAGGTATAGGTACAACGACACCTGAAGTTACTGCCTTACTTGACCTTGTTGCTAGTGATAAAGGCTTGTTAGTACCAAGACTTACGACTGCTAATAGAGATGCTATTGCGGCTCCGGCAACGGGGTTATTGATTTATAATACATCAAACAATCGTTTTGAATATTATACAGGTGCTACTTGGGTGCCAATATTAACCAATGGGATTATCTCTTTGGATAATTCTCGTATTTTCGTTGGGAATGCCTCTAACATTGCTACCGGAGTTGTATTGAGTGGAGACGCTACAATCACAAATACGGGAGTTTTGACTATTGCCAATGATGCAATTACAACTGCAAAAATCAGTGATACCCAAGTCACAAATGCTAAATTAGCAACGGCAATTGATGCAACAAAACTTGCTGACGGTAGTGTTGACAACACCGAATTTCAATACTTGAACGGCGTTACAAGCAACATTCAAACTCAACTTGACTCAAAAG
>PGYU01000032.1 GCA_002839825.1 Ignavibacteriae bacterium HGW-Ignavibacteriae-1 | reverse complement strand
TCTATTATTTGATACAACCTTTGTAACATTTGTTTTTCCCATGAAGTTCATACCTGTCGTGAGAATAGTCTGCATCGTACTGTCTCTGCTCTCAGATATAGGCAGTCCGCTTCCGGGATCGATTGAGTATTCATCATAAGTGAATGAACTGCCAACTTTTGCCTGTACATACGTATCTGCGTTTGGTTTTACAGGATTGCTTTCTTTGTTGCAAGATACAAATAGCGTTGTAATTGCAAGCAGAACTAAAATCAATACTCTCTTCATAATAAAATCTCCTAAAAATGTTAAAAAAATATAAAAAAATTTGTTCGTTATTGTAAATTCAATTATTGATTGCTTCAAACTCTTGAAAATAAAAATGGGTTCTTAAATCTTTTAGTATGAATTTAAGAACCCATATAATTACATTGATGTTTATCTTGCAACAATGAAAGTTGTAGAAGCAACTCCTGATTGCGTAGTAAGTTTGACTAAATACGTTCCGGTTATCAAGGATGAAGTGCTAAAATTAACATTATTAAATCCTTGATTGGACGAGATATTGTCAATTGTAATCACTCGTTCACCAATACTGTTGTATATGTCCATTGTAGCTTTTTCATTTGTCGGTAGCCAGTATCCCAAATTGACTTCAATAGAAGTTGGATTCGGGTGTGGCTGAAGCAAATAAGGACGAACAGAACCTTCAGTTTCAGTATCATTCATAACAGAGGTTACTGGTGTATCTGTCTTAAAACTGCTTATCGAAACGGGTTCACTATCTTGATTGTAAAGAATCAGAGTCATATCTATAGGTTCTTTATTTGTTGAGTCCATTTTCTGTATCATATAATTCAAAGGAATTACATCCTTCGAACTACGCAAACCGGAAAACTCAACAAAACCACCTGCACTTGTCATTCTTGAAGAGAGAATTGCAGGACCGCCATAATTAGAATCCGATCTATGTTTATCCATCATATTCTCAGAACTTATTGCAAGGAATCTTGCATCTTCCAAGTTATCTATTATAATTGCAGCATACCGAACATCAATCTTTTCTGAACCCGGAATTTCAAAACCACCTCCAAACAAAGTATTTGCAGCCCGATCTGGACGTCGGGGGTCTTCAAGCATGGCAACCTCAGCCATACAGTCCACCATATCAGGTCTTGCACACCAAGGTACAGTATGTTCGCATTCACGACCGTCACAGTGAATCACTTTAATAGTCAGGTCACCGCTCCAATTCCATAAACGTGGTATACTAATTACAAAATGAACTAAATCTCCTGTACTTGGTGGTGTACCTTGGTACCCGGGCAGAAAATGGATGCTACTGAAATATAAAGAAGTGGGTGGTAATAAATCTTCACCATCCCAAATTCTTGTATCTGAATCAGTATTGACATATAAACTACCACCATCCCATTGAATTGCTCCCCATGAAGGTTTAGGTAATGTCGAAGTTGATATTTCAATTGAACAAATATCGCTAGGTGGTGACATTAAATTTACTATTTCTATAACTTTTCCAGATCTATCTGTTGTAGGATTACCTGCCCAGTCGTTGTTATAAATATTAATACTATCACACCTTAATTGCGGAGCAAGTTTGCATGTAAAGAGCAATGAATCTTTGCAAATTGTACCATTAGCATGTACAATTTCAAGAAACAGGGTTGAAGGATTTTGTGTAGCAAGTACTTCAACACCAAGATTAAAGGAAACTGCATCACATGCAGGAGTAAAAGTAATTGTCCCTGACGAAGAGCCATATACCGGTGTTGGACTTGTTGTAAATGTACTACATGTACCAAGTATATCAAAGTGTTTAATCTGACCTCCGTTAATACTGTAACGAATTTCAGTTATATCACTTTCACTCACATTTGTGATTGGAATATATGCACTGCAACAAGTAGTATCAATTATAGCTTCACCGATTTCATCTCCATCGCAGGAAACATCGCATGTCCAGCAAAAATTATCAAAGTAAACTTCTTCTGATGGTACACTATTGTAATCATTTGCCAGGACTAAACCTGTAACATTTTGTATCAAGTTATTCCATTCGATACATAATTCAACAGGGTCGGTAATAATTGTACCTGTATTATCATATAAATTCCAAGTTCCAAAATCATTTGAAGGAAGCTGACCGTCTTGGCAAAGTCCTATAGGTAAACAAAAGTTATCCCATTGACCATTGGACAATAAAGGGCGAGTAGGGTCGCCTCTTAAAGCAGCTCTGACTCTTGTGACTTGATCAGCCGGACTTGTATAAGGAGAACCAGTATATATTTGAACTTTAGGCATACTTCCTGCATCACCTTGACCTTCCCATATTACTTTATAATCAAAACATAAACAACCATCTTGTCCTCGCTCGAGCCAATTCCCGCTAAAATCTATATCATTAACAGCAATCGACGCACCGCTGCCATCAACAATTTTAAAAACTTTACTGTTTAAATCTGAATCATCAACAATTGTCATACTCCTGATATTGTAAGTCCTCCAGTTTTCTAAGCTTTCATCTTCAAAATCAATACATTCGGATACTGGTTCGCTTAGTTGCATGCAGAAATTGTCAAAAGCACAATATGCTTTTCCATTTCTAATACTATCACTTCTAGTTATTAGTATGTGTGTAATTCCATTTACAGGGAAATTTAGATCTGATGATGAAAATGTAATACTATAATTTTGTTTAAGGCAAGTATCTTGTGTTGAAACTGAAATTGTTCCCAATAACATTGTTACACTACTCCCAAAAAGGTCAATGTTTGTAGGTGTATGAGAACCAGTTGGTTGCTGCCCTGTTTGTGCTGTAGGGTTATGAATTCCGTATATCGCAACCACGCTGGAATCAGGACTTGATTGATATAAATTTGCCATCTCAAAACTGAATGTATATGTTCCAGTATTAATATTGATTGTACTCAATAATGTACCGAACATGCCTTCTCTCCATGTGGCATCATTACCTTCGTTAATGTTTGAAATCCAACAACCGGCATAATTGCCTGTAGGTGGACATGGTGGTGTAACACCTAAACTAGATAATTGAGGAGCAACAAAATCTTCGCGATAAAAATCGGCTAAACTTCCTGATTGCCAAATAGGAAGCCATCCATCAGCTAAATTTATATCTTGATGGTCGTCTGTTGGTTCTCCCAATTCAAAATCACCGTTCCGAAATTGATTATTTTCACACCAAGTTTCTGGTTCGTTCTCACTAAATATTTGCCACATCGCTTTAATACTATCCGGGCTAAATCCAATATAAACATTATTACCCAGAGTGAAAGTTCTTCCATTGACTATTGTAATCGGAAAATTCGCTAAATTACTTGGTAATGGTGTCCATATACCTTGTCCTCCACCTGCAGGTGGTGGTGTGAATTGATAAATAGTACTTAGCCGAGTATTATTATTGCACGTGCTGCCTAAACCTACAAAACCTATACCTGCATTTGTAATGCTTTGCCCCATAGAGTTTAACAACGTGCCTCCGGTTGCCCAAGTACGATTAGGTTCCGAAACGTCTGAAGGTAAAGAAGCAACCTGTGTCCATTGTGCTGTTTGAATATCATACATCCAAAAACGATTATCACAATTACTGGCGCCAATCCCCATACCGCTGAAAATTCTCCCTTGATGAATCCCATTAGCCGGTTCTGCAAACCCTTCAACATAACCAGTTAATCCGGTTGGTGTTGAACCTAAATTAGTCCATGTGCCATTTGGCATTGGGTTTGGTTCATATCTCCATATATTATCAGAGCCCCCAGAAGAACTGATACCTCCAATAATGTAGGCATTATTACCAATCACACAAACAGTAGGTTCAATTCTTCCGTTCATCGTTAAATCAGGCAATTGAATCCAACTGTCATTAACGGGGTCATACCGCCAAAAATCAAGAAGCAAATTTGCACCTCCGTTAGTACTGCCTGCACCAACATATCCATAATTACCAATGGAAAAAGCAAATGCTCCCATTCTGACATTAATTGGTGGGTTATTCTTTTGCTGCCATGAGCCTGATGCACCTGTTGTGGGGTCGAATTCCCACAATTGCTTACTAAGCGACGAACCTATAGTATTACCTCCTCCTATATAAGCTTTTCCATTAAGTGTAAAGCTGTATTGAAATACATTCGCATCACCAGGAAAAGAAGCAGCATTCACCCATGATTGTTGGGCATTCCCGTTTATTGGAAATATTAGACTTATCCCAACTAAGGATACTAATGCCAAAACCATATTCAAATATCTCTTCATAATAAAATCTCCCTAAAAATTAAAAAAAAAAAAAAAAAATCTAAAAAAACCATGTTCGTAATTTATTACCCTCCCGAAAGCTTTGAAACCTTCGGAAGGGTAATTGTATGATATTACTTCTCTTTCATAACTTTGTGTATGAATTGTTCGGAACCGAATGTTAGGACAATTGTGTATTCTCCTGCCGGGAAGTTTCTGGTGTTTAGTTTCAGCATCTGCAATCCGGCATTGGTCATGCCTTCATGAAGCGTGTTGACTAAATTGCCCTGCAAATTATATACTTTGACTGTTACTTCCGATTGCTCAGATAAAGTGAACTCAATCGTTGTTTCATCAGTGAACGGATTTGGATAGCTATGGAAATTCACTATTGCACTATAATCAGCCCCGTCAGTAAATCCTAATTTACTATTATCATGAGGCACTGTTACTGTTGCCGTTCCCGTGGCAGTATTGCCGGAAGCATCAGTAGCAGTATATGTAATTGTGTAAATTCTGCCATTGCCGTTTCCGTCCCGTTTTGCTCTCAGGTCAAATGATAAATCACCGGTATTGTACGTTGCATTTGAAACATCATTGGTAATTGTTTCATTTGATGTTATTGATGTAAGAACATAAGTCACATCCCCGCAATTGTCGTCAACCGTCACAGTAGCTGTAATAGCTTTCATCTGATTGTTGGGGGGCCACAAAGTTGTCGGGCTGACTGACACAGTGATTGTTGGAGGAATATTGTCAATAACTGTTACAGTGGCTTCGCATGTTGCAGTATTTTCAAAATTATCAGTTACAGTTAGAGTTACAATATTTTCACCAACATCGCTACAATCGAAACTTGATTTATCAATATCTAAGGAAACGGTGCCCTCTTCAGAGTTACTGCCATCGTCAATATCATCTGCAGAAATTGTAGCCGTTCCATTTTCATTAAGATATACAATAATATTTTTGCAAATTGCTGAAGGTGGAGTGTTGTCAGAAGATTTCAATCCGATTGAATGGTAATAACCTGCGGAAATAGCTATCCAATTATCTTCAGAACCAATTTGAACTGGAGAATTTCTATTTGTATTAGTTCCATCGCCTAATTGACCATAATAATTATAACCCCAAGCCCAAAGAATGCCGTGGCTCTTGATTGCAAGCGAATGATAACCGCCGCATGAGACTGAAGACCAGTTTGCAGCGTCGCCGATTTGAACCGGTGAATATCTATTCGATGTCGTGCCATCGCCAAGTTGCCCATAACCATTATACCCCCAAGCCCACAAGGTGCCGTCACTTTTGATTGCAAGCGAATGAAAGGCGCCACAGGAGATAGAACCCCAGTTTGTACCGGTGCCGATTTGAACGGGCGACAATCTTGTCGTTATAGTTCCATCGCCTAGTGGACCGTAATAATTATAACCCCAAGCCCACAATGTACCGTCACTTTTGATTGCAAGCGAATGTACGTCACCGTCAGCGACGGAAGTCCAGTTTGTTGAGGAACCGATTTGAACGGGAGAATATCTATCAGTTGTAGTGCCATCGCCTAGTTGCGCATAATCATTATATCCCCAAGCCCACAATGTACCGTCACTTTTGATTGCATGAGAATGAAAAGCACCTCCGGAGATAGAAATCCAGTTTGTTGCTGAACCGATTTGAACGGGAGAATATTCATCGGCTGTAGTGCCATCGCCAAGTTGGCCATAAAAATTATTCCCCCAAGCCCATAAGGTTCCGTCGCTTTTGATAGCATGAGAATGCAAGTAACTGCCGAAGACAAAAACCCAGTCTGTAGCTGCGCCGATTTGAACAGGAGAATATCTATTTGTTGTTGACCCATCTCCAAGTTGACCATAATCATTCCTTCCCCAAGCCCACAATGTGCCGTCACTTTTGATTGCTAGCGAATGCATGTAACCGTTGGAGACGGAAACCCAGTTTGATCCGACAGCGATTTGAATAGGAGACACTCTTTGCGTTGCAGTACCATCACCTAATTGACCATAATAGTTATGTCCCCAAGCTAATAGTTCATCTGACAAAATTGCATTATTTGATATAATTATCAATAAGCATATAGTTACTAATACTCTCTTCATAATAAAAGCTCCCTAAAATGTTTGAATAAAAACCTTTCTTCGTAATTTATTACCCTCCCGAATGCTTGCACATTCGGGAGGTAATTGTAAATTATTACTTCTCTTTCATAACTTTGTGTATGAATTGTTCGGAACCGAATGTAAGGACAATAGTGTATTCTCCTGCCGGGAAGTTTTGAGTGTTTAGTTTCAGCATCTGCAATCCGGCACTTGTCATACCATCATGCAGTGTGTTGACCAAATTCCCCTGCAAATTATATACTTTGATTGTTACTGCCGACTGCTCAGGTAAAGTGAACTCTATTGTAGTTTCATCAGTAAAGGGATTTGGATAGCATTGGAAGTTCACTATTGCATTATATTCAGAACCGTCAGTTTGTGATGATTTATTATGATGAGGCACTGTTACTGTAGCTGTTCCTATAGCAGTATTGCCGGAAGCATCGGTAGTTGTATATGTTATTGTATAAATTCTGCCGTTTCCGTTTCCATTTCGTTTTGCTCTCAAGTCAAACAATAAATCATCTGTGCCAATAGTCGCATTTGCGACATCGTTAGTAATATCCTCATTTGATGTTATTGATGTGAGTACATAAGTCACATCCCCACAATTATCGTCAACCGTCACAGTCGCTGTTATTGTTTTCATCTGATTGTTGGGGGGCCACAAAGTTGTCGGGCTGACTGACACAGTGATTGTTGGAGGAATATTGTCAACCACAGTAATGGTAGATTGGCAAGAACTTGTATTACAAAATATGTCAGTAATTGTTAAGTTTACTGTATTGTCGCCAATATCGCTGCAATCAAAGCTCGTTCTATCAATGTCTATAGATTTGATGCCGGCTTCAGAGTAACTGCCATCGTCAATGTCTTCTATTGAAATAGTTGCTATTCCATTGTCATCAAGATATACAGTAATATCCTTACAGATAGCAACCGGAAGTTGATTTTCTACCGCTTGAAATGCAATCGAATTATAGAAACCGCCAGAAACGAATGCCCAGTTTGAAGCTACGCCAATTTGAATGAGTGAATAACTATCCGTTGAAGTTCCATCGCCTAATTGTCCAAACCAATTATTGCCACAAGTCCATAATGTGCCATCGTTTTTAATAGCAAGCAAATGATAGCCACCACTAGAGACTGAAGCCCAATTTGAACCGGTACCGATTTGAACCGGAGCATATCTATGTGTTGTTGTTCCATCGCCTAGTGCACCATAACTATTATACCCCCAAGCCCATAAAGTGCCGTCGCTTTTGATTGCAAACGAATTTAAGTCACCGTTGGAGACTGAAGCCCAGTTGGTTGCAACCCCGATTTGAACGGGAGAACTTATGTTGTTTGTTGTACCATTACCTAGTTGACCATAATAATTATACCCCCAAGCCCACAATGTACCATCGTTTTTGATTGCAAGTGAATGATGACCACTGCCGTTTGAGACAAATGCCCAGTCTGAAGAGGTGCCAATTTGAACAGGAGAATATCTATTCGATGTAGTGCCATCTCCAAGCTGTCCATAATCATTTCGCCCCCAAGCCCACAATGTGCCGTCGCTTTTGATTGCAAGCGAATGCCAGTTACCGCTGGATAAGGAAGACCAGTTTGTTTCAATACCGATTTGAACTGGAGATAATCTATTCGATGTAGTTCCATCTCCAAGCTGTCCATAATCATTATAGCCCCAAGCCCACAATGTGCCGTCGCTTTTTATTGCAAGTGAATGATAGAAACCACCGGAGACTAAAGCCCAGTCTGAAGCAGTGCCAATTTGAAGGGGAGAATATCTATTCGATGTAGTACCATCTCCAAGCTGTCCATAATCATTCCTCCCGCAAGTCCACAATGCGCCGTCGCTTTTGATTGCAAGCGAATGATAGCCACCACTCGAGACAGAAACCCAGTCTGAAGCTGAGCCGATTTGAACTGGAGAATATCTATTAGATGATGTTCCATCGCCAAGTTGACCATAATTATTCCGTCCCCAAGCAAAAATATTTTTTGAAGAAGAGAAATTAACGACTGTTACAGTCGCTTCGCATGTAGCTGTATTTTCAGAATTATCGGTTACAGTAAGAGTTACAACATTTTCACCAACATCGCTGCAATCAAAGCTGGATTTATCAATTGTCATAGAAGTAATAGCTGCGTTGTCGTAGCTGCCGTTGTCAATATCATCTGCTGAAATTGTAGCCGTTCCATTATCATTAAGAGTAACTGTTATGTTTTGGCATAAAGCAGTTGGCGGCGTAATATCAATAGATTTAAGTCCCATCGTATGATATGAGCCCGCTGAAATTGCTATCCAGTTATTATCAGAACCTGTCTGAGTTGGAGTGTTTCTACTTGTAGTTGTTCCATCGCCTAATTGCCCATGATGATTGTAGCCCCAAGTCCAAAGAGTTCCATCTGTCTGGAGCGCAACTGTGTGACTAAAACCAGCGGAAATTGATTGCCAATAGGAAAAATTTCCTATTTGAGTCGGCGTATTCTTATCAATATTAGTTCCATCACCCAATTGTCCATGATAATTGTAGCCCCATGCCCAGAGTGTTCCATTTGTCTGAAGAGCCACTGTGTGATATATCTGGGAGTCAATTGTTAGCCAATTGTAAGCATTTCCAATTTGTATCGGTGTATCATTATCTATGTTTGTTCCATCGCCTAACTGATTATATGAATTTTGCCCCCAAGCCCAAAGAGAACCATCATCTTTAATTGCTATCGAATGATATGTTCCAGCGCCAATTGAATTCCAATTATTAGCATTTCCAATTTGAGTCGGCGTATTCTTATCTATATTCGTTCCATCACCTAATTGTCCAAACCAGTTAACACCCCATGTCCACAAAGTTCCGTTCGTCTTAATAGCAACACTGTGTAAACTGCCCAAAGCAACAAATTGCCAGTCTGTATCGTTGCCTATTTGAATTGGAGCATTGCGGTTTGTATTAGTTCCATCACCTAATTGACCATACCAATTCCCCCCCCAAGCCCAAAGAGTGCCATTATTCTTTAAAGCGATAGTATGACCGCCTCCATTAGCTACAAATTGCCAATCGGTATCGGTGCCTATCTGAACAGGTATATTCTTATCTATATATGTTCCATCGCCTAATTGACCCCGTTCATTATATCCCCATGCCCAAAGTGTTCCATCTGTCTTTATCGCTATTGTATGTCCCCAACCACTAGCAACAAATTGCCAATCAGTATCGTCCTCTACTTGAATAGGTGTAGTGCGGTTTGTATAAGTTCCATCACCTAATTGGCTAAATCCATTCCATCCCCAACCAAATAGCTCCTCAGATAAAATTGCATTATTTGATATAATTATCAATAAGCATATAGTTACTAAAAATCTCTTCATAATAATATCTCCTACAAAAATTATAAATTAGTTAACTCTGAAATCTCTATTTTTTTTATGATAAAGCCACCTTTTTGGCTGTCTTTGGCTATCATTCTGTAGAACTCATCTTATCTATAGCACTTATTCCGTTTTCTATATTATCGGCAAATTTGGTAATATGGATTTTATTACCAAGTTCGCTTATAATGCTTTTTATATGATTTATTTTATTCTTATCATTTTCGATAACAATGGCAGTTACAATTTTCTCCATATTATTCTTCAATATAATTTTGCAAAACTTTACGAAACAAAATTATATTATAAAAGTAATTTTGGAAAGCTATAATGAGTGGATGTAGTGTTTGGGTTAGCGGATGCGTCTTTTTACCGAGTAACTGCGTTAGAGTTTCGCAAAATTCTTTAGGAACTCATCTCTTTTGCGGGACGAGATTTCGACTTCAGTGCCATCACTCATCACAACTCTTGGAGTTTTACCCTTGATGTATTTCATCACATAAGCCATATTAACCAGATGGGAATATGAAAATGTTTTAAATAAATTATCTATGTTTGATGAACTGAAGTATTGTTTAGTCACAATTACTTTTCAGGAGGTAAAATCCGATATGGTTTCTAAATACCCGTTCCTGAAGCAAAGTACCAATGGATGAGTTCGAAAATATTGAACCATTATTCGGTTCAATAGGTTCTTATAATTATTAGGGTAGCCAAATCGTACAGACAAGTGAATTAAATTTTTTGGGTTGGTGAATTGTATGATTATAATTTTTATGAAACTCTTAAATCTAAAGAAAAGGATGTTATTTATATCAATCGGGTGATTGAAAATGATGGCTGGAAAATGCTTGGCATTCATATTTTAGCGGATGAAAATAAACATTACTTTTTAACAGCTGTTTTAGAGAAAAATGGGATTTAAATTGCAAAAATTACACTTATTCTGACAATGAAGATTTCGAAGAAGTTATTGAGAATATTTTAAAAAACTATAAGTTTTATTTTTATTTATAATGAAGACGAGATGACCGATTATATAGATGACCAACTTGAACTTGGAGAATGGACTGATGACGATTAAAATAATCGCCTTGATTCTCTTCGAAATGAGATGCAGATAAGGAAGAACAATAACGACTAAAAAAATCTCTCTGCAATCAAAAAAAAAAGCCGAGCGTAATGCTCGGCTTTCTTGTGATCCCAAGGGGATTCGAACCCCTACTGCCAGCGTGAAAGGCTGGTGACCTAACCGTTAGTCGATGGGACCGTCGGATTCACAAAGAATTCAAAAGTAACACTTTTTTCTGAATTGACAAAATCTTTTTAGCGAAAAGTGTAAAATTTCTTAGAATTGTCGGAGTACACGCAAATCATTTTCGTAGAGCAATCGGATGTCATCTATGCCGGTACGTAGCAGTGTGACTCGCTCGATGCCGAATCCGAAGGCGTATCCGCTGTAAATTTCGGGGGCAATGCCACCGGCGCGAAGTACATTTGGATGCACCATGCCGCAACCTGCGATTTCCAGCCAACCTGAATGCTTGCAAATGCGACATCCTGTGCCACCGCATAGGTAGCAGCTTATGTCCACTTCTGCGGATGGTTCGGTGAATGGGAAGTATGAGGGTCTGAATCTGAATTTTGATTTTTCGCCGTACATACGTTTTGCAAATGCCATGATTGTGGCTTTGAGTTCGGCTAATGAGACGTTTTTATCTATGTAAAGTCCTTCCACTTGGTGAAATTCTGCGAGTGAGCGGGAATTGATTGATTCGTTCCTATAAACGCGTCCGGGCATGATTGAGCGGATTGGCGGTTGTTGGGATTGCATTACACGAATTTGCACAGGCGAAGTATGCGTTCGGAGCAAAAGTTCTTTATCGGATTTGACAAAAAAAGTATCTTGCATGTCGCGTGCAGGATGGTCAGGAGCGAAGTTTAGTGCGTCGAAGTTGTGGTAGCCGTCCTCGATGTCGGGTCCTTCAGCAACTGTGAATCCCATTGACCTGAAAATTTCTGTGATGTCCTCCAAAGTCTGCAAAACTGGATGGAAGGTGCCGTTGAAATTGCGTCGCCCGGGCAAAGTCATATCAATATCAACAGTTGTTTCGGTCGCTGTTGTGAATTTTTCTTGCAGTTCCTTAAATTCACGCTCTGCAAATTGGCGTAATTCGTTGAGCTCTTTGCCTATGATTGGCTTAATGTCCGGAGCGGCTGTTTTCATTTTCTCGAAATAGGATTGAATCTCCCCTTTTTTCACGAGGTATTTCATACGGAAGTTATCGAGCAATTCTTTGCTTGTAATTTCGCCGATTTCGATGGCAATTTGGGTTCGCAAGTTTCTTATTTCGTCAATCATTTTTTGAAATTTATTAGTAAATAATATACAATATAACAAATAGCTGCAATAAGTTCAAATTAAAGTTGGGAAACGCCCTGGTTGAGCAATTCTGCTTTTTCGGCAACTTTCAAGTTCGAGATAATGACGTCGAGGTCGCCGTTCATAATCGAATGTAGCGAATAATTTTTGGCATCGCCTTCCAAACGGTGGTCTGTCACCCGATTTTGAGGATAATTATATGTACGGATTTTCTCTGAACGGTCGCCTGATTTGACCATCATTTTTCGCGATGATGACATTTCAGCATGTTGTTTTGCAAGTTGGAGCTCGTAGATTCGCGAGCGAAGTACTTTCATAGCGCGTTCTCGGTTTTTCAACTGCGAGCGCTCTTCTTGGCATTGGACTACAATTCCGGTAGGATTATGGACCAATCTAACGGCAGTTTCGACTTTATTTACGTTCTGCCCGCCTTTGCCACCTGCTCTAAAGATGTCAATCCGGACGTCTTCGTCGCGAATTTCAACATCAATTTCTTCAGCTTCCGGCAAAATTGCCACAGTTGCTGCTGAAGTGTGAACGCGACCACTTGCTTCGGTTTCGGGAACTCGTTGGACGCGGTGCACACCGCTTTCGAATTTGAGTGTGCCGAAAACGTCGTCGCCGGACATCGAGAAGATAATTTCCTTAAATCCGCCCTTTTCACTTTCGTTGAAATCAATTACTTCGAGCTTGAAGCCAACTTTGTCGGCATAGTATTGGTACATTTTGAATAAATCGCCAACAAATATCCCTGCTTCGTCGCCACCTGTGCCGGCTCTCATTTCGACTATACAGTTTTTCAAATCGTTCGGGTCTTTGGGAATGAGCAAAAATCTTAGTTCTTCGTCAAGTTTTTCGATTTCGGCAGTCAGCATCTCGATTTCCTCGTAAGCCATTTCGCGGATTTCGGGGTCAATCGCTTTCTCTTGGGTCAATTCCTTGTTGGATTGCAATTCGTCACTCATTTTGATATAACGCGTTCCAATATCAGCAAGAACTTTGAGTTGCTTACGTTCACGAGAAATTTGTTTGTAACGATTGACATCATTCATAATGTCAGGTTGGTTCAAGCTTTCCTCGATTTTTTCGAATCTCTCAATAATTGATTTTATTTTTTCGTACATATTCGTCTTATTCATTTATAGTATAACATACAAAAATACGAAAAATATGACGATTGAAATAAAGCACTTTGAGTTAAAGAGATGATTAATGTCCGAGATTTACTGATTATTAATTATATTTGTTGTTAAATTAAAATTAAAAAAGAGTATTATGTGTGGAATTGTAGGATATTTAGGAAAAAGTTCGGCTGCGAACATACTTATCAATGGCTTGAAAAGGATGGAATACCGCGGGTATGATTCAGCCGGAATTGCAGTGCTGAACGATGGTATCATCAAAACGACGAAGAAAAAGGGCAAAGTTTCGGAGCTTGAAAGAATGGTAGATTTGAGCAAAGAAAGCGCTACAATCGGTATTGCACATACTCGTTGGGCGACACACGGTTTCCCGAATGACATCAATGCACACCCGCATTCCGACCAAGCTAATAAGATAACGATTGTACATAATGGTATAATCGAAAATTATACTGCGATTAAGAAAAAATTGACTTTAGATGGTTATCAATTCAAATCGGAAACTGATACCGAAGTTTTGGCAGTGTTCATAGGTGCATTGTACGAGCGATTCGGGGATTTGGAATATGCCGTGAGATTTGCACTATCGGAAGTGGACGGCACTTTTGGCATTCTTATACTTTCAGCAGACCATCCCGATATGTTGATTGCGGCACGTCGAGGCAGCCCATTGTTGATTGGCATCGGCGACGACGAATTTGTGGCAGCATCCGACGCCGCAGCTGTTATCCAATACACAAAGCAAGTTATATATCTAAATGACAATGAAATCGCCGTAATCACTCGCGATGGCTATCATACAAAGACTATATCCAACGTTGAGACGATTTCAAAAATTGAGCAAATCGAATTTGATTTGGAGCAAATCGAAAAAGGCGGATTTGAGCATTTCATGCTAAAAGAGATTTTCGAACAACCCGAAACGATACAAAATGCATTTCGCGGACGTTTGCTTGTTGATGAAGGCGATGTAAAGCTTGGCGGCTTGCGACATATTCATGAGCAGCTTCGTTCAGCAGAGCGGATTATAATCACCGCTTGTGGCACTTCTTGGCACGCAGGGCTTGTAGGCGAGTACATTATCGAGCATCTTGCGAATATACCCGTAGAAGTCGAATATGCGTCAGAATTTCGCTATCGCAACCCTGTAATTAAGAAAAATGATATTGTGCTTGCAATTTCGCAAAGTGGCGAGACTGCCGATACAATGGCAGCAGTACGCGAAGCAAAGCAAAAGGGAGCAACGGTTCTGGGCATCGTCAATGTTGTGGGCAGCTCAATCGCACGCTATACATCTGCGGGAGTCTATACTCACGCCGGACCGGAAATCGGAGTTGCATCAACCAAAGCTTTCACATCTCAACTTACAGTATTGACCTTGATTGCTATCATGTTAGGTAGGATGAACACATTGAGCAAATACGAAGGTATAAAAATTGCCAAAGAATTGCTCATAATTCCGGATAAAATCAAAAAAATATTCGAATCAGCCGATAAAATCCAAGAGATAGCCAAGCAACACGCAAAAGCCAAAAACTTCCTTTACCTTGGTCGCGGATATAACTTCCCCGTTGCTCTCGAAGGTGCACTTAAATTGAAGGAAATTTCATACATTCATGCTGAAGGTTATCCGGCTGCAGAAATGAAGCACGGACCGATAGCATTGATTGATGAGAATATGCCTGTTGTATTTATCGCTACTCAAGATGAAATTTACGAAAAAATAATTTCTAACATAGAAGAAGTCAGGGCTCGCAAAGGTAAAATCATTGCTATTGCCACCGAAGGCGACACCAGAATTGAATCTGTCGCAGACAACGTGATATATATACCCGAAACTTTACCGATGCTGACCCCGATTTTGTCAGTCATTCCTTTTCAGTTATTAGCTTATTATACAGCATTAGAGCTGGATTGCGATATAGATAAACCCAGAAATTTAGCAAAAAGCGTTACCGTAGAGTAATAGGAGAAAAATTATGAAAATAGCGATTATCGGATTGGGATACGTGGGGTTGCCATTAGCATGTGCGATTGATTTGAAAACGTCTCACGAAGTTGTCGGCTATGATTACCAATCAAAAAAAATCGGTAAAATTCTCAACAGAGAATGCCCAATTGATGATGTCCAATGTAGTGAAGATTTGAAAATAGCGAAATTCCTTGTTTCTGACAAAGCTGATATTATGTCAGATTCCGATATATTTATAATTTGTGTGCCGACACCTGTGCTAAACGACTATACACCGGATTTGACACCGTTAAAATCAGGCGTCGAAGCAGTTCTGCCATACATCAAAAAGGGCTGCTATGTAGTAGTCGAATCCACTATCAATCCCGGTGTTTGCGATGAAATCGTAATTCCGATGATTGAAGATAGCATAGATTTGAAAGCAGGTATAGACTTTGATGTTGCACATTGCCCCGAGCGTATTAATCCCGGTGACTCATTTTGGAATGTATATAATATTCCGCGAAATATCGGTTCGACTCGTCCGGAAGCAACTAAAGTTTTAGCTGATTTTTACAGAAGTTTTATATCAGGTGAAATTAATGAAATGCCAAATCTTAAAACTGTCGAAGCTACAAAAATTATCGAAAATACTTTCCGCGATATTAATATAGCATTTGTAAATGAATTAGCTAAATCTTTTGATGTGTTGAATATTGATTTGATGGCTGTTATAAAAGGTGCGTCGAACAAACCCTTTGCATTTTTGCCACATTTCCCGGGCTGCGGAGTCGGCGGACATTGTATCCCCGTTGACCCCTATTATTTGATTGAAAGAGCCAAACAAAGCGGTTTCGACCATAAGTTGCTCAAATTAGCTCGTGAAATCAATAATTCGATGCCCGAATATACAGTTGAGAAGCTGACCGATGCGCTCAATATTTTAGAGCGACCAATCAAAAATACTCCAATTGCATTATTGGGGTTGAGCTACAAAGCAAATGTGGGCGATTTGAGGGAATCGCCATCAGTGATTTTGAAGAGTATTCTGCTCGAAAAACAAGCTGCAACTTTTGTGTATGACCCGTTTTTCCCAGAGCATTCTAATGTTGACTCGCTCGAAAAGGCTCTGGAAAATTCATATGCAGTAGTATTGGCGACAGACCATAATTTATTCAAAGAAAAATTAACACCCGAATTCTTGACGAAATTTAATATCAGAATCGTTATAGATGGCAAAAACTGCCTTGACAAAGAAAATATTATCAAGGCAGGAATTTTGTATAAGGGTATTGGAACTTAAATCTGAAAGATTAAAGTTCGTCTCTCATTGAAGATTTGCGTTTATTTGGGTCTAACTCCATTTTACGCAATCTGATTGATTCGGGAGTAATTTCTACTACTTCGTCATCGGCAATGAATTCTATAGATTGTTCGAGCGATAATTTGCGGGGTGGGCGCAATGGAATTGTATTGTCCGAACCCGACGCCCTCATATTTGATAATTTCTTCTCTTTGGTAATGTTTACCTGCAAATCGGTAGTTTTGTTGCGTTCGCCGATAATCATACCTACGTAAACTTTTGTACCTGGTTCGATGAATAGCTCTCCCCTGTCTTCCATAGCTAAACTAGCATAACCGGTAGTTCTGCCGGATCTGTCGGCGACTAAAGCACCGGAACTGCGTTGCGGTATAGTGCCAAATGATTCTGCGTATCCTTCGAACAAAGTGTTCATAACGCCCGAACCTTTTGTATCCGTTAGGAATTGACTTCTGAAACCGATTAGACCGCGAGATGGAATCAAAAACTCCATATTTACGCGACCGTGTCCGGTATTCATCAAATTTTGCATAACACCTTTTCGTGTTGATAGCTTTTCAGTAATTACACCAACATGTTGTTCGAGGACGTCTAAATATACTCTTTCGACCGGTTCGTGAGTCTTGCCGTCCACTTCTTTTGTAATTACACTTGGTCTTGAAACCATGAATTCAAAGCCTTCGCGACGCATAGTTTCAATCAAAATCGCCATTTGCAATTCGCCGCGACCTTTGACTTCGAATGCGTCTGCACGGTCAGCGATTGGTTCTACTTCGAGCGATACATTGCGGAGCATTTCCTTTTCCAAACGCGCTTTCAAATGGCGAGTAGTCAAGAATTTGCCTTCAGTACCTGCAAATGGACTGTTGTTGATATAAAATATCATCGAAACAGTAGGTGCATCAATAGTGATTCTCGGTAATGGTTTTGGGTTATCATTGTCTGTCAGAGTGTCGCCGATGCTAATTCCGTCAATACCTGCAATCGCGATAATATCGCCTGATTCGACTCTATCAACCATTTTTTTCTTCAAGCCCATAAAAGTATATAGAGCAGAAAGTTTGAGATTGTTGCGGTTGGCATGTTCGGCACAAAGAGTGTATTGCTTGTTCATTTCAAGAACGCCGTTTTCGAGCCTGCCAATGGCAATTTGCCCGACGTAAGCATCATAATCAAGGTTTGTAATCAAAAATTGTGGTTCGTGGTCATCAACTGACTTTGGACCGGGGATTTGTTCTACAATAGTATCGAAAAGAGGTTGCAAATCAGTACAATCGTCTCCGATTTCGTAATGAGCAATCCCATCTCTTGCAATAGTATATAAAATTTTGAATTCGATTTGTTGATCAGAGGCATCAAGGTCAATGAACAAGTCATAAATTTCGTTAGTTACTGCTTGAATTCTTGCATCAGAGCGGTCAATCTTGTTGATTACCACAATAATGGGTAATTTCTTTGCCAATGCTTTCTTGACTACGAATCGAGTTTGAGGCAAAGGACCTTCGCTGGCATCTACCAAGAGAATTGCACCATCCACCAAACTAAGACTACGTTCCACTTCGCCGCCAAAATCGGCGTGACCGGGAGTGTCAATGATGTTGATTTTAATGTCGTGATACCAAATGGCAGTATTTTTTGCCATAATGGTAATGCCGCGTTCGCGTTCCAAATCCATCGAATCCATGACCCGCTCGTCCACATGCTGATTGGCACGGAATGTACCGCTTTGGTTCAACATGCCGTCCACTAATGTGGTCTTGCCGTGGTCAACGTGAGCAATAATCGCTATATTGCGTAAATTTTGTTTGTTCATCAGAATTTTCTAACTTTTATATTTATGTAGTAACAAGTCTAACATAAAAGTATATGTTGTGATTATATTGTAAGTGTGTTGAAATGAATGCTTAATAGCGAAGTGGCAAAAAAAAGACCCTGCACGATTGCAGAGTCAATTTTTTGGGGAGCTGATTTTACTCGGGTCTATCGTATTTGCAGCACATAGGTAATTTTGCATAAACACTATCGGAAGCTTTGGCAAGCTCTGTATCGTGCCCTGCTGCCGCAATACTTTCATGAATTGTCTTGAGTTCGACAATCTCAGTATCATATTCTACGGTAAGCATCTTAGTGCTTTTGTCCCAGTCAGCAGACTTGACACCATCTACATTTGCAGCTTTCTCAATTCTGGCTTCGCACATGTCGCAGTTTCCATATACTATGAACTCTGTTTTTTGCGTTTGGTCAACATCATTTGTATGTGCAATTATACTTCCGAAAAAGAACATTGCTACGCTGATTAAAATTGAATATATCATAATAAATCCTTATTGTTGGTAAATAAATATAAAAACAAAACTAAACTCTTATAACAAAAATACTTAATTGCTTATCAAATAAATTACATAATTCATTGATTAATTTGTAAGTTTTACTGTACTATTTCTTCCATTTCAATCTCAAACTGTTGCTCACCACACTGATACTACTTAGTGCCATAGCTGCTCCGGCTAACATAGGATTGAGCAGAAATCCGTTAATCGGATAGAGCAAACCCGCTGCAATCGGAATCCCGATAATATTATATATAAAAGCCCAAAATAGATTCTGCTTGATAGTAACGACGGTTTGCTTTGAGAGCTTTATTGCAAGAGGTATTTTATTCAAATCCGATGATATGATGGTCATCTTAGCCACATCCATTGCAATATCGCTGCCTTTGCCCATAGCAATGCTGACATCAGCTTGTGCCAAAGCTGTGCTATCGTTAATGCCGTCACCTACCATTGCGACAATTTTGCCTTGCTCTTGTAGGCGTTTGACATATTCGGCTTTTTGTTGGGGCATAACTTCAGATTTATAATCTTTTATGCCGGTTGAAGTTGCGATTGCTTTTGCTGTTGATTCATTATCCCCTGTCAGCATATGAACTTCGATGTCCAATTCTTGTAATTTTTTAATTGCATTTATTGAAGTACTTTTGATTTTGTCCGCAATTGCAACTATTGCCAGAGTATTCTCCTTATCTGCAAAGAAAATCACGGTCTTAGACTCTTTGCTCAACTTTTCTGCCTTTTGTGACAAAGCTGAATCAATAGGAATATCGTTTTCGGAAATTAATTGATGATTACCTACATAATAGAAATTGTCGCCAACTTTTGCTTTAACTCCCTGCCCGGTGATGCTATCGAAATCTTTAACATCTTGCAAATCAGAGTCTTGCAAATGCTTCGAAATTGCATCCGCTAAGGGGTGCTCGGATAATTTTTCAATGCTTAACAATGCAGATTGCCTGCTATTGTCATCATTAAGCCAATGAATATCAGTAACTTCAGGCTTTCCTTCGGTTATAGTTCCGGTCTTATCTAAAACGATAGCATTGATATTTCGGGCAAGTTCGAGACTTTCTGCATCTTTTATGAGAATGCCTTGAGCCGCACCTTTGCCGACACCGACCATAATTGCCGTAGGGGTTGCCAATCCTAATGCACATGGGCAAGCAATCACGAGTACAGTTACTAATGCTAACAATCCGTGCGTGAATCCGGTTTCTCCACCCCAAATCATCCATGCACCAAATGCGAGCAATGCTAAAAGAATAACAACCGGCACGAAAATTCCGGCAATTTTGTCAACTAATTTTTGAACAGGAGCTTTGCTACCCTGCGCATCTTGAACCATTTTGATGATTTGCGATAGCATGGTTTCAGACCCAACTTTTTCGGCTTTGAATTGAAATACACCTTTTTGGTTGATTGTGCCGGCGAAAACTTTTTCTTTTTCTTGTTTAAGGACTGCGACAGGCTCGCCGCTCAACATACTTTCGTCCACATATGAGCTACCATTAAGCACAACGCCGTCAACCGCAATTTTCTCGCCCGGCTTGACTAAAATAATATCACCTTTGTTCACATTTTCAATTGGTTTTTGAACTTGATTGCCGGTGCTTTCGATGATTGTTACAGTTTTGGGCTGCAAACCCATTAATTGTTTGATAGCAGTTGATGTGTTTCCCTTTGCTTTTTCTTCGAGCATTTTCCCTAATAATATGAATGCTATAATTACCGAAGCAACTTCGAAATAAACATGGCTTTCCAAACCACGCTCAATCCAGAATTCGGCAAATAGTGTATTGAAAACGCTGAACACATAAGCAACACCTGTGCTCAAAGCTACCAATGTGTCCATGTTTACCGAACGGTGTTTTGCTTGTTTCCATGCGTTGGTGAAGAAATTCTTTCCAAACCAAAATATAACAGGTGTAGAAAGTACCCACATGATTTCGTTAGCATAGGGAATATTCATAAAGAACATGCCAATCACGGCAATTGGTATAGACAAGGCAATAGCCCAGATGGTTTTCCGTTTCAATGCCTCGAATTTCATCTCTTGAATTTCCTCGACAGACTCGGAAAATTCATCATCAGATTCGACAATCAAATCATAGCCGATAGATTGGACGGTTTTGCGAAGTTCGTTTGTTGTGATGATATTTGGGAGATATTCTACGGCAACAGTTTGCGTAGCATAATTAACCGAGGCGTCAATCACACCGTCTTGCGATTTGAGCATGCTTTCGACACTAATTGCGCATGATGCACAAGTCATGTCCAGCACAGGGAATGTATGCTTTACAGTTGTGACTTCATAACCCAAGTCCCGTATTTTGCTAACGGCATTTTTCAGAGCTTCGCTTCCGTCACCGGTTTCAATTACGGCTCTGCGATTGTTCAGTTCAACTTTGTGGCTTTCAATGCCCTTTAGTTGATCTAATCCTTTGTCAACAATGAGTGCGCAATGTTCGCTCTCAACTTGTTCCAATGGAATATAAAACGATTTATTTTGATTTGTTCCCATTTTCGTACCTTCGAAAAATGTAAATATTAAAATTGATTTCAATCTTGATACAAATTTAGCATCATATAGAGCTAAATATGTTACAATTTTAGTTGAAAGATTTGTAAGATTTACACTTTGTCTAAAGGATTACGTTTAATGGTTTTAATATTTTTGAAATGGCTTGGTGTTAAACCTGTTACTTTTTTAAATTGGTTGCTCAAATATGCAACGCTTGAATAATTCATCCTAAAGGCAATCTCGCTCAACGACAATTCATCATATACAATTAATTCTTTGACTCTTTCAATTTTTTGGGCTATGAAGTATTTTTCGATAGTTTTGCCTTCAACTTCAGAAAATAAATTGCTTATATAATTATAATCATGATTGAGGTGTCGGCTCAAATAATCCGACAAGTTGGTTTTCAAATCGTTGTCTTTGTAGTGCACCAATTCAATTACCAAAGTTTTGATTTTTTCTATCAAACGACTTTTTTTGTCGTCTATAATTTCAAAACCAAATCTATTCAAAGTTTCACTTGCTAATTGCTTTTCCGCATCTGTAAAATCTCTATCAAAATTAACAACACCTAACTCAACATTTATCGGTTTTATACCGATGCTTTCAAGTTCGCTTTTCACAACCATTATGCAACGATTGCAAACCATATTTTTGACAAATATTTTCATAAATACATGACGTTTTTATACCAAATTAGATTGAAATCAAGTTGAATTAAACAATTACGATACTTTTTTGAAGTACCTATTCTTAGATAATATTCATACTATAGTATCTAATGTTAGTAAATATATCTTATATTTGTTGTTGAACTGTCGAATTTTTGAGATTATAATTTGTTATTGATTATTTATAATTTATGTTAAGCAAAAGAGAAATATTGATATTGGGAGCCATCTTGTTTCTCATCATCAACTTTGCCGTCTTGTACAGTGAAGAATCGGAACAAGGCAACCTATGCTTTTATCTGCCCAAAACTAACAAGCCATGGAAACTCAGTTTCAATACAGGACTGAGCTTAACAAAGTTACCTACTCATATTGTAGAAGAAGAAATTGACGTTTCTCCGCTTGTCTTCGCAAATGCTAAGCTTGGTTTGCCTTGGAATGTAACGGCAGGAATCTATTTTGCCACGAATTATATATCAAATATCGGAACAATCAGCCTAATGTATCATATTAACTCGGGTGATTTTTACCTTGCTGCAGGTTGTAACGGAAGTATGTGGTTCGGGCACCTTGAGATGGAATCAATCAGATTGAAATCATACGGAGTATTAATCAAACCGGCATTTAGTGCCGGTTATGATTTTGGGGATATCACTTTATCTTCGACTTTCGAAGTTCAATACGGATTTATGAAGACATTTTCCGATGATGCTTTGCTGGGAAATTTTAAACAACCGAGAAGCGGATATACATTGAAAGTATATGTTGAGCAACCATTATGGAATGAAAATTGGGTTGTGTTAGGTGTAGGTCTAAATTATTCGACATTTTACTATCAATCCTGGCTCACATATTCTGCAGTCAAAAACTTCTTGCTTTATCCTGAGTTTATATTTGGATTTACTTTATGAAATTCTACTTTCAAATTTTGCTTATTTCTATAGCGATATTTACAATTATAGGTTGCGAATTGGATGTAATCCCGGTTGAGATTCCGGAACATGAACCATCGGAATTGAAAGGGACATCGAAAGTCAGCAGCTTTATAAAAAATGCTACCGAAGGATTATATGTTAGTAATAACGTATCCAAGCCTTTCGGTGATACAATAGTGTTGAAATGGTCGCAAGATATTTTGTCGGTATTTACCGGGAAAAATACGACCTATATGGTTTTGAATACCGGAACTAAAGCCGACGAAATCATTTTCGAGGGATATTGGAGAAATGCTAACAGTAACGAAACAGGAGCAGTCTTGCTCAAAATTAGCAGCGAAAACGGTGCAAAAGAATTACTGAAAGGCACAAACCCTCTAAACATAATGATAGCAGGCATTTACGACAGAATCGCAGCTCAGAATCTTAAAGATTTTGCATATAGAAGAATCGACGACTTAAATCCAGGTAAAGAAAATTACCGAATAATTGCACATAAGGGCGGAGGCAGAAATTTCGACAGATTACCTCATTCTGAAAACAGTATCGAGTTGATAAAATATTGTTCCTATTTAGGTGCAAATAGTGTCGAACTTGATGTCCAGCTATCAAAAGACAAGATACCCGTTCTTTTTCATGATAATTATCTCAGTTTAAGAACCGTCAACAACCAATATCTCATTGGGAAAGTTTCCGATTATTATCTAAAGCAACTACAACAACTGACTACATTGAAATATGGCGAATTAATACCGACTTTGGACAAGGCTTTAGATGCCATAATTATGGAGACCGAGCTTAAACTTGTTTGGTTGGATGTCAAAAATCCGGATGCAATCGCGCTCGTGAAACCCATACAGCAAAAATACATCGAAAAGTCAGCCCAATTAGGTAGAAATGTTGAGATTTTGATAGGATTGTCAACGGCAGATGTTTTAAACAGATTTAAAGAATCCCCTGATTACAATACGGTACCATCATTGTGTGAGCTTGACGAAAATGATGTGATTGATGTGGGAGCATTGGCATGGGCGCCGAGATGGAGCATGGGGTTATTGAATGAAAGAGTGCGGACCATTCAAAGTCTTGGCAAAAGAGCTTTTGTTTGGACAATTGATGACCTTGTACTGATTAAGAAATTTATAAACGAGAGCAATTTTGACGGTATTGTTACAAATTATTCACCCGTTGTGGCATATGAGTATTACAAAAGTAAATAAAATAATTATAGCAACAGTAATTTTCATGTACCTAATTGCTTACACTTCAGAGGCTGATAGTTCTTTTGTGAAAACAGATGGTGATGACTTCGGAATCAGTGTCGAATTATTTGGCGGCTTAAGTTATACATTAAGAAACTACAATATAAAAATGAAAAAACTTAATATTTCTCCTGCTGTGCGGGTGATGTGGAATCCTAACAGACGTTTGAACATAGGAATTGAAACCGCATATTTAATTGCCGGGGAATCAGACGAGGATTTGACAGATACGGACCTTGGGAAGGGGAAATTTAACGCTAAACTCGAAGTTGTTCCTGTCTTAATTATTTTCAATATGAGAGTATTTCAACTAGATTGGACAGGCGGAATCGGTTTAAATTTCATGCGTTCCACAATTGAATCAAAATTCAAAAATGAATATCTGATAACTGTAGCCGATAATTATTATTATTGCTATATGGCAGGCGTTGGATATTCTTTTGACTTATCGAAAAAAATAGATATAGGGGTTGAAACAAAAATTTATTCGAGAACTAATGCAAACGATTTTATTGTAGGAGCATACTTCAAGTTCATTTATCATTTCATATTTTAGTTATTTTATATGATTTGACGTCGCAATTGATTATATTAATTAATTCTCCAATAACGCTCTACTATTAAGGCTCATATACCACTTGCAAATATGTTATCGGGTAGCTGATTCCTTCGATTTTGAAATTGATTGTGATGCCTTCGATTTCATCATAATGTTTGAAAAAGACATAGCCACCAACTTCGTAACCCGGGTAAAGAGTTGTTTTTCTGAGCACTTCTGTAGCCCAAAATTGCTTTCTTTCTGCCATTGAAACAATGAGAAATTTGCTGTTTTCTCTATCCACTCTGTAGGTTTCCATTCGTTCGGCTTGACGCTCGCAGACGGCTTCACTTTTGTCTTCATCATCGCCCCCCACAGCATTTGCTATTGCGGCATCGGCAACTACGCTAACTATCCCGGTAAATATTTGCCGGGCAACAATGTTTTTGTCAGCAGCAATTTGAGTAGATATATCCTTTTCGATTTTTAAAAGTCTTTCTTCCGGCGAGTCTGCTAAAACAGTATCGCCCGCTTGAATATCCGGTTTCTTTTCAAGATAAGGGTCAATTTTATCAACAATGTAGAAGAATTTTGCAGGATCAACTACTGCTTTCAAGCCTGATTCGTTACTAAAAGTTACGTAGAAAACATAAAAACCGTCGTAGGATTCAATATAAGCAGCTTCGAGATGCAATCTGTTATAATTCATCGTAACATATTCCGAACCGTATCTCCAGCTAAGATGTTCTTGGTCAGCGACTTGCAAACGATATACAGGCTTAGGAGAATAGCACCCACTCAAAGATACTACAATAATCATAGTGAGCAGAAATATTTTTATCATCAAATCACCTCTTTGCTAATGAGTAATTTAATCAAAATTTCCTGTCTCGTCTTTGTTATAAAGACGAAAATACTTATTCATCATTCTGAACGAAGTGAGGAATCCATGTATTTTAAAACTTGATTCTTCACCTTCGGTTCAGAATGACGAATAGAAAAATATCAATATTTCACAAATTTTTCAAATCGGTCGCCAATCCTAACGAAATATAATCCCGTTGGAAGATGCGAAATATCAATTCTTACACTTTCACCTGAGCCATTATAGTTCAAAGTCGAAGGGACGGTCACTACAATTTCGCCAAGTGTGGTGAAAACTTTGATGTCAGAAGATTCATCAACCCTACGGTTAACCGTAGGGTTGATAGTAGCATTAATTTCTATATACTCCGATGCCGGATTGGGGAATATTAATAATTTTTCGGGCGAATAATCTTCAACGCTTGTTAGCGAGGTACAGAAATCAATTTTAGTAGTTGGAATAAAATCCTTTCCGCTAACTGTGAATATTACCGAACCGTCCATTCTTTTCATGACTAAAGCAGTTTCTTTAGAAACTCCGACTCCCAGAAAATCTGATGGGACAAACGTATAGCATCCTTCGGGGAGGCAAGCAGCATAATCAAAACTATTTTGAGGCAACTCATCTTGCACTATAACTGTTTCTCCTTCAGAATTTATAATCTGAAAACTCTTACTCCAGCTATTGTTATCGCCTTTCCATTCAATAGTTGCAATTTGGGGAGTTTCGAAGATATGGAATGTCGTTTCGACAAAATTATTTTCGGGTTTCAAATCACTTTCAATGTTGTCATAATCAACAACTTCAAATTTTATAATGTTCTCACCAATTCTCAATTTACTTTTATCCAAGGGTAAATCTATGCTATTTTGAAAGAAAATCTTCTCGTCAAGTAGTGAATCAGATGCAACGCCGTTGATGGTAGTTCTAATTGTTATGTTTTGATTGGGGAGCGAACCCAAATTATACAATACAAAATTTTCGATAGCATTAAATTGATTGATGTCACAAACAAAGATTGTGTCGCTTGAAATTTTATTAGGGATATTTGCTATAATATCATAAGATGGAACGAAAGGTAAAACTAATTGAAAAGAAAAATATTCTGTTAAATCGGATTCTCCAATTAAATAATCAATCCCTTCGTGATTTATCTTCATTTCAAGGGAACCTTTTGCATTCCCATTACTATAAAAATAATAACTTCCTTCGGGAAGACAATTATCTAATTGGTGCTTTTTGCCGGCATCATCAGTCACAAATTTTGCAATGTTTTTCGAGGAGTAATTGTTAAGATTAAGCATCTGAATTTCTAATTGTGATACTTCTTCCAAATCAATACTAAACACAAGAGGGCTGACACCTGAATAATTAAAATATTGACCTTTCGTAGAATTTTGGATTTCAATACTGCTTCCATTCGGGTTGCTGATTTCGACTTCGATATAGTTTATTCCAATATTGTCAGGCAGTATATTGGGGAGTTGAATTCGTTTAGAACCTAAAGGAGGTAAATTTTTATCCAGAGTGATAACTTGACTATCCGTTTTGGTAATATCATCGGGGGAATTGCCAATCTTAACGATTAATTCAAAAGTTGTTAAATCGTTCAAACCAATATTTCTAATAAGTACATCTCCTAAATTTGTATAATCATCACATGAATAAACATTTTCGGAGATAATAATCTTAACATTTTCGATGTAATCATTTTCGGTCGGCACATCATCAATGCCAATTTTGGAGTGAGAAATAATCCAATCATAAAAATAAGGAACTCGTGTATAAACAGCAGGTTGTTTGACACCGCCACAAACAGCACCCCAAGAAGTGATGCCCGCAAGTGCCCAAGTATCTGTATTGTCTTTGACAAATAACGGACCACCGCTATCGCCATGGCAGCTACTTTTCCCGCCTTCTTCGTATCCTGTTGGCAACATATCCTCTGTTACTTCATTTGTTTCATTTGTTTCTGTGAACCATTGATTTGCAGTCTCTAAAGAAATTATTGGCAAAGATGTGACTTGGAGCCAATCTGACGCATTCCCTCTGTAAGTTGTAGTTCCCCATCCTGTAGTTGTAGCCATAATTCCGGGGGCAATCAAGCCATTTTGTTCTTCATCGGGCGTAAGAAGTCGAATAGATTTTGAACCAATTTTTGAAGTGTCAATAGGATATGCAAGTCTTAGCAATGCTACATCATTTTGAATAACATTGATATCGAAATCCTCGTGAACAATGTAATCCGAAATCTCAATAATTTGCCCTTGCCCGGGTTGGGAGCGTCGAGTGATATGAGCAACAATTTTTTGAGTTTTATGAGCATCATCTTGAACGCAATGTCCTGCTGTAAGTATCCAATATGGGTCAATTATAGAGCCGCCACACATTTGCTGTTCCAATTTGCCATCTGCACGCACACTAAAAATTGCTACTTGCCAAGGATAGTCTTCAATATCTGCGTTTACTCCACCTATGATTTGAAATTCAGGACCATCATCTTTGATGTCATCAGCCATAGCAGGGGTTAATATAATAATTGCAAGTACAAATAACAACAAATGCTTGAATGAAAATTCCATGATATCTCCAATTTAAAATTGAGTAAATCCTTCTTAATAAAAACAGAAAACCAACATAGTTCAACGTTTAGACACAAAATTCAATTCGATTCACAGTTTAAAATATTGCTTGCTCTCTGCATAGAATCTTATACGATGCGAAAAAATAATTGTTTCGCATATAAATCAGTTGAGTAATTTGATTTCAACAAGTTTCATAATGTCGGGAATAATTTTGTCGTTTTTGACATCAATTCTGATTCCTCGTCCTTCGGCATATTTTGTGGCTTGCTGCAATTCATTCTTGATTTCCTCCGAAATATCGCTATCCATAATCATATCAAAAGCCTTTTGCCCAAAAACGAGCCCAACTTTAAAATAACTTTCTCGAGGTAAAAAGTATATAATCGCTCTTTTTTTGTCTTTGATACGGTAATTCCAGCCCCACTTTTTGCCGGGATAGTTCCAATTCAGAATCCCTTTTGGGTAACGCTCCAATACGAAATCATTCAAACGAGTCCAAATATCGTATGATTCTCCTAAAGCTAATTTTAAGTCTTCATCTGTCGGTTCAGATTCTTTATGCGGGAAAATGCTAATGTCATCCATAAAATTCAAGCCCCAATGTTAAAAAGGTAAGTGGAGAAACGGTTGAAATAGAATTATATTTAAATTTATTCTGTCTTGTCAGTTACAAAGACGAAAATACTTTTCCTGTCTCGTCTTTGTTACAAAGACATAATATTTCAGTGCTGTCAGTTTTAACAACTGACAGCACGTGAAAAAAGAATTCAAAAATATCAATATTTCACAAACTTTTCAAATCGGTCACCAATTCTAACGAAATATAATCCCGTTGGCAGATGTGATACATCAATTCTTACTCTTTCGCTCCCTGAGCCATTATAATTCACTGTCGAAGGAACGTTCATTACAATTTCGCCAAGTGTAGTGAAAACTTTGATGTCAGAAGATTCATCAACCCTACGGTTAACCGTAGGGTTGATAGTAGTTTGGATATAGATAAAATCATTTGACGGATTTGGGTATATCAATAATTTTTCTTGCGAATAATCTTCAACACTTGTTAGCGAGGTACAGAAATCGACTATTTTACCTGTGACAAAATCCTGTCCGCTAATCTCGAAAATGATAGAACCATCCATTCTTTTCATGACTAAAGCCGTTTCATTAGTAGCTTCCTCTTCAAAATAATCTGTAGGAATAAATGTATAGCAACCGTCCGGAAGACATGCCATATAATCATAACTATCTTCTGGTAACTGATCTTGCAACATTTATGTCTGATGATGCCGGTAAAAAGCACCAATTTGATAATTGTCTTCCTGAAGGTGAGTATCATTTA
>PGYU01000043.1 GCA_002839825.1 Ignavibacteriae bacterium HGW-Ignavibacteriae-1 | reverse complement strand
TTATCTTAAGAAAGTAGTATCATTTAGCTTTTTATCGAATAAAGGTTGTTTGTGGTCATCTATTTTCTGATTTCTCACTTTCTTTTTACGAAAAACGGGAAATAAACAAAAAAGCATTGATTATGAAGCATATTTTGGCTAGTATTTAACTCAAGATCGAGAAATGAAGAAAAATCCTGGCAGTCAGAATTGGCCTTCGCTTTTCTCATGGACAGGTCTCTGGAGACGGTGGCTCTGACTCTGCGTTTTAATGCGGGAGATAAATATGGCAACCCCAAGGCTTTGGCTCCCGTCTCTCAGTCAACAGGTACAGAAAAAACGTGACACTACCATCTATTCTATTAGAAATAGAAAACAGCTCCTACAAAAGCTTTTTCAGTAGCAAAAGTAGTATATGTATCTGTATCATTATCTTGGAGATCTTCATTTTTTACTAATTTTAATCCTAACCCGAAATCTGCGAAAAAACCAAACTGCTTACTCAGCATGTATTGAGCCCCAACTCTGACTAAAATACTAGTAGATTGTGTTGCGCCTTTTTTATCCCCATCCACTTTTGAACTATCAAAAATCATCTTAACTTCTGGCCCCATATATAAGGATAAATCATTAGCAGGATTTAAATAATAAAAAACCCCTAAGGCAGCACCAAAAGCATTATATGTTTCTTCATAGTCCAGCGTATTATCATTATCATCATGATCCTTCTTGCCTACATTAATCATAAATGCCGGTTTTAGTGCGAGAGAATCGCTAATATGATACACAAAACCAATCCAAAACCCGGTAAAAGACGACTCTATACTCCCTTCACTGTATAAGGTCATTCCTGCAAAAGATGCCGTTATTCCGAAGTCTCCTTTAGTGGGTGCATTGCTTTTTTCCCAGCAAATATTTGACTAGATAAAAAAGTTAATATTACCCATAAAAAAATATATTTTTTCACATTTCCCTCCAGTTTTTTTGAAATAATTATTTTATGTAACAATGAAAAAGTAACACATTTAAAGAAAATAAATATAGAACTTTTGTTGATTTTTCAGAAGGCATTGACAAGCGAAACAGAATGAAGCTATACCAATATCAAGACAAGCAATGCGTACCTAGGTGCGGTTATTTATTTTTAAGTAAACCCCTTTAAACCAGATCATTTTTGGGGTTTTTAATCGTTTTATGCTTTTTTTTCCGGGTGCGGCCCATTCTCCATAGAGTGAAATAAATCCGCTGAAAAGTTAATCAGAGGATGGGTCGTTCCAGGTAATGTAAAGTGCTAGAAGAAAGTTACCTGCCACGGCGTTTTAGACGAAACCTTTGCTGAGTATTTGATTTTTAATCTGGTGTATCAGAAGGAATATTTAAAATATTATGGATATTTTCCTTTTGTTTAGGTAAATTTCTAGAACATAGTTAACCAAGGAGCCAACTATGTTCCGTCCAAAACTCTTTACCACACTCAAACATTACAATAGAGCACAATTTTTAGCGGATTTGCAGGCGGGAATCATCGTTGGTATTCTAGCGATTCCCCTTGCGATTGCTTTTGCGATTGCATCAGGCGTATCTCCTGAAAAAGGTCTCTTTACAGCCTTTATTGCGGGTTTTATTATTTCTTGTTTGGGCGGAAGCCGGGTGCAAATCGGCGGTCCCACTGGCGCTTTTATCGTAATTGTGTATGGAATAGTACAAAAATATGGATTTGACGGCTTGGTCGTCGCCACTTTTTTAGCAGGGATTATCTTGATTATCATGGGACTGGCGAAACTGGGGACAGTGATTCAGTTCATTCCCTATCCTGTTGTCGTAGGATTTACAAGCGGGATTGCCTTGATTATTTTTTCTACCCAAATCAAAGATTTTTTAGGCTTAAATATTACCGAAGTACCCGGAGATTTCATCGGAAAATGGGGCAGTTATTTTCAGAATCTTCATTCAGTAAATTGGTATGCGCTCTTGATGGCCGTTGGTACTATCTTGATTTTAGTATACTGGAAGAAAATTTCTACGAAATTACCGGGCGCCTTTATAGCGATTATTTTGATGACTGTGGCAACGCTTGTTTTTGAAATTCCCGTGGAGACGATTGGAGCGAAATATCAAATTCCCACCAGTCTACCTACCCCAGTTTTCCCCTCATTTAATTGGGATATTATAAAAAATCTTTTTTCTCCGGCTCTTACCATTGCTATTTTGGCAGGGGTGGAGTCCTTGCTTTCTGCGGTGGTGGCTGATGGGATGATCGGCGGTTCTCAT
>PGYU01000031.1 GCA_002839825.1 Ignavibacteriae bacterium HGW-Ignavibacteriae-1 | reverse complement strand
CAAAACCACCGCGAATACCGGGAGTGTTGAATACGATTTCAGTTTGATATTGTTGGAGTGGTGAAAGTTGCAATTGGAACGGGTCATTTTCAACGCCATCATCTTGTTGGCCCGGATTGTATTGTACAACGTTTATAGCTTCATTAGATGAAACAACAACAGGACGAGGTGTCTGATCAGAACCAGAACGAGTTTCCATCCAACCTCTACTTTTCAAACCACCGGGACTTTGAATGGTACCGGAAGGTAATCCATCGAAATAGTACTGAGTCATGGGTTTTTTAGCAAAGATTTTTATAATTCCATAATTTTTTCTGCCTTGAATTGGAGTTACGTGGTATTTTTTACCCCAGATATTTTCAGGCAATTCCTGCTCAATAATAAAGTCACAAGCAGCTATATACGATGGTATATAGGCGCAGAAAGTCCCGGAAAGCACATTGACAGGTTTTGTAGCATTAATAGTACTACCTGTCAAATCGTTAAATGGTCCAATTCCCGGAATCAACCAAATATCACCTTCATTCAATGTAGCTCTCATTACTTCATTTGCTCTTAATGTGTCACCACTTAAAAGTGGAACCATCATGTTTTCGAAGCCACCAAGACGAAACGTTACTTTTGTATTATCATAAACACCCACAATACTTGTATATGAAGGTAAGAATTGTGCAGTATTATTAGTAGGGTCTTCGTAAGAAGCTACCTGATATTTTTGCCCTAAAGAGCTGACAGGTAGCGCTAAATAACCGTCTGATGTGTATTTGTATCTTGTTACACCGTAAACAACAATTGGATAATCGGCAGAAAGTTTTATCGCTCTGCCTTCCCATACTTGAGCCGGCTGTGGTCTAATTGGCAAACCACCGTTGCCTTTTGAGTAAGCCTGTCCTTCTGTTACAGGCAAAACAAACTCAATAACGTCATTTGGAACTGTAACTTTTTGTCTGAAAATTGCAAGTCCCGGTATTTCTAATGTTACAGTAGTTGCAACAGCAGAAGATACATAAAGACGGAGTGAGTTATTTGGACCCGGATCTTCCCAACATGGGTGGAACGTTACCCAGAATAATGTTCCGGCATTGTTCGAGCCAAGTAATTGGGGCAAATCTGACTTGAAACCATCGACACCGGAATCATCCGTTTGTGCCGCTATATTCATCGTTCCTACCAGAACGAAACCAAGTAGCAAGATTGCAAACTTGTTTAGTAAATTCTTCATTTTTTATACCTCATAAAAGTTAATTGTAAAAACTATTTTTTGATTTCTATTTTTTGTAACTATTAAATTAATAAACTATTGTGTAATATTCAATTAAATTATGTTCATAAATCAATTTAATGTATAACTCATTAAAATCCATGTCCAAAAACTACAATTCAAATAACATTTTGTTCCTCTCTATTATGTATAAACAATTCAAAATCGATTTTGTCACACCCTTTTTATGAAAAATTTCATTTTTTTTTCAAATTTTTAGTCAAGGATAACAATATATTTATGTAAATTGAGATTAGCACTGCATTTTGAGTCGTAAAAAAAAATGGCAACTTTTTAAAAAAAGTTGCCATTTTGAAAAAAATTTTCAAGTTCTATTAATATTCGCCTTCATATTCTGTAAGTGGAGTTCTTACAATGACCTGAACGGTTCGATTATAAAAACGTCCTTCGGGCAAATCGTTCGAATAAAGTGGGTCTTCTTCACCTACGCCATTACTTGTCAAAGTGTTGTATTTGCCGCCTGTTTGTTTGTTAATACCTTGTCTTACTGTTTCTGATCTTCTTTCAGACAGTTTCTTGTTGTGGTCGTACATACCAACAACATCAGTATGGCCGATAACATCTATTACTGATGATGGACGACATCTTTCGTAAACATATTCCTGCATAATTCGGGAATTGATTGGTCCGGCATTATCGGAGTCAAATGGGAAAAGAATCAAGTTGTATGTTTCGCGTGTGGTATCAATCGTACCTTCAGTGACCATTCGTGTAGAAGATACTTGCATTACAGGAATTGTAACAGGGTCGGATTTACACTCGGCGCCTGTTTGTGTAGTGATAACTAATTGAGCTGTGTATGAAAGTTCATCAGTTGGATATTCACGAGCCATATTAGTCCAATTCCAATTTACTTGCTCGTCAGTCAATCCTACATCAGTCAAAGTACGCCAGTTTTGGTTGTTTCTGGTAATTTCAATTCTTCTTTTGGCTACAAGTTGGTCTTCGATACCGTTTTTCATTTTCCAATTCATTGTACGTGGTTGTGGTTCTGTAATCGAACCGACGTCAAACACGGGCTTTACTACATCCCAATTGGTACATCTGATTTCAACACGGCGGTTTTCTTGGACACCGATACTATCAATTCTTGTACTTGTCGGATGTTCAGGTTTGCCATGTTTACCGAGAGTCATACGCGATTCGTCAATTTTCCAAACATCTCTGAAATAGTTATAAACTTTTTGGGCACGGGCTGCAGCAAGTTTTGAGTCTTTTTCGACTTCCATATCAATTGTTCCAACGATTTCGATTTTAGCGTCAGGATGATTTGTAAGTCTGTAACCATAAATGTTCATTACGTGGTAATATTTGTCGAGAGTACCACCAAGAATAGTAGTGTCGGTGAAAATTCCTGTTTGGTCATAGGAATCCAATAAAATATATCTTTCGGGAATTTCCGAACTTCCGGGCTCGAAGAACACATAGTTAAGTAGCGGATAGAGGTTCCAAGTCTTTGTTTCTTTCATTACAAGACCTCTGAAAGATGCTAACTGTGGTTGCGAAGCTTTAACCATTCGGATGTATTCCGGTTCGTTAATGTCTGCCACTAATTCGGGTCTTTGACCTAATGTAATAGTTAATCTTACTTCGTCAGGACGTTTTACTTCGTCAGGGTCTTCAGTGATACCGGGACGTTCAATTCTTTGAACTACAGTTTTTGTACCATATTTTGGATTGAAAGCTGTTACTTCTAAGTCAACATATGGCAAAGAATCTTTTGGATTGCCATAATCTTGATTTGAAATAATCAATTCATGTTCTTTGCGGAAGTTAGTTATTTCATCGCTAACAGTCCTTGCGGTTAATGGGTTTTTAACGGTAATAGTAGCCGGAATGAATTCTTGAGAGCATTCATCCACTACAGTTGTAATCAAATTCATCGCTTTGAAGAACGAAGGCACAAAAGCCATAAATACGTCAAGATTGCCTTGGTAACCCGCCAAGTCATCACGGCGAGAAGAGAAATAGAGTACGTCGCCGGAAGCCGGCAATGTAATGAACATTTCGTCTTCTTTAGTATTCAGTTGATCGCCTAAGTTTTCAGGCTTGCCAAATTTGCCGGTAATTTCATCTTTACGAGAAACATAAAAATCTAATCCTCCATAATTTGGACGATGTCCGTCGGATGAAAAGAATAGGGTTGAATTATCCGCTGCTATAAATGGAGAATACTCTGTCCCGCTGGTATTGATTTCTTCCAAGTTTTTGGCAGGCATCCATTCCTCGTTATCATCATCCCAATCACAATACCAAAGATCCATATTTTTCATGATTGGCTTACCATTACTATTAGGACCGCTACGCGAAGAGACGAAATACAATCTGCGTTGGTCAGGCGAAATAGATGGTTGAGAATCAAAATTATCTGAGTTTACATTTCTACCTAAATTAACGGGGCGTCCCCATTTATCACCATCAATAATTGAACGATAGATATCGCACGACCCTAATCCGTCGGGACGATTACAAGCCGTAAAATATAGAGTTTGTCTATCAGCTGCTATAGAGGCTACACCTTCGTTAAACTCGGTATTTACATTCAAGTAATCAAGACCGATAACTTCATCAATATTATAAGGGGTAGAAAATACTGTATCAAGTCTATCGCCCTTTTTGGCAGCCCAAAAATCGTGAGAAGGGTTGCCATCGGCGTTCAATCTACTTCCGGGTCTGTTTGATACATAAAATAAGGTTCTGCCGTCTGCACTAATTGTTGGTGCATAATCAGCTCCGGCATGATTAATTATTGGACCTAAGTTAATAATGCGAATTCTCTGGTTATCAATGATACCGCCTTGTTGAGAAGGGCTATTTACTATCTCGGCACTCATGAGATATGCTTCTCCTGTATTATATGCTAATACAGACTCTGTAAACTCCATGCTTTGGGATTTCAAAGCCATAGAACCGATTAGAAAATAAGCCAAAATAAACCATAAGGCTCTGTAGTTGAAACTTTGCATAATACCTACCTTTTGTTAACTAATAAAATAATTTTTATTACAATCAATGTCTTCATCAACAAATCCGTATCAGTACGGCACTCTAAAAAATTAAATTTTCATTTATGCAATTTCTTAGAAAATATTTTAAGAATTTGCATTTAAAAAAGTATAAATTACAGCAATTGGAATTAATTCGCAAAGTTTTTCTTGAAAAAAATGAATTTTTCTTAAAAAAAGTGCCATTTTGTTTCGTTTTTCACAATTTCATGCTAAATTCGAACATTATACGCCAAGAATTTACCATAAAATCCTCACCTCTTTCAGAATAATTCGAAATTGGCAACCTATACATGAAGAATGGACGCAGAAATACCTTGTTTTTGATTACATAATTGAACCCAAGCATAGGTACAATGCTGAATTGGGGCTGATTTACTTCAGGAAATTCATTGTCTTCGAGGACAACTTTTGTCTCTTGAGTTCCGTCAATAGAAATGTCAACAATTGCACCATTACTAAGCCGAGCGGTAGTTTGGGTAAGTTCTTTCTCGTGTTTGATATTCGAACTTAAGGGAAAGCCTAAGCTGAATCCCAAATCGAAAAAGACAAATTTTGCAGGGTGGAACTTTAGGTGTGGCATAATCGAAATGGCTGTAAACTTAGATTCAGCCGTATGGCGAAAGGGAACTGTGATGATTTCGTTGTAAGTGCCATCTTCAGAACTTACGTTCAGCCTTTCGTTTTCAACAAATGAGTTTTTCAAGCCGAAATCATCGAAAAGCCCCATGATTCCAACGTTGAACATATCGTCAATGTTGAATTCGTAGTTCAATCCGATGGTATAGCCAAATTTGACGCCATCTTCAAAAATGCAATCGTCGCACTCGACATAGTATTTGCCGGATTGGAAATTTTGCCCCAAACCTATTACCAAACCAAGCTGATGGTAATTATACAACCTTTCGGGTTGGATAGGCGATGCCTCAATTTGCGATATGGCTTGGGTAGATGAAGAAAGTGACACCACAATCACTATCATTAGGGTCTTTAACAATAAGTTCATATCTCTCAACGTAATTAAGTTTTAATATAATGTATTAACTATCTTATTATTTATTTATTATGGAAAAAGTTGCAGACTTGATGGAAAAAATTGAAGAAAGAACAATACAAAACACCGCACGTTACCATGCAGTCAAGCTACTAAACCGATATGACAGAAGCGATTCATATATTGACAAGCTACTGTCACACGAGCTGAGGAACGAATCTCTATCGAGCCAAGACAAAGCTCTGATGACCGAAATTATTAACGGAGTGATAAGATGGCGCGGAAAATTAGACTGGGTTTTGACCGGATTTTATCATGGTGATTATCAAAAATGTCTGAATTTAGTCAAAAATGCAATGAGAATTGCAGTTTATCAAATCATGTTTTTGAACAGAATTCCCATTCCGGCTGCTATCAATGAGTCTGTAGAAATTGTCAAAACTATTCAGGGCGACAAAACTGCTGCTATCGTAAACGGCGTTTTGAGAAACATTGCCCGTAACCTTGATAATATTCGTTATCCGGAACGTGGAGACGATGAAATTTATTTCATTTCTGTGATGTTCTCGCACCCAAAATGGATGACAAAACGCTGGATTGAACGTTACGGATTACGTGAAGGTGAAAAGTTACTCGATGCAAACAACCAACGTCCCTACGTGGCTGTTAGAGTCAACAATTTGCTAAGCAATCCTGAGGAAATCAGAACTATTTTTGAGCAACATAATGTATCATTTCGTTTGTGCGAGCACAATGAAAGTTCACTTTTGTTGGACTCACCCAAGTATGATTTAACAGCTTCGGACCTTTTCCGTTCAGGCAAAATCACTATTCAAGACCCTGCCGCCGCAATTGTAGCCCAACTCGCCAATCCCAAAGCGGGAGATTTCGTTTTAGATTTGTGTGCTGCACCCGGAGGGAAATCTTTTATACTTGCAGAATTGATGCAAAACGAAGGCAAAATTATTGCGTTAGACAAGCATGAATCTAAATTGCGTTTTATCAACGAAGGTGCCGAAAGGCTCGCAATCAGCATTATAAAATGTGATACGGGCGATGCAATCGAATACACCTCTGAAGAGCTTGCAGATTTGGTATTAGCCGATGTTCCGTGTTCGGGCTTAGGCACAATTTCCAAAAAACCGGACATAAAATGGAAGCGTGAACCGGAAGAAATCACCAAAATGGTTGTACTTCAACGTAATATTCTTGAAAATGCCGGAAAACTCGTCAAAGCGGGTGGAGTATTGGTTTACTCTACATGCACTACCGAGCCGGAAGAAAATGAAGAAAATGTACGGTGGTTCTTGGAGCAACATCCCGAATTCACTCTCGACAATGCTGAAAACCACATTGACGAAAATCTTTGCAAAGACGGATTCTATGTGTCATTGCCTCATTTAACCGGTATGGATGGTGCTTTTGGGGCAAGACTGGTAAAAAAACTTGATTAATAGCGAAAATTTGATTTTGAATTTGATAAATGTCTTAAATAGACAAAAACAATACTGATATGAGAACACTACAATTATACTTGTTCATACTGATTATTGCATCAATTGATGCTTACGGTCAATTAAACACACCAAGAAACATTTCGGGCGAAAGATTCTATTTCGATGCCGTAGTTTTTCGTGATGCTGAAATGAATTTGGGAAGAGTTGACGTTTATACAGTCTTGCCATACGAGAACCTGAATTTTGTAAAAGACGGTGCTGTATTTGGTGCTGCATATGATGTTATTATTGACATAGCCGACGAAGCAGGCATAAACATCACGACTTCTAAGAAAGAACGTGTACTCAGCGAAACGGACTATTATATAACTCAAGGTGGCACTGCTGCGTTCGACTTTACTCAGACAATATTCACGCTCCCTGCCGGCAAATACAGGGTGAATGTCATAGTCATTGACAAATTCAACAACACTGAGTATGAAAAATCCCGCGTGGTTACAGTGATTAACTTCGACTCTTTCGATTTTTCGCTTAGCGGATTACTTTTAGTCAGTTCGATTGAAGATATTGGCGGCAAATATAAAATCACTCCTCATGTTTCCGACCATATTGGCAACTTTGACGATGGCTTTTTTGTGTTTTTTGAAACATATAATAAGATTGAATCTCGCTCTGAAGTTGATTTTGTCTGGGAAATTCTTGATGCAAACCAGAAAAAAATGATTTACAGCGACCCGATAAGAAGGCAAGTTCAAACCGGAACTTCTCGCCACTTTATCAAAATTCCGCAAATTGAGGAGCTCGTTTCGGGCACCTATACTTTCCGATTAATCGCTATGAACGCACTTGATAGTGCCGTTTTTGCCGAAGAAAATTATTTAGCTGTCACTCAACGTTCGATGAATTACACCCAATCAGTCGCAGGAACTGTCCTATCGGATTTGAATCTGGCTATCAAACAATTGCGTTATGTAGCTTATCAAAACGAATTGGAATATATCAATTCCGGTGAGACAGAATTAGAACGCCAAAAAAGATTTACCCAATTTTGGAAAGAACGCGACCCTTCGCTCGGAACCGAACGAAATGAAGCATTCGATGAATACTACGGTCGTATAAATTTTGCAAATAATACCTTCAAATCATATACCGAAGGTTGGATGACAGACATGGGCATGGTTTACATTATTTTCGGACCTCCGATGTCGGCAGATAGACAATCCGGTTACGGTGACAACAGAAACTACGAGCGATGGCTATATGGCAACAATCGAGACTTCTTATTTGTTGATAATAGCGGATTTGGCGATTACAGATTGGTACGTCCTATGTCAATTTCGGAAAAATACCGATATCAGAGATAGAATTATTTATCTAATTTTATGACAATTCTTACCTTAATCTTTCTTATTTTAGAGATTATTTAAAAATCAAAATTGAAAAAAGTATTGAAAACAACAATAATAATACCGGCAGGTGGAATCGGAAAAAGATTCGGAGCAGACCGCCCAAAACAGTTCATCGAATTTGTTGGGGTGCCAATAATTGTCCAAACTATCAGATTATTCGATTCGATTGATGAAGTCGAATCAATCGTAATACCTGTACATAATGAATGGTACACCTTTACGAAAGAATTGGTAGAAAAATATTCCTTGAGCAAAGTCAAAGACATCATAATTGGTGGAACTGAAAGGCAGCACTCTGTTCATAACGCATTGCATACCAAATCAGTCGAAGCGGCAGATCTGATACTAGTGCATGACGCTGTGCGCCCATTTTGTTCGCCAAAACTCGTTCGGACTATAATCGAAACCGCAGAAGAAACAGGCGCAGCTATTCCGGCTATAAATGCAAGAGAAACTGTAAAAGAAGTCTCGAAAAAAGGTATGGTCGTTAAAACTTTAGACAGAAGCAAACTCGCTTTGATTCAGACTCCACAAGGATATTGGAATGACATCATCCGTAATGCTTATGATAATGCTGCCAAAGCAGGCTTCATAGGCAGTGATTCGGCTGCATTGGTTGAATTCTTGGGGTATAAAGTTACAGTCGTCGAAGGCGAGGACAGCAATATCAAAATTACAACTCCATTCGATTACAAAGTCGGGCAGTTGATTTTCGAGCATAATAAATCTAACAACTCTTAGATATACAGATTTCTTCTTCAACAATAGGCGGAGATACTTATGCAATTTGAAATTCTACAAAAACCGACTTTCTCGGTTCTCAAAATCATGCTCGATCCTGCAGAAACTTACAGAGCCGAAGCAGGGGCGATGATTGCAATGTCATCAAACATCGAACTTCAAGCTAAGACAACAGGCAAAGGAATACTTGGGTCACTCAAAGCTGCTGTAGGTGGCGAATCCTTTTTTGCCTCATTATATGTATGCCACACAAAACCCGGCGAATTATGGCTCGCACCGGGAGCTATCGGCGATATAATCCATACAAAAGTGAATGGCAAAATCTATGCCCAAGGCGGAGCCTATTTGGCAGGAACACCGGATTTGACAATCTCAACCAAAGGGTCATTCAAAGCTATGATTTCCGGCGAGGGTTTGTTTTTGCAAGAAATTTCAGGGACAGGAGATGTTTTCTTCGGTACTTACGGTGCTGTGATTGAAAGAACTCTATCGCATGGCGAAACTTTCATTGTGGACACCGGACATATCGTAGCATTCGAAGAATCTGTTCACTACACTATCCAAAAAGCATCTAAAGGGATATTTTCGAGCATTGCATCGGGCGAAGGTTTGGTTTGCGAATATACAGGACCGGGGAAAATTTGGATGCAAACAAGGAATTTATCTGCATTTGCTAAAATGCTGATGAAATTTATCCCGACTAAGTAATTCGGCAATTAAGAAACAATTTATTAGCAATCTCGTCGGTATAGTATGAAACAAATTTATATTATATCGGCTTTGCTATTGTTCGGAGTTTATCTTTTGAATTCCCGAGCTAACGATAATTCCGAAGAACATTATAGCGTAAAATACTTTCAGCAAGACTCTACGGAAACAAATGCTGTTGATAGTGTGCCGGACCCGGTTGTAATAAATAATAGAATCGTATTCAAGACCTATAATGATGATTTCCTGAAAATAACATTGAAAAAAATCGGCGCAGTAAACAAAATTTTGGTTCATGATGGTTTTCTTGCAAAAGGTACTCATGAATTAATTGTTGATTCACGACTCATGAAACCAGGATTTTATATAATCGAGATTCGTTCAAATCGCTACTTAGTCCGCAAACGACTGCAATTACATTAATTTTTGATTTTTAAAGAAAATTTGTACAAGTAAGTATTTTGATTCGTCATAGTAGTTGCTTATTGATATTACTCATTTTATTGGTAATTTTGTACTTTGTATTCAATGAAATTTTGGAAAATGAATAAAATAAAATATCTAATCAGTCTCACGACACTGATACTTGTTGTAGCTTGTGGCTCGAACAAACCACCTGAATCCGGAACCGCCGAAGAATTATATTCGAGAGCGATGGAACTATTTGACGATGAAGATTACCTCGACGCAGCTTCGCACTTCGAGATAATCAAACTGCAATACCCTGCCAGCTTATACGCTGACGATGCTCAATTTCACATTGCTGAAATCAATTATCGCCGTAAAGAGTATATCATGGCAGCATTCAATTTCAGTTTGCTCCGCAGAATTTATCCCGGAAGCCCGCACGTAAAAGATGCACTGATGAAAAATGCAATGTGCTTCTACGAGCTTTCGCCACCATATGACCGCGACCAAGATTACACAATGAAAGCTATCGAGTCTTTTCAAGAATTTCAATATTTGTATCCCGAAGATTCGTTATATACCGAAGCTACAAACAAAATCATAGAATTGCGAAATAAGCTCGCCTATCGCGAATATTTCACTGCACAATTATACACAAAAATGGACAGCCCTTTATCGGCTATGATATACTACGAGACTGTTATCAATAAATTTAGCGATACAGAATACTTCGAGCCGGCTTTCTTTGGAAAAATTGAAATGCTTGTTTGGATGAAACGAAATGAAGAAGCAGCCAGTATGATTGGTGCATATCGCAAAACATTCCCCAATGGACCGAATATCAACAATTTGCCAAATATTACCGTATCCTCCAAATAATGGAATTATTTGAGACTCCTCTCACCAAGTAATTGCATTTGATGCTGAGCGAGCTCTGCCTATGGCCTCTGTTTGCGTATTACCAACTGCTGTGATATGACCCATCTTCCGCCCGATGCGGGATTTTTTCTTATTGTATAAATGAAGCCAAATATTGGTATGTCCCAATAGTTCGCGAACATCGTCGGGAGTGCCTTCACCGTCTATCTGACCGAGCAAATTAACCATACATGCAGCCGGAACAATCAACTTTGCCGAACCCAATGGCAAATTGCAAACAGCTCGGATGCAATTCTCGAATTGTGATGTTTGGCAAGCTTCGATAGTATAGTGCCCGCTGTTATGCGGTCGTGGAGCGATTTCGTTCAATAGCAATTCGCCGCTTGTCGTCAAAAACATTTCTACACCGAAAACACCAATTCCATCAATAGATTCGACACTTTGCAAAGCAATTTGTTGAGCTTTTTTCATAATGCTTTCGCTTATTTCAGCAGGAGCAATCACTTCGTGGCAAATGTGACGATATTGAACCGTTTCGACACATGGGTAAACTTCCTTATGTCCGTTGTAGTTTCGGGCTACAATGACGGCAAGCTCCTTAGTAAAATCAACGAAAGATTCCGCCATCAAAGGTCGCGAAACTTTATCATTGTGGAATCGAGTCCACGCTTCGATTAGCGATTCCTTGTCAAAAACGGTTGCATTTCCATAACCGTCATAACCGTACTTTCGGGCTTTGACAACAAAGGGGAAACCGTTGCTTTCACCAAAACTGATTGCCTGCTCGAGAGAATCAAGTTGAACAAAATTCGGCACCGGCAAACCCGCACTTTGGAAAGTTTGCTTCTGGATGAGCTTGTCCTGAACAAGCCTCATCGTTGCAGATGATGGATACACCGTGCGGCGCTTTTCGATATATTCGAGAATATTTGGGTCAATAAACTCGTTCTCGAGCGTGATTATATCCGATGCTTCGATGAAAGCGTCGAGCTCGCTCGTAGCTTCCCATCCGGACGAAAAATCGAGTTTTGTCATGTCACCGGCTGGGGATTGGGCGTGATTTTCGATGACAGCCACATTCAGCCCCATTCTATAAACAGCTGAAGCGAGCATTTTAGCTAATTGCCCACCGCCGAGAATGCCCAAAGTGAGTGGCGAACCTTTTCTGATATTTGATTTCAACATATTATTTATCTTAATTTCATTTTTGAATATACTATTTAACACTTTGCAAGCAAAAATATTACAATTTAACAAAATGATAATGACGAATTAATCAAAAATTAAGAAATTTTGCGTATTTTGGATGAAACATTTTTGCAATTTTTGTGTCTTTTAAATAAGGTATATTTTTTGAAAATCTAATAATAGGAGAAAGTCTTCAGTCTCAGACTAAGCGAATACGAGTATCGGGTCACATACAAACCCGACAAAGCCCAAGAATATCCTACCGCAAACGGTCTCAGCGGTAAAGTTCTTATTCTCAATCAGAGCTACGAACCCATTACAGTTTGCTCAGCAAAAAAAGCTTTCCTACTCATTTATCTCCTCAAAGCCGAATTAGTCGAAGTACGCACCAACAAATCAATCCGCACAATCAACCGAGCATTTCCGTATCCCAGCGTAATAAAGCTCGTCAGCTACATCAAAATGCCATACAAACGAATTGATTTATCCCGCAAAAACATACTGAAACGAGACAATCACAGATGCCAATATTGCGGCAAGAAGACTCTCGACATCACAATAGACCATATTATGCCCAAATCCCGCGGTGGCATAGACACTTGGGACAACCTCGTGGCAGCTTGCGTACGGTGCAACAACCGTAAAGGCAACCGCACACCCGATGAAGCCGGCATGAAGTTACTCTCCAAGCCACGTCGCCCCAATCACATCATGTTCCTGAAGCAATATATCGGACGCACCGAAGACAGCTGGAGACCGTTCCTGTTTATGGATTAAAGAGGTGCAGAAGATATGAGTTTGTTGAAAAAAACAAGAGTAAACCATATATATTAATAAGGAAAAATTGGATGAAAAAAATCATCTGCATACTTTGTCTATTCTTATTTCTTTCATCATGTGCGAAAGTTCTCTATTATGGATATCTTCCAGGCAGTAATTTTAAGTATTATCAACCAATTGAAAAAGTTGATCTTGAAGGAAAACGTATCAATTTGATTGTAAATGACTCTCGATTCTCAAAGAATTCGATAAAATGTTCTGAAATTGAGTTAGACGGCGATACTGAATTGGAAGGTGCAAAAGGATTTGAATATTTCAAAAATTATTGCAAAGCAATGATAGAGTTCAATAATGGAAAATGCGACTCGACTTCACAAGACACACTATTTGTTAATCTGAATGGATTATCTGCAAAATACAAAGGCTTCGGATATGTAAATGTTTATGGGCTTATCGAATTTGAGGCACATGGACTTGGAATTCTAAATGAAACATACTGTTCCGAAATGGTTGATGGAGACGATGATGCTCCCTTACAATCATATTCAATTGCGACGCGAAAAACAGCTTTAAGAAAGATGGTTTCAGGATCAACTCGAAGAGCCTTAGAAAAATTGATAAAGGACATAAAACATAAGATGAACCGCCCACTGAACAGTTCTGCCAACTAATATGAGTTTAAAGTTTAACAGTCATTATATTCGAGAAAAAGCATTAAGAGTAATAGACAACTTCTTCTTAAAGACAGAAGTATAAAAAATCAATATCGACTCCCCTCCCTCTCTCACTTTCTCAATACAAGTCTTTTCAGTTTGCCGAGAACTTTATCCGGACTCAAAATAACTTTTATGAGCAAAGGATTAATCAGTTCGGGATGCTTTTTAAGAATAGGGATTTTTTCCAAGGTGCGAATCACCGGACGGGAGAAATATGAACTTGAAGTAATCCAATAGAGACGGCAATAATAATTAAACAAGGTATCGCGGCTTGTATCACTCAAATCCATTCCGTCAATTTGCATTTGTTCGGCAAGTTTGGTGCCCGGAAGAACAAACAGCTTATTTACACAGATAGTAAAATTGCCTTGCATGTCAAGTAATACCTCAAGCGTTTGTTTAAGGTCTTCTTCCTGCTCATAAGGATTATACGTAATGACGTCGGTATAGTATTTTATATCCAATTTTTTGCAGAATCTTGCAGCCTTCAGAAAAAGTTCGCGGTTATAATTTCTACCAAAAACACTTTTATTAATCCTTTCGCTTCCCGATTCAAGTGCAAGGCAGCAAAGTTTCAAGCCGGCTTTCTTCAACACTGTTAAAATCTCTTCAATATCCGGACTCGGATAAATGTAGGCGTCGAATGGAAGGTTTATATGTTGTGTATATAATGGTTCAAATTCTTTCAGCCATTTCAAATCCATTCCGAAAATCTCGTCTTCAAACCGGATTTCTCTTAAGTTAAACTGTTTTTTGGCTTCGGTTAGCTCAGAAATCAAATCTCCGGGGGAACGGCGTCTCAGAAATTTTTCGCCTGAATATAGTCTTTTGAATGACGCTTCGCAGCAGTAGGAGCATTTAAACGGACATCCGCGGGCGCTCATTGTCTGATAAATACCTGGTTCGCTATCATTAATTTCCGGGTAATTTTCAATCAGTTTGTCATCTTCTATAAAATATTTATCGTCAGGCGAATTATCCCGCCAAGGATAATTATCAATAACTTTTTCCAATGGTGATTTGGGATTGAAAACGATTTCATTATTTTTAAAATATGCAAGATTGCACACATCATTGATTTCGCTTTTTCGGTCAATATTTGCGGCGATATCGAGTATTGTCCGGTCGCCTTCGCCCAAACAGACAAAATCTGCATATTCGAGACACTTTTCAGGATTGACGGTTGGGTCGAAACCACCCCAAATTACAGGTGCTGAAAAATGAGTTTTGATAAATTCCGTAACTTTTATATTTTGATTTCGCAGGGGAGTATTTACGGTTAGACCTATAATATCAGGTTTTAAACGTGAAAGTAGATTTTGGAGCAATGATAATTCAATATTGCTGATAACTGAATTCGAAGCATATTTGAATATTTTTCCCTGCATATTGATTCCCATCCATGGGAATTCGCCTTCTTCACATTCTAAATTATATGAGCTTTCATTCGAATATCGTTTTAAAAATATTATTGAACAATGATGACCGTGTTTTTTCAGATTAGCACTCATAAGGCGTTGACCGTAAGCATTGCGGTCAAAAAGCGATATCATTACTATATTTGCCACTGTTAATTACCTTAATTATTAATCATGATTTATAATTTTATCTAAACTTAAATATGGACTTATATTATATCTGTGCTTTTTCCGGTTCTCTTGTTTGAGAAAAAGCTATACAGCTTGTAAGAAGAAAAATTATTATGATTTTCATCTCTTTGCTCCCTAATTAGTTACTAAGAATTTAGCTACATATTCCTTACTACCGTCCTTTATATGTAAAAAGTATGTACCGCTTATGAGCTTAATTGGAATGCGAATATCATTTGTAGATGTATTCAAATTCATAGTGCGTATTACTCTACCATTGATGTCAGTTATGCTACAATTGATTAAATTTGTTACAAATGTGAAATTACGAAAACTAATACTATTGTTAATATATTAAACTGTAAAGGGATTTTGGATTTCCGTTTTAATACTTGCACCTGACAAGATTTTTTCAAAGTCATAACAATATAAATGCCCATAAATGACTATCATAGTATTATTATCTTTATTATGCAAAGCACTACCTCCGGAATTATTTATTGAATAGATAATCTGATCAGTTTCCAATTTAACAAGATTAAGTTCTGGAGGGTCTATTTTCCCATTACCAATTGCAATAAAATCACTTGTAACAAAGCCAAAACCATATATGGAACCGTCATACTTAAAATGCGATAAATTTTCTGTTTCATATATATTTAAGTCATCGGGATACACTCCAAACCCTACCAATCTCGAATCTGGTGAGAATTTGATTGAGCGTACTTCGTTGAAGTTCTCAAATTCTCCCAAGACTCTTATCGGTTCAAGAGTTTGTGCATCCCACAATAGAAGATGTGTATCTCCTTCATTGTTCGTCCTGTAATACCATCCACCTGTTGCAACAAATCTTCCATCCGGTGAGATAGAAGGGTTACCTATTTGCGTATTTTCAAAATTATTTGGACTTAAACTGTGTTGATTCGTCTCCATGTTGAATGAAGCCAATTTGAAAGCACCACTTCCGGGTTCTTCAAGACTGTATATTAACGTCTTATTATCTGGCATAAATTTAGGAGAAGAATTTGAAGTTGTAAACTTTTCAAGGATTTCTTCACTATCATAATCAATTACACATCTACGATTTGAATCAGCAAGTCCTGAGATGTATTTTCCGTCAGGACTTACGTCGTAAAAAACAGCAATAGGATGGGGGAACTCCCTGATGATTTCCCCAGTATTGCCGTCAAGCTCTACCTCCGTAAATCCTTTTCCTGCAAGAATATTACCGTTCGGGTGTACGAGGAATCGGTCATAACCATTTTCAGTCTTCCATAACAAATTAGGATCGGGGTCAGGCTCTTGAGCCAGTGAGAAGTTGCAATACAGCATTGCAACTGCGAGAAATAAAAATGCTCTTTTCATAAAATTTCCCTGAGGTACATGTTCCGTATATATACTATGACACATGAATGTGCAATTTATCTCAAAATCAGAGAAAAAAGTTTGGGAAATGAGGAAAAAAAAACAAATCCACCTCACCCCGACCCTCTCCGAAGGAGAGGGAGAAAGACCCGAAACGTAGGGACAGAACAGCGTTCTGTCCAATGAATGATCATTCTGAGCCGAAGGCGAAGAATCAAGTTTTCAATAAATACATGGATTCCTCACTTCGTTCAGAATGACATAGTTTATCAAATGGACTCCACCTTTTTCCTTAGATGTGCCTCACCTAAGTTTAATTTTATTCATCCGATGACTGGGTGTTACAGAGAATTGCTTTTTTGAGTCATCGGATAAAATGAATTAGAGTCATCGGATGAATTCTGAAGTTCATTCACATGAAAAAACAGTTTTTGTGCTCTTTCAAAATCATTCTTAGTTGATTGCAAATCGTTGAAATCTTTATTTTTGGTGACTTTCCAGACAAATGTAGGTCCATACCTAGGACCGATTTCTCCAACGCAGCTAAACATATTTCCGGATTTGTCAAAATAATCACGTCCCGGAGGGTATTCCTTTTTATTATATTCATTTTGATAATTTTTCAAAAAACTGTATTCACGCTGTAAGCAATTGGAGCCATCGGTGATGTACAGCCCGCCATCTTTCAGCTTTGACAGTGTGCAGCTAATACTTGGTCTCGTGTTCCACCGTGCATCGCTACCTCCTTCACCCATACTATCGCCGCGATAAAAGAAAACATCAAGTTCGCTGACAAGGTCACGCAAAGCATATATACCATAACCCCTCCTAAATAAGACACTTACCCGATGTTGAGTATTCTTATCATAATACTTAAAATCACGTACGCCGGGCTCGATACTCCTATAATTCCAATGTTGTGTAAAATCCGATTCCACAGCACCCTTAATAACACTCTTTTGAAGCTTATAATTCGAGGGCAGATTAATCAACTCTTTGAATTTCGGATTTTTCAAATTACGATATTCACATAAATCGGCAAAAATAAACTGATTGACATAGGGAGCAAAGAGACTGATAGGGAGCTTTACATCATAACCTGAGCAAGGATAAAACAAGACCCCATCCTGAATTTGGGTAATATACTTCTCATCCAAATGAATTTCGTCGAGTTCTATATCAGTCATGTTCGTCAATCTCCATATTTATTCCTGTTCTGTTCCGAAACTTTTTACTAAAATATGAATTACAACGTAATATTATGGCATTGAAAACTGATTTTCTGTTGGGTGATATATTATTATTTAGACTAGTGTAATTTGGTATTCTCAATACAATTTTCAATTCGCTGAAAGCCTTGATTTCCCCAAAAGTCTTATCTGTCAACCATCAACCATTAATGTCAAAGGAGGAAAAGCTGCTCTGTTGATATTCGTATATGACAATCATAATCGGTGGAGAACGTTGATGACTTAAATGAAGATTTACTCAATTCTTCATAATTTATAATTTTACTTAGAGGAAAAAACATGAAGATAGCAAATAATATTGGTGATTTAATTGGAAATACACCTTTAGTAAGAATTAATAAATTAACTGAAAAAAGCAAAGCTGAAGTTGTCGCGAAATTAGAATATTTTAACCCGGCAAGCTCTATAAAAGATAGGATTGCATGGGCAATGATTACGGACGCAGAAAATATGGGACAAATTAATAAGGAAACAACTATAATTGAACCGACGAGTGGCAATACCGGAATAGGTCTTGCTTTTGCAGCTGCAGTAAAAGGTTATAAATTGATTACCACAATGCCGGAAAGTATGAGTATTGAACGCCGAAAGTTGATAAGTGGTTTTGGAGCAGAAATCGTTTTAACACCGGCATCAAACGGGATGAAAGGTGCTATTCAAAAAGCACAGGAACTCGCTTATGAATATAAAAATTCATTTATACCTCAGCAATTCCAAAATTTATCTAATCCGGAAATTCACAGAAAAACAACTGCTGAAGAAATCTGGAGAGATACCGATGGTAAAATTGATATTTTGGTCGCCGGTGTGGGTACAGGCGGGACAATAACCGGTGTCTCGGAAGTTCTGAAGGCGCGGAATAAAAACTTGATTTCAATTGCTGTAGAACCATTTGAATCTCAAGTTTTGGCAGGCCAACAACATACACCTCATAAAATTCAAGGAATTGGAGCCGGATTTATTCCCGATATTCTTAATAGAGAAATAATTGATGAAATTATAGCGGTTTCAAGCATTGAAGCAATTGAAACTGCTAAAAGAGCAATGAAGGAAGAAGGATTATTAGTAGGGATTTCGTCAGGAGCCGTATTACACGCGACTTTGCAAATAGCTGAAAGACCGGAGAACGAAGGCAAACTGATTGTCTGTGTTTTACCTGACACAGGTGAGAGATATTTAAGTACAGATTTATTTTCAGAGTAAAATATATAGGAAAAAAAATGCCTGAAAGTTATTTTCATAATCTAATAACAGCATTGAAAACAAAAGATAAGGATTCGAATATTTATCGCAGGTTCTCGAGTAATAAACCGATGCCGTCATCTGAAGCTTTAAATGAAATAATCCAAAGAATAAAAAATATTCTTTTCCCGGGTTTTTGGGGATATTCCGAAATTAATGCAAGTTCTATTGATTTCTACATTGGAACAAATCTTGATATAATTCAAAGATGTTTGTCTGAGCAAATTAAGAGAGTACTGTGTTTTAATGGTGAATTATCCGACGTAGAGTGCAATAACTGCATAGATAAATCAAAAGATTTAACAAAATTATTACTTGATAAATTACCATTTATAAAAGGGATGCTTGTTCAAGACATAAAAGCTGCATTTGCGGGCGACCCGGCTGCAACGAGTTATGAAGAAGTTATTTATTGCTATCCGGGAATTATTGCGATTACTTATCATAGAATTGCACATGAATTGCATCTTTTAGGTATTCCAATTATACCAAGAATGATTAACGAAGCTGCTCATTCATTGACGGGAATTGATATACATCCGGGTGCGGCAATCGGAGATTCTTTCTTTATTGACCATGGAACGGGAGTGGTTATTGGAGAAACATGTATCATTGGTAAAAATGTTCGAATTTATCAAGGAGTTACCCTTGGTTCAAAAAGTTTCCCGGTGGAAACTTCCGGTGAAGTTATTAAGGGTATAGAAAGACATCCTATAATTGGTGATAATGTAGTTATTTATGCGAACGCTACAATTTTAGGAAGAATAAAAATAAAGGATAATTCAATAGTCAAAGGTAATGCTTGGATTACAAAAGAAAATAAAGATATGATTGATTTTGAAAAATTATGAACCGCTTTTATGAAAAATTATAAACCCAACTCATACTTAGCTTCTGATGAAAAGTGTCAGAAATAGGATAAATCAAAAAAAAAAGAACTACACTAAACTGATCTAAAAATCTGAAATTGTCTGAAAATTGTATGTACATATCTCAAAATCTCTATGCTTAGACATAAAATGCTGAATATCACTGTGTTTAGCGATATTCAGCATCTTAGATAGATAGAATCTTGTAGGCTAATTTTTTGTGTATTCCTCGGAAAAAAGTGTCAATCTGCTAAGATTCAAGCTTTGAGTCCGGAATTTGCCTATTTAATAGTATAATCAATCAATGTACTCATAAATCCCTCAAGATATTCTCCAAATTCATTTTGTGAAACCGGAGTTTCTGCTTTCACAATAAATCCTAATGATGGTGCAAAATATATAAATGATTCAGAACTAAATGTCATAGATTCAGCCCCGGTTTTGAAGAGTTGCGTTGTTAGATGACTTATCTTATATACCTTTAAAGATTGACCATTTATCAATAATTGCTCTTCATTAATATAAGAAGTTTTTATTGAAAGTTTTACCTGCGTTTCTTCATCAAAGAATTTAACAATGGTATCGAGAAGTACGGTTGAAATAACTGACTTTGTTCCCGTCGGAAGGCTAAACCAAACCGTTTTGGGATCTCCAAGCTCGGCATCAATAACCTGAAAAATACTTAAGTCGTTGTTTTTCTCAATGTTAATGTAGATTGTATCAGAACCTGATCTATTATTTGATACAACCTTTGTAACATTTGTTTTTCCCATGAAGTTCATACCTGTCGTGAGAATAGTCTGCA
>PGYU01000007.1 GCA_002839825.1 Ignavibacteriae bacterium HGW-Ignavibacteriae-1 | reverse complement strand
TGTTGGTCAAATAGCATTATTAGCCATAACAATCTTAAAAACTGTCTCGTCTAATCACGAGGCAGTTTTTTTGTTTATATACTTTGATCGGCATAGCATAATCGCCAAATTCAGCTAATAAATCCTTTGTAATTACGTTATGTTCTGTTTATAAACTAACTGAATATATACTATGTTTCCGTCACTGAACGAACAAATGGATTTAATCAAACAAGGCGTTGTTGATTTACTTCCCGAAGATGAATTAATCCATAAAATCGAACGCTCAATCAAAACAAATCAACCAATGAGGATAAAGTTAGGCGCAGACCCGAGCCGCCCTGATTTGCACATCGGTCATGCCGTGGTCTTGCACAAGATGCGCCAATTCCAAGATTTAGGACACAAAGCCATTTTGATTATCGGCGATTTTACGGCGATGATTGGCGACCCAACAGGCAAATCCAAAACTCGCCCTCACTTGACTATCGAGGATACGAGAATAAATGGGCAATCTTACCTCGAACAAGCTACGATTATCCTTAGTTCGGACAAGCTCGAAGTAGTATATAATTCGGATTGGCTCAATAAAATGAATTTTATGGATGTTGTCAAATTAGCTTCAAAATATACGGTGGCTCAACTTCTCGAGCGAGATGATTTCTCCAAACGTTATCATTCCGGTACTCCAATCAGTCTTCATGAATTCCTGTATCCGCTTGCTCAAGCAATGGATTCTGTCCATATCAAATCGGATGTCGAGTTGGGCGGCACTGACCAAAAATTCAACTTGCTTGTCGGCAGAGAAGTTCAAAAATCCTACGGCGAAGAAGCACAATGTATCTTGACTATGCCGATTCTCGAGGGCACTGACGGAGTGCAAAAGATGTCTAAATCGCTTGATAATTACATCGCGATTACTGATACACCGCGTGAAATGTTTGGCAAAGTGATGTCCATCCCCGATAATGTTATTTCACGATATGCTCGTTACGCAGCATTTATGCCGGATGCAGAGGTCGCAAAATTAGTAAGCGGGCTCGCCGACGGTTCTATCCATCCGAGAAATGCCAAAGTAGATACAGCAATGAAAATCGTGGCAGTTTATCACCAGCAAGAAGCTGCAAATGCAGCTTTTGAAGAGTTCGAAAGAATTTTTGTCAACAAAGACATTCCCGATGTGATTGACGAAATGCTATTGGACGAACAAACTTTCAGAACAGACGATTTGTTGGTGCTTACTCAATTAGCTCCATCTAAAAAAGAAGCTCGAAGGCTAATCGAGCAAGGCGGAGTCACTATTGACGGAGAAAAAATTACAGATGCATTTTTTGAAATTGATGTGGCATCGAAACGTTTACTTAAAGTAGGCAAAAGAAAATTTCTATATGTAATGGCAAAATGATTGCAAAAAAATTCATATTTACTCTGATTTTTACATTTTATCTGGCAATAATGGCAGTTGGAGCGGAGAATTACACCAATCGTCGCCCAGTGCCAATTGTTCAAACATTTGATTATCATCCTGTTTATTTGCGTCGGAAACCTTTGAGGGTAAATTTCGCCTTGATTTCCATCAGAAATTAATTGATTTATATCGAACTTAATGTTAGGTGAATTGTGAGTATAAAGACTTTATTTTTGACAGTTGCAATGATATTTGCACTAAATGTTGATTCTGTGCTTGGTGATAATCTTATCACATTTGAAGCAATTAATGAAAAAAACGGTTCTGTTATAGATTTAGATAGTATCGTAGTATTGAACAAAACTACTTTGAAATCTACAACTCTAATTGGGGAATATAGTTTCGACCCATTTAGCCCATCAAGTGTTGAAAATCGTCCGGACGGTCAACCGGAAATCATCAAAAATCAATTTGAGAGGAAATTGATTATAAATGAAGAATATGTAAATTCACGCATTTTTATATTTTCTTCGAGTGGTCAATTAGTACATTCGTCAGAAGGAAGTGAGAAATCGACTGAAATAAATACTGACAAAATGCCATTTGGATTGTATTTAATTCAAGCAGTAACCTCGAACAAAATTTTGAATGAAAAATTTATCAAAGGCTATAATCAAAATCATTTTTCAGCATATCCGAAATTTATATTCTTAGCTGCTGACTTGTTCGATTTTTATGCATATCGTCGTGGATTCCGAACAGATACAATTGCGGATGTTGAACCTGTCGCCGGAACTAAATATCTGTTCTCGATGTTTCTTGACGTTCCTATATTTTATGATAGTGTCAGATTTGAGATTTCCGGTTTAAACATCAAAGGTTCTGTAAGTCATGAATGGTCAAGTAATGGCATAAAAAATAATAAATATTACACCGAAAACAGAGATTACTCTTCTGATTTCTTAACAGTTGATTCGGAATTGAGAGCAATTGATGAATCTTGTGTAAAATATATCTTCCCTCATCTCGAAAATTTGCCCAAATATGCATGTCAAAACTATTACTATGACGTAGCTGATACTGCTTACCTTTGCGAACTCAGGTGTAATCCGAGTTCTTGGGCTTCTACCATTTATTCTTCAAAGGCTTGGATATTTTTTGATTTCGCAAAAGGCGAAATTAATCAAATTATGCTCGATAATGTACAAGGCAAAAACGAGCAATCTGGAAGCCAACCGCCCTATAATCGTTTTATAAATCAACTTTCCATTACATTAATGTATTTACCTTTTACAGAAGTTGATAATATGATATATGTTGAAATAAACGGCAAAGACATAGCTCAATACATCAAGGGCTTTAGTGCTTCGATAAAGTCCGAAGCTACTTATATGGCGCCTCCTTATGATTATCAACATTATAATACTAATTATTTCAAAATTGAGGAAATTTCGGATTCTGCTAAATTGAAAATTATAGTTTATAAAAAGCAATAATCCCTTGTCGAATCAAATTAGTAGATGTTTACTTAGGATACTGATATGAAATACATTGTTAAAGAAATATATTCTGACATCTTGCAGAAATGCTAATGAACAGAGCTCATATCCTTCTAATTGATAATTTCGATTCATTCACATATAATGTGGTCGAATTATTACGCAAGATTGGTCACTCCTGCGATGTATTACGATATGACTTATTCGATATTGAAATTGCTGATGCGTACAGCCATATAATTATTTCTCCGGGACCGGGACATCCCGACGAATACACAAAGCATTATGCCTTATTGAACAGATTCAAACATACGAAGAGGATTCTCGGAATTTGTCTCGGACATCAAATTATTGCAAGATATTATGGTGGTGAATTGTTGAATTTGCCCCAAGTACGGCACGGAATAGCATCTGAAATTCGGATTAGCAATGAAAATGAGAAGCTTTTTAGTGGGCTGGAAAATCCGATAATTGTGGGTCGCTATCATTCGTGGGCTGTTGCGGAGACTGATTTCCCAAAAGTACTGACTATCACATCATACTCAGAAGATGGAATCATCATGTCACTTAGGCACAAAAGTGATGAAGTGTGCGGTATCCAATTTCATCCCGAATCAATAATTACAAAGCAAGGCAATAAAATGATTACAAATTGGCTTAATTCGGATTGATATTTATCATTGTACCGATTTCTTCGATATCAACATTATCCCAATTTTTGACAGGACAAGCAAGCACCAAACCGTCTCCTTGCACTTGGAAAAAGTGTCTCCATTCAGTCGAATTCAGCCCAACGGCAAGATTCATCTTGTTTCGGGCGATTTTCATTTGCGATACAAAATCAGCAGGCATCAGATACAAATGCGATTTCTCGTCAATTTTTAGATAGTCTTTCAAATCAAATTTGCGTAATCGGCAAAATTCGTAAGCCAATTCCTCCATCCGCGTGTTCATGTAGCAATAATCAGTCTTAATCCGCAATTCAAAAATTCTATCCTGGAAATAATCTTCCCAGTAAAATTGCAAATATCCGTTTGAAAATTCTATCTTTTCAATTCTCGAATCCGAGTTCAAATCCTCTATTGTCATCTTTTTCAGCAAATTTATTTAAAAATCTCACCTGTTTCGTAACTCCAAAACAGCAAATCTAATTCGTCAATAGTAACGTTTAAGTCGGCAGCATAATTTTTAAAATCTTTTTCGATTTCTAAATATCTGCTTTTAGTGCCGAGTTTGGGAATTTCCTCATAAAGTCCGCAATTGGCAAGATGCTTCAAAATATGACGGTCTAAAATTGCCAAATCCCGACATCCGATATTCCGCAGGAAATGGCTGCTCTCCTTCATCCCAAAGCCTTTTAAATTCTCAGTCAACCATCGCCTTTTATTGAATGGCGAATCATCTGAACGCAGCACTTGTTCGATTTCCACATACTGCTCACGCATTTCTAATAATCGGCGAGCCTTTTGGTTGTGAAACCTGATATAATTCGCAGGATTGCGTAACAAAGGAGTTGGGTCAAATTCCTTATTGCGGAAGTCTAGATTTTGCAACGCAAGTTGGACTAAATATGCGTTTTTGGCTTTTGATTGCGGTGTGCAAATACAAAAGCATAATTCATAAAAGTACTGCTCAACCTTGACTTGCGAAAAATGCTCAAGTCTTGTCGTGATTTGGTGCCTAATCTCTGAAAATTTTGCTTGTAGCTCGTCCGGCAGAGCCTTGCTCAAGGTAATGTCCTCAAATATGTATATCGAAATAATAATTCGATGAAAATTAACCCAAAGGCAATTATCACAAAAGGTGGAAATTCTTCGTGATATTTCTTGAAGACAGAGACATCCACTTTTGTTGTTTCCAATTCATCAATTTCTGTATAAATTTCCTGCAAAACTTTGTTGTTAGTGGCGCGGAAATATTTACCGTCAGTCATGCTTGCAATTTGCTTCAAAATATCCTCGTCAATCTGAACTTCAAGATTGCGATATTGAGTGCCGAATTGCGTTTTGATTGGATATGGAGCCATTCCACGAGTACCAACGCCAATTGTGTAAACTCTGATTCCGTATGTTTGGGCAATTTCAGCCGCTGTCAGAGGAGCCACGAAACCCGCATTATTTACCCCATCAGTCAGCAGCACTACAACTTTGCTTTTTGCTTTGCTGTCTTTGAGTCGCGAAACAGCCGTTGCCAGACCCATTCCAATTGCTGTATTGTCCTCCACCATGCCTTCTTTTACTGAAGCAAGCAGGTTTTTCAGCACAGCATGGTCAATCGTCACAGGGCAAAGCGTAAAGCTTTCACCTGCGAAAACCACTAGACCAATGCGGTCGTTTAATCTATTTTCGACAAATTCAGTTGCTGTTTTTTTGGCGGCTTCGATTCTATTTGGCTTAAAATCTTCTGCCAACATTGAAGTCGAAACATCAATTGCCATGATTATATCAATCCCTTCAGTCGAGACAGTTTGCGAGCTTGATGATGTCTGAGGACGTGCCAGAGCTGTTACCAAGAGCGCAAATGCAGCCACTCGCAATACAATCGGAAAGTGTCGCAAAATTTTACGCGGCGAAAGTTTTGCATTCTTAAATGGCACCTCAGTCGGGATTGTCAGCGTGGCATATTGCTTTTTCTGACGAAATATATACCAAGCCAAAAAAATCGGAATTGCTATCAATACATAGAAATACTCGGGATTTGCAAAAGTTACTCCATCAAACATTGTGTTTTTCCTCCGTTGATGTTTCGCTCGTTTCCAACATGATTCTCGATTTTGTCTGATTCACAAAGGCTACTGCCATTGTCATACTATCATGATTTTGTGTGTCAGATGGTGTAAATTTGGCAAATTTGGTCAAATCGGCAATTGATAAAATCTTTTGCAAAATATCCAATGCTTCGGGGGAAGGTTCTTTGCTCTGCAATTCGCTCAAAATTTCATCGCTTGTCAATTCATGCGCATTGATGTCGTAAATTCGGTGAATATAAGTTCGCAAAATATCGGTCAAATCCGAATGATAGAACTTGTGCCGTCCTTGCTGCCAAATCTTTTTATTTTCCAATTCTTTAAGTGCTTGCAATGCCTCCAAATCCGCCGGAATCGTCGGGTCATATTTTTCGATGATAGGCGTTTTGACTTTACGTTTTCTTCTTTTTAGTAATACAACTATCGCAACAATAAGCAAAGCGACACCCAATCCCCCTAATATATAGGGCAACATCTCGGCAAATGTGATTGGTATTTCAATCGGACCTTTGATGTCTTTCAAATCAGCCGCAGTATCAAGTTGGACAGTCGCAAAATACAATGCTAACTCATCGGAATTCGCGACAAAGGCAGTATCATAATCCTGCCGCTCGTAAACGAATGGAATTGACGGAAGAAAGACCATTCCTGTGTCAAAAGATGTCACGGTTACAATACGCTTTAAAATCAAATTCCTATCGCTTTTGCTTGTGTCAATATTACCAATTTCGATTATATCATACGGACCCAATGTATCGCCCAAAATCGGGAACGTGACTTTATCGTCGGACTGACCCAAATATTCAAAAGTCAATTTAACATGCTCGCCGATTAGTACATTATTAGTATCGGCACTAACCTTAATCTGAGGATTTTGGCTGTAAAGATTAACTGATAAAATTAATAAAAAGCTTATAAATGCAAATATTTTCATACTGTTCATATTTTGATTATCTGACAATATTAATTGGAATAGTTTGAACATTCATTTTCAAGCTGCCTTGTTTTTGGACAAGTCGAACAAAATAGGAGCCTGAAGGCAAATTTGTAAAATTCATCGGGTAATTGTAATTGCCCGGATATAATTTTTGGTTAATTATATTCGCTCTCAATCTGCCACCGGAATCGAATATCTCGGCACTTATCGAGGCTTCGGCATTCAATTCGAATTTCAAATTGCCGAAATCAGCAACGGGATTGGGCGCCAAAACTACGTTCACGAGATTTTGGAAATTTTCCGTTACGCTTGTGGGTTCTTTCGTCATAAAATAAGAAAGTGCGGAAAACTGCCCTTCGTGCCCTTCTTCGATTGATAAAACTCTCCAAACATATCGCTTATTTAAAATTAAATCACTTATTTGTAATAAATTCCCTGTGACAATAGTATCAATCAGCGGATTTTGAATCGAAAAACCTAAATTTAACTGGACACGATATTGGCTTATTCCCTCAACTTGCGACCATTCCAAAGTCGGATTCAAAGGCACATACAAATTGGCGTTTGCGGGGCTAAGTAAAGTCGGGGCTTCGGCGATTGTAGTGAATTTCCACGCCTGAGACCATTCTCCGGCACCATTTGAGCTAATTGCTCTAACTCGCCAATACAACTCTTCTCTCCCATCGGGAAGGAAAGTTTCAAAAGCTGTATTGGTTCGGATGCCATGAATTGTTTTATATATTTCCGAAAAATCAGAAGTTTTTGAAATTTGCAATTCGTAAAATCCTGCATTTGTGGCTTCACTCCAATTAAAATGAACGGAATCAACTACAAATCGAGCATTATTTAGCGGATAAGTCAGATTGACATTTCCCGCTAATAGTGGTTCGAATTCGTAAAAAGCCGAATACATTCCGGTTGCATGAGTTCCAATTGCAACAAAGGAGTCGCTATGCCGAGCATCAATCATATCTACGACCACATTGCCAATTACATTCAAGCCCTCTTTTTTCCAAACTGTAGAATTATCATTAAGGAAAGTAGTGGTGAAGAGCCCAATACTTGTGCCTGCGAAGTAAATCTTCTTATCGCCTTGCTTCAGGATTTCAATCCAATTAACGGCAGGTCCTGCACCTGAACCGTTGGGCATTTCCTCAAAGTTGCCGGAAATCGAAACCCACGATTCGCCACCATCTAAGGAGCGGAAAACGCTTAATAAATTATAGTTGCTGTATGACAAAATCACATCATAAGCATTCTCAGGGTCTATGGCGATACTGCTCACATAGCCCAACGTAATGCCCGAAGGAGTAACATTTACAGGACTTGGATTGCCGACGTCAGCGTTATCAACTCTGAAAATTTTGCCTTGAGATGTTCCATAATACAATACGTTGGCAGGATTTGTAGAAACTTGAATGGCTGTTATTCTCTCCGATTGCAAGTTAGATGAAAAATCAATCCGAGTGTTTGAAAGGCTATCCCAGCCGATTGAAGTCGAATCAACAGATTGAACCATTGGAATCGAAGTCAAATCGTTATTTCGCCATACCATCTTGCCACCGGCGAGATACATTCGATTGTTATCGTTCGGGTCGAGTATGAACGGAGTATTCCAAATAAAATCTCTACCTCCGATTGGGTCAATTCGGGTTTGGATAAGATTTTTGCCATTTTCGTCCTGTTTGACACGAAAAATTTTGATAGCAGGTTGGGAAGACGAATTTTGAGAAGCATAGTAATAGTCTGCTCCGGCAGGAATTTGGCAACAAAAACCGTCTGCTCTCAATGGCTCAGTCCATCTGTCCATCACATTCATTGATTTGGCTATCATAGTGCCGTTGTCCTGCATCCCGCCTATAATTTCTACGCTATTGCGTGGAGAATGTTCAATCGCAATTGAATAAAATTGGGTCGTATAATATCCTTTATTTAAGGAAATCCATTCCACGACATCCGCTTCACCGTCTAAAGTCACATGCACACCACCATCGGAGCCTGTGTAAACGCGATTGTAATCGTTGCGTGAAAAAACAATAGCATGGTTATCGGCATGATGATTGGGGTAGCGGAAATTATAGTCGCAATCTCCAAATGGGCAAGTTCCGCCAATCCAAGCAAAATCCGAAGTGCGAAATCCGTTATCGGAACGATATAATGCTACAGCTCCGATATAGACTACATCAGGATTATCAGGTTTGACTTTTATTACCAAATTATATCCCCATTGCGAATTCATTTGTCCTTTAGTGCTGTCGGGCTTGGGTAAATTCATCGAGCGGTCTTCCCAGCGACCGTTATCGCCTGCGCCGTTTTCACCTAAATATGTATAATGCCACAAACTATGATAGAGCGAATCGCCACGGCTGTTACGGGTTAATTTGCCGAAACCGGGCGTGTTGCCCACAAAATATACCTGATTTTCATCAGAAGGTGCAATTCCGATTACAACTCTCTCGTATGTGGTTGGGAATCCCGGAGGAGTAATATTTGTCCAATCAGTTCCATTTTCAGAGCGATAAATACCTTTTGTTTGTGAAGTATTTGATGATAATGTCGCATAAAAGACACCATCGGAAGTAACTGCGATATCTGCTTGTCTGGCGCCTGAACCTGCTCCCAGAGTAGTAGTCCAAGTGTTGCCTGCGTCTGTACTCTTCAAAATACCGTAATTTGCAGCAGCAACGTAAAGGTCATCCCGTTCCAATGGAGCGGTTGGGTCTGTCACAATGTTCCAGCAATAATCGAAAGGGTTATCCCAGTTATTGGGTTTATTTGTCGTAGTCACAGGTAATACATCCCAAGATTGACCATTATCGGTAGATTTGAAAACTCCATCGCCTGTCACAGCTGCCGAATTTCCAAAGTATTCACCTGAGGCATAATACCAATTGTCTTCTTTGCCGGGACGAGTGTCTTGAACTAAGCAAGTTGATGAATGCAATTGGTCGTAGCGAGTGGTTTTCGCCCAATAGCTTCCACCGTCAACGCTTCGCCACATTCCACCCGATACACCACCTGCGATTATAACATTTTCGTTTCTGATGTCAATACCAAGAGAACGGGTTCTGCCGCCAATTTCGTACGGTCCGCGTACATCCCACATGTCCTCGCTCATCAACATTTCGTTGAGTAATTTCTCATCTTTGGGGATGAAAGTCGAATTGATATATTGCAAAACTCTTGCATTAATATGCGGTGGTAATTCTCCGGTTGCAGGGTCAGCGTAACGTTCTATAAACCAACGGTGCTTTTCTTTAGTTATCGAAGGTCCCGAAATGCTTGAGCTTGTTGGCTTGATTTTGTTTTTTTCGCCATAAAAAATGAACGATAAAAACACGCCTATAAACAACAAACTCATTAAAATAGTAAACTTTTTCATTTCGGTATCCTTAGTTATTTTTATTAATTAAAAACTATTTCCGTCTTTCTCGCTTTTTGAAAAAATTCTGAAGCGGAGCTATATACGATTCGTCAGTTCTGATTTTTATCATGTCAACTTTATTGCGAGTGCAAATATTTGCCAAATTCTTTTGCATTGATTCTCGCCAAGATTTATATTCTTGCCGAACATTTTTATCATTGGTATCAATCCAATCCATATTACCCGTTTCGGGGTCATAGGTGCGAACTAAGCCTGCTTTGGGGAGCTCTTCTTCGTATTTGTCGTAAATTTGGACGGCAATCGTGTCATGACGATTAGAAGCTATTTTGAGATGCTCGTCAAATCCAGGTGTAATGAAATCAGAAACGAGAAAAACTATGCTCCGCTTTTTCATAACGTTAGTCAAATATTTCAAAGCATTTCCTACATCGGTTCCTTTTCCGCTTGGAGTGATTTCGAGTAATTCGCGAATAATGCGCAAAGCATGTGTTTTGCCCTTTTTAGGAGGTATGAATTTTTCGATTTTATCGCTAAAAAATAAAACACCAATTTTATCATTATTTTGGATTGCCGAAAAAGTCAGCACTGCACAAAGTTCGGTGACCAAATCTCGTTTGAATTGCGAGTGAGTTCCGAAACTCTGCGAGCCCGAAATATCAACAAGCAAAACCACAGTGAGTTCGCGTTCTTCCTCGAAAATTTTGACATAAGGGCTTGCATATCGTGCCGTTACGTTCCAATCAATTGAGCGAATGTCATCGCCTACTTGATATTCGCGAACTTCGCTGAATGCCATACCTCGCCCTTTGAACACGCTGTGGTAATCACCTGAAAATAATTGCTTAGTAATACCGCGTGTTTTAATTTCAATTTTGCGAACTTTTTTGATTAATTCGGTAGTATCCATTATGGCACTTCGACGGTATTTAGAATTTCATTTATAATATCTTCCGATGTAATGTTTTCGGCTTCGGCTTCGTAAGTGATGCCGATTCTATGGCGGAGAATATCGTGGCATACTGCACGAACGTCTTCGGGAATTACATAGCCGCGACGTTTGACAAAAGCATACGATTTGGCACCAAGTGCCAAATTGATTGAACCGCGAGGTGATGCTCCAAACGAAATTAATTGGTTCAGTTTGCTTAACTTGTATTCTTGTGGGAATCGAGTCGCAAAGACTATATCGAGAATATATTGCTCAATTTTTTCATCCATATAAACCTCTTTTACGGTGTTACGGGCTTTGAGGATTTCGTCTAAGTTGAGAACCGGATTGGTTGTTGGGAATTCTTTCGCAATGTTTTGGCGAAGGATAAATTTTTCTTCGTCACGAGTCGGATAATTAATGATAAGTTTGAGCATGAAACGGTCAACTTGCGCTTCGGGCAAAGGATATGTCCCCTCTTGCTCAATCGGATTTTGCGTAGCAAGCACCAAGAAGGGCTCTTCGAGTTTGTAAGTGTCATCGCCGATTGTGATTTGACGCTCTTGCATGGCTTCGAGCAATGCTGATTGGACTTTTGCCGGGGCACGGTTGATTTCGTCAGCAAGAATAAAATTAGCAAATAATGGTCCTTTCTTGACTGTAAAATCTTCCTTGCTATGATTATAAATCATAGTCCCGGTCAAATCCGCAGGCAATAAGTCGGGAGTAAATTGCAATCGGCTGAATTTTCCGTTAATCGCTTGAGCAAGCGTCTTAATCGCCAGCGTCTTAGCCAATCCCGGGACGCCTTCCAATAGCACGTGTCCGTTGGATAACAAGCCTATCAACAGGCGCTCTACCATATATTTCTGCCCAACGATGACTCGCCCTATTTCGTTCATCAAAAGGTCAACGAAAGCGCTTTCTTGCCTAATTCTTTCGTTCAATTCATTAATGTCATTCATTCAATCAATCTCCTTGAAGCAAATTTTATTACATTTTTTATTTTTAAATTAACGAATACAAGATACGAAAATTATGATAAAGAGTACGATTTTGTACGATTTTTCGAGAATTTTCACAGTTCCGACACAGAAAATTTGCCACATTCTCCCAAATACCTTATATTGCAGAAATATATTTGTTCGTAATTTACAGAATTAAGTTTAATTTAATAGGGTTTATTTATGTTAAGAAAAACAATTTTAACACTTACTTTTTTAATGATTGCCTCCTATCAGGCATATACATGTACTAACTTGTTAGTCACAAAGGGAGCTTCGGCAGACGGTTCGACCATGATAACATACAACGCCGATGCGGGTGGATTTATGGAGCCTTTGGTTCATATACCGGCAGCTACTTGGGGCGACAATGATTCCTTAGAAATTCATGATTGGGACACAGGGAAATATTTGGGCAAAATCAAACAGGTCAAAAATACTTACCTCGTTATCGGCAATATGAATGAATATCAAGTTGCAATTGGCGAAACGACTTTTACAGGACATACAGAGTTACGCGATACAAACGGTATTGTGGATTATGGCAGCTTGATGAGAATCACTTTGCAACGTAGCAAAACAGCTCGTGAAGCAATCAAAGTCATGACCGACCTCGTCGCTGAATACGGATATTATTCCACCGGCGAATCATTTTCGATTGCCGATGCTGAAGAAGTTTGGATGCTCGAAATGATTGGCAAAGGTGGCAAGGAAAAGGGCGCAGTATGGGTTGCAGTTAAAATTCCGGACGGTTACATTGCTGCTCACGCAAATCAAGCTCGAATTCGCAATTTCCCGATGAATGACCCAAACAATTGCATTTATTCAAAAGATGTGATTTCATTTGCACAAAACAACGGTTATTATGACCCTAATAGAGATGGCGAATTTTCATTTGCAGATGTTTATAATCCGCTTGAGCCGGGTGGTTTGCTTTTCTGTGAAGGTAGAGTTTGGAGTTTATTCCGCCGCGCTGCTCCCAAAGCGAATTTATCGCCTGATTACTGGCGCGCTGTCGAAAACGCCACACCATATCCGCTTTATATCAAACCCGACCAAAAATTGAAAGTTTCTGATGTTATAGATTTGATGAGAGACCATTTCAACGATACGCCTTGGGATTTGACCAAGGGTCTTGCCGCTGAACCTTACGGCAATCCTGTGCGTTGGAAACCTCTCGGATTCAAATTGGAAGGCGATACCGTAAATTCCTACGGATGGGAGCGCCCGATTTCTACACAACAAACTGCATTCGCTTTCGTTTCGCAAAGCCGTTCATGGTTGCCACGCGAGATTGGTGGGGTTTTCTGGTACGGCGTTGACGATAATTACACCAATGTTTACGTTCCGCTTTATTGCAGCATGACTACACCGCCACCATCAAGCCAAGGCTACTCGATTAAAGATTTTAGCCTCAATTCCGCTTTTTGGGTATTCAATTTAGTTGCGAATCTTGCTTATACAAAGTATTCATATATGATTAAAGACATTCAAGTAGTCCAATCCGAGCTTGAAGACAAATTCACCAAATCACAAAATGCTATTGATAAGGCTGCTGTCGAACTTTACAACATTGACAAAAACTTAGCAATCGGCTTTTTAACAGATTATTCGGTCAGCCAATTTGAGCAAACGGTCAATCGTTGGCGTGAATTGTGGGAGTATCTCGTAGTGAAATACAATGATGGCTTTATCAACGACGTTAATGTAGAAAATGGACGTCATCCAAAAGGTGTAGGTTATGGAGATGAATTTTTCCGTCGCGCCGTGCAGGAACGTCCCGGATATTACGATGTGAAAATGAAAAAGGAATTAAAGTAAAACTGATGAAAAAAGCCCTCATAGTGGCGATTGCTTATTTTGCAATATGGAGCGGTGCGATAACCGCTCCTACTGCAACAATTGCCGAAGAGGGAAATGTCCTGAATGCTTCCATTACGATGATAACGATCGAAGGTGGAATAAGTCCGGCAGCAGCATCGTATATAATCACTTCGCTCGAGAAATCAGAGGAAATGGGCGCTGAAGCTATGTTATTGCGACTAAATACACCCGGCGGTTTGTTAGAATCCACCCGCGATATTGTCACTACATTTTTGAACTCGAAAATCCCAATCATTGTTTACGTTGCTCCGGGAGGCTCGAGAGCCGGTTCGGCAGGAGTATTCATAACTCTTGCTGCACATGTGGCAGCAATGGCACCGGGCACAAATATCGGAGCAGCTCATCCTGTCGGGATAGACGGTTCGAGCGATTCATCTTCAACTATGACTTCAAAAATTGTAAACGATACCAAAGCTTTTATCCGAACAATAGCCGAAAAACGCAATCGCAACATTGCTTGGGCTGAACAAACTGTCGAATCCAGCATCTCATCTACCGAAACCGAAGCCTTAGCTGAAGGAGCGATTGATTTTGTTGCAGTTTCTGTCAAATCTTTGCTTGATTCTGCCGATGGAATGGTAGTAACAACTGCTTCAGGGCAAAAAAAGCTGAGATTGCGAGATGTAGAAATTATCGAAATCGAAAAATCGTGGCGCGACCATATTTTGATGACATTGTCCGACCCAAATATAGCATATTTGTTAATTATGTTAGGTATTTACGGATTAATTTTCGAGTTAAAAAGTCCGGGTTCGATAGCTCCGGGTGTTGTGGGCGGTATTTCGTTGCTTTTAGCGGCATATTCGCTCAAGATGTTGCCCGTCAATATGGTCGGAGTGGCATTCATACTTTTGGCTTTCATTTTGTTTGTGATAGAGTTTTTTGTCCAAAGCTATGGATTGCTGTCTGTAAGCGGTGTTATATCTTTGTTTTTTGGTTCAATATTACTGATTGATTCACCATTAGAGTTCATGAGGATATCTATGACACTGATAGTTGTTGTTACGCTGGCTACGGCAATATTTGTAGCAATATTGGTTTATTACGGCATAAAAGCTCAATCGCGTAAAAAAGAGGGCGGCTCGCAAGCAGTAATCGGGATGTCGGGCACTGCACGCACAGATTTTATGACAGGAACAGGTGGCAAAGTCCACGTTTACGGCGAAATTTGGCAAGCCCAATCCGACGATTACATAAAAATCGGTGACAAAGTCACCGTCACTGCAATCGAAGGATTCACTTTGATTGTAAAGAAAGCGTAGGAATTGGAATTAGTTTAATGAAGGTTGCGACAAATTGATGGGAAAAGAATACGTTTTCTCAACTCAATAGTTCCTCTTTATTGACTACATACGGTTCTCCATGAATTACCGTATAATCCTTGAGCCTCCATACATGACCGCACAATAACGATGAAATCATCAATCTTGCTGTGATTAGGTCAATTTTTCTTCCGGTTGATTTTTCTAATTCGTTTGCCCATTCATCAAGTTCATCATATGTGATAATGCGGCTTGAATCAATGAGTATGTCAATATCGCTATTTGGAGTTTGAGTGCCGTAATGAAAACTGCCATAAACAGCAACAAAATCAAGCCCTTTCGAAATAGCGAATTTTTCCAATATTTCAAATATTTCCGAGCGATTCAAGTTCATTTCTCAACTCCTTAATGCTGTTGTGTGAAATATCCCATAAGAAGGATTTGTCTATTGAACCATATCCGTGAACAATTCTGTTGCGTAATCCCTTGATTTTCAACTTGTTTTTGATTGGGGCTTCTAATGAACTGACCAATTCGCCTATTTGCAAAATAGCGAATGCAATACTGAACTGATAATCAGTATTTTCGAGGAATACTTCCTTCTCATTTTTGAAATTGATGTGAGTTCGGCTGATACCGTCAATATAATTCAAAATCGAAAGAATGATTTGCCTGTCTCTATCACTTACTTCCATCATATTCTCCGAAAATATTGTTGATTTATTAATCTTAGCTTTATATCACTTCGAGTACGCTTGCAGGTACCCACCCTTTGTTGCCATTTTCGAGCAAAATCTCAGACCAGCCTTCTAATTTGTCCGTGATTTCGACTTTTGTGCCTTCGTGCAGTATCAGCAAGTCAACCGAACTTTCATCGGGGGCAGACTTGACATAAATACTTGTCGAAAAAATGATGGCAAATTCGCGGCTCGTTTCGTTGTAGTAAGCATTATAAGCTATGATTGATGTCAGTACGGTTCCGATAAATCCTAATACAACAAGCAGGAATAAAAACTTTTTCCTCGATGTGGTGCCGCTAATCATGAAAAGCGCCAGAGATAGGAATGATGCCCAAAGCAAGATTACTGATACCCAGCCCCAAACACCTGAATACAAAAAACCCAAAACGGATTCGTACCATTCGATAATAAACAATTTCGGGACTGTCTCGAATTTGTCAACTATGCGTAAATTTGCGATTTTTAGATTGAATTCTATGTCCGAATCACTCGGCGCCAATCTTGCAGCACGTTCGAAATACAATATCGCCGAGGGAATTTTTTCCATTCGGAAATATGAATTGCCAAGATTGTAGAATAGTTCCGCTGATTGGTAGCCGTCATCAATAATTGCTCTGTAAGCTTCAATTGCTTGTTCGTAATTTCCGGCGATGTAAAAATTATTCGCTTTTTCGAAGGATTCTTCGGGTGTTTGCGAAAATGCTGCATTCGTCATAAAAAGCATACAAAAGGCTAAAATGTAGAATTTTAGTTTCATTTTAATGCTCCTTCCATTTGAGTTATTGCTTTAACGGCAGAGCCATAAATTTCATCGAGTTTGTGGTTGTTACTTGATGGTGAATATCTCGCAAATTCAGCATTATCAAGAGTTTGCAAGAATTCTGAAGATAATTCTTCGCTGACTCCTTTTTCAAGCAAATTTTCCTTCGCCTTGTCTTTGGTCAATTCCGAATTTGGAATGCTGAGTTTGTCGCTTAAATATCCCCACAAAGCTTTATTGATTTCCTCGTGAAATTTATCCGAATTGCTTTTATCATTCATCAATGATTTGGCAAGTGAAAGTCGTTTTTTGGCAATTTTAGTAGCTTTGCGATTCCGGAGCAAATTCAAATCATATGATTCGTGCTTTTTGCGTCGCCAAATTATAAAAAATATCCCAAACATTATGAACGGTGCGAGCATCATAGCGACGTAATCTGAAGACCCAAAGAAGCTTTGCTTGTTACGATTGAGCGATGAAGACTTGGTTTTGATGTAGCGAATGTCCTTGCCAATTAGCTGAACTTCTTCCTTGCGAACTCCTGTAATACCTGCTCCACCGAAATTATCATCACCTTTTTCTACTTCGATTTGAAATTCATCTGATTGCAAAGTTTTGAACTTCTTAGAATTTAAGTCAAAATATGTAAATTTGACAGGTTCGATTTTGAAATTTCCTGCATTTTTGGGAATGATAAGGTATTCAAATGTCATTGAGCCTGACATTCCGCTTTCAGTGGTATAGATATTATCGCTTATATTCGGGTCGTAAATTTCAAATCCGGGCGGAAAGTTTATTGCCAAAGGCTGAATCAACTTCAAATTTCCTCTTCCGCCAATTTTCACTTTTAGGGCAACGGGTTGACCTGTTTTGGTTTTAGTTTTGTCCAAAAAAGCTTCCATTTTCAAATCACCAACTGCACCGGCAAAATCAGGTGGACGATTTTCGGTAAATTCTGAAACCTTTATCGGTAGTGGTTCGGAGCTCGATTTGTATTCAAAGTCGCGAAAATTGTTTCCGGAAAAGAAGGAATCATCAAAAAAGCTCCAAAAATCTCGCGAACGTTGCGATGTTTGCACTCTCATTCGGACAGTGAAATTGAATTCGTACGGGTCAACGACTAAATTGCCCGAGCGCTGAGGGAAAAGTACCACTTGCTTGATAACTGCAGTATTGAAAGTAACTCCATTCACCACTTCACGCTTCCATTGGAGTTTGTCAATAGGTAAGTCCTGATTCCAAAAGCCATTCAATGAGGGCACTTTGGTTGGCGAAAGTTGCATTACGTTCAATTCGGGATGAATGAAGAGTTTGTATGTTGCCGTGATTTGTTCGCCAATGAAAACGCTTCGTTTGGAAACGCTTGATTTGACGTATATATTTTTCTTTAGAATATCAAGAGCTTGTTGGTTTAGCGTTTTTTCCTGTTCTTGCTCTTGTTTGCGCTGCTCTTTTTGTGCTTCGGATTCGGGCAAAACGTTGATGGAAAGTGGTTGGGTTTTCAAAGTTTTCCCGTCGCTCAATATAGATGCCGAACCAATCGTGAAAGTTCCGGTTTTGTCAGCAAGCAACATATAAGATAAAGTGAATGACCGAGTAGTTCTTCCATTTATGATTTGAACACTCTGGGACTGGTTCGGTCCGCCTAAGACGGTAAAACCCTTGAAATCGGGACCTTTGAAATCGGAACCGCCTCCGTTGATGGTAAATGAAACTGTAAATCGCTCCCCAACCGGAACAGGATTGCGGTCAACACTTGCGACGAATTCTTGCGCAAATGTTGATACAGTCATCAAAAAGAGCAATATCGAAATGCAATAAAACTTGTTTCTCATTTTGTTCTTTAACTCATTTATTACCAATTTTTCTCACTCGGACGCTTTTGCTGCTTTTTCAAAACTTTTTTCTGCACGTTAAGTTCTTCATTTTTCAAAGCCTCCAAAATTCTCTCAGCATCTTCCTTAGAAATCTCGGATTTTTGTCTGTTTTGCTGATTCTTCTGCTGTTCTTGCCCTTGCTGCTCTTTCCCCTCGCCATCATTATTTTGTTGCTGCTCCTCTTTTTGTTGGTCATTTTTCCCTTGCTGCTCATCTTGCTTTTGCTGATTTTGGTCTTTATTTCCGTCCTGCTTTTCTTGCTCTTTATCGCCGTCTTCGTCTTTATCATCCTTATTATCGGATTTATTTTGTTGTTGCTCTTGTTGTTGCTGTAGCATTCTTCGTGCCATTTCCAAATTATGCCGGGTGTCATTATCTTGCGGATTCAACTTGAGAGCATTTTTGTAAGCAGAGATACTTTTTTCGAAATCTTCCGATTTATAATAAGCATTGCCCAAATTATGATATGCATTTGAAGTTGTGGCTTTGTCCGGCTTTTGCGATATAATATCTGAGAATTTGCTGATTGCGTCGGCATACTGTTCGTTTTTGTAAAGTGCATCGCCGAGATTGAAAGTTGCACGATAATCGGGAGCGACTTCGAGTGCCTTCCGGTACTTGACTTCAGCTTCCTCGAATTGCTTTGCTTTGAATTTCTCGTTACCTTCACGAATGAAAGACTTGGTTGATTGCGACCAGGAAGTCGAAACCATTGCCAGAGCAAAAATAATTATTATATTAATACTTTTCATTTTTTACTTGCTACAAATAAATTCAATTTTGCAATAAATTTATTCTTTTTTTCCGAAAAAACTAATTCTAAAAGTAAGAAAAATAAGGCTAAAGCTACGAAAATCTGGAAACGGTCTTCGTAGTTAGTAAATACTTTTGATTCGAACTCTTGCTTGTCCATCTTGCTAACGCGATTGACGAGCTCCGTTAGTTCGACATCGGTACCTATATCAGAACGAAAGAATTCGCCATTGGTTTCAAGTGCGATTTCTTGCAAAACTGCCGGGTCTAATCGAGTTATGATATTCTCGCCATTTTTGTCTTTCATGTAACCGGTAATTCTGCCATTTTGGTAAACCGGAATTGGAGCCCCTTCGGCGTTGCCAACACCAATTGTATATAGCACAACGTTTTGCTCTTTAGCTCGTTTTGCGGCAGAGAGTGCGTCATCTTCGTGGTTTTCGCCATCGGTCATGATTATCAGCACTTTGCTTTTGGTCACATCTTGCGAGAAAGACTGAACCGCCAAATCAATCGCCGAACCAATCGCAGTGCCTTGTGTTCCTGCCATTTCAGTCGAAATTGTAGAAGTTATCAACCTTGCTGCAGCAAAATCTGTTGTCAGAGGCAATTGCAAGAATGATTTCCCCGCAAAAATTATCAAACCAACTTTGTCTTCACCCAAATTATCAAGTAGGCGATTGATTGAGCGTTTTGCACGTTCAAGCCTATTCGGGCGGACATCTTCCGCTAACATACTATTTGAAACATCAACCGCAAGAATGATTTCAATCCCTTCTCGTTTGACTTCTTCTAATCGTGTGCCGATTTGAGGATTTGCCAATGCTAAAATAACCATTGATATTGCAAGCAACATTATAATAAATTTCAATCTTGCTTTATGGCTTGAGGTATCGGGTATCAGCAATTTCACCAAGTGCATATCGCCAATTCGCTTAAGTCTTCTACCGCGTGAAAATCTGTAAAGTATATAAATAATAAGCAGTAAAGGAATTACTGCAAAAGCATATAAATACTCTATGTTCTCGAATCTAATCATAAGCTTTCATTTCTCATAAATCAACTATTTTGACGTAAACACCAATTTGTAAGTGTAATTTTACGCTTAAACCGTTTCTACAAATTCTACTTGCGTCTCGCCGAATTCCTTATGTGATATGCTGCTGAACGCAGGTGGAATCAGTAATTTCATGTCTTTTGCATATTCTAAAGTAATGACAGCTTCATCATTTAGCATGTTTTTTTCGGACAGTAATATCAATAATGGATTGATTATATCAATTTTGTATGGAGGGTCGCAGAATATTAAGTCGAATTTTGGACTGTCATCGGGGTAATCTCTAACAAACTTCAAAGCATCTCTGCAAATTATGGAATAGTCTTCTTTTGGGATTTTGAATAGATTTGCAACATCGCGGGCGATATCACAAGATTTTTTGGAATTGTCAACCAAAGTTATGTGCTTTGCACCTCTGCTCAATGCTTCAAAACCCAAAGCACCCGTGCCTGAGCATAAATCCAAGCATATGCAATCATCGAAATCAACGAGATTTGCCAAAACGTTGAAAATTGATTGCCTCGTTTTGTCGGAAGTGGGTCGGATATTACTCGGGATTTTCCCCGAATAATGCAAACCACCATAGATTCCCGTTGTCAGTCGCATTTTATAAAGTCATGATTGTATGTTTTGCAGGAAGACATCCGCCGATGCAAGCCGGATATATTTGCAATGTACGCGAACAGTACTCTCGCTCCCGCTCATCCAAGGAGCTTTTCATCAATCGGAAACCGTTCAGCCTTTTCGTATCTTCAATTTCGAGTTTGCCGGAAATCCTGATTAGTTCAGTGGTTACGTCTTTTGTCATGCTTGATCCAAAGTATAACATCGCATCGAGATTATCGCAGATATTTGGGACTATTTGATTGTACTCGTTTTGGATTTTTTCTTGTAGCGAATCCAAACCCTCATATCGAATCAAATTATAATATGCCGGAAGCCCGTCAAGCACTACGCTGATGTCCATGAATTGCCCTTGCAGCCCTAATATCATAACATTGCCCGACCTGAATTCGGGATAATTGTAGATAAAGGCACTATGAGCGTTCATTTGGCTAATGTCGAATTTTGTGATTTCTTTGCCCAAAGGCGCGAGCAAATCTTGAATGAATTTCAAATCTTCCTTTGTGATTATGACTGCCAACATCATCTGCTTTTTCGATTTTTGGGAGGTCAGCGGTACAAGTTGAATCGAAAAATCATCAAAATTGAATTGCGGATATGTTTGTCTCAATTCCAAAGCTACGAGAGCCTTCAGAGACTTTTCACTCATATTAATGTTGCCGGGAAATTTCGATACCAACACACTTTCGGACGGCAATGTGACCGAAACTTCGTCGGGTTTGAAATCCATTTCGGCTATAATATTCATCAATTCGGTCATTCCGTTTTGGGTTTCTTCCGATTGTGTGTTCTCGAAATCAATTTTGTGAATAGTCGAGTTGATATAGTCCAAAGACATTGTGCTACCAACTATTGACACTCCCGTCAGATATGTTCGGTCTATGTTAAAGAATATCGAAAGTGTTCGACGCATTAATTATTTCCTTCAAAATTAATTTTCCAACTACCAAAGTATCAAAAAAACTACCAATTACAAAATCAATGCCTAATTTTTATGCTTATTTCCCGACGTGTTTAATCAAACTCCACCTTTGGGTTTTTCTGCGATTTTAACATCTGATGATTTCCCCGAGAAATAAACTTCGGGATTGTACATGCCAACCGCCGTCAGAGGACCGAACTTGAAATACCCGGCGCTGACTGCACGAGCAACATAGAAAAATTCGACATTGCCCCGCACGTTTGCGAACATATTTACCCTATCGTCGCGATAATCAGCATAAAATGGCTCATCAACATTTTTTATCCACGAAGGTTTGGCAGTATTTGACAATCTTGGATTTTCAATCACCCAACCTGCGGGAATCATCTCACTAACCGCAAGGTTGTCAATTGATTTCAAACCGTCTTTCAGTCTCACGCTGAGTTTGACAAAAATTCGCTCGCCTCTTACAATTTGATTTGCGCTGATTTTACTGCCGGATTGATTATATAACGTTCGCTCGACGCCAACAAAACTCGATACTTCCGATTTTTTGGCTTCCTTGGAATAGCCTTTTGATTGCAAGCTGTACCATATTGAATTTTGCCCGGTGTTGGTTATTTCCTTATCGGCAGTAATTTTGTGGCTGACAAACTTATTGGTAGCATTAAGATTCGTATTTTTCCCATCGAAACTGAACGAGGATTCGCCGCTGCCCTTTTCCATAATATTTGCGATTGCCAGCAGAGTGAATGCGGCTTCTTGCGTAGTATAATGTTCATTGCGTCGGAGTTCGCTCGTAAGCAGATTCGCAAGTTTAGAAGTGTAAACGTCATTGCCCTTCACGGTGCTGTAAGCATAGGTCAGCAAGGCAAGTTCGCGTAATTTAGAGCCATAAACGTCAGTCATGTCATCTTTCATTTTGCTCGATTCGATTGTATTTGGCATCAGAGCGTAAAATGCGGGAATATTTCCGCTAAGTAAAAAAGCAGAAGCTAAAAGCACTTTCGAGTCATATGGCATATTTTCGGCAGATTCAGCGTAAAAGTTCATCAGAGCTTGCTCAGGTTTGCCGGCTCGAGCCAACACAAAACACGTATAAGCAGCGAGTTTGTACCTATCCGCAGAATTATACTTGGATAAATCATTCTTGCTCTGGTCATATGATTCAGTCATCGAAAAAATGCTTTTTAGATAATTAATCAGAGCTTTCTGCCCATCTTCGTTTACATTATAACCGCGATTTTTCGCTTCAGTTAAGAAATGTAAAGCATACGCCGATACCCAAATATCGCTCTCACCTGACGACCACAATCCGACACCGCCACCTTGATTTTGCAGGGCGCTGATTTGCTTTATAGCATTATTGACTCTTTCCGTTATGCCTAAGTCGGTCAATTTTACAGTTGAATTTTTGGTGTATTCCTTGAAATCCTTATACACAAGCAAGGGGAAAACTGACGATATGACTTGCTCGGTGCATCCGTAAGGATAATCAGTCAGAAAGTCTATTTGGTCGAAAAATTCAATATACGGTTGTCGACTGATTGTCAGAACGCTCGTGGACATATTGGGCATAAATCCTTGCGGATATTTGATTTTGACTGTTTGCCCGGGCTTGATTTCTGCGAATTCGCTTTTCAGTTCGATATTAGTGGCTATTCGCACATTTATCAAACGTTCGATTGAATATTTGTCGTTCCCGTCGCTGACATTGAAAGTGATTTTGTGGCTTCCGGTAAATTTTCCGGGTTTGAGTTTTGCGGCGATATAAATATCAGCTCTTGGTTCGAGTGTAATGCTATTTTTCCAAGATGGCTCAAAAAGCAAATCGCCATCAATTTTCTGTTCGATTTTGACGCTTTTTTTCTTGTCGGTCAAATTTTTGAGATTGATTTTCACTTCAGCTTCGTCGCCGATTGACAAGAAACGGGGCAATGCCGGAGTTACGATTAGCGGGTCGGCGATTTTCATCATCTTTTCGGCGGAACCGAATCTGTCATTTTTGTAAGCAACTGCCATAATTCGCAATGCACCGGAAAATGTCGGCAAATCAATTTCAAATTCTGCCATTCCGTTAGCATCGGTTTTGAGATTGCCGCTCCAGAAAGATAGCAATTTAACGGCTTTATCCACAAATGGATTCTGCAAATCCAACATCTTCATATAAGCTAATTCCCCACCGTCACCACCAAATTGTCCGCTACGAGCCTTATACTCCTTATATAATTTAGTATAGCCGGAATAAGTATTAACGTCCAATTTTCGGGCAGCATAGAAGAAATCATACGGTGCGGGCGATTGATATCGTTTCAATTGCAAAATTCCTTCGTCAGTGACTGCAATAGTTACATTTATGTCTTTTTCGGGCAAAGTCTTGACTTTGATTTTTTTCTTGGTCGTAGAGCGGCTCGTTTCATCGGCTATTATTTCAATCGGCAAATATCGTTTTTCATCTTTAATGGTCAATTCTTCATAACCGTAGGCAACATTGAGAGGGAAATTATTATTCGAAACGGATTTGATTAAAATCGCTGATACATATACATTTGGGTGATATTCATTTTTGATTGGAATATTCAGTGATGCTGAATTATCATTCGTGCGAAGTACAAAATGCTCCAGAACTCCCTCGCGCTCGATACTTACGAATAATTTTCCGTCAAAAGGAGTTTTGAATAATAGCTTTGCAGTTTCGCCGGGTTTGTAATCTTTCTTATCAGCACTTACAATGACTTTGCCTTCCTTGTCAACGTTGAATCCCGCAGATTCGGCATATCCATACCTATAAGCCCAAAATCTTTTCATTACGTAGCCATCAGCATTGTTCTGGCGGATTCTGATTTCGTATTCACCGGAGCTGACAGGAGTAAATTTGTGATTATACTGCCCTTTGGCTTTTATTGTTTCGGAACTCACAATTGATTCGATTTTGTTTGATTCGTAGCGATAATCATAATTCCGCGATGAACGTAAGGCAGTGCTATAGGTGATTTTGAAAATATCAATGTTAATTTCGGATTCGCTTTCTTCGCCTTCTTTATCCAAAACGACAATTGGAGTGATTATTGGGCGATTTAGTTCAAACCAATCTCCCATTTTACTATTGATGCCGACGTAAGTGTTTTGAGTGTGGATTTTCCGCACCAAATAAATCCGGTTATCGGAGCCTGTTTCATCTTGCATATTTATGCCAATGTGCAAATAAATAAGTCCCATATTTTGGTATAATTCATCAATTTTGAAGATTTCCTTAGTATTGCCTGCGTTATCGCTAACAATCGGGCGGAAACTGTAATCATTTACCCGTCCGGCGCCTCGGAGCGTAAAGTCATAATCTTCGAATTTTTCCGAAGTGAAATCGCCCGAATTTGTTTCGAAGCTTATTTCTCCGCTTAGATTTTGTGCCGGCATACCAAACAAATAATCCGTTTGTATGTTCAGATTCACGTCTTGCTGTGGCGTGTAGCTTTCTCGGTCAGTAGTTGCAGTAATTTTCAGCCTTTCGGGAGCAAAATCTTCAATCGAAAAACTATATTTTCCAATATTCACATCGTTCGGCAAATCTAAAAGCACTTCATAATTGCCCGTCTTCAATGTCTGAGCCAACTCCTCTTTAACTTCAAAATTTCCTTGCTCGTTTAATTTCACACGAAATTCTTTATAAAGTTGCCACGATGGATTCATTATTTTGAGCTTCAATGTCAAATCGCCTAAGAGCTTCAAATCCTTGTTACGAACAATTCCATTGATGATGAGTGTTTCGCCCGGACGATACAAATTGCGCTCGCCGTACATAAAGCAATAATAGTCTGTGACTTCGGTGCCGGCGGTAACGTTGAGTCCGGATTTGCTTACTAAAGTTGAAGATTCGATGAATAAATAATTCGTTTCGCCATTGTGTTCGACGCTTATAATTGATGGGCTAAATCCCTGTTGCTTTGCTCTGTCATTTTTGAGTATTGCGATGCCGCGTCCATCTGTACGAGCCGATTCTGCAATTTGGTTATTCTTAGAAATTATTTTGACTGTCGCATTTGAAATAGGTTCGGTGTTGACTAAAGAGTTAGCATAAACAGCAATTTGCTCATTCGAAACTTTTGCAATTATGCCGATGTCCGAAAGCGAGACTTGCATGACTTGTCGCACCCAAGGCTTATCTTTGTCGAAAATTTCGAGCAAATAAATCCCGTTGTTATTTGTAGCATCGGCGAAATTAAAATCGAGCAATTTGATATTGTCGGCAGATTTCAGTTCGGAAGTGTTGTATCCTCTTTCGGTAATCAATGTGCCAATGCTCGAGATATTTACCGCATCGTACCAGTTACCCGTTTCTTCGTCATATTTACCTGAATAATCAATTTTTTGGTATCCCATCAATGCACGGATGAGGTTGTTCTCGAAAATTTTGAAAACATTCACCTGCAAATTATTGACTCCGGCAAGTTTAATTCCAATTTGTTTGTTACCCCTTGATGATAAATATAGTGATGACGGGTCTGCCAGCACAATTTGGGCTTCCATTTCGGGTACAAATACTGTGTGCTTCAGTTCAGCCTTGAGCTTTATTCCGAAAATGCTTTCAAAAGATTGATTAATCGTTACTTCGTAATTGGTTTCAGGAACAAAAATGCCGTTCAGATATATTTCATTACCATAAATTTCAATTTCGTAGGGGATTTGAGGATTGACATTTATTAGATTTGCCAAATCAGCGTTTTTATTCAATGTTTGATTGAATCGCAAAAGTAATCCGCGTTGGTCAATCGAATTATTCACGATAATTTCTGTCATCCCGAAAGCACTTAGTAACGGAATCTTGCCATTATAATTCATTTTTCGAGTTTTCATTTTGCCGTCCGATTGCTCAAATTCAAATGGAATTTCAATCGAGAGCTCCTTTCCCTCTACATCAAAAACATCTTCAATCGCGATTTGCATCTTTAGAAAGTCGCTCCGCTGCCAACGAGCAGAACTGATATTAAATTCTTTGCCGTTGATTTTGACAGTGCTCACTTTTTTCACATCATAAAAAATCGCTTCGGTATTGAATTGAATATCACAAACCAAAAATGTAGGAGCGTTTTCGTTTGCCTTGTGCCAATTCGTACTTACAGACTTGATGTCAGTATAAGTAGTATGGAAGCGATAAATTTTCTTCGACGGCATTTGCGATTTGACCGGCATATATTCAGTCAAATTATCCGTGAATTCGATTATATAGTCAGTATTGGCTTTAAATCCGCCGTATGGATAAAAAATTAGCGTGTTGTTGCTTTTCCAATAAACATTGCCTCTTGTATTGGGATAAACCTTAAACGGGAGTTCTTTTGGAGTTTTCCCTATTCTATCGGTGGGAATCATAATTTTATCGAATTCAAAAAGCAAATAATTCAAATCGAGAAGTTCGCCTTGGTCTTGGAAGTTATACTTGGAGACGTTGATTCTGTCTGATGATGAACATGAAATCAACACAACAATTAAGATAAAATAAATTAATTTCGACATATTTGGCTCCCTACGATGATGATATGAATTTTAAGAAAAAACCAAAATTTTTGAATTTTTGCAAATAACTGTATTATTTTGTAATCAAACTTAATACAATTTACGAAAATATGAAAACGATAAATCAAATTTTGAACATAGATGTCCCGATTATTTTAGCATCTCGGTCGCCGAGACGCCAAAAATTGCTTTCGATGGTGGGCTTAGAATTCACTACAAAATTTTCGGATATTGACGAAGATATTGATACAGACATTCCTCCCGAAGCTTATTGCATTCACCTAGCGTGGTCCAAAGCGGATGATATTGCCGGAGGAATCAGCACGCCTGCACTTGTAATCGGGGCAGACACGATTGTGGTAATTGATGGTATGATATTGAACAAACCTACTGACCCCGAAGATGCCTACCGAATTTTGAAGATTTTATCCGGAAATACGCATAAAGTTTATACCGGATTATCAATCGTTGAATCTGTCTCGCAGAATTGGATAACCGATTTCCAAACTACTGAGGTGACTTTTCGCGAGTTGTCGGACGAAGAAATTTGGCTCTATATTGAAGGTGGCTCGCCTATGGACAAAGCCGGAGCATACGGAATTCAAGATGATTTCGGTGCCTTATTCGTAAGCCATATCAACGGGTGCTATTATAATATTGTCGGGCTTCCTGTTCAGTTGCTCTATATGATGCTCAAACGCTTTCGGGGTGAAAATGCTCAATCATAGAGTTCGCGACAATGCAAATACATTGACTCTACTTATGCCTTGGATTATAGTATTGGCAGTATTTTGGTTGTATCCACTTTTTTACGCGATTTACATCAGCTTGACTGATTACAAAACACTCACCAACACAGCGACTTTCGTTGGTTTAGCAAATTATGAAAATTTGTTTGGCGATTCGGTATTTTGGGTGGCACTCCAAAATACTGCGATATTCACTTTAGGAACAGTTCCTGTTACGACGGCGATTGCACTGATTCTTGCTTCTATTTTGAATAATAAACTGATTAGATTTAAAGAGTTTTTCCGAGCATCATATTTTCTGCCGACAGTGACATCATTAGTTGTGATTTCGCTAATTTTTACAAATCTTTACGCAAGAGATGGATATATCAACAACATACTTTCAATGTTTGGGATGCCATTTCCCGAGCGCGGGTGGTTGCTCGATACATCTACGGCATTGCTTTCGATTATGGCAATGGACGTGTGGATTTCCATCGGTTATTATATGATTTTGTTTCTCGCCGGAATGCAAACAATTTCCGAAGATTTGTATGATTCCGCAAAACTGAATGGTGCAAGCCCAGTGCAGCAGTTTTTCTATATCACGCTGCCATTGATTAAGCCGACTTTGCTATTTGTGCTGGTAATCAACACCATTAAATCTTTCCAAGTATTCATCGAAATATTTGTGATGACAAAGGGTGGACCGCTCGATTCGACTACAACGCTGGTGTATTTAGTTTTCGTAAATGCATTCGAAAAAACCGATATGATGGGATATGCCTCGGCGATTGCTTTTGTATTGTTTTTTATACTTTTAGTGTTTTCATATTTGCAAATCAAATTTCTAAAAGTGAGGGACTAATTTATGAATTTATATCTGGCAATGCTTATAGGACTTGTAATCGGCTCGATTCCCTCTGCTTTCTTGATAGTCAAAAGATTGCAAGGAATTGATATAACATCCGAAGGCTCTAAAAATATGGGCGCCATGAACAGTTACGAAAGCACAGGCAGCCGCAAAATCGGCATATTCGTACTATTAGCAGACGTTGCCAAAGGCGCAATTGCAGTTTTGCTCATCAGTTTGTTGCCCGATGTCACATATACTGATATGGCTGTCGGCGGATTATGGGCTGTGATTGGGCATAATTTCAGCATTTTCATGGGATTGAAAGGCGGCAGAGGTCTCGCTACGACTGTCGGAGTTTTTCTCGTTCTGAACCCAATTCCTGTGATTTTATGGCTTTTGTTATGGTTGACAGCTTTTTATGTAATCAAGCGTCATATTCACATTGCCAACGCAATTGCGACTGTTGCCACGCCGATTATGGTATTCTCAACGCCCGATAAATTGCTCGATATTGCCGCTTTTATGCCGATTACCGACCACTTGCAATTCAAAATTTTGGTCACTGCGGTTTGCATAGTCATACTTATTCGTCATATTAAACCACTGATGGAATATGTAAAAGCAGAGGAAAATTCATGAAAAAAGATAGCTATTTCAAGTTTGATGGACATGATATTTATTATGCCGAGCAAGGCACAGGAGAAGCATTGATGCTATTGCATGGCAATACAGTATCATCAAAATTATTCGATAAAGATTTTGATTTTTTTGCAAAGCATTTCCGAGTTATTGCTTTTGATTATCCCGGACATGGAAAATCAGACCGAGTTGATAAATTCGAGGAAAATTTCTGGCATTACAACGCCCTTTGTGCGATTGAATTAGCAGAGATGTTAGGAGTTAGTCAATTAAACGTAATCGGTACGAGTGGCGGTGCTCTTGTGGGGCTTAATATGGCAGTGCAAAAGCCGGAACTTGTCTCAAAATTAATCGCCGATAGTTTTTTTGGAGTGCAGCTTTCTACAGATGATGCCGAATACATCGTAAAAGGGCGTCTCAAAGGTAAATCCAATTATTTGATGCAACGCTACTGGCTCAACCAGAGCGGTGAAGATTGGGAGAGTATTGTTGACCTCGACAATGAAATGTTGCTCAATCTCGCCCAAAAACAAATCAATGCAGTACACGGTAATTTGAGCAAAATAACAGCTGATGTATTGATAACAGCATCGCGAAAGGACAAAATCGTTTTAGATTTGGAGCAAAAAATGACAGACCTTGCACCTCAAATTCCAAACTCAAAATTGATTATGTTCGACCAAGGGAAGCATACTTTCATGATTACAAAGAGAGAAAAATTTCGACCTTTAGCGCTCGATTTTTTGAAAAATTTAAATACAATATCAAACTTATGAAAACTTCTTCATATCTGTATTTATTTTGAGTCTTAAAAAATATTTTAAATTAATAGAAAAGTGGTGTTTATGGAAAACAGAATTCCGCTAATCGGCGATACATTCCCCGATATGGAAGTTAAAACAACTCATGGCATGATGAATTTGCCAAAAGATTTTGCAGGAAAATGGTTCATTTTATTCAGTCATCCTGCTGATTTTACTCCCGTTTGTACAACCGAATTTGTAGCATTCCAAAATCGCTACCCCGAGTTTCGTAAATTGAATTGCGAGCTAATCGGATTGAGTATAGACCAAGTTTATTCGCATATTAAATGGCATGATTGGATTTTGGAAAACTTGAAAGTTGACATCGAATTCCCGATTATCGCCGATAATGGCGATATTTCTAAGAGTCTCGGTTTCATTCATCCGGGCAAAGGCACAAATACTGTACGTGCAGTGTTTATAATTGACGATACAGCCAAAATCAGAGCGATTGTTTACTATCCTCAAGAATTAGGTCGTAATTTCGACGAATTGCTCCGCATGGTTCGCGCAATTCAAATCGCAGATAAAGAACACGTTGCAATGCCTGCAAATTGGCCCAACAACGAACTAATTGGCGATAAAGTTATCGTTCCACCTGCATCGGACATCAAATCGGCTAAGTACAAACAAAGCCGCTACGATAATTACGATTGGTGGTTCTGCTATCGCGATTTGAAAAACAAAGAATAAAGCATCCGGAAAATACAAGAAAGGCTGTCCCAATCAAATGAGACAGCCTTTTTCATTTTTAAATTCACATTTGCTTTTAGCTATTCATAGACATTAAGAATTCTCTGTTTGTGCGTCTTCCTCTCATTCTGTTCAAGAGGAATTCCATAGCGTCAACAGATTGCATTTCGCTGAGTACTTTACGCAAAATCCAAATTCTTGTCAATTCGTCTTGGCTGAAGAGCAATTCTTCGCGTCTTGTGCCGGAGCGATTCACGTCAATAGCCGGATAAATTCTACGGTCGGCAAGTTTGCGGTCGAGAACTAATTCCATGTTGCCCGTACCTTTGAATTCTTCAAAGATTACTTCGTCCATACGGCTGCCTGTTTCGATTAGTGCTGTTGCAATAATTGTTAGCGAGCCGCCTTCTTCGATGTTTCTTGCAGCACCGAAAAATCTTTTTGGTTTGTGAAGCGCGTTTGCATCAACACCACCGGAAAGAATTTTGCCTGAGTGAGGAACAACCGTATTGTGTGCACGAGCCAAACGAGTGATTGAATCTAACAAAATCACAACATCTTGCTTTGCTTCGACGAGTCTTTTTGCTTTTTCCAAGACCATATCAGCCACTTGGACGTGACGGTCAGGTGGTTCGTCGAAAGTAGAGGATACGACTTCTGCTTTCACAGAGCGCTCCATATCGGTCACTTCTTCAGGGCGTTCATCAATCAACAACACGATTAAAACAGCTTCGGGGTGATTATATGCGATACTGTTTGCGATTTGTTGCAACAATATCGTTTTACCCGATTTCGGAGGCGAAACAATCAAACCTCTTTGACCCTTGCCAATCGGGCTTAACAAATCAAGAACTCTAATTGAATAATCGCTTGGTAGCTTTTCCAATTTGAATTTGTCGTCGGGATAAAGTGGTGTGAGGTTGTCGAACAATATTCGTTCGCGGTTTTTTTCGGGCTCTGTAAAGTTGACTGATTCAACTTTGAGCAAAGCGTAAAATCTTTCGCCTTCTTTTGGCGGGCGAACTTGCCCTTTGACAGTATCGCCGGTCTTGAGACTGAATCTCTTGATTTGCGATGGCGACACATAAATATCATCGGGAGATTGCAAGTAATTGTAATTGACGGAACGTAAAAATCCGTATCCTTCGCTTAGCACTTCCAAAACGCCACCACTTGTGATAAGTCCTTCCAGCGGCACTTCTTTTTGAGCTTGTACTGTACGAGCTTCAACGATTTTCAGGATAAGTTCCTGCTTACGTAAGTCGGCAAAATCGCTAATGCCGAGTGATTTAGCCATCAATGTCAGTTCGGCAATCTTTTTGCCCTTCATTTCATTAATGTCAATTAATGCTGTCGGAGAGTGTTCCGGTTCGACTGCCGTTGGTACTTCGACCGGTTCCGGAATGTCGTTCTTTGCAGCTGTTCTAGCCATAGAAATCCTATTTTATTGTTAGATATTAGTATTAATAATATTCATGATTTGTTGATTAAGTTTTGGAAAATGTGCTTCGCTTGGGTGATAACATTCAAATTTGGGTATAAAAAAGCCGAAATCAATTTTTTAGATTTGTTTCAAAGAGTCATTAATAATTGTTCAAAAGACACTTATTGCATACTATTATTGCATTTAACAAATTGTTCTGACTGTAAAAGTAATAAATTTACAATAAAATGCAAGTAAAAAATAACTTTGATGTGATATTTTCGTCAAATAGATAAAACAAAGAGGATAAAAAGTGGATTATAAGCTTATCAAATATGATATAAAGGACAAAGTTGCATATATAACTTTGAATCGACCCGATGTGTTGAACAGTTTCAACCGTGAGATGTCTCTCGAAGTTCAAGAGGCACTCCATTCAGCAACTGAAGATATACAAGTAAGATGTATAGTAATCACAGGCGAAGGAAGAGCTTTTTCAGCAGGGCAGGATTTGGAAGAAGCAATTAGCGGTAAATACGAAGTGACCGACATTATCATCAGGCAATACAATCCGATTATCACATTAATCCGCAATATCCCTAAGCCTGTTATTGCTGCTGTTAATGGTATTGCAGCCGGCGCCGGAGCCAATATTGCACTTGCTTGCGATATTGTCATTGCATCCGACAAAGCCTCATTTATCCAATCTTTTTCAAATATTGGGCTCGTTCCCGATAGCGGCGGAACATACTTTTTGCCACGCTTAATTGGTATGGCAAAGGCATCGGCACTGATGTTTCTTGCCGAGAAAGTAGATGCCAAATCAGCAGAGGAAATGGGAATGATTTACAAGACTTTTCCGGCAGAGGAATTTGCTGCAGAAACAGAAGCGATGGCGAATCATTTGGCTGATAGACCCACGAAAGGATTGGCTTTGACAAAGCATTTGTTGAATACAACAATAGATAATGACTTGGCAACTCAACTCGAAGAGGAAATGAAATTACAAAACATTGCATCAAACTCCGACGATTACAAAGAAGGGGTCAGTGCATTTTTAGAAAAACGCAAACCTATTTACAAGGGCATGTAATATGGAGGACTATAGCATGATAAATTTTAACAAACACGTTGCAATCGGCATAATTGGTGCCGGAACTATGGGCACGGGAATTGCCCAAGTTGCTGCTACTTTCGGTCATAGAGTCGTCATTTTTGACCAACAAAAAGAGCAATTGAATCGCTCACACGAAAATTTGACCAATGTAATCAACAGATTGGTCAATAAGCAAAAAATTGACCAAAGAGACGGTGAAAATATTCTTTCGCGAGTTACTTTCACAAACTCTATCAATGATTTGGCTTCGATGGGATTGATAATTGAAGCGATTGTGGAAGATTTGGAAGTCAAAAAAGAGCTTTTTGCTAATCTTGAGGATTTAGTGAATGAGAACTGCTTTTTGGCAACGAACACATCGTCGCTTTCGATTACTTCGATAGCAGCTGCTTGTCGAATCCCACAAAGAGTCATTGGATTGCATTTTTTCAATCCGCCGCCACTTATGCCATTAGTGGAGATTGTACCCGGTATCTTGACCGGCAGTTCTGTGAAGGAAGTATTATTTAATCTGATGAAAGAATGGGGCAAAGTGCCGGTAGTTGCCAAAGATACACCCGGATTTATTGTAAACAAAGTCGCTCGTTCATTCTATGGAGAAGCACTCCGCATTTACGAAGAAGGAATTGCAGACATACCCAGAATTGATTACGCTATGAAAAGAATCGGCAAATTCCGTATGGGACCATTTGAATTGATGGATTTAATCGGAAACGACGTAAACTACAAAGTCACCGAAACTGTTTTCCGCGAGTTTTACTACGACCAACGTTACAAGCCGTCAATCACACAAAAGCGTTATGTCGAGGCAGGATTATACGGGCGAAAATCCGGCAAAGGATTCTATGATTATACCGAATTGCAAAATGCACAATTGGACGAGCTCGAACCTGACTCAAAACTCGATAGTATGATTTTTGAAAGGATTATTGTGATGCTCATCAACGAAGCCGCAGACACATTGATGTATAATATCGCAAGCAAAGAAGACATAGATTTGGCAATGCTTAACGGCGTAAATTATCCGAAAGGATTGTTTAAATGGGCTGATGAATTAGGATTGGATTTTGTAGCTTCAAGGCTTAGTGATTTGTACGAAATGTATCACGAAGATCGTTACAGAACATCGCCAATTATAGCGAAAATGGCTAAAACAAATGAAAAGTTTTATCCAAACGCCAAAGACTTTTAGATAAAACTTATGATAATTGAAAAAGCTACAAAATTATAGAGAGCTTTCTTTTCTTTCTTTACGGCGGATATCGCGGTCAATCATACGTAATAAACTTGATTCGTCATGTCTGCCGATTTTTTTAATATCTCGTGAACAAACGCAACCGTCCAGATCTTCTGCCTTTTCGTTTGGCAATAGATAGATTTCTTTTGCATCACCACAAGAATCGCATGTATGTATATGGGTATTCATCTTTTTTCAAAATTAATTTTACATAATTATAGTTACCAAACATTTAACACGATATAAACCAAAATTATTTTATAGGCATGACGAATTATTTTTATACTTTTTTAGTATAAAATATCCTTTAAAACTGTTATTACTCCCTCTATTTGTCCTTTTTTTAGTATATTTGAAACATAAATTGACAAAATTTGACTTTTATTGTTACAGGCGTATAAGATATGAAAGCAACTTTATTAGAAACTGCTCAAGCAGACTTGACCGATATTGAAATCGAGCACTTATCGAAAGTGTTCAAAGCCTTATCTGAGCCATCGCGACTCAAGATTTTACGATGCTTATTTGCCGGCGAGAAATGTGTAACCGATATTATCAGTGCCACAGGACTATTACAAGCAAATGTTTCTAAGCAACTCAAGGTGCTCCAATCTTGCGGTTTCTTAGATTCGCGCGCTCAGGGCTTGCTAAGATACTATACTATCAGAGATTATACAATTCTTAAGATTTGTCACGTCATGTGTGCTAATGGATTGAGTAAAAATTAGCATTAGGTTTGGGTAAGAATGGTAAAAAAAATCGTTACAATATCGCGATTAATTCTGATTGCAATTGTTACGATTTTCTTTGCATTGACTACAACTTTGCTTATGCTCGTCTTTGGCAAACATCATTTTCACCGTCTCGCAGCCATTTGGTCTAAATTATTGCTCGATATTTCCGGCATAAAAGTCAAATTAAACACTCAAGAAGTGCATTACCCAATTTCAAACGTAGTTTATATTTCCAACCATACTTCGCTTTACGATATACCCGTTCTGCTCTCATCGCTGAAAGATAATGCGCGAATCATGTACAAGGAAGAGCTCGAGAAAATCCCGATTTTCGGGTGGTGCCTGAAGATTTCACCCTTTATTTCGGTCAAACGAGAAGACCCACAAAATGCCATGCAAAGCTTTCGCCATGCAGTCCAATCAATTAGCGACGGAGATTCAGTGATTATCTTCCCCGAAGGTACTCGCTCCGAAGACGGCACATTGGGGCAATTTAAAAAAGGTGCCTTCCTGCTGGCAACCAAAAGCGGCAAAGCCATCGTAACACTTGCAATTAAAGGTACAGCCGATGTGATGCCCAAAGGAAAATTTGAAATCAACCCACAAACTGTTACACTCACATTTGTAAAGCAATTTGACATTGAGTACATCCGAGAAGCCGGAATAAACACCTTGATGAATGAAACTTTCGATTTGATGAAACAACACCTCGACCACAGGACATAAAATGACAACAGCCAAAATAATCGCCGAAACTTTGTACAATTTGGATTACCGAGTCATTACATATGTTCCGGGATATGGCGCTAATCAGACATTTGAGCTCTTGAACGAAAAATTTGGCAATCAACTAACAATCAGTTATCACGAGGAAATTGCTTCGGCAGTGGCAGCAGGAGTGGCAATCACCGGAACAAGAGCAGCAGTCATTATCAAAACTCACGGTTTGCTCAAATCTATGAACTGCATAATTGATGTGATGACGTCCGGAGTCAACGCTTCACTCCTATTTATCATTTTCGATGACAAGACCGGAACTCATTCCGATAATATTTTTGATATAGTGCCAATCGTCAAAGGTGCAAATCTTCAGACAGTCATCGCAACGCCCGCAAACATTCAGCAATCATTGTTAGAATCTACCGAAAAATCCGAAAATAGCGGACTGCCCTGCGTTATAGTGATTGATGCAGCCGATATTGAGAGCGATGTCGAATATATCGAAATGACACACAAGCCGTGCACCAAACCCTATAGCCGCAACATATACAAAAACCTGGTCACACCGATACTCGCAGATTACCAATACCAAGTCCTGCAACGCCGCATTGCATCGCTGCCGCATGATGACATCCCAAAGCCAACATTGCCGCAAATAGCCCAATTGCCACCCGAATGGCAAAGAGTCACAAAGGACTACATCCCATTTTTCGAGATTTTCAAGACAATCAAACGCGATGTCACAATCGGCGACACAAGCCTGCCAACATTGTTCGCACTGGAACCGTATTCGTGCATAGACATCACGCTCCACATGGGCGGAAGCATCCCAACCGCAATCGGAGCCTACCTTGCCGGGCATACCAAAGCGTGGGCAGTGCTCGGTGATTTCGCCTTTTTATCATGCGGCATAATCGGCTTGCAAGAGGCAATCAACCGCGATATCCCGCTCAAAATAGTGCTTTTCGACAACGGAATTGCCGGAGCCACAGGCGGACAACCCGTGAACACCGCATTACTCGAGTCATCGCTGATGCCATACAAAGACAGAACCACGAAAATCACTCTATCCGAAACAAGCAGCGACGAGCTAAACATCATACTTTTCGTAATGGCAGAATCCAAAAAATTGGAAATTTTGCATATAAAAGTATAATTCAACAAAAAATTCAGCACTATTTTCAGAACAAATTTGGTGATTTCAATTCAAATTACTACTTTTGTATTCTTGTATTTTGGTCAGGTAGCTCAGTTGGTAGAGCAGTGGACTGAAAATCCACGTGTCGGGGGTTCAACTCCCTCTCTGACCACGATTCACACTGAAAGAGGGCATCAAAGCCCTCTTTTTTTGTTTTAGGGAAACCATTCCACAGATAAATCATAGCCCATGGTTTTATTCATGACGCTGTGTCCCTACTCTTCCTTTTCTCTCCCCAAATTTTTTCACTTTGAGATTTTTTCTTATTTTTAAGTTCGTAAAAAAAGTGTTTTTTAAAAATATAAAATTGAGATAAGCAATGAACACAGTCTTTTCTCCCACAAATCTCTACAGGCTCCCTTGGAACTTTGCCGATAATTCAATTTCGTGGCTCGAACCGACCAGCAAATGCAACTTATACTGCGACGGATGTTACCGCGAAAACCGCAACAACTCACACAAAACTCTCGAAGAGATTAATCACGAGCTCGATGTGCTCGAACGTTACCGCAAAACCGATGGCGTTTCAGTCGCGGGCGGCGAGCCGCTTACTCACCCCGATATTGTCGAAATCGTCCGAATGGTTCGCAAACGCGGCTGGAAACCGATTATCAATTCAAACGGCGCTTTGCTGACAATTGAAATGCTGAAAGAGTTGAAGAAAGCTGGTTGCGAAGGATTCACTTTCCATGTTGATAGCGGTCAAAAACGTCAGGGATGGACTGGCAAAAACGAAATTGAACTGAACGAATTGCGACTTACTTATGCCAATATGATAGCCGAAGTGGGCGGGCTATCTTGCTCATTCAATGCTACGATTTATCCCGACAACATTCAATATGTGCCGGATTTGATGAAATTTGCGCAACAACACATAGATAAAATCCACGTGATGGTCTTCATACTTTATAGAATGGCAATATTGGGCAAAGATTTCGATTTTTATGTAGGCGCAGAAAAAGTGGAATTCGACGAAATGATGTATTCGAAAAATGATGATAATCGCCGTACCGACATTACGTCGCCCGAGCTTGTCGAAATCATCAGACAATATGACCCGAATTTTACTCCCTCGGCATTTTTGAACGGTACCGAAAAAGTTGACAGCTACAAATGGCTTTTCACCGGAAGGATGGGCAATAAGCATCAAGTTTTCGGGCATATCGGACCAAAATTCATGGAAATTGTCCAAACTTTCAAGCACCTATTCACAGGCAGCTATTTGGCATATTCAAACCCTTCACTTTTGAAAATGGGACGACTCTATTTCTTGTTAATGCCCTTTGACAAAGGCATTCGCGAAGTGGCTAAAAATTATTTCCGCTCCATCATTGCAAATCCGCGTGCATTCTTCTCGCGACTACATTTTCAATCAGTGATGATAATCCAACCCGCCGACATTCACAAGGACGGACGAATCAACATGTGCGACGGATGCCCCGACATAACAGTTTGGAACGACGAGCTCGTATGGTCATGCCGAATGGAAGAACAAAATCGCTGGGGACAAAACATTCGCATGGTACCGAGGCAGTAATTTTTAACAAATTTTATTATTTATTCAGTAATAATAATTATTTTCCCCGAACAATACTCCTTATCGCCTTGGATTGCAATATAATAAATTCCGGGTGATAAGGATATGTTATACAAGCCGGTATGTGCTAACTCTTGATGTAAATATCTACTTTCTAAATAAATCTTTTCACCCATTAAATTTGTCAGATAAAATTCATAATTACCTGAATACTTGGGAATAAATTTAATCCGAAAGTTGCCTGTTGTCAGATTGGGGAAGATTTTGAGAGTGTTGTTGAACTTGGGATCATCTTTAACTGAATCATGTAAACATTCAATGATATAAAGGTCAATTCCATATTTTTCGTAAATTTGTTCCTTTAGCGAACATGTTCTTCCTTCTAAAAAATAATTTAATACAATCATCATATATGTCCAATCATCGTAATCCATAGGATGTGAAAAGCGTTTAATTTGTTTAGTAATTTCCGGCTCTAAAAAATGAAATACAGTTTTTTGAAAAACAGAAGATTTATTATAATATAAAAATTGATTTAAAATGTTTTCTATTCTAATTAGGAATTTATTTAAGAAAATATCATTTTCCAACATTTTCCTGAAAATCATAGTAGACCCGGCATTAGTGGGCCAGACGTTGTCGGATGTATCTGTAGCATGTTCAAACATATCTTTCTTATGACTCATAAAACAAGCATCACCATCAAAGAAAGCAAATCTCCACTTGCTACCGGGAGTTTTTGAACGCCAACATCTGAAATTATTTGCGGGCCAATCATAATTGGCAATATATATTTGAAAAATCTGATAATCAATAAAATTATCAATATCAATTATTTTGCAAATTTCCTTGTAATTTGCATCATCGGAGAAATCATTGTTTTTGACAAATTCATACATTTCCAGATAAGCTGTATTGTCTCCGCTTTCGGGAGTACCATACCAAGTTCCAATAATATCAACATTATCCGGGTCAACATCGTGATATGTCTCTAAATAATCTTCATCAATTCTCTCAGAAATATAATATACGCCCCAATATTCGCCATTGAGATACAATACCACAGGACGCGATGCCACACCATCAACATCCAACCCTACTACCAATTTATTTGCAGTGTAATCTTCTGCACCTGTGAGATTCCATGATACAGAAAATGGTTTTAATATAAGTGTGTTAAAAATATTAGTGGTCCTATCATCGAAGAGCTTATAATTAAATTTAGACAATACATACTTACTTCTTGCATAAATTTTAAGCCCCTTTTGTGATTTAAGACGGGAATTTGCCCCATGAGTTCTTAAACCTACCTTTTGTTTAAATCCTATTTGATTATTTGATTCATAAAATTCGGCATACGCTTCGCGTTCCCAATTAATTCCTCTAAGTACGTAATTACCGGTAATATTGGGGTTAGATGCATCCCAATTAACTCCGGGAACCAAAATTCCGGTGTGGTAATCAAACAAATCATCATAATCCGCTGAAATCGAGATTATTGGAAGGCTATTATGATTTATATTTAATGATTGGAAAAAGTACGAATGAGTTGTAACTTCGCTAATCATGTTGCCTTTATCGTCAAAAACAGCTGCTTTGATGATTATAGCCTTTGGGACATCAGTAATGGCGGGTGCTTGGTGCGCCGATGGTGGTGTAACCAAAATTTGAGATATGTTTCGTTGAGAATGAAATGATGTATCGAGTTCAAGAGCGGATTCGTATAACATTGATTCGGCAGTAGGAGTGCTACCATCCGTTGTATAAAATATTCTATTTTCAGGATGATTACTTGCTAACTCCAAATTAAAAACTTGGTCGTAAATCCCACCCACATGCGAAAAATGCACTTGTTCATTTGATTCTTGGTAAAAATTGGCTGCACCGGGAGTGGGGTTTGCAAAGACGAAGGTTTGGTCATGACCATCCGGGAAAAGTCCATAGCTTGTGTTGCTCTCAAGCGTCTTCGCCGGCAACATATGAACAATTTGCCCGCCGTAGCTAAGAAAGAGGTCCTCGCCATCGGCAGCTATTGCAAAATTCGTATGCAACTCTTTGCCTATTTCAGCGCGATTCTTGTTCGATGCAAATACAACAAGGTAGTCATATCCTTCAATCACTACATTGGGGAAACTCCAGCAATTAAGTTGCGATGCTTTATCAGATAAGCAGTATCCTGCGAGATTGACAGGCTCGCCGGAATTGTTGTAAATTTCAATCCAATCACTATCGTCCCCGTCTTCGTCAAAGTAGAATTGGTTGTTGGACGACATGACTTCGTTGATATACAGAACCTGAGTACGACCGTAAACGGAGGATAGGAACATAATTAGAACAATTAATAAGCTTTTTTTCATACAAGCATACATCCTACCATACCTCAAAATGAACTAAAATAAGTTAAACCTTAGTGGATTTCTCCTCTATACATGTCTGATAATCCGGAATACTTAAAGCCGCAACAAGAGTTAGTTGCATGATTTGATATAATCATGATACATTCATTTTTCATAAAAAAAAGCACGTTCGAGTAAATAAGTTATTGCAATAAGTAGAAGAGTAATGACTGGACAGGATTTTGTCCTGTCTTTGTTATTACTGACGAGAATTTGCTTTTTCAATCAGTTGAAATACTGTAAAACAGGCTCTTTATTTCACAATTGTAACACTGACGGGGCGAAAAATCAGTATTTGCCAACTAATAGAGGGATAAAGAAATTTTGTCCGTTTAAACAATTTATGGATACGTAATACAATCCCGAATCGAGGTCTAAAGAAAGAACAAGCTCATTATCATTGATGTTTTCTTTATGGACAATTCTGCCTGTTATATCGAAAATTTCATATTTATTAATTATTTCTGAATTCCTGATTTGAACAAAACCGTCTGAAGTCGGATTGGGAAAAATTTCAACCTGGCTTGAATTTTCATAGTCAACATGAGTATTACTTAAGGGCTTTATATAAAGTCCTCTGTCGGTTGCAAGGAACAGCTTGTCGTCGTATTCGAGGATGTCGAAAGCGTAAACATTATTTACAAACTCCTCATCGTTGCTCCAAGTAGAGCCGGCGGGCAAATTCTTATAACGCTTCTGAATCCAGACACCAACCATGCTTGAATTTGTGAGTGCGTATATATGTTCTTTTCCTGCGTACATTATCCTATCTGTACCATTCTTTGTACCCACAATATCCTGTACCCATTTTTCTCCATCATTTGTACTCGAAAATATTCTATTTCGTGCTGAAGCGTAACAGATACCGTTATCATAAATCATCTTCCAGATTTCCATTCCGGGAGATAAACCCTCGTCAAAATACCCTTCAATCCATTTACCAATTTCAAAATCGTATCTGTACCAAACACCGTTAGACCCCGCTGATATTAGTAAATTATTAGGAGTCGAAGTCATTGTGTATATTTGTTGGGAATAGGTAGGTAATTCGTTATTCATTCGCACCCAAGAGCTTGTAGTCTCAACAAAAACACCGTCTCCTAATGTTGAGCAATAAATTTCACCTTTAAATTCTGAAAAACCGGAGACAGGCATCATTGAGGGACCTTTATTATTCCACGAATTACCGTTATCAGTACTGACATAAACGCCATGGGCAATAGTTCCCACATAAATTTTACCATTCAGATATGATATATTTGAAGCTCCGGCTTCATTATAGTCAAAGTTTATACTTTGCCAATTTTGCCCATTGTCGGTACTTTTGAAAATAATGCATGTATCTGCTGCCACAAATATTGTTTCATCATTAAGGGCAATACCGGTTATATAAATCTGCGGCAATTGCTCTACTCTCACCCATTGAGCATAGGAGTTTATTACTGTAAAAAGAAAAACTATTAGTAATAATAATCTAAACATAATTAAATACTTCCTTGTTTTAAAATTAGAAAGCATTACGAATAAAATCTTAAACTATTATATTTAATACTAACTTTCTATTTGTAAATTATATAAGTTAAGCATCATAATAATAATTCAGGGACTTATACATACGCAGTATCAAGCTCCATTTGTCATTTTGAACGAAATGAGTAATTCATGTATTTTTATGAAAACTTGATTCTTCGTCGGTGGCTAAAAATGACGGAAATTTGGATAGAACGCTGTTGATGTCCATAAGAAATATCCATTCTATATTCATCCGATGACTCGAAAGTCATCGGATGAATTGTTTAATTATGAATTTATTTTTTGAATGCCTGTATGTTTTTCACTTGTTTAATGCCATGACAGTCGGAACAAAGTCTGTTTTCGATGTTGAGATTTTCGCCACCGGGATGCTTGAATTCCAAGTCTAAACCGCGTGTTTCTTCAATTTGACCGGGCGTTTTTTGTGAAATAATTGTATGACAAACATTGCAATCGTGGCTCACCACTTTCCCGTCAGCTGATTTGTGTTTACCGTCGTGGCATCTGAAGCACCCATCGGAATACATATGCCCCAAATTATTCGGGAATCGTTTCCAATTTGTATGCATTTCCGGGAAATAATTTCGCAAATAAATTGTGTTAATGTGGTGGATTGATTGCTGAATCTGATGCTTTTTCCCCTTCGCTGTTTCAGGGTAATATTTATTATAAAAATTATTTATATAATTACTAATTTCCGCCAATGAATTTTCGCGATTAATCGAATATGATTCGAGTATTTGGACGGCGAGATTTTTGATAAATGGCAGTGAATTGTCAATTTTGCGATTCGACATATATGTATTTACTTCCTTGTAAGGAATCTTGTAAATGTGCGATGGTCTGTTGTGGCAATCAATACAATCCATTTTCCGTAATTTTTCGGGCTCGAGCATATCCGGTGTTATTTCGTCGTCTTCTCTGATATAAATAGTCGTATCGCCGGTCAATTTTGAAACCACTCTCACCCAAGGAATATCTTGGCGCTCGTAATCATTTGCAATATAATGAATCTCATTAGCGAGATTCATATGCCAATGAATCCCGGATTGCCTACCGCTTTCAGGTGTACCACCACCGGTTTTGAGTAACATTGTCAACATCGTTTCGGAATTGACTTCGTCCGATTGGAAAAAATCATAGACTATTTTCTTTTCGCTATTGAAATTAGCGGGCCAATGGCACTGCTCACAAGTCTCTTGGGCAGGACGTAGATGAGCAACAGGCACTTGAATCGGTTTTGAATACAAATCAAACATAACCGAAATCAGCTGCCAACTACCGGACAACTTGGCTTTGACAAACCAATCTGCACCTGAACCGATGTGGCATTTGACGCATCCCACATTTGAATGCGGAGAATCTTGATATGCCAAATATTCAGGGTGCATAACCTGATGACATGCCTCGCCGCAAAACTCATCAGATTCCGTATATTCGTAAGCTTTAAACGAGCCGAATACTGTGAATAATAACAAAATCACACCAATAATTGACATAAATGCTATTATTCTTTGGGTTTTGGGACTATTTAAATCTATTATTGGCAATGGTTTATCTTTCTTTTGGGCAAGAAAACGTTTTTTGCTTTCCCATAAAGCCCCGAGAAATATCAATACTATACCGAGACCAAGAATTATAGGTAAGAAAATGAATGTAACAATGCCGATATAGGGATTGTCAAATCCTGCAATTATGTCAACAAATAATAGTCCGATAATCACTACAAATGCCATTAATGCTAATAATGAGCCGAGCATTGTAAGCGGATTATAAAATGATGTCGGGAAGAATTTCTTTTTCTTTACTAAATCCGATGGTAATTCTTGTTCCGGTATTTTTTCTTCGTATTCCAGACTACCGCTTGCAATTGCTTTATATAATTGACCAACTGTCTTGCCTGTTGTACCCAAATATAAGTGCAAAAGGAAAAACGCAGTCAGGAAGAATCCCATTATCGTGTGAATCAGCGTAATAACCCAAACACCTGAGCTACCAAAAATCGTTTCAGGCATCAGATTTGGTATCAAAATAATTAATCCTGTAATAATAATACATGGAATAACTATATACATTATTTTCAAATATAATAATTGCTTGAAAACACCGAATTTAATGATTTCCGGGTCGTATGCCAATTCTTGCTGAATAAATATATCCCAAAAATAATATTTTAATTCTACAAAAAATTTCTTTACTGTCCCTTTTTGAATTTTGAAATAATGTTTTGCATTCCCGGTTGCGAAATTCATTACGAAAAATAGTATATATAGTACCGACATCGTGATACCGGAATAAATATGGATTGGCAATGAAAAGCCAATCGGTACAATCCCAAAATGCATACCAACACCGGAAATCAAAAGAAGAAGAAATAAAATACCTTGCAAAATATGCCAAATTCTAATCCAAATCGGGTATAGTTCTAACTTTTTCATTTTGATTCCTTTTTGCTTCTGAAGTACCATCTAATATAACCATGAGCGAGTAAACCAATAAATACGCCTCCCAGAAGTATAAAACTTAGATTATCAAGAATTACACTCCGAGACAAGCCAACGTAACTGCCACCGCCTATTGTGCCGTCAATTATTCCGGATTCTCCGGTTTTTCGTGTCTTGTAATAATTTGCCAATTTAGATTTCAAATTCATGTCCTGCTCGTGGCATGGATTGCAAGTTTTGACACTTTTTTCCAAAGGTAATATATTATGCGATAAATACGGTACCGTATAACTCGAATGACAATCGAAACAAGATACTGCGGAAAAATGGCTTTCGAGTTCCGGCAACCACGAATGTGATTCCAACAATGATTTGATATTGCTTTTGCCCATTAATTCCGAATCGCCATGGCAAGAAACGCAATAAATCATTTTGCTGTCTATGGCAAATTGTTTGTTTAATTTATTACTTTTGAAAATGGCTTCATCTACGTGTGGAACCTTTTTCAAATCATGTTCGAAATGGCAACTGACGCACGATGCAGCATCCATATTGCCTTTGATTTGAGCCAACCCGTGGATACTGTTTTGATATTCTTGGGCGATATGAACGTGGCATTTGCCACACGCAGAGAATGAATTTTTGACACTGAGACGAGCTTCAAAATCCTCATTTTTCTTAATATTATGAAATCCGTGGCAATCCGTACATACTGCAGCGTGCTCTTTACCTTCAGCTTTCAGTTGGAAATGCCTCGAATTAGAATTTGTTATCGTTTTGATGACCGAGGGATTTTTGGTGTCGTGACTATGGCAATCTGTACAAACTTGGTTTTGGTTTGCTTTTCGCTCAATATAATTTCCAATCCAGCCCTTAGTGATGGGTTTACTATGGCAATAATTGCAATCGGGGGCATTTTCGTCCGAGATGCTCAATAATGCTTTGTAATGCTCCGATTTCATATATTCGTCAACCACATCTTGATGGCAAGTGCCGCATTGTTGAAGAGAATGAATGCCGGAGACCTTGCTGCCTTTGCCCTTAGCCGGAGTTGCATAATGATAGCCATGACATTTTTTGCAATCGTTTTGCAAAGGAGCATCTGCCATCCATGGGTGGAAGGTATGCTTTTTTTCGACTCCTTGATGACATGAGTTGCAATCAATTTTCCCAATATTTTCTTTATGCGGGATATCATCGGGGTCGAATCCCTTGTGGCAGTCTATACATTTCACATTTTTATGGGCAGAAAACATAAACTTTGAATTATCCACCCATAGAGAAATTTTTGAACGCCCCTTTTCCATATACATATCGGGATCAGAATGACACATCATGCAATCATCGTTTTCTATCGAACTTAAAGTCCCATAATTGGCGATTATCAACATAAATGTAACAACAAAGTATAGTATTTTCATATATTTGCACTCTTAATTTGTAAGCAATTATCAATTTCCAACATGACATAAATACAATATTAAAATTACAAAAAATATCTCAATTGACCAAATAGAATCGGTGTGATGAGATGAATATCCGAATTGGATTTAAAAGATAAATACGATGGACAGGTCAGTCATTTTGAGGGAATTCTTCCAATATTCACATATCATTTTCGACTAAAGTAGTAATTTTTTGTGAACTATAAAGATTAAGGAAAGATTATGCGTAAATTGAAATTGCAAGTACAGATGACTATAGATGGTTTTATTGCTGGTCCAAATGGCGAAATGGATTGGGTTACTTGGAATTGGGACAAGGAACTTATGTCCTACGTTCAGGAGCTTACAGATAGTATAGATTGCATCGTGCTTGGCAGAAAGCTCGCAACCGGTTTTATCCCATATTGGGCTGGTGTAGCATCTGACCCCGACAATCCTGAAAATGCTGCAGGAATTAAATTTACCGAAACACCGAAAGTAGTTTTTTCAAATACTTTAAAAAATTCTGAGTGGGACAATACTATTTTAGCTAAAAATGATTTAGTAAGTGAAATTAATGCTTTGAAAAATATTCCCGGAAAAGACATAATCGCTTATGGAGGAGCAGAATTCGTATCGAATTTAATAAAGCATAATCTGATAGACGATTATCATATTTTCGTCAACCCGGCAGCAATTGGGAGCGGTATGCAGATTTTCGACAAGCTCGGAGCAATTCACAATCTAAAACTTATTCAAGCCAAATCATTCGATTGTGGGATTGTCTTGCTCAACTACAATGTTAATCGGCTCCCCTAAGAATTTATGTCCGTTCTGTTGCTACAAGCCCGTAAAGCATGCTCTTTTGTTTCGTCCTGTCTTTGTAACAACTGAAAGGACCGATGACTTAAAGCTATAGAATGAATTGTTAAATTATAATTTGTTACGACTATCAAATATATCTGATAAGCGGTGCAACGCTTACTTATCCTGAGAATTAGAACTGATATTCGAATATTTTATTTTTGATGCTGAATATGCCTTATAATAATGTGTAGTTCAACATCTATTAATATTTTATAAAATGTAAGAATAAAATTATGCAAAGTGAAATATTTTATTTGATTGACTTAATTTAATTTGTTGTATCAACCTATTGTTTCTCGAAAAACGGGAAAAATTTATCAAAAGCTCTTAATAATAAAAATGGAATAAATATCAGTAAAAATGAAACTAATAAACCCTCTTTATCTAATAAGCCCGGAAAATATTCTGTAAATCCTCTCATACTTTTGGATACTAACTGTCCTCCGATAACTACATTCCAGCGCATCAGCAAAACCTGAATTAACAACATGCCGGATGAGAGCCAAATCAAAAAATTTCTTATTCTGTTATCAAATTTCACTAATGATGTAATTGTAAGAATTAAAAACGGCACAATGGAAAACAGTCCAATCTGTAGATATAAATACGAGACCTTAAGTTTGCCGTATATTAGTTGATGTAGGATTTCCCATTTTTCTGTTTGTTCATAAGCAATAGACAAAACCTCCATTAGTTCGAGTGTAACTGCTATTATCATAAACCCCCAAAGCCATTTTGACATTAAATCAATAGCTTCCTGATTGATTTTAAGTTTTCTTTTCCAATGTACAAACAAATATAGAAATGTCAGAACCGCCAAGCCGGAAACAATTGCCGAAAATATGAAAATAATAAACATCAGAGGAGTTGACCACCATAGATTTGCCTTTAAAGAACCGAATAGAAAACCAACATATCCGTGCAGAATACACGCCACCGGTATTCCGATTGCACCCAAGACAACAACCATTTTATTGTCATATCTTCTTGTATTAAGATTATCATTTGTATTGCCGAGAATAAGGACCTTATAAATGAACTTTACAAATCCCTTTGACTGCTTATACTTTTCTATAAATTCCTTTCTGTAACTGAACCAGATTTCCAATACAACAATTAACATATAAAATGCATAAACAAAGCCAAAACCGCTCATAGCAGAATTAAAATTCGGCGTCAGCATAATATTAAATGCTCTTTCGGGTCTGCCGAGATGATTAAGGAGCGGTACTGTCGCGAAAAGTAAAAATGCAAGTGATGAAACAAGTGCATATTTTGCGATTGGCTTGAGTTTTTCCATACCAAAAACATGATAAAATGACGATACTATAAAAGCACCTGCAACCATACCTGTGATATATGGATATAAGACAATCATAACTGTCCAGTAAATATGCATTTCATTGGGGAAAAGGAAATTTTGTGCCGTTTCCATTATTTAACCTCCATATCAAGTCCGATGTAAAAGCATTTAGGATTAGTTCCTAATTCAGGTTTAAGTATACCATATCTTCTTTTGTGTAGAATTTTACGAATATTACTTTCGGGGTCTTTCAGATTGCCGAAAATCCGAGCATTACGGGGACAGGCATTTACACAAGCCGGTAGTTCGCCTTTGTGAATCCTATGATAACATAATGTACATTTATCCGCAACACCGACTTTATGGTCTATATATCTACAGCTATACGGGCAAGCCTGAACGCAGTATCCGCACCCAATGCAATGTTCTTTGTCTATCAGTACAACACCATCCGGTGAATGGTATGATGCTCCGACAGGACAAACCTGTGTACAGGCTGAATTTTGACAGTGGTTACAGATTTTTGGTACAAAGAATGCTTTAACAATATCGGTATCAAAATTGTCATTTTTGAAACCTTCCATTGCTCCGTTCGGTGAATCAACCCTTACCTGCTCATCCTTATTAATTTCAAATCTTTCAACCCACGTTCTGAAAAATGTATCAGGTACATTATTTTCTACCGAACAAGCTCTTACGCACGCACCGCAGCCGATACATCTTGTAGTATCAACTATATAGCCCCAGTCGAACTTTAGCAAATCCTCATATTTTAGAACTTCAATAGGGTCGCTGCTTTTACTGAAAGCAAAAAATGACCCGACAAGTATTCCGGCTGTACTGTACAAACCGCATTTTATGAATTGCCTTCTTTCTATATTATCCATTTTAAATGTCCTTATTTTACTGTTTAATCAATTTGTTTCTCTTGATAATACGTAAACATTTTATTTCAAATACGTTTAATGACATTGACCGCAGAAATCAGTATTATGGCAGTTTGCACACATTTTTTTCCCTTTTTTCTCAACAGTGAATTTGTGATTATCCATAAAATCAACCGGGTGTGGCATTTCTGTCAAATGACAGGACATACAATAATCCTTTGTATGACAATTTTTACAATCAGATTTGTCATTAGAAGCAAAAGTTCTCTTTGCATATTTCTTATGTTCGGCTTTCCAATTTCCGGGATGCGGATTCCCCCTCAATCTTAAATCCATTTTATGAATATCCTTTGCGTGACAGTCAAGACATAATTTCGTATCTGTCTTTTCTATATGTTTTAGACTGCCAATGTGGGAAGGCCACTCAACTTTAGGAGGAAAGTCTGCATCTTTGAAGGGTTTCTTTTCATGACAAAGCAAACAGAATTCCATGTTTCCGTTTTTATACATTCGTCCAATTGTCTCATCTTCTTTATGAAATAAATGGCATGTTCGACATTCAACTGCGTTACTGTGAGATTTAGTGTTGAAATCCTTGACAATTTCGGAATGACAATCTTTACATTCGAATATCTTAGGATGGTCGGCAACATCATAATAATTCTTTTCGGGTCTTTTACTGTGGCAATCAGTACATTTGTAAACTATTGGATGCAGACGAGCCTGTCTTGATTCAGTCAATAGAAATATAGGCTCGTGAGGATCATGGCAGGCAATACATTTTGTAGTTGAATCAATTACGTGCATAAATTTGTAATGCTCTTCCTGATTTATCTGAGGGAAGTCAGAAGGTCGAGCATTTAATTTCCGGTGGCAATAAAGACAACCTTCGAAATCAAATTCTTTTTTCAGTACAGCTTGTAATTTGGTGATATTCTTCGAGTTTTCATCTTTTCTATAGAATGAAACGTGCAAATCTCCCGCACCGTGGCAGTCAACACAAGGCACACTAAAATGAGCGTCCTTCTGATGCAACTGATATATATCATTATGACATTCACTACATGTATTAGTATTTTGATTTATGATTTTCTGAGTCTGAAGCTCATTAACGGCATCCCAACGGTAATGTCCGTATTTGCCGAAACTTGTAGGTTGCAATAATCTGTCAGCAATCAACGCTATAATTATACTCCCAAAAACTATTGAGAATACTATTACTATATGCTTCTTGTCTTTCATATTTACCTTATCAGAATATTATTGTAAGATTATTTATATCTAAAAAACAACATATATATATAACTATATATAAACATCCAAAAAGTCAACAAACAAAGATAAACAAATTGAATTAAATTTCAACATTTATTTTTAGTTTGTACTATATTTCTAAAAATTAATAATTTCTTTGATACTATTTTCTGATTTATGGGTAAATACTAATAACGTCCTTAAAATTAGTTAAAAAGTGCTTGAGATATGGAAAACACTATATGATGAACATTTGAGAACTGCAAAACAGAAGTCTCTCCAAGTTTTATCACCCAAACGTCACCTACCTTATTCACTGCAACAATTTATACAATATCATTCGTTTTATTGTCCCGTCAGTTGTTATAACTGACGGTAAACATGTTCTTCATTTCAGTCCGTCAGTTGTAGACCTGACGGAATGTTTTTTTGAAAACTTGATTCTTCGCATGCAGCTAAGTATGACGATATTTTGGACAGAACGCTGTTGCTGTCCCTACAATATTTTAATCTACAATATTCATCCGATGACTTGGAGTCATCGGATGAATTGATATACTTACATTTAAAAGTTAATGCTAATAATCGAATAAATTATTAAAAAGACTATTAATAATCCGGTTAATAAAGCTGCCCATCCAAAGATTGAATGAACTTTCTTTTGTGTCGGAGTCGGTGCGTCAACGTAAAGTTCTTCCAATTTCCCTTCTTCGACCAATTTTTCATATTCGGCGGGTCTGTCGAATTTGAATTCTTCTACATCATAACTTCCTGAGAAAATTACGGTATCCATAGGGAATTTTTCCGGACGGAAGTGCGTATTGAAGAAATGTATGGTGAAAATGAATCCTGCTGCAAGCAATGCCTCGTCACTATGAATAATAGTAGCAACGTTAATGAATTGTCCGGACATAAATTTGGTGAAAAACTCGGGTATCCAGAGCATAAGCCCGGTTGAGCCAATTACGAAAATCCCCCAAAATACTGCAAAATAGTCGAATTTTTCCCAATAAGTCCATCTTCCGTATTGCGGGCGCGGTCCTTTGTTGAAGAACCATTTCATTGAGCCGATAAAATCTTCCCAATCTTTTTTATTTGGCAAAAGAGAATCCGAACCCAAAAGCATTTCTTTCCATGAACTAAATTCTTTACGTTTGTTGAATATTAAATCGAAAATATGAGTAAAGAATACACCGAACAATACTATTGCAGCAAAGCGATGGAAGAAGCCTGTAACTTCCACTCCGCCAATCAACTTAACGCTGAATTGTGCCCACCAAGCATATGAGAATTTGAGCATCATCCCTGTGGCGGCAAGAGTCAGGAAGCATAATATCATTGTGACGTGCAAAATTCGGTTCAATGGTGTAAATCTCCTAACGCGTTTGCCAGAATGCCCAGCGGCTTTGAGTACCATCATCTCTTTTCGCATCTTTAATGACTTTGGCAACCACAATAATGTGTGCAACCATGAAACCAGAAATGTGCCGAGAAGAAGTATTGTCATACCCCAAAATGTGATGAAAAGCAGTGGGTATTTTTCCGGGTCGTGATGAGTTGCATGAGTTAAATACCTTGTAAAGCCTTTATTAGCTGCGGGATGGCATTTTGCACATGTTTCGACAATGTTGTCTCGTGAAAGTGTCGAATTTGCGTGTGATGTTGGTAATATCATATGGGCGCTATGGCAATCTTGGCATTTAGCAGCTTTGCCCGAACCAAGAAGTGACGCCTTCCCGTGATATGTATCGAAATATAAGTGAGTAATTTTTTCATGGCATTTGCCGCAGGTATTCAACATGGACAATCTGAACTCATCTTTTGATGGGTCAACTACTGAGTGAGCCACATGGCATGTGTTACAATTTGGCAAGTCATCTTCCGATTTTGATACCATTGGCGAGTGGATACTTTTATCGAATTGAGTCTGAATTCCCCAATGGCACTTGCCACAAGTGGTGCTAATATTGTCCTTATGAGTCGAGGATACGGGATTTTCATGATTTGCTTCCATATGCGCAGAGTGACAATCCGAACAATTCGCCGTTACTTTGAGTCTGCCGGATTTCAAGCCCTGCCCGTGAATACTCTCCGAATAAGTTTCTGTAAGATGTTGTACCTTGTCTTCCATCCTGACCGCTGCTTGATGTCCGTCTTGGTGACACTCTGAGCATAGGTTAGGAATATTTATAGCAAAAGTTTTAGACATTGGATTAATCTTCGGGAGCACTTCGTGGTCATTGTGGCATGTTACACAAGTTGGAGCATCACTTTCACCACTTAAGAATAGCTTCCCATGGCTGCTTTGCATATAATTATCGTTTACTTTGTCATGGCAACTTCCACAATTAACTTTTGTTGTAATTGTTTCGCAAGAGCGAATTTTAGATGGGCGAACCTCAATATGGCATTTACTGCAAGCAAGGTCTGAATGTACCGAATGGTCTAATTTGCTTATATCAACATGCAGAGAGCGACCGCCTTTGCTTGCTTTAATATTTTTATCTTGGTGACAATTCAAACACTCGGCTTTTGCTAAACCTACATCATAAAACGATTTCCGAACTTTATGAGGTTGGTGGCAATCAACACAAGCAGGCAGCGTATGAGCTTCTTTCTCCCATAATTCGCCATCAATGATTTTTTTGTGCACATCTTCAATTCTCGCATGACATTGAGAGCACGTTGCGGCAATATTATTACGTGCAATCGAAGACCTCTTATCAGTATGTGGCAAAATCGCATGTGCAGTATGACACGAAACGCAAGTAGCAGTCACAACTAAACCGCGCTTGAAAAGACCTTCACCATGAATACTCTCAGAATAATTTTCCAAGATATGCGATTGGGGAATATTCCTAGACATTTGTACGGGTGCACCTTCTTGGTGGCATTTCCCACACATGAATGGTATTTTGAGGGGTTGCACGGGCGATTTTTCGTGCTTTGCATCAACAATTTGGTGGCTACCGTGGCAGTACTGACAATTAGGCGCCAAAGGGTCGCCTTTTTTGAGTGCTACACCATGAAAGCTCATGTCGAAATCCTTTTGCTGCTTAGTGTGGCATTTACCACAAGTTGCGGGCTTCAAATCGTCCTCGTGAGGCAATTCCACTCCTGCTAAATCTGTATGGCAATCAACGCATTTTACTTCAGCGTGAACTGAACCCAAAACGTGATTGGGATTGACATACATCGAAATATTCTTGCCTTTGCGCGTACCTTTCAAATCTTTGTCGTCATGGCACATCATGCATTCGTCGTTCTCTTCGGGCATTGTTACTTGTACCGCAGAGTTGAGTGTCGTAAATGCTAAGTAGGCAATTAAAGCAAAAACCAAGCTATAAGTTATGGTGACTGCTTTTCCTCTATCTTTAAAATGACTTATTATGTTCATATATTAAAATAATTATTTTATTTTTACAATCAATACAGTTGTGAAATTAAGTATTATTTTTTATTCATGCAAGAAAATCATCGTAATCTCTATATATAAATGTATTTTTGTCACTTTTGTAACATATTGAATTGATTGTACATGTTTTTTATATTATTATGTTAATATTTTAACTAAAAGTATTTCATATTGAATTTAAGATTTTTTTGCATGATAAACAAAAGCTGAATTCGTTCGTTTCTTTCATTTGAATTGTAGTGAGTGTCGCTTGATTAATTGAGGAAAAGTCATGAAGTTATTAGTTATACTGCTTGTTTTGTGCCTGAATTTCATATTCACCCAATCTATATTTGGTCAGGATTTGCCCTGCTTACCGGATTTTATCGGCACTCACTATGAGACTGAGGTAAATGCCTCCAATCCGCCCTATTCCGATGATATGCCTGAAGATGTCGCAAGAGCATACAGATTCTTGGATAGCTTGACTAAAAACTCTGATTTCGAGGAATTTTATGGTAGCTTACTGAGACAAGACTATAATGATACACTCCAAACCGTGATGAAATATTTGTATAAAACTATCGAATATAGTCCGGAAAATTTTCTCAATTACATGATTTATGGCGAACTGAATAAGCAATCTGTGATGAACTATTATTTCACCTTTATCGAACAAATTCGGCGAGCATCGCCCACTCCGATTATTGATGCATCATTGACCTCGTCATACTTAGTTGCACGAGTGACGGTAAATTCGATTTTGATGAGAGCCACATCGTACAAAGTACAGCCCAAAACAGTTCGAGAAGTAATTGCAACAGTTGACACCATTTTCAAAGGGAAACAACTTCTGACATGTGGAGAGGAAGGCTCAAACTCCTCAGACACTTTCAATTGCTTGAAATTTGACTATGTCAAGGAATGGTTTGAAGATACAAATCCCAATTTCGAGATGGAACTCAACAAATCCTACCTCATTTTCTTCGAATACAGAATGATATGTATAACGGAAGCCTCGACATTTTTCAGTTTGTTGCCTCTCAGCACATCAGGTTCGGCAGTTAGGTCCATATACCCAATCGAGAATGGCAATCTGATTGACGAACATAATGAGCTTGGCTTTGGCACTTCGCCACCAATCAATACCGTGATAGATGGCATTAATTCCCGCATTAAAGCAATAAAAAGCTATAAGCCGTGAGAGTGGAGAGCAAATTTGTTCATTAATGCACCCTTTTTTTAATATTGAAGCACTTACTCACAGAATATAAAAAAGGATAGAAAACTGAATGATTTAAAAGCACATTTTACCGAATGTTATCGTCGGAACAAAGATAGTCTGTGGAGATATTGTCTCTTCATGACTAGAAATACCGACGATGCAAAGGAATTACTGAGCGAAACTCTTTATCAGGCTTTCTTAGGATTTGCCAAACTCAAGAGTGAAGATGCTTTCTTAAGCTATGTATTTACTATCGCAAGTAGAGTGTTTTACAAATCAATCAAATTTCAATCCAACTTTGAAAAGGATTTTGATTTTGACAATTTAATGGACAACTCATTGCATCCCGATGTAATGATTGATATTCAATTTTTGCGACAAGCAATGAATAAGTTGAAGCCGGATTACAGAGAAACGCTGATTTTATCAGAAATTGAGGGCTTTTCACGAAAGGAAGCGAGTATAATTATGAATGTAAGCGAAGAAACTATTAAATCAAGATTATACAGAGCGAAAAAGCAATTGGCTGAATTAATTGGAGTGAAAGATGAATACAGAGTTAAATAAATATTTTGCTGCTGCTAAGGAAATGAATCAGTTTAAAGAGCCTTTAGATGATAAGGAATTGAATTCAATTTTAGCAGTGAATAAATTTGCTCATAATTCACCACTGAATGTCGAACTGTTGGGGAGTATCGCAATGTTGACTTTTTTAGTAGTGTTTAGTTTTCTAAGTATGAATCAATACTTTGAGATTTCAAATATTCTTGAAATTATTGAAATTAGTTCAAAATCCAGTATCCATACGTCAGAAATTGAACACACAGAACATGATTTGATTGACAATTCAGAAATTGCAGTATTAACCGAAAGTAGTACCAAATCCAAACATATTGAAGGAAAAACTCAAATCATATCTCAAGAGGAATTGACAAACTATCCTATTTACATTAAAAATCCATTTAGAACCGAAGCACTTCAACGTCCGCAAAATGTATTTACAATTGGAAACAAAAGTACATCTATAGATTTCCTCGAACCAGGCTCTATTCAAACCGATGCTGAAGGAAGCCCAATACCGGGGCTAATAACTTTAAATCTGACAAAAAATGAATTAGCAAAATTAAATATTCAATTGAATGAAAATACTGTATCATATCCTATCGAATACTTTCATCAGTTGCATCCAATTCCAATGAGGAACAATAAATCTTATAGCAATCTTCCGGCGAATTATGAATTAGTTGAACGAAATTACCCTGTAAATGGCGATACACTACTCATAAAAACCCGCCATGAGATAGATTTGAAGGATAAACTTGATGAATCTATATTGGTTAAAGCCACAATTCATGCTACTGCATATAGAACGGCAACCACCTCAGACACTATTGACGGAAAAATATATTACAATTTGAAAAATGTAATATTGCATAGCTCGGTTCATGAATACATTGGAATGGATTATGCAGTCGCTTATGAAGATTGGAAGACGCGGGCTTTACAAGGTTTTGTAAATAATATTGCACAATTCGGTAATTGGGCAAAAGATTCCTACAGCAAAGTTGTTCCGATAATTGCCGCTTTTAAATACAATAATACTGACCATAAATATGTATTTATTTCGCATGATTCGCCAATAAGTCAGAAATATATTGAAAACATGGATTACTCGAAGCTTTTGCCAATCGAAATCAAATTTAATAAAAATGATTTGATTGAAAAATTAGTTTTGTGGTATTATCCTACAGATGAATTTATCGAATCACTACCGGAACGCTACAAAAAAGCTTTGAAAAATGAAATTGAAATTATTTCATCAATAGAGTCCGGCACATTAAGCTTAGAAGAAGCGTGCAATTTCATTGAAGAAGAGTCATTTTACGATTATTGCCGATTTGCCAATGGTGCAATCGAAATACAGAATTTATATCCTAATCCGGTATACAACGGTTCTATTACAATGAAATTCAAAACAACTGAAGTGCGAAATATTGAGATAAATATATATGATATTCAGGGCGCATTCATTGGCAGACTATCAAATATCAATAATTTGAATGCCGGAGAACATCATATAAAACTAAATCTGATTAATTTGACTACAGGCACATATTTAATTGGTCTCAAATCCGATAAGAATGAATTTGTTTCGCAACGAATAATAATCAATTAAGGAAATAACGATGAAAATATTAATTTTATTTATGCTAATAATGCATCTTAGTGCAGAAGCGGAAGATTGGAATACAGTTGCAAATTTAAATAACGAGCCATTAACGAAAATCAAATTTAATGATAATGGAATAGGCATTGTATTAGGACCCAGGAATAATTATTTATATTCAACAGACGCCGGATTGAGTTGGAAGAGACAATACGTCGGAACACATTACCCTTTGATGAACATAGATTTTACACCGGATGGAGGAATTTTAATTACTGGCTATTACGGAACAATTGTATATTTTTCTAAACCCGGTAATGAGTTTGAAGATTTGAGTATTGACCCTGTTTTTAATTTAGCGAAATTCACATATGTCAACCCAAACACCTTATTGATATTATCACAAAATTCCTACATATTGCGAAGTACAGATAAAGGAGAAACATGGAAGGCAGTTTCAATAATCGAACATCCCAACTTAACTTCGATTGCAAAAGTACATGATAAAATATATTTATCAGCATATAATGACAATGCTTCTGCTATTTACGAATCAAACGATGAAGGCGAAACATGGAAATTAATTAATATATTTGAAGGAGAACAAATTTGGAACCTTCATTATGATGGAAATAAGATATGGGCATTAGGGTTCGATGGCTTACTTTGTAATTCCACTGATAACTGTTTAACTTGGAATTGGATAAATACGCAAACTAATTATTCAATAAATGGATTTGTGAGCGACAAGAATAATATATGGCTTTATTGCAAATTAAACAATGAACGAATTATTTTAAATTCGCAAGACTTCGGAGCGAATTGGACAGAATTTGACCGCTCAGAATGCGAATATCCGGGGGCAATGTTTCTATATCAAAATAAACTATTTGTTGCAGAGAATTATCACGGTGTTATTAAATGGAAAGAGATTTCAAATTTAAAATAAAAGGTGAAATAATGAAACTGAAATTTAAGACAACTTTGCTTTCCTTTATGCTATTTTTAAGCACTATCCCAACTTTTTCGGTAGAAATTGATTGGCAGGAAATTAAAATAGAAAGCGCTGCTGATATGAATTGCATTAAATTTTATAATAGTAATAATGGTTGGATGGCGGGATACAGCGGGACCATTTTCAGAACTACGGATGCCGGCGTCACATGGATTGATCACAGTACCGATACAAGTAATATTTTTGTGGATATATTTTTATTCTCCGATGGTACCGGTTGGATAGTTGGTACTGATGGAGCGATATCTAAAGTAAATTCCAATGGAGAAGTGAGAAAGCTTGAAAGCAATTCTAAACTGCAGTTTAATTCTGTTTTTTTTCTTGATAAAAATATTGGCTGGGTAACAGGAGAAAACGGTATTGTGCTTAAAACTATTGATGGTGGCGAGAATTGGTTCATACTTCAGCATGAAATTCCCAATCTGCATTTATGGTCAATATATTTTATTGATGAAATGAATGGCTGGGTAGTCGGTGATATGGGTGCAGTACTGAGTACGACGAATGGTGGCGAAAGTTGGAAATCGCACAAGACTCCTGCAATTTATAGGAATTTAGCTGTTCAATTCATTGATAAATCTACAGGATGGGTTGCCGGATTTGGTTTCATTATCAAAACTACTGATGGTGGTGAAAGTTGGTTAACTACAATTCAAACTACAATTTTTATAGTCGGCAACTTTAAGATGTTAAATAGCCAAATTGGATGGGCTGGCTTTGATAAAAATTCTGTACTTTTCACTTCCGATGGAGGAGTGACGTGGGAATTCATAGATACGCCTATTAATGCTCATTTGCAGGGAATGGATTATGTTGACAATAGCTTGTACGCTGCTTTTGAAGGCGGTAAATTATATAGAGGTTTAACAACGGTTAGTGTGAAAAATGCCGAAGTAGATAATAATTCAAAAATAAATGTTGATTATATCAATAATCTTATAGAAGTCAATTCAATTCAACCCTTTTCTATAAATATATTCAACTTAATGGGTGAACAAATTTATAACAGAGATGTTATGAATAATGATTATAATTTAGATTTAAGTACATTGAATCTACCAATTGGTATTTATATTCTCAATGTTACTTCAAATAATGACATACAAGCAATAAAATTTGCCATAAAAGAATAATTGTATAAATAAAACAAAAAGCCGCCCCAAAAATGGAGCGGCTTTGAAATATTCTCAAAAGTTCAGAATTTATTCGGCTAACAGCTTTTCGATTTGTTCGGTCATTGATTCGGGAGTAGTTTGAGTGCCGATGCGGTCTTGCACCACGCCTTTTTTATCCACCAAAAATTTTGCGAAATTCCACTTAATATCCTGAGTTCCCATCGTGCCCTTAGCGTTGCTTTTCAAATATTTGTAAAGCGGATGAGTGTTGTCGCCATTGACATCAACTTTGGAAAACATCGGGAAAGTGACATCGAAATTCGATTCGCAAAACTCCTTTATTTCCTTCTCAGTTCCGGGTTCTTGACCGCCAAACTGATTACAAGGGAATCCCAAAACTACAAACCCTTGGTCTTTGTACTTTTCGTAAATCGCCTGAAGCCCTGTATATTGCTTAGTATAGCCACATTTCGACGCTACATTGACAATTAGCAAAACCTTGCCCTCATAAGCACTCAATGTGACTTCATTCCCATCAATATCTGTGACGATGAATCCGTAGATATTCTCGCTTACCATTTGTTCCGCGTCCTTTGTTTCGCTCGTACAAGAAAAACTCACCATCAATACTGGCAGCAATACAACTAAAAACATTTTTTTAAAATTCATAGTTTATACCCATATATAAAAAATAACATACTATTTTTCGTAAATCAAAGGCTCGCATTCGCACTGTTGCCCGACGATTATTTTAGCAGCTTCGGCAGCTTCGAGCGAGGAATAATGCCCAATCACAACCGCATATCTCAGTCTTCCGGCGACATTTTTCTCCGCAACCGTTGTCCGCATACGCTTTGCCAAAAACTTCTCCTTTTCAGATTCCGCAGTAGCTTTCTCGCTATAAATCCCTACCTGCAAGCCGTAAAATATCTCTTTCGGCACATCTTCCACAATCGTCACATCGCTTATTTCAGGCGAGTCAATTTGCGTGACCGGTTTAACTTCTTGCGCTGAAACTGGTTCAGTTCTGGTTTGAGTGGGTTCAGTTCTTGTGGGAGTGGTTTCAGTTCTCGATGGAGCGGTTTCCGTTCTCGATGGAGCGGTTTCCGTTCTCGATGGAGTGGGTTCTGTTCTCGTTGGAGTTGGTTCTGCATTGATGTCAGGTGAAATTTCTTTCAATTTATTGTCAATCGCAACATTATCAGCGGGTTTTGAATCAGCTAATCTGTTAGGCGATGCTTCACTTGTAAGCGGCTTGAAATCTTGTTTGGCGGGTTCGTCAATAATTGGGCGCTGATTTTCGGTTCGTGCTATAGCTTTCGTGTTGCTCTTGGCATATGCGACTGAACTCCTGACTACATCTGCAGCAACTGTTAAGTATGTCGAATAGGGATGCTTGGCACGCAGAATATCGAGCTCGGACTTAGCCTTGCTCGTGTCGCCCCAAATAGCATAATGCTGCACAATGCGCCATTGAGCATCGTCCGCCCACTCGCTCCCTGCGTAATCAGTGACGATACGCCGATAAATATCCAGCGACAGCTTCATATCCTCGACCACACTACCATGCAGCAACATGATGCCCGGGTCATTCGGATAGCGAGCCAAAAGTTCCGGAATCGCCGACCTCACCTCATCAGTTTTGCCGTTCGCCAGCATCTGCAGATGTTGATTCACCTCCCTGCTCTGTGCGAACACATCAAAAGCCCCTAAAAACAAAAGTACCACTATCAAAATTTTCATATTATCCTCAATTTACAGCCAACACGCTTACAAAAATGACCATAAGTAATGACGTAAACAAGAAATTTTTGTAAAGAACTTTTTTCATAGGGTGGAAATTTTGTTTGGAAAAGAGAAAAAAAGCTTCCGAAGGTTTTACTCCTTCGGAAGCTTTGAATCATTCTAATTCTCCGGATAGGTCAGCGTTGCTCCGCTTGTCAGATATATTTGATAGCCCTGCCCGGGTAGCATGTCGCCTATCATGTTGATTTCAAATGCGGGATAGAAGACGTTGCCCATGTTGTCCTTTGCGATGACGAGTTTGTCGTCCGCAACGAGCGTGGCAAGAGCATTCTCAATATCCATAGCATTATCGCGGAGATATGCAAGCATATTCCATCCCGTTGTGAGGGTGATTTCGGTCGTTTCAGGCACCACCATCTCGCCCGGAATCGTGAGCATTTCAGCCTTCGACATATAAACTTGATAAGCCTGCTTCACGTCCCAATCGCCGATATCATTAATATCAAACTCAGGATAATAAATCTGCCCGGAATTATTCTTCACGATGACAGTGCTTCCTTCAATTTCGGAGAAAATGTTTTCGAGTGCAGCAAATTCCGGCTCTACATAGGTGGAAATCAGATTCCAACCAAGGTTGAGTGAAATAATTTGCGCAGCATCAACAGTTGTAAATGCCCAAACATCCGACCATTCACTATAAATGCCCTCATATTCTGCTTTAACTCGCCAATAATAAGTTTTTAAATCAATAAAATTTATTTCATATTGTGTTGCATTTGTAAGTGAATCATACACCAAAATATTAGAAAAATCATTTGTATCTGAGATTTGAATATAATATTTGCTAATATATGGGATAATATTCCATTTTAAAATTGTATCAGCTTTTACATTTGCATTATCTGTCGGGGATTTTAATATTGGTTTTGATACCTCAAATCCTTCATAAATAAAAGTATCCGATACTGCTACACTCCATTTCCCAACTGAATCCATATATTGCATGTGTAGCACGTGCAATCCCAATGTATCCAATTCGGGACATTGCAAATTAATTATTTCGGAAAATGTTTCTTCTTTATTATCTAATATCAATGTAAAAATTGTTTCCGGCTTGTTATCAAACCAATAGCGATATCCGTAAATTTTGTTCGATGTATAACTGACATCCGTAAATTCAGAATTATCAGGAATATAAAAATAACTGGTTTGAGAAATAGACCATTTGCCATAGTTATCTTTGAACCTGATTACAAATTTGTGGATTCCTGAATTTAAATTTTCCAACAAAAAGTTAGAATCAAGATTCATTATTGATGTATTAGGATTTAACGTCTCATATTTTTTATCAATATAATTATCATCAACCCAATATTCATAAGCGATTAGAGTGTTATTTGGATAATTATAATTATCCATTAATGAATCATTTGCCCTATGGTAGAAATAACTTGTTTGCGCAACAGACCACTTTCCATAGTTATCTTTGAATCTGATTACGAATTTATGAATTCCTGAATTTATATTCTCAAATAAGAAGAAAGAATCAATATTCAAAAGAGATGTATTTGGGTTTATCACCCCATATTTTCTATTTACAAAATCATCATCAACCCAATATTCATAAGCTGTGAGAGTATTATTTGGGTAATTATAATTATCCATTAGTGAATCATTAGCCGGCTTGTAGAAAAAACTTGTTTGAGCAACAGACCATTTATTTAAACTATCCTTAAAACGTATATTGAATGTGTGAATTCCTTGGACTAAATATGTTAAATCTATACTTTCTGATAAATTTAGATTTGAATCTGCATCGTTAATTACATTTTGAATTCTATTTGCAAAAGCGTAATCAATCCAATATTCATAATTTGTTATTTTATTTGCAAAAACAACATTAACGGAAAGAAAAATAAAGGAATAAAGTAAAATGTTTCTCATTTTTTATCCTTATTCAGTTTGAGATTCAACTTCTACGTTCACTTCAAGCGTTCCATTCACAGTTTTATTAGCTGAATTATAATTCTTAATATATGGAATAATTGGAATACCTAATTCTTTGTATGGATAAGTACCACCATAAATCCCTAGATCTGTTCCATCAGTTCCATAATCCTTTCCTAAACAATTATTATTGAGGTGATAATCGAAATCTTCAGAAAAACTATAAATATCCAATGTATCAACAAATATCGAATCCTTGTTTTGATTAATAAGGCAATCTACATTGTAATTATCAACTCCCCAGTCAGTCTGATTATAGACAGACAAACAATTTACAAATCCGTTATTTAAGCCCAGACTTTTAAGTTCATAAGTATTCAAGAATATGCAATTCTCAAAAAGGTTAAAAGCAGAATTAGACGCCCAAAATAAACCTTTTGAACCATTGACATCAGGATAATGCAGTATACAATTAATATAACTTGTATTATATGATTCAAAAATAAGCCCATAAATTGTAGCACCTGGATTGGGGTCAATTATCGAATTGTAAACTTTGATACCTACTGCTTTCGAGGAGATTGTTGGATTATACAAAATGCAATCTTTGAAAGTGTGAAATTTGCTTGTATCACCATTTGCTAAATTCAGTCCCCTTATATTACATTTTCTAAACATCAAGTTTGAAACTTTGTGAGTTGCAGTATATGAAATTCTGAGTACGTTATCTATATAAACGCCTTCTAATAAAGTGCTGTCGCTTCCCGTATTATAAGTTAGGGTTCCCAGAATGGTCTTTCCTGTTTCATTTGTTGCAGATGAATAAAAACCTGTTCCGTATATGTTAAGCTTTTTTCTAATTGTGATAGTTGTGCCGGAAAAATCATAGCCGGGAAGATACACGTCCGAACCAACTGCTGCCGAATCAAGTGCTTTTTGCAACTCGGTAACTTGGTACAATTTTGCATCATTGCCATTCTGAACAATAATAGCTTTGTAAGAATACAAATTAATTGTCGAAATGACAATAATTATCAAAATCATCAAAACCCTATTCATAAAAGCACTCCCAATATTTTTAAGAATATATTAAAACTCTGTGTATTAATCATTTAGCGGACTTGTATTTATAATTCACATATACTTTCACACTTATGAACAAAACACTTAGGCAAATATAACTATTATTTTATTAAATGCAAATCTATTTTCTCATTAACACTTAAAATAATATTATACATAACTAATCATCTGAATATTTTATTTTGTAGCAGCATATTAGATTGAGCTTGAAGACTGGGAGTTCGGGGTATGAATTAGGTAGTAATAAAATTCCTCCCGTCAGGTGTAACACCTGACGGGACGATTTAAGTCTCACACCTGACGGGTTCTAATTCTCCGGATACGTCAGCGTTGCTCCGCTTATCAGATATATCTGGTAGCCCTGCCCGGGGAGCATATTGCCAATCATATTGATATCGAAAGCGGGATAGAAGACGTTGCCCATGTTGTCCTTTGCGATGACGAGCTTGTCATCCGCAACGAGTGAAGCAAGTGCAATCTCAATATCCAATGCATTATCTCGGAGATATGCGAGCATATTCCAACCCGTCGAAAGAGTTATTTCGGTCGTTTCAGGCACCACTTTCTCGCCCGGAATCGTGAGCATCTCAGCCTTCGACATATAGACTTGATAAGCCTGCTTGACGTCCCAATTCCCAATGTCATTGATATCAAACTCGGGATAGTAAATCTGCCCGGAATTATTCTTCACGATGACAGTGCTACCTTCAATTTCGGAAAAAATGTTTTCAAGTGCAGCTATTTCCGGCTCTACATAGGTGGAAATCAGATTCCAACCGAGGTTTAAATATATAATATGCATACCATCAGCCGTTTTACCGATTGTGTACCAAAACCCCGAACCTATAATATTATCTACGTTCTGGATTTTGCCAATTGCGGGCTGTCCTAATGTGTTTCTAAAATTAAAATCGTCATTGGAAACAGTCGCAGCAGAGCTACCCATCACATAATTTTTAATTTTATATGTCTGTGAATGCAAACTAATTACGCTCATTAATAAAACAATAAATATTATTTTCATAATTAATTCCTATTTATTTATTTTCAGAAAATTTTTGCAAAAGTAGTTCGAGTTTCCGCTCGAGTTCGTCTATTTTCATTTGTTGCTCTTGAATAGCTTTTACAAGTATTGGAGTGAGCTTTTCATAATTCAACCCCCAAAGTTCAGCGTTTTCATTATCGGGAACGCTGACAATTTCAGGAATTATTTTGAAAATATCTTGTGCGATAAAACCAATATCGCTTGCCCCAATATCGGAAATTACTAATTTACCATCGTCAAATATTGAATTATGTTGGAAATATTTTACCGGTTGAAGTTGCATTATTTCGCTAAGTCCATATTGAATTTCTTCAGTGGCTGTTTTAATCCTTCTATCGCTGTAAGTTGTCCATGCATTTGCGCGTCCTCTGCCGGTACCATCACTTGTACTATTTGGTAAATGTAGGGCAAATGTGGGATTTGTTTCAGTTTGAATACCAATTCTGCCATTTTTGAAAATAATATTTCCACCATGATAAATAAATAAATAATTACTTGTATTGTCACTACCTATTGCGCCAAGATAAGTGCTCCCGCTATAAAAAGTAAGCTCCGATAGGGCTGTGGACGCTGATGAAACTCGCAATTTAGCAGTTCCGGTAGAATTATTTATATGCAATAGTTCGCTAGGTGATGCTGTTCCTATGCCTATTTTCCCATTCTTTAATACTGTCATGGCGTTACTACGTGATGTACTTGCAGTGCCATTTCCAATTACAAACAGTCTATCACTAGAATTCCAACCTGATGTTGAAACAGGAGTGTAATCCGTATTCCAACTACCGACTACAGTTTCATATCCTGATTTCGCGGTAGTGTTATACCCCATTCCAGTGGAAGCAAACCCTGAAGCTGTGGCGTAATAACCAATTGCAGTGGAAGCATATCCTGAAGCTGTGGCGGAATAACCAATTGCAGTGGAAACATTACCGGAGGCAATAGTATTAAATCCGATTGCCGATGCAGCAGTGTTAGATGCAGTAGATGAGTATCCTAAAGCAATAGAGCCATATCCGGATGCCTTAGTGTCGTATCCAAATGCTGTGGAATAATCTCCCATATTACTTTTATTCCATTGCGTGCTTGTTACACGTCCCGCTCGGAATGAACCCTTATTTGGGTACCACATCATGCGCGTACCCGAGCCCTCAACGGGTGCTTGGCTAATATACGAATCTAAATATTCGCCCGTAAAAACAACATTACCTCCACTATAACCAGTTCCATGAACATGCAGAAGAGCCGAGGGACTTTCTGTGCCTATTCCAACCTGACTTGAAGTATAAAATTTTCCACCCAAAAAGTATCCTGAAAAATCATTGGGATTATCTACCTTACCCTTGATTGCTGTTCCTGAAATTTGAACTCGTCCATAAACTCCAACCCCTCCTGCAGATTTTGACACACCTTCTACTCCTAATCCACCGTATCCACCTACTCCAATACCGCCATCATGAGCTTCGCCGGTTACACCAAATACACCGTAGCCATAAATTCCTGAACCTAAATATTCATTATTCTTAATATAGAAAAGCGTTCCACTGCTTGATATTGTTGAAGAAAATGGCAATTCTAAACTTTTAGTTTGCCAAGTAGCAGTGCCATTAGCACTACTTGTCAACACTTTTCCTGCGCCCGGACTGCCACCACGAATACGAACTTGACCGTTGATGTCGAGCCGCGTAGTGGGCGGATTAATGCCAATCCCAATATTCCCACCTGGTAGGATGGTCAAGTCGCCCTGATAATTATTATTTGTTCCTAAAAGCAATGGTGAATTTTCCTTGTTCAGTACTGTTGCATAACGATTGGAAGGTTCATTTGACTGGTACTGCATGCCAATAATCAAGCCATCACTCATGGTGGTACCCGCTGCATCAGTGGTCATCTGTATTCCGGTAAATACTCCCGGAGTATTCACGTGAAGCGGATATTGTGGGTTGTCGGTTCCAATTCCCACCTTGCCGTTTTTTAACACGGTCATTGCATTGCTTGGAGCAAAATCACCCACGCCGTTTCCTATTACAAATAAGCGGTCATTTTCACTCCAACCGAATGCATTTTCGGGCACGTATTCAGTATTATATGACCCTAAAACTACTTCATAGCCTGATAGAGCCGAAGTTTCTTTTCCCATTGATAATGAAAATTGACCCAAGGCTTGGGTTCCATATCCCATGCTAAATGAATAATCACCCGATGCTGTAGTGCTGTGTCCCGTTGCGGTGGTAGCAATTCCTGTTGAAGACGTATTATTTCCGAAAGCAGTTGCGACGTTCCCCGGTGCTGTAGTCAAAATTCCAAAAGCAGTAGAACCATATCCAGAAGCTTCAGTTCCTGAACCAAAAGCCGTGGCTCCGTGATCGCTTGCAATAGTGTTGTAACCCATAGCAACTGATGACATCCCAATATTGCTCATATCCCAGTGATTTCCCGAAATATAGCCTGCTCTAATTGCCGCTTTATCCGGATACCACATCATGCGTGTACCTGCACCGGAAGTGGGAGGATTCCTAGGCGTTGTCCAATCAATATTCCCCACAAATAGAACATCTCCCGCAGTAGTTTCTGAATCAAAAATATGCAGTAAAGCCGTTGGGGATGATGTTCCAATACCAACTTTACCGCTTCTACTTATAGTACCCGTTGTATTGGCATTTCCACTCCATGTCGGGTCAGTTTCATTTGCAGATTCAGCCGTCTTTGAATGCATTGCATACGGCACAGAACTGAGTTTAATCCTTGGAAGCGGAGTGCCGGTTCCTACGGTGATTTCGAGCCAGTATTCATCGCCGAAATTAATACTAAAAGGTGTAACGCTTCCAAGAGTAAGATTGACAAGTCCGTCAGCGATAACTACGCTGCTGTGTGTTTCGTTCCAAATAGCGGTGCCGCCTGAAGCGACATCGTATAACTTGACAGTCAGGCTAAAGGTGCCTGAAAGATTTTTTGAATCAGCATCCTGCAAAATTCCCTGCCAGCTAATGGTTTGGGGAATTTGAGAATATAAAGAGCTCGTAATACAAAAAAGTATTGCTGCAAGGAAAGTACATTGTTTCATACTTAGACTCCCTATTTGAAATTTATTAAAATCAAAGAACGTATAATTGTCTACATATTAATAAATTAGATGTTTTAAAAATAGTAAACTTTTGGATATAAACAAGAGAAATTTGAATTAAATTATAAAATTATCAGATTTTGTAGATTCATTATTTTACATAACTTAAGTTATTTAAAAATATTAATTCATTTAAACAACACTGTATCCTCCCGTCAGGTGTAACACCTGACGGGACAAAAATGACGGTTTGGCATTCTTTTGGTAATATGTTGGAAACAAAAAACAAGCCCTCGTAACATTGTATATTACAAGGGCTTATGATTTCACTCAGCGGAGAGGGAGGGATTCGAACCCTCGGTAGCGGTTGTACCACTACGTCGGTTTAGCAAACCGGTGCATTCAGCCTCTCTGCCACCTCTCCGTTTCTAAAGAAACATTGGCTTAAATGCAGTTAGCAAAAATATAACAAAATTTTGTTATTTCCAAATGAAATTTTTAGACGCCTGTACGATTTACTATTTGGGCGCTCGCTTGCGATATCGCTGTCACCATGATGTCCTGAATGTTGACATGTGGCGGTCTGCTGGCTGCAAACAGTGCAATTTGGGCAACGTCCTCCCCACTTAATGGTTTGAAACTTTTGTAAACTTGCTCCGCTTTTGGTGCATCTCCGCGAAATCGGACGAGCGAAAATTCGGTTTCGACCATTCCCGGATCTAAGTTGCAAGTGCGGACATTTGTACCGTTGAGGTCTATTACCATTGATTGGGAAATCGCTCTGACAGCGTGTTTTGTGGCACAGTAAACATTGCCTTTGGGATAGACTTCTCTGCCCGCAATCGAGCCAATATTGATTACCATCCCGCTGTCGCGTGCTACCATTCCGGGCAAAATCAATTTCGACACATAGAGCAAACCCTTTACATTAGTGTCAATCATTTCTTCCCAATCATCAAGGCTGCCATCTTGAATTTTATCTAATCCGCGCGCTAATCCGGCATTATTGATTAAAATGTCCACGTTCTGCCTTTTTTCGGGCAAATTCCCGAGTTGGTCAGCAACTTCGTCGTAATTTCGGACATCAAGTTGGATGGCGATGCAGTCAACGCCATATTTTTCACTTAACTTGCTTGCCAAATCTTCTGCCAATTCAATTCTTCGGGCAACTAATATCAGGTCCGAGCCTGCTTCTGCGAATACTTCCGCACACGCTTTACCAATTCCGGCTGATGCACCGGTGATTAAAGTGATTTTGTTTTTTAACATTTAATGACTCTTCCTATAATTGTTTAATTTTATATATATTTTTGCTTTCTAAAAGCTGTACTATTCCACGTTCACCTAATAAATGCAGCGAGCCAACGACGATGAAATGCTTCTCTCCTGTTGCGATATATTCTTCAACTTTCTGAGTCATAGTGACATTTCTCGAGTAATTCAAATCTTCCATCACTTCGTCAAATCCCTCATGCTGATTGCCTTCTTGCGAAATATTGTAAATCTTATCCGAATCGCCTTGTTTCCATGCGTCAAGCAACTCATCTACATACTTTTTGGTATCATCAAGCTCGGCTAATGTATAATCCAAATACTCGCCCGTATAATCGTTCAATTTATTCATCATTGACATTTGAAATTCTAATGATTCTAGCTCTTTCACCATTTTGCCGGATGATTTGGCTCTTTCGAGGAAGTGCAAGTCAATCCCTTCGTGTTGGGAAAAGCCGCTGCTCAACATTTCCAAAGATTGCAGCGTCATCACAGCTGCCCAAGGTTTGAAGCTCCCGAAAGCCATCTCGGGCACATTATGCTTATCCATATATTCTTTGATTTTGGCGTATTGGTCGGCTGTAATCATATTCTTCAGCAAGGTATCGCCTTCGTAGGACATATATTTGTAAATGTCGAATGCACTATGGGCACTTGGGTCGAGCTCCAGCACGAGATATTCACATTCCTCGAAAGATTCGATTATTACTGTATCCAAGGGGTACAAGCTCTCATCGGCGATGTGAATCGAGCCAAGCAAATAGACGACATTGCCGCCTGACTCAACCTTCCAAAGCAAATTCTTCTTCTTCGGAGCCGAATCTACAGACGAACAAGCTACGAAAGCTAAAATCATTGTGAAAAAAGCGTATTTTGTAAATTTCATATTAACTTTATTAAATTATAAACTTTCATGAAACTTTTTACGGAATTGCACCACTTATATTATTAGAGTGCAGCGAAAAATATTTTATATTGAAAGAAAATTTGAAAAATTTGTTTTGAAGAAATGAGTCTAATCATTTTATGAATGGTAACAGGATTCTAATTCATTGGAATAGCTCTTAGTAAAAATATTTTGAGTATTTTACTTATCAGATGAAACTTTTTTAGAATTTGTAGCACTTATATTATGAGTAGAGAACAAAATTTGGAAATTGATTTGAAAGATAGTAAACAAAATGAGTTCATGATTTATTATGACCGAGTGAAATTCAAACTCTCGGGTTTTGCGAGAGCAATCACTCGCAATACCGAGAATGCGCGTGACTTGGTTAGCGATACCGTGTTGGCTGCGTACGAAAACTTTGACAAGATTAAGAACAAAGAGGCTTTCAGCAGTTATATCTTTACCATAGCGGTCAGATTGCATCGTAAGCGTAAGTCAAAAATGAAGAATTTCGAGGAATTAGATGATATGGCTTTGGATAATTTGATAGCTCACGACCCGATGCCCGATATTTCTCACGATATAAAAGTGCTTTACGACACTTTGGACAAATTACCTGAAAAAATGAAAGAAGCAATCATTTTGTACGAAATTTCGGGATTTTCAATCGAAGAAATCAAAGAGATTCAAGGCGGAACAATTTCGGGAGTAAAATCCAGATTGAAAAGAGGTCGGGAGAAATTAAGCGAATTGATGAATGATAAAATTACACATAAAATGAACAATAATTACTCTGCAGAACGAAGTGAATTTTCAAAAAATAATGATAAATTAATGAAAATAGGTATATAATATGAATAATAATTATACAAATATTGATAATATTTTTGATAAAGCTCGAAATCTGGAGCCGGTTTTGAAGGATAATGAGGTTCGCGAACTCATTAGCGCAAGTACCGTAAATCCGGTGAGTACAGGTATTTTTAATTACGGAGCAAATAAAATGACTATTTTAAGTTCAATGGCGGCTCTTGTAATATCAGGATTGGTACTATTTAATGTAATTGATTCTGATAAACAAGTGCCCGAAAATAAGCAAACTTCAGTTGAAATATCAACAGCAAAATCCACCCCCAATGTCAAAGAAATACTACCAGACGATGGCGATAAAGACATCAATAAACGCAATTTTAAGCCAGATGATGTCGCTATGAATACTTACAATGTAGATGATAAAGTCGATGTGCCCAACTCATCAGACAAAATAAGCGGAATAAATACCATTACTTTGCCGAATGATTATTTAGATTTATATAATATTAAATTCAACTCGAAAACGAATAATTATGAAGTTACAAGTGGTAATATGAAAGTTTCGATAGCTCCGAATATGAAAACACAGTTTCTTTCTAATTCGGAGTCTTCTGATACTGACCATAAATTAGTTCCTAAGCTTATTACTTCTGCCAATGGAAATGTAAAAATAGCGTTTATGACTAATAAAAATAATCCCGAAGGAAGCGAGAACAAACCGAATCAAGTACTATATACAGAAACAATTGAAGAAAATACAACTTTAGATATAGATATTTTAAATCAGTTGTCTCCTGCACAAATTGATTCATTCTTATCACAATCTAGTGATACAGATAATTCTGGTAAATTCAAAGTGGATAGGAATAAATTATCTTTCTTATTGAATAATTCCATGAATAATAGTGATGTAGATTCATTACGTTTCAAATCTAAGAGAATTCAAATTGATTTTGATGATTCTGAAAATGACCGAAAAGTAGAACAAAAAATCAAAATTAAACGTATAGATAGCGAATTTGATCCCTTAGATACTACCAAAATAGACCAAATCCTATTTATGTGGCCCAATACTAAATTAAATGAGAAAATTACGATTCCCATAGAGCATTTTCCTCATATTAATAAACGCATCAAAATGATGACAGAATTGACTGTCAACAAATTAATTCCTGTCCGATTCGATGTTCCGGATGGCGGCGCAGACTTAATCTTCTGGTTTGAACCCACGGATGAACTTCTTAAAGTTGTGCCGGAAAACATCAAATCGCGTCTCCAAGCCGAGATTGCAGCGATTAACAGCAGCGAAGATATTTGCAAAGCGGCTCCCGAAACAGGCTCGGAAACTATAATGGACGTTTGGCGCTCGTGTAGTGGAGCAATCGAAAACATGTTAGTGTACCCAAATCCTACAAACGGTCCGGTTTCTGTCAATTTCCAACTGAAAGAGGATAGAAAAGTGAAACTTTCGATTCATGACCTTACAGGGAAATTATTAATGACGCTATCGCCGGAAACTCTAATTCGCAAAGGCGAGTTTCGCGAAAATTTCAATTTGAATAAATTAACGCCCGGAATGTATTTGCTCGTAGCCCAAACGCATTACGGAGAGCAGACTTTGCAAAGAATTGTAATTGAGTAATATTGCTAATAATTCATGATAATAACCACAAAAAGGAGGGCAAATGCTCTCCTTTCTTTTATATATTTCTCTCGTTTTGCGATAATCCCTTATATTGCATTTTTGATTTAGCAATATTGAATAATTTTGGAGAATAGTATGGAAAAAGTAAATATATCTGAAAAACTTGCGATGTTTGGCGATTATTACAATCCGCGAATCGTTGGAGAATTGAACGGGCAACATGTCAAGCTCGCAAAGCTATTAGGCGAATTCGTCTGGCACAAGCACGAAAATGAGGACGAGCTCTTCTACGTACTCGACGGAGAGCTGAAGATGGAGTTTCGCGACAAGACTGTGACAATCAAAAAGGATGAATTCCTGATTGTACTGCGTGGAATCGAGCATCGCCCGGTTGCGGAGAAAGAGGTTGCCTTAATGTTGTTCGAGCCTGCGACCACGCTCAACACAGGTGACACCAAAGGCGAATTCACAAGGGAGAATTTGGAGCGAATTTAAGAAAATATTTATTGATAATATTTCATAAATAATTATCATAATATCCCTGAAAATCCCCAATAAATAGGGATAATTATGGTGATTATTCGTGAATTATTTGGTTAATCCAATTATTATGCGTATTTTAGTAATCTATTCATTTTCATATACATAATTTTGATATTAATATTTTTTTATTAGTGTCGGAAATTATATTATATGCTATTTGTTTAGATAATATTATTAATTTGAGAGAAAATTTATTATGACAGAAACGAAATTATTTAACTCCGAAAAGAAGCCATCAGTGGCTGAAAAGCAAGAAATTGTTGATTTCTTGTTTCACAATTTAGACCAATTCGGTGACAAGAAAGAGGATATCGAAAAAGCTATCAATTATGCTATCAAAGAGAGCCAATCTCCGGGTGGATTTGTTATGGTGAGCCACCACGGCGCAGAAATGTCATGTGCGGTCGTTGTAAACGAAACAGGCATGGAGGGTTATATTCCCGAAAATATTCTCGTTTATATCGCTACGCACAAAAACATGCGCGGCAAGGGTGTCGGCAAGGAATTGATGACAAAAGCAATCAATGCGGCAAACGGCAATATAGCGCTACATGTCGAACCGGAAAACCCTGCAAGGTATCTCTATGAAAAGCTTGGGTTTACGAGTAAATATTTAGAAATGAGACTGATAAAATAAAATGGCTTATGTTACTTTAGATTCTAAAAAGTTGAAATATAATTTCGATTATCTCGAAAAATTATTCAAGAAGCACGGCATACAATGGTCTGTGGTGACTAAGATGCTATGCGGTAATAAAGATTATCTTGCTGAATTATTGAAGTTGGATATCAAGCAGGTTTGCGATTCACGAATCTCAAATCTGAGAATGGTAAAATCTATCAATCCCGAAATTGAAACTGTTTACATCAAGCCTCCGGCAAGCAACGTTGTAAGTAGCGTCATCAAATATGCTGACATCAGCATGAACACTCAGATTGAAACCATACGTTTGTTATCCGCAGAAGCACAAAAGCAGCAAAAAAAGCATAAAATCATAATCATGATTGAGCTTGGCGAGCTTCGTGAAGGCGTCATGGGCGATGATTTTGTAAACTTCTATTCAAATGTATTCAAGCTCAAAAATATCGAAGTTGTCGGAATCGGCACCAATTTATCCTGTTTGTACGGCGTGCTGCCAAATCCCGACAAGCTGATTCAGCTCAGTTTGTACAAGCAGTTGATTGAAGCAAAATTCAACCGAGCATTGCCATTTGTGTCGGGAGGCTCATCAGTTACAATACCGTTGATTTTTCAGAAATTGCTGCCCAAAGGAATCAATCACTTTCGCGTTGGCGAAACCTTGTTCCTTGGGACTGATGTCTATAACGACAAGCCACTGAGTAAGATGGACACAGACGTGTTCAGACTTTATGCCGAAATTATCGAATTAATCGAGAAACCGGTTGTGCCGATGGGTGATTTCGGGACAAATGTTGACGGGCACAGCTTTGAATTTAACCAAGATTTGGTGGGGCAAAAGTCCTATCGAGCAATTATTGACATTGGTTTACTCGATGTTGATGAACGGCACATTACTCCGATTGATCCCGATATGAGTTTTGTTGGTGCAAGCTCGGATATGTTGGTGATTGACCTTGGCGACAACGAAAATAAGTACAAAGTTGGCGATTTCCTGCAATTCAAGATGGATTACATGGGTACTTTGCGAATTATCAATTCAAAGTACATAGACAAAAAAATAATTTAGTGTCGAATCAACATATTTTTTGGAATATTGCACAGTCCTAAAATATGTTGACAGAAAACACGCAGATAATTTACAAAAACCGAACACCCCCTAACCCCCTCTTGCAAGAGGGGGAAAGGCTTTCGGGGTATTTTTGTTTTTCTTTCGCCCTCTCCTTTGGAGAGGTAACAGCTTCTTTTCTATTTTCAAAAATTCTGACTACTGCCCTACGAATACAACTCTCTTGCTGTTTTCGATAACGTAACGAGTGAAGCTGCCGGTGAAAAAGGTAGCGATTGTGCTTTTTGAATTGGAACCCAGCACTACACCGTCATATTTCTTCATTTCTTCCGGTGTGAACAGCTTCTTGATGTCAATGTCCGAACCTTCGGTTGTAACATTCTCGAAACCATGAGCATTGAGCAGTTCTTTTGCTTGATTTAACTCGTGATTACGGTAGTCTTCGTCATCATGTGACATAAAGATTTTGAGTTCGATATTGCCCGTCGCAGCCATTTGAGCAAATCTTTGCAAGGCACGACATGAAGGAATACTTGCATCGAACATTATTAGATATTTGCGCTCTTCTTTGGTATGTTTTTCCAAATTTAGCTCCTTAGGGACTGCAATCACAGGTGTAATCGAGTAATCCAAGAGCTTTTCGAAAGACAGCCCATCGGTTTCCTCGCTATCAAACTCAAAGAATGTCCGTTTGCCGACTATCATCACATCGTAATATTTAGATGCGTCGAGAATGGCATCACTCGGGACGCCTTCGATTTTGTAGTTAGCGTAACGAACGGCGTGCTTTTCACACTCTGCATTAAAATTATGAATTAGCCCGTTAATGCGTTCTTTTGCAGTTGCCAAACGCGTATCGCTCAACAATTTGGTGTAATACGTTGCTCCCAGCGGAATCGAACCAAATGAATGTCTGATGCCCGGCACATCTAAGATTACCATGCCGGTCAATTCTGCATCGTGATATTTGGCAAGCCAAATCGCAAGTTCGAGCGCCTTCTTGCTATATTCTGAGTCATCTAAAGGCAAAAGAATTCTCTTAATCATAAATCACCTCAAAAAGTATTTAACTTCTATCATTTTTCAAAATACTAATATAAATATTATACGATAAAGTTGTACTTTGATTGGAAAAATATGTAAAAATATTCATCCTTTTTTTGCAACTCAATGAGCATCAATAAAGCTCATTGAGCAAATCAATCATTGCTATTTCACCACATTCAGTAGTTGGACATGTTTGAAGCCGTTTTGTTCGGAGACGAGCCAATAGCTGCCCGAACTGATATTCTCCGGCAAACGGAAAGATGTCGAGTAAGAGCCTGATTCGGCGAAATCGCTATAAAGAGGGCAAACTTCGCGACCTGACAAATCGGACAGATACATTTTCAGATGCCCGGAAGTCGCAATTTCATATTCGGCTATGAAGTCCGAGCCGTAAGTAACGGGATTAGGGTATATCCGTTTCGGCTTCACAGATGGCGAAGCGACGGAAGACAAGACTCTTGTGCCTTTGAGGCATTGTGTATTAAAACCAGTCAAAAAATATGCAATTCCGCTGTCAAAATAGGCTTCAATACTTGATACATAGGGTATATCAAATACTTCCGTAGGAATTTGATATTCCGGTTGGAACCAGCTTTCGCCTTTATCTGTTGACTGATGAAATCCGAATAAAGAACCAGCTACAAATATAATTGAATCATTATGAACTAATCGAGAAGAAAACCATTCAGTGGGCCAAGTTGTTTTAGATTTGAATTCCCAAGTAATTCCTCCATCATAGGTTTTAACAACTATCGCAGTATCATCTTGAATACCGGGGAGAACAATTCTACCTGTAGCAAATCCTTCGTTTTCATCAAAAAAATAAATATCTCTAATATATTTAGGCAATTCAAAATATTTCCAAAAGCTACCTTCGAAATCTGTATGATAAAAGTAATTCTTTGTAGAATCACGCTCAAGTCCGTATTTAACATGGCACCTAATTATAACACTATGATCTTTTTGCAACATCAAAGATCCGAAATCCCAACGTTGAGAAATAGAATCTGGAACAGGAAAATCTTCCCAATTATTACAACCATCAGTTGACTTCAATATTTGGTATTCGGAATCAGGATAATTTTCCATTGCAGATGAATTTGTTAGGGCATTTTCAGAATCTAACATAATAAAAGATTGATAATAATAATTATTTATTTGTATTTCGACAAATGATACACCAAAATTATCTGAACGTATTATTTTACCCATATCGGTCAGAATAACAATTGTTCCATCTGAAAAATATTTACACGCCACTCCATAATATTTTGGATAATAAACAGAATCGGATGATTTAAAAGAAGTATCGGCATAAATTAATGTCCAAGAATTGCCTGCATCAGTGGTTTTTTCAAGCATAAGGCCTGTACCATTATTGTCAGTTTTTAAAAAAATACAATTATTTTCATCTAAACAAGATATTTCCTTTGCAAAAGTTAAAACATTTTTATTAAAATTATAAAAATGTTCAACTTTATAAGTAATATTATTTGAAAATAAATTGACATTTAAAATAGCGGTAATAAATATTATGTATAAAAAAGTTTTCACTATTATGTTCCTTTTTAAAACTCCTGCCCATAATGTTAAAAATATGAGCAGGAGATATTAATAAATAATTTCTATTTTATTTTAATAAATTTACCATTTATTATTTCGCCACTAAAACCCGAAATCAAAACATTATACATACCTGCAGGATATGCATTAGATTTCAATTCAAATTCTATATTCAAATTTGCTCCAGCATTGATTTCTTGTTTGAATATTTCTATTCCAAGATTATCATAAACTGATAATGTATAAATACCTTTCTCAGGCAAATCAAATGATACAATAACATTGCCATCAGTTGGGTTGTATGTTTGGCTGTTTGCAATACCTGAGAAGCTCACCCAAAATGTAAACAAGAGGACAATTGGAAGGGCAATCCTTACCATCTCAAGCCTCCGAAGTAAGCGGTTGCTTAAAGTTGTACTCGGTACACTGGCGAATTTATTAGATATATTCATAAAGACTCCTCAAAATTTCAAAAATAAAATTTCAAAAAATTCACATCTCTATATGTAAGTAACAAATCAAAATGCGTTTTGTTACATTTTGATGCTATTTTTTTTTAAAATCTGATTTTAGAGCCTTCTCATCTCTTAAAACTGCGCCTGATTTCGCGTTCTGTTTCGCGCTTTTTCGTGGTTTCGCGTTTGTCATATTTGCGTTTTGCCCGCACTAATGCAAGCTCCACTTTGACAAGATGCCCGGAAAAGTAAATTGAAAGCGGCACAAGTGTCATGCTTTTCTCGTTGACGGCATTCCGCAATTTATTCAATTCTCGCTCATGAACAAGCAACTTACGGTCACGCTTGGGTATGTGATTTTGGCGATTGCCGTGCTCATATTCGTTGATGTGCATGTTGTAAATAATCAATTCGTTTACTTCGACAGCGGCGTACGAATCCTGCAAACTGCATCGCCCGGTACGCAATGATTTAACTTCCGTGCCGGTCAAGACTATTCCACATTCGAGCGTACTGACCACTTCGTACTCGAACCTTGCTTTGCGATTGGATGTGATGAGCCTTTGCTTTCGCTCTCTAACTGCTTCTATATTTGCCATTTTACATAAACCTACTGATAAATTCGATTACTACGGGGTCTTCCGATTTTTGTAATTCTTCTGCCGTACCTGAAAATCTGACTTTTCCATCGTGTAGCATTGCTACCGATTTCGCAATTTTAAACACCGAAAACATATCGTGAGTGATGACAACTGAAGTCACATTCAATTTGTTGGTCAAATCTGCTATCAGCAAGTCAATCTGTTCGGAAGTCACGGGGTCAAGCCCTGTGGTCGGCTCGTCGTAGAAAATATATTTGGGATTGCCGACAAGTGCACGAGCCACACCAACACGCTTTTTCATACCACCCGATAAATCGGAGGGCTTGATATTTTTCAAAATATTCCATTCACGCGAAAATTCATAATCGCCGATGCTGTTTAGCTCAGGCAATAGCTGAACTGCCGATAGCACTCTCTTAGCCTCGTTTTCAAGGGTTTCAATGTCGCGCTCGCCATGTTCGTAAAGCCCCAGAATCACATTCTCGAAAACAGTCAGCGAGTCGAATAATGCCGCGCCTTGGAATACGAATCCCATTGTGCGGCGGAGAATGAAAAGCTGCCATTTTGTGAGTTGGTCCATACGCTCGCCATCCACCTTGACGTAGCCTTCGTTCGACGATAGCAAACCGACGATATGCTTGAGCAATACGCTTTTGCCGGAGCCGGATTTGCCGATAATGCAAATAGAATCGCCCTCGGGAATAGTCAAATTGACTCCCTGGAGGACAACTTTTGGTCCGAAGCTTTTCGATATGTTATGAATTTCAATCATAAAGAATATTGAGTGTCGAGAGCAAAAAATATTTTAATCGGTGATATAATGCGTGCCTTTGCTAACTCTGGTTTCCAAAGTGGCAGATGTTACGGCAATAGCAGTTTGGACACCATTACGCAATTCGATGATTTTTTTGGTCATACGCGCTTTTTGGTAAAATTGCTCGATTTCGGTTTGCAAATGTCGCAAAATTGTAGTTGCACGGAGCAATCTTTGCCTTGTGCGTACCAATCCAACGTAGTTCCACATTGTATTTTTAATCGTGAGCCAATCTTGGGAAATCAAGGCAGGGTCAATGAATTCAGTTTCTTCTTTCCAATCGTAAATATCGGGGAAATAATCATTGTCCTCGCTATTCAATGCCGCTTGCGAACCCGCAATATGCCCCCAAACAACGCACTCGAGCAATGATGTAGAGGCAAGTCTGTTCGCACCGTGAACGCCTGTGCAAGACACTTCGCCCACTGCGTACAGCCGTTGGAGAGATGTTTTGCCTTTGAGGCTGACTCCAACACCGCCACAAAGGTAGTGTGCTGCCGGAACGACAGGAATAGGCTCACTTGTCATATCTACACCACCGGTGAGGCAATGCTTGTAAATTGACGGAAATCTGTCCTTCACCCAAGCCGAATCTTTGGAACTAATATCTAAATAAACGCAGGGATGATGCGTTTCGAGCATAGTTTGGTGAATGGCACGGGCAACGATATCACGCGGCGCCAGCGAGCCCATTTCGTGATAATCTTTCATGAAATCTTTGCCGGATTTGTCAATCAAAACGCCACCTTCTCCACGAACAGCTTCGGAGATTAGGAATCTGTCACGCTGATTGTAAAAAGTTGTCGGGTGGAACTGAATAAATTGCAAATTGAAGCACCGAGCACCTGCGCGCCATGCCACTCCAATGCCGTCGCCTGTGGTTTCTGCCGGATTTGTTGTATGCAAATAAATCTGCCCAAGACCACCGAGAGCAAGAATAGTCTCGTTGGCATAAATGGAATATAATTTTGAAGAAGTGTTATCAATAACGTAAGCCCCGAAACACGCAGGCTTTTTGTAAATATCCAATGTATTTGTCGAATGATGCGACAAGGTCAGCAAATCAACAACAGTCTGATTTGTCAGTATTTTAATATGCGGATTTTTTTTAACTTCGCGAATAACAGCTTCGTGAATCGAATGTCCGGTACTATCTTTGGAATGAATAATACGTGGCTCCGAATGCGCTCCTTCGGCAGTAAGATGGAGTTTGCCTTCTTTATCGTGGTCGAAATCAACATTCAAACGGTCGAATAGATATTTTTCGATTAATTTGGGACCCAACTCGCATAATTGATTGACTGCAGTTTCCCAACAATGCCCGTCGCCCGCAGCCATGATGTCGGCTTTAAGCTTTTTGGGCGTGTCGCGAACGCCTTTGTAGATTATTCCACCTTGAGCCCAAGGCGTATTTCCGCTCAACAAATCGTCTTCTTTGGTGACAATTGTCACTTCGCGCCCGTAATCAGCCGCTGCCAAAGCCGCAATACATCCGGCTAATCCCGAACCGAGCACTAATATTTCAGTTTTTTTCATCGCACACCTGCTTCGCTTTTGTTATTTGCATTGATAATCGAATCAATCATCATAATCATTGTTGTGATGCTCTCGCCCTTGCCGGATTTGAGCATTTCGTCAGTATCGCACAGCACTTGAAGTGCATTTGTAATTTCATTCAGCGAGTATTTTTCGGCGGCAACTGAATAATCTCCTAATTGCCCGGGATATACGCCCAATGCACTTGCCAAGCTGTATTCGTTCATGCCCTTAGTTTTGAGTTCGGAATACTTGAACAGTATCACAAAATATCTTGTCAAGATGCTCAAAATCAGCATTTCTTGAGGGTCATCAGCGAGCAATCTGGTCAATATTTCGATTGATTTCCCAATATTTTTTCTGCCGATTTGGTTTTGCAATTCAAACACATTATAGTCATGATTGTAGCCCGTTACGAACAAGACGTCTTCGAGCGAGATATTAGTTTTTCCATTGGCATAAATCATTAATTTGTCAATTTCCGAATTAATATCGCGCAAATTACGTTTAGCACGGGCAGCAATCAGTTCGGCGCCCTTCTCGTTGATAGTTTTTCCGTGCAATTTCACTCTTTCAATAATCCATCTCGGATATGCACTTTCGTAAATTCGCGGAAATTCAATCCAAGCTGTTTCGTTGATGAATCTTTTGAAAGGGAATTTGACTGATGATAGTTTTTTTTGCCCTGCAGCCGAAAGCACTCCATTTTTTGAGCCTTTGGAAATACCGCTTGCCGAATCAATTTTGGCTTCCATTATAAGATAAGTCGTGGGTGGCGGATTATCAATTAATTTATTTATTGGGGAATTTTCTTCGATTTTTTTAGAAGCTCTGCCCGAAAATAATTTCTCGAAATTTTTGACAACAATTACTCGATAATCGCTCATCATCGGGTAAGCGCGTGCAATTTCGATAATTTTCATCAATTCGGTATTTGAAGCATCAAAAATATCAGTATTGAATTTCTTATTTTCATCATCTACTAATATATTAAGTAATTTATTGCGGAATTCCTCAATCAGCATTTCTTCATCGCCAAAAACAAGTATTATATTTGGTATATCGGCAATAGAATTTATTTTAGCAGCTTCAAGCATTATTATTAACTTTTGATTTCAAGTGATAAAACATTATGTTGGTTTAATTCCTTGTCACTCATCTCGTTTTGATACTGGAACAACGAAGTATCGGGCATACCAATTTTGCCATTGTCATGAAGTTGTGCAGTGGCTACAAATCGAGAGTGAATGCCGTCGTAGTATCTTTCGGTTGTTTCGACAATTTTGGACAATATCCGAGTAGCGTGAAACACGCTTTCCGCCAACGAATCAGCCAAATTATCTATAATCGCCTCAACTTTTATCTTACTATCTTTATTATCTTGCATTATAAGCTCATAAATTCAAATTCAATAACGAATATATAAAATTCAAGTAATGAAATATTCAAATTTAAAAATACGTAATTTACGGCAAAATTCTAAATTATTCTGAATCGAGAAGTACAATTATTAGCAATGAATTTAAAATCAATGATTTGTATTTGGGCTGTTATCGTCGGATTTTTGTGCTTTTAATGATAGATTACACAAAAATATTCGACCCCAAACTTAGTCCGGCATGGTTGGCATACAATCTCGAGCCCAATTTCGATTTGCCGAAGCATATTCAATTCTTGAATGCCGAATTAGCAAAGATGATTGCCGCAGGAAATGGCAAAATGATTGTGAATATGCCGCCGAGACATGGCAAATCGGAGTTAATCTCCAAATATTTGCCCTTTTGGTTTTTGGTCAATCATCCCGATAAAACGGTAATACTCACCACCTATGAATCTCAATTCGCTACAAGTTGGGGCAGAAAAGTGAGAGATTTGGTTGATAATTATGGCGAAAGATTTGGCATATCAACCGATAAATCATCGTTTGCGGCAAATATTTTCAGATTGAAAGACTCTCACGGTGGAATGATTTGCGTTGGTGCAGGCGGTGCACTCACAGGACGCGGAGCCGATTTGCTAATAATTGACGACCCGATTAAAAATGATGCCGAAGCCAACAGCAAACACCAACGAGATTTGCTCTGGGATTGGTTTCGCTCTACGGTTTTCACAAGGATTGAACCCGCGGGCTGCATCATACTTGTGATGACAAGGTGGCACGAGGACGATTTGACAGGACGATTGCTGATGAATAATCCTGATGAATGGAAATTGATTTCGTTACCGGCGATAGCTCAAGAAAAGGATGCTATTGGCAGGGAAATTGGTGATGCACTGTGGGAAGAGCGATTCTCGAAAGAACAATTGCTGAAAATCAAAGAATCAATCGGAGCTTATTGGTTCTCGTCGCTTTATATGCAAAACCCAACTCCGATGGGCGACGGAATTTTCAAGCGCACAAAATTCAATTACTTCACCGATGACGCGAATTTCTTCATCAAAAATAATACTTTGGAAAGGGTCATCAAGACAAATTGCACTAAATATGCAACATTAGATTTAGCAATTAGCACAAACGAACGCTCGGATTTTACGGCTGTAATCATATTTGCCGTTTCGCCCGAGCGAGACATTTTTATTGTTGATGTGATTGCAGAGCGAATAGCACCCAATAAGCATATTGATTTAATCAAAAATATATATCAATCACATAATCTGACTTTGATTGGGATTGAGTCTGTGCAATATCAAACGGCATTGATTCAAAATGCCCGCGAAATGGGCTTGCCCGTAAAGGAATTGAGACCCGACAAGGACAAATTCAGCCGAGCAATACCGATGTCGGCACTTGTCGAATCGGGCAAAGTATTCTTCAAATCCAATGCGGCATGGTTGAGCGATTTCGAGCATGAATTGACTGCATTCCCAAATTCAACCCATGACGACATGACGGATGCCTTTGCCTATATTTGGCAAATGCTCAGTTATAGCTCAGGGCTTATGCCGATAAGTTTAAGCCGAAAACGATAGAATCTGACTATCTGAATTCGAGTTCGAGACCTATAACAAATGTTCGAGGACGCCCGAAATACACTCTTGCTCTATCTGCAGGGTCGCCACCGGAATTGATTCTGGCATCTTCTGCATCGGCAATGTATTTAGTGTCGAGCATATTCAACACGTTAGCCATCAAACTGACACCAACAATAGAGCGCATCGGAATTGTGTACCGCATAAACAAGTTAAATATTCCGTAAGATGGCAGCTCCCAAGGTTGAATCCCCTTTTGTGCAGCAGTTCTGAATTCTGGGTCAAAATCTGCAAAATAGTTTGAAAAATGGCGATAACTCAAGCTTATAGAACTACGGCGGATTGGATAATAAGTCGCTGAAAAGGAGAACGAAGTTTGTGCAGCGTCTCCAACCTTAATTCCGTCCAAATATGCTTCAACAGGGAAAATCGTAGTCGGCGATTCCTCAGGAGAATATTCCCCAATTATATCGCTTGTCCAAGTCCAATTTCCAATCGAAACCATCCCACGCAATCTCAAATCTCTAATTGGTCGCCATTCCATATCAAATTCGGCTCCCATATGCAAAGCATCAAGCCCGGGAAGAGTGAAATTGAACTCATTATCATTTTCGTCAAAGCGTCTGTAGCGCAAAGTCTGATTATTCCAAATTGTATAGTAGAGATTCAAATTTGTTTTTAATTCTCGTGTCCAAGAACCTACACCTAATTCAAAGCCCATAACTTCTTCATTGCCGACAGTATTGTAAACAGTATTATTGAGTCTGAAAATAGCATCTATAAGTGGGGGCAAACTATAATAGCCAACATTGCCGTAAATATTGAAAATCTTGCTCAGATTGTAATTTGCACCTGTTTTTACTGTGAATCCCAAAAAGTTCTGCCAATCACTTTCATTAGAGCCCGGCATATCCGACCGACGGAAATAATCAAATCTTTTTTGGCTGTTAAGCGAAGTTGTTACGTTAGCATATGTTGTCAGATTACGTTTTTTATATTCATATTGCAAAAATGCTCCGGCTTGGCGGACAATTCCGTCGTTGTGATAGCCAATCTTATCGCCCAGACCTTTGACAGCAGCTTGCGGATTGGATTTGTAATCAACTGTGGAATCAGCCATATCAATGTAATAATCACCACCTAATAAATTCCGAATTTCGCGCCAGTGATAGCCTTCGTAGTATCTGAAATCAATCCCTCCTTGGAATTTGCTGTTTTCCGAAATAGTAAAATCCGCAGTCCCAAGGTATCCTACCCAAAAATGTTCGTTTACGCTGTTTGTCAGAATGTAATTAGATTTCTTGCGTGTTGGGTCGTAATTCGGGTCTATACGGCTATCGCCTGAATTGAATTCGTAAACTCCTTGCAAATCCGTTTGGCGATTCGAGTCAAGCGGGAAACTTGTGCCCCCGACTCTTTGATTGCCGACACCACCACCCGAGCCTAATGAAACATAGAACACATTTGTTAAGCTGAAAGATTCATTTGGTGTCCAAAGCCAATTCAAGTTCATCTGCGGCTTATGATAATAATTCTGACGAGTCATGAGCATATCTTCGAATCTTGCATCATGAATTTCGCCGTTATAATATTCTTTGCCCGGATTTGCAATCTTTCCCCAATTTTCGTTATAAGTGATTCCACGTTCATTTTCGATAATCACAAACTCCTCATTCATGCCGTTTTTCAGTGCAAATTCTTTGTCATAAACTGCCATTCCTTGTTTGTATGAACGTTGCCCGTGTTGTTGCGGTGTACCGACCAAATAGAAGTCCAATTTATGATTTTTATTCACATCGAAACTCATAGCAAGGTAGTAAGACCAATCATCAATCCAGGTTTTGTCTATAACTCCGTCTCCGGTAGTACGCGAGCCCATAAAAGTAACTGCAAAATCGCCCACTTTGCCGGAATTTGCAACAATTGTTGATTTAAGAAATTGGGAGCTGCCGTATTCTTGCTTTAATTTTACACCACGTCTGTTGTCCGCAGCATCTGAAATGATATTGACAGTACCGCCGACTGAAGGATTAGCTATCCTGCTTGCACCAAGTCCGCGTTGTACTTGAATAGAAGCACTTGCATCACGGAGTGCGTTCCAATTGCTCCAATATACCCAACCGTTTTCCATATCATTTACCGGAACACCGTTTACCATTACGGCAACGTTGTTTTGCTTGAATCCACGCAAATTCATTCGAGAATCGCCATAACCGCCGCCACCTTCCGATGAATAAAGGCTTGGTGTTTCGTTCAAAATCATCGGAATTTCCATCGTTCCCGGGTTTAACTCCAAATCTTGCTTCGAAACATTCGAAAATGCCACCGGAGTTTCGCGAAATTCGGCTCTGGATGCAATCACTTGCACAGTTTCGCTCATTATTTCAGCGGGTTCAAGCTTTACATTTACTAAAGCCATGGACTGAGCCTTAACAACAACATCAATTATTGTCTCTTTATAGCCGATTGACCTGTAAAGAATTTGATGATTGCCTTGGGGAATTCCCTCTAAATTGTACTCGCCAACAGTATTGGTTCGAGTGCCCATTGTAGTGCCCTGCACCATAACGGAAGCGCCGATAATTGGGCTGTCGTCTTCGGCAGACTTGAGTACACCTTTCACTCCGCCTGTTTGGCTCAACAGTTCGGCACAAGAAATCATAAGAATTATAGCAATTAGTATCAACGTTTTATTCATTCAAACCTCAATTCGCAAATTTAATTTATTTTCAACTCGAAAATAAGCAAAATTGCATTAAAAAGAGTTAAGGATAAGTGAATTATAAAAATATGCCATATCAATATTTAGCCTCTATTTTCGTGACAATAGTTTTTAACGTAGTGAATTCGATGCTTAGAAAGTTTCTGTTAGCCATAATTATATTGATGATTTTTTCGACTTATGATTCGATGAGTCAAAAGCGGTCATATCCAAAGCACCAATTCGGCATCGCACTCTCAACAATTTCCGGCATTGGCTTGAATTACCAAGTCGAAACTTCCCCACACAATGCTTTGGCATTCACATTTTTTACGTTTTATCAATCAGACGCTCCACCCGACGACTTGGATTTTTACGCAAGTTTGGGAATTCAGTATCAGTTTAATTTGCACAAAACCGAAAATACTCGATACTACGTAGCACCTGCTGTATCATTTTGGTATATTGAAGATAGGACTTTCAAAATCATTCGCGAAAATGACGTTATTACTAAAGTCATCAACAAGGATATGAACCGAATCTACAATTTTGGTCTAATCGGTGGATTAGAGCACAAAGTAATGGATAGACTTGTTTTGCATCTTGAACTTGGATTGCATTATCAGACTTCCGAAGTGTCGGACGATACTAAGTTTATAGACCGCAATCCAAGCGGAACATCATTTATTGGTATCGGTGGTGGATTCGGGATTCGGTACGCCTTTTAATTAGCTCTTTGGCTCGTATTTGATTGGGTCGCGATAACCTGCTCCTGCAAATCCTTTCAGACGTAAAGCACAAGATTCGCATACACCACAAGCCAAATCAGAATTTTTGTAACAACTCCAAGTTTTCTCGAAAGGTACGCCCAACTCAGTTCCTCGTTTGATTATTTCAGATTTTGTCATATCAATAATCGGGGTGAGCACACGGATTTCGGTTTCGGGCTTAGTGCCCAATTTTATCGCCAAATTAATCGCATCGAAGAAGGTCGAGCGACAATCCGGATAGCCGCTGGAATCTTGTTCCATTGCACCAATGATAATCGCTCTGGCGCCAATTACTTCTGCCCAACTCACTGCAATCGCTATAATATTTCCATTGCGAAACGGCACGTAGGTATTTGGAATATGGTTTTTGTCAAATTTTGCTTTTTCGATTTCAATTGATGCATCTGTCAAGCTCGAACCGCCAATTTGCGACAAGTACGAAACATCTACAATCATTCGTTTGTTGATTTCAAAGTGGTCAGCAACTTCATGAAATGCTTTGAGCTCTCGCTTTTGAGTACGTTGTCCGTAATTCAAATGCAAAACAGCCGGTTGATAACCTTCGTAAACAGCTAATGCCGCACAAACAGCTGAATCCATTCCTCCACTCAAAAGCACAACAGCAGTATTTTTTTCATTATATCCCATTATGTAAAAATAAACATAATTTCGGATTTTGAAAAGAAAAATTTTATGATTAACTTTGTCAAATGAAATTATGAAAAAATTAATATAAAATATTGAAATAAAATTCAAAAAATAGGGGCTAATTTTGACAACAGTAATAAACATTATATAATATGCCCCAAAAGCTTTTAGAATTAAGTTTGCCGTTGAGTAATCCGGTTTTATTATTTGCGTTGATATTGTTCATCATTCTCTTCGCGCCCATACTTTTCAACAAGCTAAAAATTCCACACCTAATCGGTCTCATTATCGCCGGTGCAATTATTGGTCCCAATGGTCTAAATCTAATGCTCCGTGATAGCAGTATAACTTTGTTTGGGACGGTAGGATTGCTCTACATAATGTTTCTTGCTTGTTTGGAAATTGATATGGGAGATTTCAAACGAAACAGTAACAAAAGTATAATATTCGGGCTTTATACGTTTCTGATACCTATGATTTTGGGGACTGTGACAGGGTACTATATTCTCAACTTTTCTTTACCTACATCTGTCCTATTAGCGAGTATGTTCGCTTCGCACACTATATTGACTTATCCCATTCTCGGTCAATTTGGTGTTACTAAAAATCGAGCGGTTATAGTCACAATTGGCGGAACGATAATCACAGACACATTATCCCTATTAGTGCTAGCAGTAATTGTTAATATGACTACCGGAACTTTAGATGAAAACTTTTGGATTCAACTACCTGTGTCTATATTGTTTTTTGCTTTGATAGTAATGATAGGATTTCCTATAATTGGAAGATGGTTTTTCAAAAACTATACTGATAATATATCGCAATATATTTTTGTGCTCGGTTTAGTATTTTTAGCAGCATTCTTAGCCGAAGTAGCAGGAGTTGAAGCAATAATTGGAGCCTTTTTAGCCGGTTTGGCACTTAATCGCTTGATTCCACAAACCTCAGCATTGATGAATAGGATTGAATTCGCCGGCAATGCTCTGTTTATTCCCTTCTTTTTAATCGGAGTCGGGATGTTGGTGGATTTCAGAGCTTTTATCAAAGATTTCGATACGATTTTTGTTGCTCTAACTATGACAATAATTGCTACAACTGGCAAGTATATAGCTTCGTGGCTTGCACAAAAGACATTCAAGTATAATCTTAATGAACGCCGATTGATTTTTGGACTTAGTAATACTAAAGCCTCGGCAACGCTTGCGGCTGTATTGGTTGGGTATAATATAATTTTGGGCTACGATTCATTTGGAGAACCAATAAGACTCTTGAATGATAGTGTACTTAATGGTACGATTTTGATGATATTAGTAACTTCGACTATTGCTTCGCTATATACTCAAAAGGGTGCACAGAATTTAGCATTGCAAGAATTGACAGAAAACGATACAAAATTGAATAAATTAGATGAAAGCATATTGATTCCGATGAACAATATTGAAAATGCTAACGAGTTAATCAATCTGAGCGTAACAATAAAATCCAAGAAAAGTTTAACACCATTGTATGGCTTGAACGTGATTTCCAATACATTATCTGATGAGAATGCAGAACGGAGAGCTAAGAAAATCTTAGAAAAAGCTGCTATATGTGCATCTTCAACTGATAGTGTTTTCAAACCAATTCTCAGATATGACCTCGATATTGTAAACGGAATCACAAACGTTGTCAAAGAAAATAAAATCTCAGATTTGATAATAGGATTGCATAAACACAAGGGATTGACAAATTCCTTTTTAGGAGAATTAACCGAAGAAATACTAAAGTCTTGCAATACTACAACATTGATTTACAACTCTGTTCAGCCATTGAACACCGTTAAACGGCATTTAATTCTAATACCCAGAAACGCCGAGAAGGAAATCGGTTTCCCATTTTGGCTAATCAAAATTTGGAACATCGCACGTAATACAGGCGCCAAATTAGTATTCTATGCTCATGATGTTACGTTGAAATATATCCAAAATATAAACAAATTGCATCCAATCTCATCTGAATTTATTACTATGAATGATTGGAGAAATTTCCCTATTATTACCGGAGATTTGAAATTTGATGATAATCTGATTATTGTATTTAGCCGTAAAAACGGAATTTCTTACAATAGCCAGATGAATAAAATACCTGAATATCTCGACGAGCTATCAAGTAAAAATAGTTTCATAGTGATTTATCCGAAGCAATCTGTCTTTATAGATTCGACGGAAGATACTTTCCTTTCAACTTCAGTGTCAGTTCCTTTAAAAGATTATGATGAAATCAGTTCAACAATAACTAAGCTTTTCCGTAAAAAGTAATTACATATCTCACAATCGCTATTAATTACGGGTATGTCAGAGTTCCCGTTTTAATCAAATAAATCTGATAGCCTTGTCCCGCGAGCATATTCCCGATGTCGTTGATACCGAAAGCCGGGTAATATATTTGCCCCAGATTATTCTTAGCAATGACGAGTGCTTCATCATCAGTCAAAGATTGCATAGCATCTTCGATATTCATCGGTCCTGAACGCAAATACGGCACAATACTCCAGCCGATTCCTAAATTAATAGGCGTATCTTGCGGCGAGATTACTTGTCCCGATATTTCCAGCGTATTGGATTGGCTTGTATAAACTTGGTAGCCTTCGTAAATACTCCAATTGCCAATATCGTTAATACTAAATTCCGGATAATAGATTTGACCTATATTGTTTTTGACAATTACGATATCGTCCACAATTTGAGCAAATATCATTTCGATTGATGTATCAGTCGGTGTTAGATAGGTGGAAATCATGTTCCAACCTGCAATTAGATTGATGGACTGTAAACTTATAGCTTGGGATTCTAATTTCCAGAAGCCTGAAAATAACTTTATGTCATCATTTTCAGCATTTCCGGTAGTTGATTGCCCGACAGTACTTTTAAATACATGTTCCGCATTCGATGCCGTTTGTGCACTTGAACCGAAAACATGCTTTTTAATTATATAATCTTGGCTATGTAGCATCAAAAATGATGAAAATAATACAATTAGAATAAATAGAGTTTTCATTTTATTCTCCTAGCTTAGAAAACTTACTCGGGTTATAAAGTAATTTGCCTTTATCATCACCGATCTTTTCACTCACTGCCTGGAAAGGATTGTTCTTGGCGTATGAATCGTTGCGTTTGGCAGTAATCAGCCAACTAACTTCCATGTTTGCTTTGTCAGTTCTGATTTCAAATTGATTATTCTGAATTTTTTTGGAGATAATTGCTTGAGCAAAATCGCCAATTACAGTCAATTGAAAGCGGAAATCAATGTTAATTTTTTCGACGTAATCGGGTAAAGTCACAACAGCATAGCCGCTTGCGTCAGTCACAACATTTCCTGAATATTGGTTTAATGCTTCGTTTGATTCGATACAAACATGAGACAGAGATTTGTTAAGCGGGTCATCGGGGTGGTCAATCTTGAATTTCTTTAGACCTGTAACATCTAAATCCCCGGCTATTTGAACATTACCTCCAAACTCACCGTTCCCGGATGCATCAAAATCATCACAGTTTACTGTTGCTGAAGTTGTAATATCCTGGGTAGCAGTAAGACCTTGACATGTGGCTGCACCATTTAAAGCTGTAGGTCCATTAACAGTTAATCCTGAACAAGTTGTATTTTTTAGCGTAGCCGTACCGGATACAGAACTCATTGTTAGGTTGGCAAATAAAGTAAGATTGCTCGAAAACGATGTGTTTGCCAGAAAATTTGCTGTTTTGTTGACAGTCAGAAACTCATTGATATGTATTCTACAACCTGACGTGCCACCTTGGTCATTAATAGATATCGGAGTCCAATTTCCATTTGGAGTTGAAACACTTAAGCTACAAATTGGTGATGGATACGAACCTCCAAATGCTCCCATAGTAAAACCACACGAGTAATCACTTTCCGGGTTAGAAATAAACAGTCCTATCGGCGTTTGTTCTACGATTGTACTTTGCGTCCCGCTGATAATTTCAGTTTTATTTTCATTATTTGAACTAATCATATGAGTTTGTACCGCACCAACTTGATTATAAGTCAACGTTTCAATTTTTCCGTCTGCATTTTCAATAGTTCTTATGATAACACCATTCAAACGCTCTGTTTTGCTAACTAGTTCATCCTTAGTCACATTTTCATTTGTTGATGTTTCAGATATTACTTCTTCGGATTCTGGGTCGAAAGTTTTATTAATTTCTTCCTTAAGCTTAAAACCAACTCCATCATAATACATGAAAATAAAAGTACTAGATATCAATCTACCTTCTGAATCATATATTTTAGATAAATATTCATGAGTCAATCCATCTGAAGATGTTTCTGAAATTGATTCACTTTCTATTGTACCGTCAGGTCTTACAACCCGAGTTACAGTCAGTCCAGGTCCGTCAATATATCTTTCAAATGTATTATCATTTGCAATTTTTTCAGTTATTTTGACAGGCGAATTTACCGACATACTATACCAAACTGTATCATTATCCATCATGCTGAAAGTTCCTGTGTTTGGATTGAATACCATTCGCGTCACACCTAAGGAGTCTTTCAAAACTAATGAATCATTAATTATAACAGGATTTGAATTTGCCGAATATAAGGAATAGGGTACGGAAGTAAGCTGAATTCTGCTCAAGGGTGTCCCGGCGCCCACAGTTATTTCGAGCCAGTATGGTTGATTAAATTGCAAGTTCAAATTTTCTATACTCCCGAGAATTAGATTCACCTGACCATCTTCAATTTGCTTAGAATTATGCAGTTCTATCCAAAGAGCATCGCCACCAACGGATTGGTTAAAGAGTTTAGTCGTTAGGTTGTATGTGCCGTCTAAAGCTTGACCCTGAGAGTCAGTCAATACACCTTGCCAACTGATTTGGTTAGGCACTTGCGCCGATAAATGTATATTACCGAAAACGATAATCAAAAGTACAATTAGTAGGAAATTGCGCATAATTAGCTCCCGAAAAAATGTTTTGAAAATGATATGTAAAATTAAAACAAAAAACAATTCTGCGCAAATTAATTTTTCTTAATTTTTTGCCTGCACTTGTTATGTTAATATCGTTTAATAAAAGCAATCTTGTTTATTATGCTAAATTTCAACCATAATGCAAAGCGGATATTCTAAGTTTGTGTGAATTTTTTATTTAAATTTTTAATCAAAATATAATTGCAAAAATCTTAGCTTTTACGTATTTTAGTTAAAGCTAAATTGATAAACTAATTATAAACTTAGATGAAAAATTTAATACTTTTACACGGTGCTTTGGGCAATCATAAGCAATTCGACACTCTTGCTTCCGAGCTTGAAAAGCAGTTCCATATACATAGATTTGACTTTCCCGGTCACGACGGTACTCAACCCGTTCTTCCATTTACTATAGAGCAATATTCAGGCGAACTGGGAAACTATATTACTAATAACCTTGCTGGAATTACATACAATGAAATAGCCGTTTTCGGGTACAGCATGGGCGGATACGTCGCTTTGCACCACGAGCGAAACAGTCCCGGACGAATTGGCAAAATCATGACTCTTGGCACAAAGTTCGATTGGAATCCCGATAGCTCTGCTTTGGAAGCGTCAATGTTAAAACCTCAAAAAATGAAAAACAAAATCCCTGCATTTGTCCAAACTTTGATAGATAAATTTGGCGAACATAATTGGGAAAATGTTGTCAACGCCACAGCGAAAATGATGCTTGAACTTGGAGACAATCCGGCTCTCAGAATTGAAGATTACGGAGATATTGAATGCTCGGTTCAAATCATGGTAGGCGACAAAGATGTGATGGTAAGTCTCGAAGAAAGCATTGCAGTTTATCGCAGACTTAAAAACGCCTCATTGGCTGTTTTGCCCAATGTCATTCATCCGATTGATAGGATTCGCCCGAAGATTATTATCACACACATTACAGATTTTCTGCTTGATTAAAATCACTTTTTTATTTGATTGAAATGTTATACTTTACATAGTTGATATTTGCAAATATAAATTAAAAGTTTGTTACTATATTTTGGGACGTTAGTATGAATAAGAAATACGTATTAGTTATTTTGGGCGTTCTTGTAGCTGTTACCATACTTATATTCTCAATATATTGGTCCCCCGTAGACGAGAGTGATGCTTCAGGAGCATTTACCAAGGCTGACAGATACCGCGAAAGCACAATTGGCGACGAGAACATCGTCTTACGAAGTGATTTATTGAACGATACAAACATGGTGAAGAAAACAATTTACGATTTAGTAGAATTCGGCGACTTTGCTTTATATTTGAAAGGGATGATAAATGAATGGTGGATTCCGGTACTTGAAACATATAATCAATCACCTACAATTTCAAGTTCAGTTGCGGAATTACGGGATTATTCAGATTTCATAACAAATAATACGACAACCATCCAAAACACAATTGTTACATTAGCAGGATTTTATTCAGGCGAGACTAAGGAAATGAACAAAGACGTAGAATCACAACTGAAACAATTCTACAACTTTGCAAATCAATTCCTTCTTCGTGACTCAATTTTCGAGGCAACTATTGCAAATATTGACTATTCTATTCAAAATGATAATTTGCGTAAAAAAGAGCTTGACGGGCTGAAAGCGCTTCGAGACAGAATAGTAGTTGATAATTTCATCTACGCTGTCAGCACAGGTGATTCGAGCAAAATGTACTATTCGGCATCGCAAGTGCTGAATGACCCTAATTATATCAAAGGCATGAATTCACAAGAAATCATCAATGCGATAAATACCGGTTATACTTCTTTTGTGAGCATTTCAAACAGCGGACTAAGCTTGAATACGGTAAATGCAATAAATAATATTATATCATCTTTTTCAGTATCAAGTGCCCAATCCGCTACCAATCAATATATTGGTAATTATGCATTCATGTTTTCGTTTAATTCGGAATTCTGTGGGGCTTTCAATCAAGAAGTAGTTGGTATAGGAATACCCCAATCAGCGGCGAATTCGCAACAGAATGCTGTCGGTACGACTTTGGGGATGGCTATCAACAATCAGGGTATAGGTGCAGCATCAAACCAACTAATTGGGGAAGCCGCTATGAATCAAGGGATTGGAACAGCCGCTGCAAATCAATTTAGTATTGGGGTATATAATGCTTCTCAAATTGGTATCGTATATATGAGTGCACAAGGAATAATCAGCTTTTAATCGCCACCAAAAACACAAGCAATTATGTCCCGAAATAAAAATAAAGAATAAATTGAATATTAAATCTAAGGATAAATGAATAAGCGTAGCCGGATTTTGTACTGTATTGTTTGTTTTTTTATTATAACTCCTTTGCAACCAACTATTTGCAAGGGCAGTGAAAATATTGACATTTATAGCTTTAAAGTCGCGAACTTTGATTTCATCTATTACGGTCGCGGTTATTCATACTTGATTCCACATACAGCCAAAGCTTTCGTAAATGCTTACGAAATGAATAAAAATCTGTTTGATTATAATTCTAAGGAAATAATTTTTTTTTTGTGCACGATTTTAGCGATTACGGTAACGGTGGTGCGATAACGCTCCCTCATAACTTTGTAACTTTGGGTATTAATCCTTTCGATAATATCTACGAAATTATGCCCGCAAATGAGCGAATGCAGTGGCTCGCAACGCATGAATTAAATCATATAGTTGTATGCGACAAGCCAGGGAAAAGCGATTCTTTTTTTAGAAGTGTTTTCTTTGGCAAGCCGATAAATGACAATAGCAACCCTCTTTCGATGGTTTACAGTTATTTGGCGACACCGCGATGGTACAGCCCACGATGGTATCTGGAAGGTATGGCGATTTTTGCTGAAACCTTCATGAATGGTGGATACGGAAGAGCTCTCAGCGGATATGACGAGATGGTGTTCAGGACAATGGTATTGGATAGTGCATATTTTTATTTGCCGGTTGGGCTCGAAACAGAGGGCACAACTATAGATTTTAAAGTGGGTTCGAATGCCTATCTTTACGGAGCTCGATTTATCAACTATCTTGCTAATAGGCATGGTGTTGATAAACTACTCGATTTTTACAACCGAAGTGATTCGAGTAGTCGTTTTTTTGCAACACAATTCAAAAAGATTTATGGCAATGATTTAATTTCAGAATGGAAAAATTGGATTGATTTTGAAAATAACTTTCAAAATGAAAATTTAAATCGAGTTCGCGATAATGAAATAACTACACATCGAGAAATTATTGATATACCACTCGGCTCGGCATCTCGGCAATTTTACGATAAAAATACTAATTCAATAATTTTAGCAATAAATTACCCGGGCGAATTAGCACATTTGGCAGAAATAAATCTGGGAACAGGCGATATTCGCAAAATCGTACCGGTGATGTCTCCAAGACTGCATTTTGTAACTGCAATTACATACGACGAAGATTCACGAACAATTTTTATGACCGAAAATAATAATAATTATCGCGATTTAGTGCTAATTTCGAGAGATAATGGAAAGATTATTAAAACATTGGATTTTCAAAGATTTGGCGATTTTGCATTTAATAAAGCGGACAAATCAATTTGGGGAATCAGGGTTTATAATGGCAGAAGCATTTTATCTCGGCTTTTACCACCCTATGAAAAAATAGAAGAATTTTATACATTACCATTCGGGAATAATTTATTCGACCTAGATATTTCAAAGGACGGTAATTATTTATCCGCGACATATTCCTCAACTGACGGCACTCAGAAATTAGTTTTATTTCTTTTGAAAGATATAATTCAAGGTAATAATAATTTTGAAGATATTTATGCATTTGAGGGAAATTCGGGTAGTAATTTCGTTTTTTCCGAAGATGGTAAATATTTGTATGGCACTTCCTATTTGACAGGTGTTTCAAATATTTTTAAGATAAATGTTGAAAGCAAGGAAATTGAAGTTATAAGCAATACCGAACGCGGATATTTCCGACCACTACCAATCGGCAACGATTCAATAATTGCGTATAGCTATACAGTTAATGGGATGCTCCCTGTGATAATGAAAGAAAATTACAATGCAAATGCAAACTCGATAAAATTCTTGGGTATGGACGTTCTGGAGAATAATCCACAATTAAAACAATGGAATTTACCATCAATTTCCGAGATAAATTTGGATTCAATCGGCGTTACTGAAAGTATTTACGAACCATTTACAAGTCAACGCCTTGCATCAATAATACCGATTGTTGAAGGCTACAAAGATTTTCCTTCATTTGGTTTTCGGGCTAAGTTAATTGACAAAGTTTTTTTAAGCATGACGGATTTTAATATTTCATATTCTTATAATCAATTGATTCCCGAAAATGAAAGATTACATTTATATCTTAAATTAAATTATTGGTTCTGGGAATTAACTGTAGCACATAATAAAACTGATTTTTATGATTTATTCGGACCAACCAAAAGAAGTCGCGAAGGACAATTCATTACAATTAAATATAGTGATTATATAATTCAAAATCGAAAACCCGAGCAATTTGAATATTCTATTCTCGGTGGAGCATTTTTCAATCTCAAATCATTGCCGCAATATCAGAATATATCAACCGAAACTGATAAATTATTTCATTTAGCATTTAATCTCAAATATAATGTACTAAGAAAGTCTTTGGGTGCGATTGAAGATGAAGCTGGTTTTGATTTGAATTTTGATATGACCAATGATTATGTGGACCAACTGAATTTTTTCAAAGTATTTGCCAATGCATCATATGGTTTTTTGATGCCATGGAGAAATTCATCAATATGGTTGAGAGTTCATGGAGGTAAATCATTAGGAAGTGATGACAATCCATTTAATTATATTTATTTTGGTGCATTTGGCAATAATTATCTCGATAATAATGAAGTTAGCAGATACCGCGATAAGACGAGCTTTCCGGGAGTTAAGATTAATTCAATACCGGGAAATACATTTGCGAAAGGGACTTTTGAGCTTAATTTAACACCAATTCGATTCCGAAAATTCGGATTTCTGCCATTTTATGCCACTTATGCACGCGTCTCGCTGTTTGCAATGGCACTCGCTACTGCAGATAAAGACCTTAAATCACTGAATGAATTCTATAATTTAGGTGCGCAAGTGGATTTCGAAATTTCAACATTCTATTTACTCAAAACATATCTATCATTCGGATATGCACGAGCGTTTAGCGGTTTTTCAAAACCGAATGATGAATTCATGATTTCGCTCAAATTTTAATATGTTGATACTAATTGCAATATTACCTGTAATTTTATTTACCATTATTTTAATTTATTTAGATAGTTTCAAATTAATAAAATCAAATGATGCGATAATAATATTTCTAATAAGCGCTGTGCTTGCAGTTCTAGCATATCCTATAAATTCTGTTGTAGCTGCTATATCAAATTTATCGGAACAATATCATATTAATTATGTAATACCAATAATTGAAGAAACACTTAAATTTACGATTTTCTTCATCTTGTATCGCCGTAACCAAGCAGGATTTTTGACTGATGCTATGATATACGGCTTCATAATTGGCAGTGGATTCGCATTTACAGAGAATATTTACTTTTATTTTATCAAGGTTTCCGAACCTACAATTATGCAGCAAATGGTTCGCGGCTTCGGAACTGCAATAATGCACGCAGCATCTACAGGATTGGCAGCGACAATATTATTATATCTGAATGATATTCGCAAGAAAAATCTTGTCTTATCCTCCTTAATTGCTTTAACTACTGCAATTACTATCCATATTATTTATAATTCTTTTTTGATAAAACCTGAACTACAAGCAGCATTAGTAATAATTATTTTTACAATTGTTGCTACGTCGCTATTCCAACTAAGTGACCGTTATATCAAGTCCTGGATTGGAATTGAATTTGATTCAGATTTGAAATTCCTCGAAATGCTAAATTCGGGTGATTTGAAGAACACTTCATTAGGACAATTTATTGAACAAATTAAGAGCAAATTTTCACAATTTATAATATTTGATATTATTTGTTTTATTCGCATAAATCTCGAGCTATCAATTCAATTTAAAAGCTATCTTATGCTCAAAGAACAATCATTGCCTATTCCGCATGACCCCGAATTGCAGGATAAGATCACAGAATATGAATATCTCAAACGCAACATTGGCAAAATTGCACTCGCCACTTTACGACCAATTTTGAGAATTGGCAAAAGGGAATTATGGATGCTGCGACAATTTGATTCATGATTTATATAATAAATTATTAAAATTTAATTTTACAAGATGAATTGCTTTCTTATATTTGTGATTGTAATTTTTATAATTTTTGAATTGGAGTAACGCATTGAAAAATATATTTTTACTTTTGTGTATCATCTTGTTGCCATCAGCTATTTTGGCTCAATCGTATAGCACCCAAAAGGGTGGACATTGCTACACGCTCGATATACCGGACTATATGACCAAAACTTACACCTTGAATGATGTTGCTTCGATGCAATACCAAAATATTCAGCGTGAGGCATATACCATGGTAATTGAAGATGAAAAATCCGAGCTAGAAAGCCTTGGAATCAAATTTGTTGATGCAGCAGATTTTCTCGATCAATTCATAGGTGAATATATGGTTGATTCTCAAAATCGCAAAACGAGCAAAACAACTACATTCAATTCAAACGGCAATAACGCAGCACAACTCGTATTGGAATGGACTGATGAAATCGACTTTTATATGCTAATCACAGTAGTTGAAACTAAAACCCATTTCTACAAAATTATGAGTTGGACTTTGAGCGAAAACAAAGACAAACTAAAAGATGATTTTCAAAAAACTGCAAAATCACTAAAAGATTAAAAACCCTGAAAGGGTTTAATATCAATGACCACCTGCGAAGCAGGTGGAAAAAAAGAAATGCATCTACACAACCCTGAAAGGGTTTAATATCAATAAGCACCTGCGAAGCAGGTGAAAAAAAACAATGCAAATACTCAACCTCGAAAGGGGTTGAATATTTTTAATATCAGACTATGCCTATCCGCCCTACTTCTCCGCCACAACCAACATCTCGAAATCTTCAGTGCTTAATTCGTCATTTCTCGAGTAAGCTCCCAGCTTTGCACCAAATATTTCAATTTTCGTGAAACCCAAAGATTTGAGTAACCACGTAATCTCGCTCGGGACGTAATAGCGCTCGTTGCAATCGAGAGTCATTGTTTTGCCCGCATCATCAATCAATTCGGTGATATTATGGTCGCGAAATGTCATCAAATCGAAGGAATTTTTGCTGTATGAAGCGTTGCCTTCGAGACTTTGCGACGCCAAAAAATCACGCACCGAGTGAAAAAGTGGGAATAATCCATTCAAAGTAGTAAAAATAAATTTGCCCTGGCTATTTAATGATTTAGCAACATTTTTCAATATTTCGAAATTCATCTCATCAGTTTCCATCAGCGGAAACCCACCTTCGCAAAGCATGATTGCTATGTCAAATTCGCCATCAAAAGGCAATTCACGAGCATCACATTTGATAAAATCAATCTCAAGATTTGCTTCCATAGCATTTAGGCGCGCTTTTTCGAGCATTGATTCCGACAAATCAATCCCTGTTACATTGTACCCACGCCGAGTTAATTCGATGGAATGCCGTCCGGTACCGCATCCGACATCTAAAATTTTGAGATTTTTCGTTCTATTCATCTCTTGCTCAATGAAATCACATTCACCTGAGGTACCTTGGGTAAAGTTTTCTTTTTCGTATTGATTTCCGTAGTTCTCGAAAAGCAATTCGTACCATTGTTTCATTTTATTTCAATAATATATTTAAAAGCTATACAAACGTAATAGTTTTTGGGGAAAGAGCAAAATAGTCTTATTTTCAGTTAGTTGCAACAAAGACGAGACAAAACAAAGACGGGACTAAAAATTCATCAAATTTTGAAAATGTTATCATTTTGCGAAGCACAGAAGTTTGGTTCAGCCGACACATAGCTATCGGGCAATATAATTTGTCAGACGTCGTTATGGGAGACATTGGGCTCAAACCCTCGACTTAATCATGAATTACAGATTTCCATTTCATAAGTGTATTATATTTTCAACAGTTCTGAGTTGTCAATTCAAAAATCAACTTGGAGAATTGAGGCAAATAGCTTATTTTTACGTTTGTGTTATATGTAATAATTTTAATAAATTTTTATGATTTTTATAGAGGAAATATATGAATACAGGTCACAAAATCACAACAATTTTGTCACTGTTACTTATTATAAATTCATTCTCATTAGCTCAAACATCTAAGGAGATTGATAGTACAGAGATTAAAAGATACAAAATCGAAGACGTAACAATCATGGCACCTAAGGATGCTATGTCAATCCAACTTCTGCCAAGCTCGATAACACTTATCGAGGCAAATATGATTAGCGATAATGGCATCAGAAGCTTGAAGGACATCTCTTCGATAGCCCCTAATTTTTTCATGCCTGAATATGGCTCAAAGCTGACTTCGCCGGTATATATCCGCGGAATTGGGAGCCGTATCAATTCGCCATCTGTTGGGCTGAATGTTGACCATGTTCCTTTTTTCGAAAAGGCTGCATTTGACTTAGACTTGTTTGATATTGAGCGAATTGAAGTATTACGTGGACCACAAGGAACCTTGTACGGTCGCAATACGATGGGTGGTATTATAAATGTCTTTACAAAGTCACCTCTAAATACAAAAGGAACTGAATTATCCTTGAATGCCGGCAGCTATGGCTTACTCAATGCCGGAGCAAATCACTACGGGGCATTAAGTCGCACTTTCGGTTATTCTTTAAGTATGAATTATCTGAGCGAAGATGGCTTCTTCGTCAATAAATTCGACGACAGCAAAGTGGACGACATTCAATCTATTGGCTCAAGACTAAGATTGATTCATGAACCGACAGATTACTTCGTATTCGAAAACATCACAAGTTTCGAGACGAGCAAACAAGGGGCATATCCTTATGCAAAGTATGACAAAACAAGCGGTGTAATAGCTGATATCAACTACAACGAACGCAGTACATATGACAGAAATTTACTGTCAAATGCTTTCATTTTCAAATTAAATTCGAGCAAAGTCGAGTTGATTTCCACATCGTCGGTTCAATTCATGAATGATAAGAATGCTATTGACCAAGATTTTAGCGACAAATCAATGTTCTTTGTAATCCAAGACCAAGAGCATAAAATGTTTTCGCAAGAGATTATACTCAAATCCAAAGGACGGTCAACATATGAATGGCTTGTCGGAGCATACGGATTTTATCAAGGCTTAGAAAATTTTGTTGACGTCATGACATATTCCACCAATTCGCGTATCAATCGTGAATATTATCATGACATCCTTGGTGGAGCATTGTTCCACCAATCAACACTTAACGATGTCTTGTTGGAAAAATTATCTATTACTGCAGGCATTAGGGCTGATTATGAGTATGATGAACTAACTTACAAAGCCAAAGTTAATACTAATAATACATTAAAGCAATTAGCCGATACATTATATCCGGAATTGACTTCTTTCCAATTAATGCCAAAGTTTTCGATTAAATACGAATTCAATTATTATACGTACGTTTATACTTCGATATCAAAGGGTTACAAAACCGGTGGATTTAATACTTTGTTTGAGCGTCCCGAAGATTTGACTTTCGACCCGGAGCACAGTCTGAATTATGAAGCAGGCATTAAACTAAATCTGTTTGACGGCAATTTATACACCGATTTTGCATTATTTTATATTGATTGGACCAATCAACAGATATACCAAACCGTACCAAGTGGCAGAGGTTCGATGTTGAAAAATGCAGGCAGTTCAACAAGCAAAGGCGTAGAACTCAGCATGAGGGCAACCCCGTTTGATAGGTTTGAGACGTCGCTGACATTCGGCTATACCGATGCAAGATTTGATTCATATATAGTGGACACAGCTCGGAGTTATAGTGGCAATTACATACCCTACGTTCCTAAATTTACAATGTCTTTGCACGCATCAAAAACTTTCGTATTGGGAGAGGGTTTTTTCAAAGGATTAAGATTTAACGCTTTGTATAGAATAACAGGCAAGCACTACTGGACTGAAGCGAACACTACATTTCAGGATACTTACGGATTATTGGACGGAACTATCTCACTCATAACCGATGTTATAGATGTTGATTTGTGGTTCAGAAACATACTCAACCAAGATTATTGGGCATTTTACTTCGAAGCAGCACAATTAGGAAATTTTGTCCAACACGGTAAGCCTCAGAGGCTCGGAGTCAAATTATCGGCTAAATTTTAATGATAGAAAAAAGTAATTTCCAAAAATATTCAGTTCTATTTTCACTATACATTGCTCAAGCAATTCCGATGAGCTTTTTCTCGACGATAGTCCCTGTGATTATGCGTCAAGAAAATTATTCACTCGAATCAATTGCATTGATTCAATTAGTTAAGCTGCCATGGATAGCAAAATTTTTGTGGGCGCCTTCGATTGATAGATACTCGAATACAACAGCTGACTATAGGCGCTGGATTTTCATTTCCGAATTCCTCTATGCGGCAATAATTTTCGGAATCGGTTTTCTGAGCTTGCAGTATGATTTCACCCTTATCATAATTTTCGTTGTTATCGCATTTGTAGCTTCTGCAACACAGGACATTGCTACAGATGCGTATGCAATTTTGCTGCTGAAAAAAGAGGAACGAGGATTTGGCAATAGTATGCAAAGTGCAGGCAGCTTTGTCGGCACTTTAGTGGGTAGCGGACTCCTGCTGATAATTTATCATTACTACGGTTGGCAACTACTATTATTCGGATTGGCGATTTTCGTTATAATTGCATTAGTGCCGTTGTTCTTTTTCAAGAAAAATGGACAAATAGTAAAATCCGAAAGGTCAACAGCGTCACTAAAAGATATTCCTACCTTCTTCAAGCAAAAGCGAATTTTGGGTCATATATTGGTTTTGATGCTTTACTACTCAGGAATCATAGGTATTTTAGCGATGCTCAAACCATATTTGGTTGACATGGGTTTCAATGCTAAAGAAATCGGCATTTCGGTAGGAATTGTCGGTACTTCGGTAGCGGCTATTTCAGCGGTGGGAGCAGGATGGATAATCAAACGAGTAAACAGACTGAAAGTTTATCTGATGTTTTTGTCAATAAGCATGTTCATCAGTCTATTTTTCGTTTGTATCACTTTCCAACCCGTTCACAGCTATTTCATCTATTTTGGAATCGTAGTACTATGGATGGCATATGGAGTATCCACAGTATTAATCTATACTTCGTCTATGGATAGAGTTCGCCCGGGCAAAGAAGGCACAGACTTTACTATTCAAATTGTAATTACACATCTGAGCAGCCTTATCATAGCTACCCAAAGCGGACGGCTTGCAGATATTTACGGATACAGGACTTTGTTTTATATCGAAATCGGCCTTGTAATGCTTACATTTGTAGTAATATTGTTATTCAGAAATCACTTAAAAGAAATTGAAAAAGATGCAACAACTTTATGATAAATACAGTGACCCGGTTCCGAGATATACATCTTATCCGCCGGCGACTAAGTTTACAGATAACTTCACCCGTATTGATTATATCTCAGTACTGAAAGAATCAAACAATTGGCAACCGAAGAATATATCGGTATATGTGCACATTCCATTTTGCCGGAAGATGTGCCACTTTTGCGGTTGCAATGCGATTTTGCTCAAGAAAAAGGATTCAATTTGCGATTACATTGATTCCATAATTTCTGAAATTGAGATGACATCAAAACATCTGGATTCGAATCGGAAAATTTCTCAAATTCATTTTGGTGGTGGCACTCCAAATGCAATCGAAGCAGAATATTTGGTACAAATAGTTGACAAACTAAGAGACAAATTTGATTTCATCGAAAATGCCGAAATAGCCATCGAATGCAATCCTGCATATATTGATTATGAATATCTCGATATTTTAATTCAAGCCGGATTCAACAGATTCAGCTTTGGAATTCAGGATTTCGACGAAAAAGTATTAGAATATTCTAATCGCGAACCATCAAAACTCCCGCTTGACGAATTATTCAGTTATTTGAAAGCATCAAATCCCAACATTGGGGTCAATCTCGATTTCATATACGGATTGCCCGGACAAACAGTCGAAGGATTTGTCGAAACAATCAAACAAGCTGCCGAACTTCGCCCCGAAAGATTAGTCACATTTTCATATGCACATGTGCCTTGGGTAAATAAAAGCCAAAACTATCTCGAAAAAATTGGACTTCCTGACCCGATTGAAAAAATGGAAATGTTTGTGAAAGCATCCAGAGAACTATCATTATCCGGATATAAGCAAATCGGATTAGACCATTTTGTGCTCGAAAGCGATGAATTATACGAAGCCGGCGTTAATCATGATTTGCACCGCAATTTTCAGGGATATTGTACCCGACGCACTACCGGTCAAGTTTACGCCTTCGGAGTATCAGGAATTTCGCAATTAGAGAAGTCATATATCCAAAATATAAAAACGACGAAGGAATATATCGAAAGCATCCAAGCAGGTGAATTTGCGGTTATCAAAGGCTATAATTTGAGTGCTAACGAAATCGTAATTCGAGAAGTCATCAACTATTTCATGTGCAACAAAAGATTAGATTTCGACAAAATTGCCATGAATTTGAGTATCAGCCCCGATGATATTAAAACCTTAATTAATTTCGATTATGACAAATTTACACATTTCACAGAAGACGGTATCATTCGTATCCACGACGGCATAATCGAAGTTACAGACTTAGGTGTCATTTTTATTCGTAATGTGGCAGCAGTATTAGACCCATTTTTCGTATCAAGTCATGGGAAATATTCGAGATCTGTTTGATATGGACACAAGTCAGAAATATGATGTTGTAGTAATCGGAGGCGGCTTGACAGGCTTGACTTTGGCATACTATCTCAAAAAAGCCGGAGTCCGTTTTCTACTTTTGGAATCGAATAAACGAGTAGGTGGTGTAATCCAAACAATTGCCGAAAACGGATTCGTATTCGAGACAGGTCCTAACTCAGGTATAATTTCTTCAATCGAGGCTGTGGAATTATTCGACGAGCTAAAGAAAGATTGCAATCTCGAAATTGCGAACCCGAATTCAAACGATAGATGGATTTGGAAAAAGGGCAAATGGCATTCTTTGCCAACTACGATTCCGGCGGGAATCAAAACGGAATTGTTCAGTTTGGGAGATAAATTAAAACTTCTCACCGAGCCATTTTTGCCAAAAGGTAAAAACCCTGATGAAACCGTAGCAGACTTAGTGCTCCGAAGACTTGGAAAAAGTTTTTTGGATTATGCTGTTGATCCATTTATTTCCGGTATTTACGCCGGTAATCCTTATAAACTTGTTACTCGCCATGCACTTCCGAAATTGTACAATTTGGAGCATAATTATGGCAGCTTTATTCGCGGTGCAATAAAAAAGAAATTTGAACCCAAAAACCCTGATACACAAAAAGTCTCACGGGAGATTTTCTCCATGGAATTGGGTATGCAAAAACTTATTGATGCACTTGAAAATAAAATCGGGAATAATATATTATTAAATATCAATAATTTAGAAATTACTCCCAAAAATCAGCCATATAAAATTAATTATGATATTAATGGCGAACCAAATGAAATATTAGCCGATAATGTAGTCACCACAACAGGAGCAGCATCGCTAATAAATATATTCCATAATCATCCTGAAATAGATATTTCCGCTATCGCAAACCTTAAATATACCAAAGTTGTACAGCTTATCGCCGGATATAAAAATTGGCACGGAATTGAATTAAAAGCATTTGGCGGATTAGTGCCCTCGATCGAAAAACGTGATATTTTGGGATTGTTATTTATTTCGTCACTTTTCAATGACCGCGCCCCGCAAGGTGGAGCGCTAATATCTGCTTTTATGGGAGGCGAGCGACGCCCCGATATAATCGAAATGTCCGACAGCGAAATAATACAAATCGTCAAATCCGAAATAGCGGCGATGCTTGGACACAGCAAATCGGAACCGGATTTGCTTAAAATTTATCGTTACGAAAGAGCAATTCCGCAATACGAAGTTTCATCACAACTAAGATTTGAACAAATCGCTCGAATAGAAAAAGAATTTAAAGGAATAATTTTGGCAGGAAATATCAGAAACGGAATTGGGATGGCGGACAGAATAGCCCAAGGCAGGCAAATTGCAGATAAATTAATTAATGAGATAAAATAATGAGCAAAAAAGCAGTAGTTTTGGTAAATGTGGGCACGCCCGATTCGACAAAGGTTTCCGACGTTGCGAAATATTTGCACGAATTTTTGGGCGACGGCAGAGTAATAGATTTACCATGGCTTTCGAGGAAATTGTTAGTTAATTTTATAATTGTTCCGTTTCGTTCTCCAAAATCATCAAAATTATATAAAAAAGTGTGGGATGAAAAAGGTTCGCCACTGCTTTATCTGACCGAAAACTTAGCTGATAAATTACGCCAAGAACTCGGAGAAACCTACGATGTACATATTGGAATGCGATACCAAAATCCGAGTCTCGAAAAATTAATTAAATCCAATAAATTTCAAAAATATTCCGAAGTAATTTTTATTCCCCTTTTTCCTCAATATGCATCTTCGACTACAGGAACGGTAATTGAATTAATTTACAAGAGCTTAGCCAATCGTGACGTAATTCCAAAAATAAATGTAATATCACAATTTTACGACCATCCGGAATTCATAAATTGCTTTGCCGATAATATTTCAAAATTTAATGTCAACGAATATGATTTTGTCATTTTCACATATCACGGATTGCCACTATCCCACATAAACCGCGTTCACCCTGAAATCTTGGAAAGTAGCTGCAATTGCCAAAACGAATTCCCCGAGCATGGACAATATTGCTACAAAGCTTGTTGCTTCGAAACTACGCGATTGCTACTCAAGAAAACCGGCATAGCACCCGAAAAAAGTATCACCTCATTTCAGTCGCGTCTGACAAATAAATGGCTGAAACCATTTTCGGACGAAGTAATAATCGAATATGCCAAACAAGGCAAAAAACGCGGATTAATCGTAGCGCCATCCTTCACCACAGATTGCCTCGAAACAATTGTCGAGCTCGGCATAGATTACGACGAATTATTCCAAAGTCATGGCGGCGAAAAACTTGACATGGTGCCATCACTGAACGACAATGATTTATTTGTTCAATTCTTGAAAAAGTTAGTAATTGGCGATAAAGTCATTTAGCAATCCCGTCAGGTGTAACAACTGAGGGGAAACTACAAGATTATTTTTGTTTTATACATTTATTATTTTTACATTTGTAATACAATAAGACATTATAAAACATTTTGTTAAATAATAATAAAAATAAAATGATAAACATAAATAAATCTATGCCAAGCCCTTTTTCGCAGACATATTTTCACGGCACAAAAGCTGAACTGAAAAAAGGCGACTTAATCGAAGTAGGTCTGAACTCTAACTATGGTCAGCGAAAAAATGCAAAATATATTTATCTCACTGCCACTCTTGATGCAGCAATTTGGGGTGCTGAACTTGCTTTAGGTGAAGGTCGGGAAAGAATATATTTAGTAGAGCCAACCGGTGCAATTGAAGACGACCCAAACCTGACAGACAAAAGGTTCCCGGGTAATCCTACAATGTCCTATCGTTCGAAATTTCCTTTTAAAGTGGTTGGCGAAGTTGCGATTTGGCAAGGTCACGCCCCGGAACAGGTCCAAGCAATGAAAGACGGACTTGAAAAACTCAAAGATCAAGGCATAGAAGCAATAGAGGATTAGGTAAAATCAAAATGAAAACAATAGAAGAAATTTGGAAAGAATATCACTCAAATTTACTCGCATTTATCCGAAAACGAGTCAATGATACGATGGCTGCTGAGGATATTATTCAGGAAGTTTTCATTCGGATTCATTCCCAAATCAGTACTTTGAAGGACGAAAGCAAACTTAAAAGTTGGCTCTATCAAATTACTCGAAATGCAATTGTTGATTATTATCGCACTCGGAAACCGACAAGTGAATTGCAAGAATGGCACGAAGTGCCGGAAACGAGCGATGAAGACGATATCGAACAAGAAATATCATCGTGCTTAATTCCCATGATACATCATTTACCGGAAAAATACCGCCAAGCCGTTCAGCTTTCTGAGATTGAAGAACGTGCACAAAAGGAGATTGCTGAGGTAGAAAATATCTCGATTTCCGGTGCCAAATCAAGGGTGCAACGCGGTAGGGCACTACTAAAAACTATGCTTCATGATTGCTGCGTTTTCGATATTAACCGGAACAATCGTTTGGTTGATTACTATAAAAAGGATGATTGCAAGTATTGCTAAGGTGTTTTTTATTTTTGCGTCCTTTTCAAAAAATCTCCGTCAACGTTTGCAAAGGCAGAAAAATTCTGTCAGAATGTAAAAATTAATTGGAGATAAAAATGATTAAGCTAAATAATGATAAAATCCGCGAAGAAGTACGCAAGCACTATGCTAAGACATCTGAAGGTTGCTGCGGAGGACCTGCACCTAACGACGCCGACGCTTGTTGCGTGGCAGATGCCGATGCTAAGGCAGTAGGCGAGAGTGGCTGCGGATGTGGCTCCACTAGTTCAGATGATAGCAATAACCTGCAAGGGGCTTGTTGCAGCAACACAGCGGTCTCGCCGAACGAAACATCGAAAGCTTTGGGCTATTCGATAAGCGAATTGGAATCGCTACCACAAGGAGCAAATCTCGGGTTGGGATGCGGAAATCCGCAAGCAATCGCTTCAATCAAAGAAGGCGAAACCGTACTCGACCTTGGAAGTGGTGCCGGAATTGATTGCTTTTTGGCAGCTAAAGCTACCGGCGACAGCGGCTTTGTAATTGGGGTGGACATGACTCCGGAAATGATTTCCAAAGCAAAATCAAATGCTGAAAAATCCGGATATAAAAATGTGGAGTTTCGCCTTGGTGAAATCGAGCATCTTCCGGTGGCGGACAACAGCGTAGATGTGATCATATCTAATTGTGTAATCAACCTTTCGCCCGAAAAACGACAAGTTTATGCCGAAACTTTCCGCGTACTGAAGCCGGGCGGTCGAATTGCCGTTTCCGACATAGTCCTCACGGCAGTGCTACCGGAAGAGTTGCAGAATGATATGTTTCTTTACACAGGATGTATGGCGGGCGCCAGCTCTTTGCCGGATATCGAATCCTTTTTGGTAGAAGCGGGTTTCTCTGATATTCGCATTTCACCCAAAAATGAAAGCCGTGAATTTATCCGCGAATGGGTTCCAAACAGCAAAATCGAAAATTACGTTGTTTCGGCATCAATTCAAGCAATAAAGCCAAATTAAAATATTCTAAAAGTAATAAATAATAATCCCGTATATATCGTTGGGGTTTAAACATTTATTTATTTATTTTTCTATAGGCAATTAAATTTGTCTATATGGAAAGTGAGGAGATGTGACGCCCCAACGATTTTTTTTGTGTGTGTTTTGTTAGGGACAACTGACTGAACGAGTATCTTATTCAATAATAAATATACTATTGCGTTAATGAAATTGTTATGAATATATATAAGAAGATGCGTTCATATGAAAATTAAACGAATAGTAATGATTTTTCTATATTTACTTACCACTCCTTGGACTTATGGACAAAATATACCTGAACAGCAAGTTTCTTTTGCCCGCGAATCAAAACCACATTCTTATTATGTTGAACAAGCAGAACTTTGGGCAAAAGAATTACAACTTGACAGCTTATCAGAGAATAATTGGTACAATTATTTTCGTGCTTGCAGAAATGCTCACGGAACATCAGATTGGCGTTCCGATTTTGTTAATGAATCGCCATATTTAATGGAAGGGGGTGATGTAGTAAGTTTGATGAAACAATACATTCCACAGACATTCACCTATTATTACTTATCCTATTTAACCCAAGGAATTGGGACTGGTAATTATGAAAACCTCATGAAAGCCTACGAGATAAATCCGAATTTTGAAGGTATTCATTCAAGTGTAATTTCATATGCTGAAAGTAGCCTTGATAGTACATTGAGAAAAAAAATAAATAAAGAGTGGTATAAAACCAATTATATTTCTCATCAACTTTTAAACTACAATTATAATGTTTTAATGTCACTTGATAGCAATGCAATTCTATTCACCCAACATGATAATGACACGTATCCGGCATGGATGCTCCAAGATGCGATGAATATACGAAGTGACGTTACTGTGATTAACATTGATTTTCTGCTACTTGATAACTATAGAGAATTTATCCTAAATAAGTTAAAAGTTAAAGCCTTAGACCTAGGCGAAATAAACATTGACGAGTATCGGTTAAATTGGGAAAAAGTTGTTGCCCACATACTTAATAATTACAATGGAAATAAACCAATATACTTGGGAATGACATTATTCAACCACTTATACAATGATTTTGAAAAACAACTTTATGTGTCTGGACTCGCTTTTCGTTACTCAACAACTGAACTTGACCTTGTCGAGAAAAACAAGCGCTTATATCAAGAAATTTTCTTTTTAGACTATCTTTTTTATACTTTTTCAACAGACCCAAATCAGGTAAATGTGAATTATCAAAACACAAACTATATGAGTTGTTTCAAAACGGTTTATGACATTTATAAATCAGAAAATAACTTGAAAGAGGCAAATAAAATAAAAGGACTTGCCATTCTACTTGCAGACAGAATAAGCAATCCGACCTTTTTAGCTCGTATTAATGATGAGTTCGACTAAAATTCTTCCAATCCCGTCAGTTGTAACAACTGACGGGCACACATTAACTTCACCCACAATTATTTCATTGCAAAAGCGTGTGCTTAGAAGTTAGGCACGAGCGAAAAATCACTAATTACTATAAAGCAAATATGTCAACGAATAATGGTGCAATGATGCAGTATTTCCACTGGTACACCCCCGGTGATGGAAAATTGTGGAAACAACTCGCGGATGAATCTCAAAAGCTCGCCGAGGCAGGCTTTACGGCGTTGTGGCTTCCACCTGCATACAAAGGTGCAGCGGGCGGAATGGACGTCGGCTATGGTGTCTATGACCTCTTCGACCTGGGCGAATTCGACCAAAAAGATTCCATTCGCACCAAATACGGAACTCGCGACGAATACCTTGCAGGAATAAAAGCAGCCCAGAAAGCGGGTATGCAGGTGTATGCCGATGTGGTTTTCAATCATAAGCTTGGTGCCGACGAAGCCGAACTCTTCAAAGCTACCCCATTCAATCCCCGGAACAGAAAAGAAGCAATGGGTGAATTGCAAGAAATCCGCGCTTGGACGCAGTATAATTTTCCCGGACGCGGCGACAAATACTCCACGCTAAAGTGGCATTGGTGGCATTTTAATGCTATTGACCATAACGAGCTTGATGATAGAAATGATGCCATTTACCTCTTTGAAGGGAAATCCTTCAATGATGGCGTGGACTTGACCTTGGGCAATTTCGATTACCTGATGGGATGCAATCTCGACTTTGATAATCCCGATGTCCGGAAAGAGCTCTTTTATTGGGGCGAGTGGTACTTGGAAACCACGGGAGTGGACGGGTTCCGCTTTGACGCCACAAAACATGTGGATTCCGAGTTCTTTCTTGAGTGGTTAGACCATATCCGCGAGCACAGCGGGCGAAAGCTCTTTGCAGTGGGCGAGTATTGGTCGAATATCAGCGAAGCCTTAGAGCACTTCATCAAAGAGACCGACGGAAGCATGATGCTTTTTGATGTTCATCTGCATTATAATTTTGCGGCTGCCGGCAAACAAGGCAAAGACTTCAATCTGCAGACCATTTTCGACGACACACTCGTTAAAGAGCAACCCACACTTGCAGTGACATTTGTCAACAATCATGACACGCAGCAACTGCAATTCCTCGAATCAGTCGTCGAAGCCTGGTTCAAACCCATCGCATACGCGCTCATACTATTGCGACGAGACGGCTATCCCTGCGTATTTGCAGCCGATTACTATGGCGCCAATTACAAGGACAGAGGCACCGACGGGAATGAGTACGAAATATGGATGGAATCCCACCAGTGGCTGATTGACCAGTTCCTATCAGTCCGCAAGGAGTACGCACACGGTGACCAGTACGATTATTTCGACCACCCAAACTGCATCGGTTGGACACGCATCGGGCAAAAAGCCAAACAGCGTGGAATGGCAGTCCTAATCAGCAATGGCGATGACGGCTTCAAAAACATGGAAACCAGCTCCCCCGACACCGCCTATATAGACATCACCAAGCAAATCGCCGGCACAATCACCACCAACAAAGCCGGCTGGGGAGAATTCCGCTGCAAAGGCGGCTCCGTCTCCGTCTGGGTGCCGAAGTAAGATTTTTTTTGTTATTCCAAGTTTTTTTGTATGTTTGTAATATCATTTATTGAAGGGATGTAGATAAGTGAAATTTTTAACAATTATATGGTTGGATGAGCGTGTATTTGCATGATAAATGACAAGGTTAAAAAAACTTAGTGCTAAGAAATAAACGAAAGATTATGAGTAAATTTGCTATATGACAGACAGAGAAAATATTGATACAAAAATTGGAATCTTTTCCTTTTTTGCGGGCGCAGGATTCCTTGACCTAGGTTTTGACACAACTCAAGGCTTTGAAACTCTTTTTGTCAACGAATATCACAAACCTTTTATGGAAATCTACAAATCTTCCCGTAAAGGTCTGAATATTAAAGAACCAATTTACGGTCATAATACAAATGACATTTGTGCATTTCTTGAAAATGGAAAGTCAAATACTCTTAAAGCGTACATCAATGAGTCAAAGAAAAACTTTGATTTAGTTGGTTTTATTGGTGGTCCCCCATGTCCTGACTTTTCAGTCGGCGGTAAAAACAAAGGGATTGAAGGAGATAATGGTAAACTATCAGGAACATACATAGAATTGATTGTTAGAAACCAACCGGACTTTTTCCTTTTTGAGAACGTTAAAGGACTTTATAGAACCAAAAAACATAGATCGTTTTTTGATGATGTAAAACTAAAACTCATTTCAAACGGCTATTATCTAACGGAAAAGTTAATCAATGCAATTGAGTTTGGAGCACCGCAAGATAGAGAAAGAATAATTTTAATCGGATTTAAACGGGATATTTTGACAGATTTAGGAATGGTACTAAATGGCTTATCAATTCTTAAATCTTTTGATTGGAACGCAAAAACCCTTTACAAAGCAAAGGATATTTTAGCTAAAAGTTGGCCTAAACAAGAGCCCTTTTCAGAAAACGAGTTTAGACCAATTCCAATAGGAATCGAAAAAAAATTAACTGTTCAACATTGGTTTGAGAAAAATGATGTTGAAAACCATCCGAACTCTGAACATTATTTCCAACCAAGAGCAGGTTTGACAAAGTTTTTATCAATTCAAGAAGGTGACGACTTGAAGAAATCATATAAACGACTCCACCGTTGGAGATATTCGCCTACAGCTGCATACGGAAATAATGAAGTTCATTTGCACCCATTTAAGCCAAGAAGAATTTCAGTTGCCGAAGCGTTAGCAATTCAATCATTGCCAAATAATTATATTATTCCTGAGAATATTTCTTTAACAAATATGTTTAAGACCATTGGAAATGGTGTTCCATTTCTTGCCGCAAAAGGTCTTGCCGAAACGATTAGCGTTTATATTAAAAAAATCAAATCAACAGAAATTAAATATGCAGAAATTATCAGCAAGTAATCTTGTCGCTTTTATAAATCAGTTGAAGAAGAATCAGGTTTATAATTACGTCAACCCGAAAACCAAAGGTGTTATTAGAATTGAAGGTGTAGATACTCCAGAAGGTCCTATCAGAATAAAACGATGGAATCCTTCTATCGGAGAAATCGAATCAATGCAAAAAGTAGAAAGCATTTCAACAGAATTAATTTGGCGAGTTGCAAATGCTTTTAACCCTAATCAACCAATTAACATTGACAGGGTTTTAGGAGCTAGCTATAATACAAGAAGTGTATTCGAAGCTCTATTAGCACATACACCTCAATTTTATTTCTGTTATCCGGGTAGAATTGAAAATAAGGGCGGTTACTCTTCAGTAAAACATGGACATAAACACTTAATGTGGAAACCTGACGCTCCTCATAAAGTTGGTGTACTTTCAAAAATTGATACAGATATTGTAATTTCTGAAGTACCTGCTTTAGATGCATTTTATGACTCACTTGTATTACCAGACAATTTTGAGCAACAAGATATGAATATTGATATTCAAAGACGTCACGCTCAAATTCAAATCGCACTCTACTTTATTGGTAAACAATTAAATTTTAGAACTTGGATTGCTCAAAACGACAAAGGTATTTTATATCAAAAAAAGCGGATTGGTGAGTTTGATGGTGTGATTGCTTCTTTGAATGATGAAAAGCTAATGACAGCATATGATGACGCAATTCAAGCAGCAAAGCTGATTGATTGTATTTGGTTTAAAAACGGTACATTAATGCCGGCAGTCATGGAAGTTGAACACTCAACTGGTGTTACAAGCGGTTTAAGCCGAATGAAAAACTTCAAAGACAAATTTCCACCTTTCCCAACAAGATATGTTATTGTTGCACCTGACGAAGACAGAGACAAAGTCATTAAAGAGGCGAATAAGCCACAATTTAGGGACCTTAACACAAGATATTTTACTTATTCAGCTGTAGAAGAACTTTATGCACTATGTCAAAGACGAAAACTAAGAGGTGTGACAGAAGAGTTTTTAGATTGCTTTATGGAACCAGTAATAAACTAAATAAACGGTAGCCCATAGTAAAACGTTTATCCAAAAATTAATAAACGAAATGATATACGAAAGTCACTATTGGAAAACAGAATTATATAAATGCTTTCTGACCATAGCCAATTACCGTCATTTGCAAAAGATTACCGAGCGGTCAAATGTGAAGATAGAGAAAGCACTAATGATTGGCGCGTATATAATAAGAAAATTAGACGAAGCACAAAAAATCCCCCCTGACTTATTAAATAACAAAGAAATTTTGAAATTCTATAATAATAAAGGAACGATAGTTGATCATTTAAATTGGCACAAAATTGACAAGCACTACGATTTGTATAAAATTTCTAAAACTGAAAAAGAATGGAGATTTATTCTTAATCAAATTATTCATAGTTTTTCTTTCATTTTTTCATTTGACTCCTTTGATAAACTAGACGGATTCCATATCAATTCAGATAAAACTAAAGGGAAAGCACTTTTTTTTCTTCCATTAAATATTTTATTTAAAATATTTTTGACAGTTTCGGAAGGTGATATCACATCCACTTATTCACACAGAACGTTGATTGGCAAAGAAAATGATATCAAGCCAATGTTTGGAGAGATGAAATTGATTAGTGCGACCTATTCCTATCAAGATAATTTTGATATTAACAAAAGTGTTCTCGACTCAATGAATGGAAACATTTACAAAAGAATTAAAGAAGAATAATCTAATTCTAAAATTAGTAAGTAAGACAATTGATTATATAAAAATCAAATATCGTCAATAAACATCAGCAACTAATCCCCCCCCCCAAACCCCATCACAATACTTCCCCATCACCATTCCCCGTCCCCCTCTTAGCCTTGATTAACATTAATGTGTATCGTGGCGAATAAAATCGTTAGGATAATAGGATAAAAAATCTTAATTTTGCATAAATTCTATTATACTTTAGGGAGTGTTTATGAAAATTTGGGTACATTTTTGTTTATTCTTTGTGGTTCTATGTTGTGGTGGTATGGCGCTTGCGCAGGAGCAATTCCAATCGCCTCCCGAAGTTCGTTCGGTTAATAATGTTTTGAATTTAGATTTGAGAGTGACGCTTGATAGTGTCGAAGTAGCAGGGCGAATGTTATATACTCGCTCCTATAACGGCTTGCCGACCGGACCAACATTCAGGGTCAAGCACGGCGATTTGATGCGTATCAAACTAATCAATGAAATGCCTCAAAGCCCGGATGAAGGCAGCACGCCCTTGCCTCATGATTTCCCGAGCAGAATCAACAGAACCAATCTGCATACTCATGGTTTGTTTGTGTCTTCGAAGGATAGTTCTGATAATCCGTTCATAGAGATTTTGCCCGGCGAAACTTTCCAATATCATATCCAAATTCCCGAATCTCATCAAGAAGGTACCAATTGGTATCATCCGCACAGACATGGCAGCATTTGGGCTCAAATGGCAGGTGGACTCGCCGGAACGATTGTAATCGAAGGCGAAACCGATGAAATTCCCGAAATAAAAGCAGCTGAAGAACATATATTTGTCATCCAATCTTTTTCGTTCGACAAAGATTATACTGTGCCTTATCCTGATCCCGATGCTACTACATTTGGTGGGATATTCCCGGGATTGGATTCGACTATTTTCACGGTTAATGGCAAAACTTCCGGTCAGATTACGATGAGACCCGGCGAACTTCAACATTGGAGGTTTGTCAATGCACATTTGGACAATTATGTGTATTTGACTGCAATGGACGAATCAGGCGCAACGGTACCTATGTACAGGTTTGCCGTTGATGGTATCAATCTAAAGCAACCCGGCAATCGTGATTCAATACTATTGGCAGTGGGCAATCGCGCTGATGTACTTTTCAAAGCACCGAGCCAACCCGGGATTTACACCTTGCGATTTGTAGAGGTAGAGCCGTTTACAATGGAAATTACTAATCATGATGTGATTACGATTAATGTTACCGGTGAGCCAAATGATATGCCTTTGCCGGCAAGCATTCCGTTTCCTGAGCGCTTGAAATTCATCGAAGATGATGAAATCACAAATACACGCACAATGACTTTTTCGATTCAAACAAAAGAAAGCCCTTTCAATATATTTTTCATTGATGATAAACTCTTTGATGCAAGCCATTCTGATGTTATAGTCAGAGTGGGCGATGTCGAAGAATGGACTTTGGTGAATACAAGCACAGAAGTACACCCATTCCACATTCATATTAACGATTTTTTGGTAACGGAAATCAATGGCGTAAAGCAAGACCCGCCCGTTTGGTGGGATGTAATGAATATCCCGCCGCTCGGCTCGCTCAAATTCAGAACTCGATTTGAAGAATTTGACGGCAAGACGGTTTTGCATTGCCATAATATCGTTCACGAAGACTTAGGCATGATGCAAGTCGTGGAAATTTTGGCAAAAGAAACCACAGTAGATGACGTAAATCCAATTGATTTGAAAGCAGTTTATCCCAACCCCGTTGTTGGTACTATGCAAAATATCAACTTCGATTTGCCTGAATTTTTGATGGACAAACCTATAAGCATAGAAATATTCGATATTAGCGGCAAGAAACTTTACGAAAATGTTATAATCGGGCAATCACAAAACCATTTTACTGTTGACGTTTCTACATATCCAAAAGGTTCGTATTTCTACAAAGTAGCAAGTGGAAAATATAATAATACAAATAAATTTATTATTTTAAAATGATTAATAAATTAATAATATTTATAGCAATAGCCGGACTTATTTCGATAAGTTCGGTTTTCGCTGATGAAAATATAAAAAGCCTTGTGTTGAAAGATGGCAATGGCAAAGATTGCGATGTAGTCAAGGAATCATTCAAGCAACCGATAATTTTAGTCCGCTACCTTGGTGCAACATGCTCCAAATGCCTGCACCAACTTAATATATTGAACAGTCTGACGGATAAACTGAAAGAAAATAATACAAAAGTAATAGGGTTCAGCAATGATGATGCCCAACAAAATAAAAAAATATTGCAACAAGCAAAATATGAAAATTCTGCCGTAAACCTTTTTTCTGACAATGATAGCAAAGCTTCAACCAAGCTGGGTGCTACCATAGTCGAACTTACCGGTGAAAAAACCGAACTTCACGCTACTTTTTTGATATATAAAGGCGAAATACTTTTTTCGAATATTGATGCAAAACCCTATATGTTTGTCAATAATTTATTTGAAATAATTGCTTCATTAAAATAAAATATTTGAATGTAGCAGTGCCTTTGATTTAATATACGACCATTAACTTAAGCTCAAGAAAATCGATTAGCGTACCGTCAGGAGTAACAACTGATGTATTATGGACGCTTTTTACAACCAACCCCATTACAATAGTTCACTTAGAATTTGGTCTTTGATAAAAGTGTGGGAAGAGCTAACAAATTCTTTGCAAATTTTTGGGACTGATTATATAAATTTAAACTAAATTGATTATGAACATATCTTTTCAAAAGCTATTTTATATCGTAGCCTCAGTGATTGGCTTGTTTACGATTGTGATTGTGGCAAGAGAAGTGCTGATTCCAATAGCATTTGCCTTCTTGTTGGCGTTCATACTCTATCCGGTTGCCAAGAAGCTCGAATCGTGGGGCACGAGCGAAATTGTGTCGGCGTTGCTCTCGATTACGGGTGTGTTCCTGATTATTGGGGGTGCCGCATATCTCTTCTCTACTCAAATCATCCAACTCTCGGAAAACTTAAGCGATTTTAAAGAAAAAATACTTAATCTCTTTGCCGATGCCACTGTATTCATCAATAAGGACATTGGCTTTTTTCCGCATCTGGAAAAGGACGAGCTATTAGAGAAGTTCAAAACTTGGATTACCGAGTCGTCCGGAGCCTTGTTGAGCCAAACCTTTAGTAGCACGGCGAATATCGTATTCGGCATCATTTCCGCAATCATTTACACCTTCCTGATTCTGATTTACAAGAAAGGCATCGTGCGGGCAATGGTCAGTTTTTACTCGCCCGAGAACAGGGAAAGGGCTTTGAAGATGTTCAAAAATGTTCAGCAGGTTGGGCAGCAATACCTTTTCGGGATGATAATAATTGTTCTGATTTTGGGATTTATGAACAGTCTTGGGCTGTGGATAATCGGCATTGACAGCCCCTTCCTATTTGGGTTTTTAGCCGCAGTTTTGGCAATTATCCCTTATGTCGGCACTTTTTTGGGTTCGTCAATTCCAATTTTATATGCTTTAATATCGTATGATTCGATTTGGATGCCAATATCCATCGCTATTTATTTCTGGTTTGTGCAGTTTGTCGAGGGTAATTTCCTGACTCCGAAAATCGTGGGCGGCAATCTGAAACTTAACGCATTCAGCTCAATTTTGTGCATCATAGTTGGGGCTTCTGTTTGGGGTGTAGCGGGTATGATTCTATTTCTACCATTTACTGCCATGCTGAAAGTGGTATGCGATGAATACACCGAACTCCAACCCTTTTCGATGTTGATAGGTGAGCGGAATTATAGCAATAAAGATGAAGATGACCATCATATCGGGAAGTGGATTACGAAGCGAAGAAAACGGTATTCTAAGTTTATCCCAACGTTTAGGAAGAAGTAGTACTTCGACAGACTCAGTAACCGTGATTCGGCAGGCTCAGTAACCGTGCGGCTGTCTCGTCAGTTGTTACAACTGACGGAGCAATTCAAAATTTTTCTATTCTACATTTATTTTTTGTAAGTTTGTAAAGTCATTTATTGAGAAGATGTAGATAGGCAAACATGAATAACGAAAGCATCGCACCATGCGGAGTAATCTGCGACCTCTGTCTGGGTTTCCAAAGAGAGAAGAATAATTGCGTTGGGTGCTTAAGCACAGGAAATAAACCCTATCATTGCACAGTATGTAGTATTAAATCATGTCCGGAAAAGGAGGGTGATGAATCTTTGCTATGCAATACGTGCGAAAAATTTCCTTGCAGACGAATTAAAGATTTAGACAAGCGATATACCACAAAATACGGAGAAAGCCCAATTCAAAACCTGAAGTTAATTAATGAAATAGGGCTAAGTGATTTTATTTTGCAAGAAAAAGAGAAGTGGACATGCGACTCGTGTGGGCATTTGTTATGTGTTCATCGTGGAGCTTGTTTAATCTGTGGTGCAAATAATCAGTTGTTTCCACAGGCAAAGTGAAAGATAAATATATAAACGATGAGAAAAGCATATATTGATATTGATGGCGTCATCTTAACTAAACGAAATACTCGACAGGCTGACGGTTTGCACGAATTCCTGGATTTTCTGACAAAATCTTTTGATTGCTACTGGCTTTCAACGCATTGCAAAGGTGATTCAAAAAATGTACTTGAGCATCTTTCCACATTCCTTGATGTAAATATTATGGAAATGATTTCTACTATAAAAGCGACCACTTGGACTACGCTCAAGACTGAAGCAATTGACATGACAAATGATTTCTTATGGTTTGATGATTACCCCCTCCAAGCTGAAATTGAGCAACTAAAGCTAAACGGCAAACTTGAAAATCTAATAATCGTAAATTTGGACAATAAGGATGAATTGCAAAGAGTAATGAAGGCAATTACTCCCGCCCAGTCGGGTGCTACACATGACGGAATGAAAATATAATTTAACGATATTGCAAATTTTTGGTAAGTTTGTAATATCATTTATTGAAGGGATGTAGATAAGTGAATAAGCGGAATTATCGACATTGTTTTTAAAAATATGGAACTTTATTATAAGTCATTAGAAAAATTTGAAGATCATTGGGTATTACATTGTGATATTCATTTAGATGAAGTTCTTCATCTAAGTTTTATTATAGATAATCAAACAGCTCGTGAGTTCCGTCAAATATTTTGTAAAAAACCTTTTGGTGAAAATTACCAGCACATTTATAATTATGCTGGATTTTCAATTGCAAAAGAGAACAGAGAATATTATCATTATATCAATATTTACTTTGGTAAGAGCAGATTGAAGGAGAAGTTGAAATGTTCAGAAAGATTCATAAAAGAGTTAATGTGGCTAATGGAAACAAATGACATGAGCAAACTGGATGTTTATCGAACAAAACATTCATGAGCTTACAAGAATCCTCCTCCCGTCAGTTATTCCACCTAACGTCAATAAAAACATATGAAAGTAAAACTAATATTACCCTCTTTGACAGAAGCGAAAAGTGCTTTTTGGCGACCGATTAAATATTCATTATTTCCACCAATTGGATTAGGAACTTTAGCCGCGTTTCTTGACAAAGACGATGAAATAGATTTGCAAGACCAACATGTAGAAGAATTGAATCTAAATGATTCGCCCGATTTGGTTTTGATTCAAGTGTATATTACGAATGCTAAACGTGCATATTCGATTGCTAAACTATATAGAGACCGTGGGATATTTGTCGCGCTCGGGGGTTTACACGTTACTGCGCTGCCTGACGAAGCTGAAAAATTTGCTGATGCAATTTTTATCGGACCTGCAGAACAAACTTTTCCCGATTTTATCAAGGATTTCAAATCCAAAAGCCCCAAGAAAAGATACATTTCAACAAGTGGTCGTACTTTGCAAAACATTCCACCTATTCGCCGAGATTTGATTAAACGAGACAAGTATTTGGTTCCAAATTCTTTAGTGATATCGCGCGGATGCCCGCATCATTGCAATTTTTGCTATAAAGACGCTTTCTACCAAGGTGGCATTTCCTATTACACATATAGAGTTGATGAGATTTTGACAGAAATTTCACGTTTGCCCGGGCGACATTTATATTTTCTCGACGACCATTTGTTCGGAAATCCGAAATTTGCTACCGAACTTTTTGAGGGAATGAGAGGAATGAAGAGAGTTTTCCAAGGTGCAGCAACGGTAAAATCAATTCTTGAAGGGGATTTGATCGAAAAAGCAGCCGAAGCCGGATTGAGAAGTTTATTTGTCGGATTTGAGACTTTTTCGCCGGAAAATCTGAAGCAAAGCAATAAAAGCCAAAATCTCAAACTTGATTATGAGAGAGCTGCACAAAGATTGCATGATTTGGGGATTATGATAAATGGCAGTTTTGTCTTTGGGCTTGACGACGACAAATCGGACGTTTTCAAAAGAACAGTTGATTGGGGGATTCGGAATGCGATTACCACCGCAACCTATCATATTTTGACACCTTATCCGGGAACAAGACTATATAATTCTATGGTTAAAAGCGGTAGAATAATTACAAATGATTGGGATTTGTACGATACCCGGCATGTGGTTTACGAAACCATAGGATTGTCAAAAGAAGAATTAGAAACCGGCTACTGGTGGTCATATAAGGAATTTTATAAATGGAATAATATTTTTAAAGCATCCTTTTCTCACGACACTTTTAAACATCAAATGAAGCACCTATTTTATACCGGTGGCTGGAAAAAGTTTGAAGAAGTATGGAATGTGCTAATTAAGATTGGCGGATTAAATAAAATGTTACCAATTTTAGAATTATTACTTTCGGATATTGAAAATAATAGTGACATAGAGCAACTAGAAACAACTCCTCCAAATTATAATATTACTTTGAAAAGCTACACCTCGAACGAATCTGTTAGCGAAGTCGCAAAGTAAAGCATCCACACTCTAACCATTGTTTGTATAGTCAGTTGTTACAAAGACTATACAATAAATATACTTTATTTTCTTATATTTGAGATAGCTAATAATAGCTGATAAAAAAATTTCTACAAAACAGGAAAATACAAAATGGCTAAAATAAATGCAAAAGATTTGTCGCCCGAGCAAGGGAACGAACTGCTCAAAACTTTGGAAGAACGTTTCGAGAAAAATATGAAGCGGCATTCGGGACTGAAATGGGCTGAAGTTCAGGCGAAGTTGGAGGGCAATCCCGAAAAGTTGTGGTCGCTCAACGAGATGGAACAAAGCGGTGGCGAGCCGGATGTTGTCGGGCATGATAAAAAGTCGGGCAAAATCATTTTTGTGGATTGTTCAGCGGAAAGTCCTAAAGGGCGTCGCAGCATATGTTATGACCGCCGGGCGCTTGACTCGAGGAAGGAGCACAAGCCCAAAAATGACGCACTTTCGATGGCAGCGGAAATGGGCATCGAAATCTTGACGGAGGAGCAGTATCGCGAGCTTCAGTTGCTCGGGAATTTCGACACGAAAACTTCGAGTTGGATCCTTACTCCGCCCGAAATCCGCAATCTCGGCGGCGCCATCTTCTGCGACAAACGCTACGAACATGTCTTCATGTATCACAATGGTGCCGAATCTTACTATGCTTCTCGTGGTTTCCGGGGAATGATTAGGGTGTGAAGGGAGGATAAACTCAGTTTCGTAAATCAATCGCCTATACCACCCAACAAAAAAAACCCTGCATGAAATGAATCATACAGGGTTTCTTTATAGTAGCTTGGCACCGACTTACTCTCCCACACAGTCGCCCATGCAGTACCATCAGCCCAACGGTGCTTAACTTCTCTGTTCGGAATGGGAAGAGGTGTACCCACCGCGGCAAAAGCACCAAGCAAAAAATTAATTTGGTTGAGGAAGGAAAAATCTATCAAACGCATTCGAGCGATGAGTATAACAACTCATTAATTCGGTAAGCCCATGGATTATTAGTACTTCTCGGCTGAACGTATTGCTACGCTTACACCTAAAGCCTATCAACCAAGTCATCTACTTGGATCCTTAGAGATACCTAATCTTGGGGTAGGTTTCGCGCTTGAGATGCTTTCAGCGCTTATCCTGTCCGGACATGGCTACTCTGCAATGCCACTGGCGTGACAACAGATACACCGTAGGTCCGGTCACTCCGGTCCTCTCGTACTAAGAGCGGGTCCCCTCAAGTATCTTACGCCCACACTGGATAGGGACCGAACTGTCTCACGACGTTCTGAACCCAGCTCACGTACCGCTTTAATTGGCGAACAGCCAAACCCTTGG
>PGYU01000030.1 GCA_002839825.1 Ignavibacteriae bacterium HGW-Ignavibacteriae-1 | reverse complement strand
ATTAATTAAAAACCACGACAACACCAATCCGGTTGTAGCCGATATAAAAATCATAGTCAAGACTTGATATAAACGAATTCTTATTATAGGCTTTAATTGCCTTATTGAACTTTTTATTACTGTTTGCCAATTGCATAATCCCAGCCAAATCAAGCGCTATAGCTAAAGCAGTTGTTAGAGCAAAAGTCCCTGAATTATCAGAGTTTCCATAGTTAGTATGAGACTCCCAAGTTGAATATAGAGCTGCGCCGGTCAATAATGTACCTGCAGTAAGCGTTATATAGCCCCAAGTTTTATTAGTGGAGTAAGATTTCACCAGCTTTTGCGAACTTGGATTTGCATAAAGTATGTCCCTTATTTCACTTTTCGAGTGCTCTGTGTCGCCCAAGTAATAGCTGTTGCCCCAAAATGAATAATCAACTCTGATTGTGTCTGTCGCATTTTGCGCCAACGCTTGCCCCGCCCCAAGAAATGAAATCAACAATGTGATTGCAAGAGTTATCTGTTTGAATACTTTTGTCATATTTTAGTCCTAAATAATATACATTCATTTTCTATTTTACGAAACTACGAAAAAATTTTCTTATAGTCTCAACTATGATTTTTTTGATTAAAATGATTTATATGATTACATTTTGTCTGCTCATGTGTTACACTTAACCGGACGCAATTCATCTACTCATTCTCAATAATTGATTTAATGTATTTAAATTTTGCATTTGGTGTCTCTTCGCAAACTTTAAGTAATTTGTCTCTTTCCTCTTTATATTTTTGACTATCAAAAAGATATAAATAAAAATAAGGTATTAAACTATCATCTCCTTTGTGTCCAGCTATCATTGTTTCTATTTCTTCTTGAGTAAATTCATTATATAAATGTCTATGGGGGAAGTATCTTTCCCAAAACTTAATCTCTAAACTATTAGGAAATTTATTTAGAGCTGCTTTAATAATTTTTGGGTATTCTTTCTCACCTTTAGCTCTTAATTCTTCAGGTATGTTATAGTAAGAATAAAAACCATAGTCCGCAGCGAACACCCAATAAAGAAAGGCTAAATTGATATAATCGTCTTCAATAGCATCAGAAGAATTCAATATCTTGTCTTCATATAACTTTACAGCTTCGATGTAATCTTCTTCGATATCTTTTTTCAATGCAAAATTCATAGTAAATCTCCTTATTTTGGTATTCGTTCTCATACTGTTTGTTTTACTCAAATTTTGTACACACAAATATAAGAAAATATTTATAACTTATAAAAGCGTTTCTTAATCACTATAATCACTCAAATCACATAAATCATAGTTCAGACAATCACAAAAATCATAGTTCAGACAGTACTATTCATCCGATGACTCCCTCAGATTTGCCACAGTTCTAATCAAACCAATTCATCTGATAGTACAAGTCATCGGATGAATAAAAGACCAAAATCACAGCACCGACACAAAAAAAAGACTGCCCAAATATTTGAGCAGTCTAAATTTATAGGAAAGCTATCAGGAGCTATTAGACCCAGCCTCTTAATTTGCATGCTTCGGCAACTCTTGAAACTGAAATCAAATAAGCAGCGTCGCGCATGTAGATATTGCGTTCGCGTGCCAAATCTGCTACTGCATGATAAGCGTGTGTCATCTTGCTGTCTAATTTTTCCAAAACTTCTTGTTTTGTCCAGAAATAATTTTGGTTGCATTGTACTTGTTCAAAATACGAACATGTTACGCCACCTGCATTAGCCAAAAAGTCAGGAATCATCCAAATGCCGCGTTCGTAAATTACTTTGTCGGCTTCAGGGGTTGTAGGTCCGTTTGCACCTTCGGAAATCATTTTAACTGTAGGTGCTATTCTGTTCACGTTTTCAGCATTAATTTGATTTTCCAATGCTGCAGGAATCAATATATCAACTTCTTGTTCAATCCATGCATCGCCGGAAAGAACTTCGTAGCCCAATTCAATAGCTTTTTGGCGGTCAATTTCGCCAAAACGATTTGTGATGTCGAGCAATTCTTGCAAATATAGCCCTGACATTTTGCGATAAGTATATGCTTTCTTTTCGATATTGTCCCAACTTGAAACGGCGATTGCTTTGCCACCATATTGAGTATAAAGGTCAATTGCATATTGGCTTACATTACCAAATCCTTGGAAAGAAGCAGTTGTGTTTCTGATGTCAATGTTCATGTCTTTCAAAGCTTCACGAACAGTGTACATGACACCGTATCCTGTAGCTTCAGTTCTACCCAAAGAACCGCCCATACCCAAAGGTTTACCGGTAATCAAACCGGGAGCTTTATAGCCGACCATTCTTTCGTATTCGTCCAACATCCAAAGCATGTGCTGACCATTTGTCATTACGTCAGGTGCCGGAACATCTTGCAATGGACCAACATTTTTGGCAACTTGGCGAATCCAACCGCGGCAAATTGCTTCTTGTTCGCGTAATGAGAGATTGCGTGGGTCGCATATTACGCCACCCTTACCGCCGCCCAATGGTATATCAACAACGGCAGTTTTCCAAGTCATCCACATTGACAATGCTCTCACAGTATCAATAGTTTCTTGGGGATGGAATCTGATGCCGCCTTTTGCAGGACCACGAGCATCGTTGTGTTGGCAACGAAAGCCTTTGAATACCTTGTAAGAGCCGTCATCCATTCTGATTGGAATGTTAAAATGGAACTCTCTGTCAACATTTCTTAATAAATCGCGGGTTGCTTCATCTAATTGAAGTTGTTCAGCAATGGCGTCGAACTGATGTTGCGCCATATTGAAGGGATTGAATGATCCTTCTGACATAATCTGCCTCGAAAATTTAATCTTACAATTTAAGAACTCGTTTTTTACGAGTTACAACAATTTATTGTACAAAAGTACGAAATTTTATGACAATTAGACAAATTAAAATTAACAAAAAATCATAAAAACTTGCATTTTTATGTATGAAAAGTAACAAAAAAGTGAATTTTTGGAGCAAATCATCAAAATAAAATAAAATCGGGTGGAAAATCTCTTTATAAAAATGTATATTTTTACAATAAGTTGATTTATATGGATAATATTATCAGAAGCCTTGAAGAACGTGCCAAAGAGCTGAATTGCCTATACTCTATTGAAGAAATTTTAACTTCGAATCGAAGCTCCGAAGAGATGATTTTCGCGATATTAGCGATAATTCCGTCGGGGCTGAGATACCCGGAATTGTGCATGACGAAAATCACAATTGCAGATAAGGACTATACTTTGACCGATTTCTACGAAACTGAATGGTGTCTGAGTTCTTCAATCAAAGTTCATAACGAAGTTTTTGGCAGCATGAATGTATATTATTCGCAACATTTGCCGGATTTAGACGAGGGACCATTTTATAAAGAAGAGAAAAAATTACTCAAAACTATTGCCGAAAGGTTTGCTCATTATTTGTTCTTCACCAAAATGAAGGTGATTTTCGACGAATTGTCTCATTCCAATGGCGATAACAACAATCACAGACGCCCGGAATGGGAGGTGATCTTGGACATGCTCAAGCGTACTGACCAGAATTTGTTCTCGATTTTATCTCGTAAAATGCTGAACCATCTTTACTGCAAGGGTATCAAAGAATCCTCCGATATGTTTGAAAAGCTCGGCTCGAAATTGGATTATGATTTAACTTCGAGTGATTTTCTTAATCGCCCGACCAAAAAAACCGTACTGCAGCAGTCATTCAAACTCGGCAACGAAATTTTCGAAATTGCTGCAAAGTATTTCAGCGACAATGATATTATGCAAAAAATCCAGAAATGGATAAATGAAGAAAAATCGCATCATCTTGTAAAATTATTAGCAAGTCAGAATTCACCTTTAGCGGATGTAGCTGATGCCATCAGGCGCTACCATCAGGTCAACCCGACCTATGATTTGGGGCTGACACCAACCAGGCAAGGTATAATCGTAGCTCTAATCAGACGATTCCTGAATGACCAACTCGAATTTATTGACATTGCCAAAAATTATCTCAATATTCAAGATTTTTATTATCTGCTCCAAAAGATGATTTTCCCACCGGAAAGTCACGGCAAATTGGGTGGTAAAGGCTCAGGTTTGTTGCTTGCAGGGAAAATTATCGAAAAAGCGACGGAATATTCGAACGTTATGTCGGGCATAAAATTCCCCAAAACTTGGTATATCACATCCGACGGATTGATGAATTTCATGTACTATAATAATATGGAAGACATCATTGAGCAAAAATATCGCGATATCGAGGAAATTCGTCAAGAGTATCCACATATCATGCAAGCTTTCAAAAATTCGCAGTTTTCATCAGAAATTTTGAACGGGCTTTCGCGAGCTTTAGATGATTTTGGGGATAACCCGATTATTGTCCGAAGTTCAAGCCTTTTGGAGGACCGTATGGGCTCTGCTTTTGCAGGAAAATATAAGTCACTTTTCTTGGCGAATCAAGGCAGCAAGCAACAACGACTCGATGAATTAGTGGACGCCATTGCCGAAGTTTATGCTTCGACTTTCGGACCCGACCCGATTGGATATAGAACCGAACGTGGATTACTCGATTTCAACGAGGAGATGGGGATTTTGATTCAAGAGGTAGTTGGGACAAAAGTCGGCAAATATTTCTTCCCGGCATTTGCAGGTGTAGCATTTAGCAATAACGAGTTCAGATGGTCACCCCGAATCAAACGAGAAGACGGTTTGATTAGGATGGTCACAGGGCTTGGCACTCGTGCTGTGGATAGAATCAGTCAAGATTTCCCATTATTAATTGCTCCCGGTCAGCCGGAATTAAAAGTAAACCAAACCTACCAAGAAATCGTTGGTTATTCGCCGAAACACATTGATGTGATGAATTTGGAAACAAATTCATTTGAAACAATGCCAATCAAGACACTTTTGAAGGAAGTTGGAAATAAGTACCCGATGTTGAACGAAATTTTTTCGATTGTCGAAGAGCGTCGCCGAATCAAAAGACCTATGGGACTTGGAATTGATACCCGCAAAGACGATATCGTAGTGACTTTTGAAAATTTGGTTCACAACAAAAAGTACATTGAAATGATTAATTCGGTTCTGCTTGAACTCAAAAGCAAATTGGGCACACCTGTTGACATAGAATTTGCCTGTGACGGCACGGACCTATACTTGTTGCAATGCCGTCCTCAATCATCTACAGCAGAGGCTCAATCTGCTGTTATTCCGAAAGATGTTGACCCCAAGAAAATCATCTTTACTGCCAACCGATTCGTTTCCAATGGCAAAGTCCCGGACATTGCACATATTGTTTACGTTGACCCCGAAAATTATGGAAAAACTAAAGAACTTGAGCATCTGAATGATGTAGCCCATGCAGTAAGCAGATTGAATAAACTTTTACCCAAAAAGACATTTATACTGATGGGTCCCGGGCGCTGGGGCACTCGTGACGACATCCGGCTTGGAGTGAAAATCACATATTCGGATATTCACAATACTGCAGTTTTGATTGAAATTGCCAAACAAAAGGAGCAATATGTGCCGGATTTATCATTTGGGACACACTTTTTCCAAGATTTGGTCGAAGCCGGAATCAGGTATTTGCCCTTATATCCCGGGTCGAAAGATGTGATTTTCAAGCGCGAATTCTTCATGAAAAATGAAAATACTTTAACCCGTTATTTGCCCGAATTTGAGCATATCAGCAATGTTTTGAGAGTTATCAATGTGCGCGAAACTACTGGTGGCGGTATTTTGAGATTACTTATGAATGCCGATGATGACTTTGCAATGGCACTTCTGACTGACCCGACTACCACTGCTAACTATACTTCAGGCAATATTTCCTATTCTGCGATGAAGAGCGAATCCTCTGCAGAAGAAGCCTTACAATGGCGTAAACGTATGGCTGAGAGCGTTGCACTGAAGCTTGACCCAAAGCGATTCGGTGTGAAAGAAGTCTATTTGTATGGTACTGTTTTCAATGAAACAGCTACTTCAAATTCCGATATTGATTTATTAGTACATATTGATGGTAACGAAGAACAATATAAGGAACTAAAAGTTTGGTTCGAAGGTTGGAATCACTGCCTGAGCCAACTGAATTATAACCGTTCGGGGTATTCTATCGAAAATTTCCTTGATATTACATTCATTACTGATGATGAAATCAAGGAGCAAAAGTATTATTCAGACTTGATGGAGCCTGCTAATCATACTTCTAAGAAAATGCAATTGAAAGCTAGTTCAAATTCTGAAGAATGATATTAAAGTTTTTGTAGCATTTTTCTTGCTTTTGAAGCGAATGGACTGTTATTACTCGAGTTTATGACTTTCGAAAAGTGAGCGAGTGTTTTTCATACTATCATTCTTATTTAATCAGATAAATCTCTTATATTTGATTATATTTTATTAGAAATTTACAAATAACGTGCCTTAAATAAATGAAAATACTAGTAATCAATTGGCAGGACATCAAAAATCCATTCGGCGGTGGTGCTGAAGTGCATATGCACGAAATTTTCAAACGTATAGCCGCAATGGGGCATGATGTCACTATTTTTGCATGTGCACATCCCGATTTAGCTCCCGAAGAAACTTTCGACGGAATCAAAATTATTCGCAAAGGCGACCGCAATGTTTTTAATTTTATAGTGCCTTGGGAATATAGGAGAAGGTTTAAGAATAAAGGATTTGACATTGTCGTTGACGACATAAACAAAATACCCTTCTATACTCCGCTTTTTGTCAAGGAACCTTTGCTTGCTATCAGCCATCATTTCTTCGGAAAGAGCATTTTCCATGAAACTAATACTATCTTTGGCTCATACGTTTATTTATCAGAGGCATTGGTTGATGTTATTTATAAGAAAACTAAATTTGTAGTTGTCTCCGATAGCACACTTGAAGAGTTCATTTCAAGAGGGTTCGATAAAAAGAACATTACTATTGTCACAAACGCTATCGAACAAAGTAATTTCCCTATGGCAGTCACAGCCAAAAGCCCAAACCCGACTGTTACCTATTTTGGTCGCCTCAAGAAATACAAAAGCGTTGACCATTTAGTCAGGGCTTTTTTCTTTGTCTCGCAAGAAATCCCTGATGCAAAGCTCGAATTCATTGGTAGGGGAGACTTCCGCCCACATTTAGAAGCATTATGCGCAAAACTCGGAATAAGCGATAAAGTTCATTTTCATGGCTTTGTTGATGAGCAGACAAAATCGGAATTATTATCCAAATCATACTGTGTCGTCAATACATCTATGAAAGAGGGTTGGGGGATTACAAATATTGAAGCAAATGCTTGTGGCACTCCTGTTATTTCAGCAAACGTACCCGGTTTACGCGACTCAGTCAGCGAAGGAGTTTCGGGACTCTTGTATGAATATGGCAATATTATGGAATTAGCCGACAAATTAAGAATTGTGTTGACTGATAACGAAAAAAGACAGCACCTTAGTGAAGGTGCCGTCTCTTGGGCTCGCCAATTTTCTTGGGATAAATCTGCCGAAATTATGTTAGATGCTTGTCAACGTGTAATTGACGATCAAAAATTATAAATTCGGAGTAATCAAATCAATAAGCTCTTGTGCCATTGTTTCTGAAAAACCTGATTTTCTATAGAGAATTGTGCCGTCTTTTCCCACTACAAACATAGTCGGGAAACCTGTCACACCGTATTCCATAGCAGTTTTGTCCCCTTCGAGCAAAGTTTGATAACTAACTTTGTTATCTTTCTTGAATTGAACAGGGTCGGCTCCCGGAGGTTCTTGGCAACTAATTCCGAGCACTAAAGCGTTTTTGCCTGAAAAATGTTGGTGAACTTTTTGTAGTTCAGGCATTGCTTTGACGCACCATTTGCACCATGTGCCCCAAAAATCCAACACAAGCACTTTACCTTTGAAATCTGATAATGATACCATTTTGCCTGATTCATCTTTCAATTGGAAATCTGGCGCAACGCTACCCACATCAACTGATGCTTTTGGTTCGCCGGATGCTAAATCTTCTTCTGCATAACCTTCAGGTTTTGTCAAAGTAAAGATTTGGTCATCAATTTTGCCGTCCAATTTTACATCTTTCAAATTTGAGATATATTTTACCGTATCGTTACCGCGAACTTGGTAAATTTCTTCTCTAAAACGGACCAAATCGCTCTTACGCACATACATTTTCATTAATGCGTTAACATCGAATTCGGGGTAATGCTTAGAACTTGTCAGCAAATAGGCTTCTACACCGTCAATTTCGACTATTTTCTCGAGCTTCATCGAATCTTTGAATTCCGAAACATACATATCATAACTTGTAATCGGTGCAATCATTTCGAATGATGAATTCAAGAAATTTTCAACCAAAAATCGTGATGGGTCTTGGTCTTTGGTGATATTGATGAATTTTTTGTTTACATTGTCCACCAATGTGAAATTTTCATTTTGATATGCTATCTTTGTTCCATCAGCATATTCAGCATAAATTTTCATTGGATATGCAGTGTTGAGTGTGTCGCGAACTATCTTAACTTTCGCACTCAAATCATTGTCCATATTTGGAGCTCTAAAAGTGAAATCGAGAGTGTATTCTGCTGATTGGACTTTCGTGCTTCGCTCGTGAGATTGCTTCAAAATATCGAGAGGTTCGGTCAAATCTGTGTCTTCGGAACAACTTGATACAACCAAAACAAGGAGAATTAACATTGAGAGATACTTATACATTTTTACTCCGGAAATTATAATTTCATTAAATTAGGAATTGCATTTTCATAAAGGTCAAAGACGTTTTTAATTGTATAATTAATATAATTTTTAATTATGAATTTGTCTTCGATTGTTTTACCGATTACGTGGAAAGGAACATTGTGCTTTTGAGCAAGTAATCTGACTTCATCGAGTTTGGAATTTTCAATAGTTATTACGATTCTGGATTGAGTTTCGCTAAACAAATCGCCAACAGTTGGCGAATCACCCAAATCTATTTCGCAGCCAATGTTGCCCGATGAAATGGACATTTCGGACAATGTGATAATCAATCCACCTTCGCTAATATCATGAGCAGAAGTTATCAATCCACTGCGAATCAACTCTAAAGCTAACTTTTGCAAGGCGATTTCTTTTGTCAAATCAATTTCAGGAGCGTTGCCGGTTATCTCTTCCGCAAAATGCTTGAGATACTCGGAGCCACCTAATTCATTCAGATTATCACCCAAAACGACTATTATTTCATCTTTTTGTTTAAAATTGTGCGACATGATTTTATTGATGTCGTCTAAGATTCCAAGCATACCGATTGTAGGGGTTGGGAATACTGCATTGTTCTTGGATTCGTTGTGGAAGCTGACGTTGCCGCCTGTTACGGGTGTATTAAATGCTCTACAAGCATCTCCCATGCCTTTAATCGCTTCGGAGAATTGCCAATAAACTTCAGGGTCATATGGATTGCCGAAATTCAAACAATTAGTAATCGCGACCGGTTCTGCCCCAACGCAAACCACATTTCGTGCAGCTTCTGCAACTGCAATCATAGCACCTTTGTATGGATTCAAATATACATAGCGACTGTTGCAATCTGTCGTTACAGCTATTGCTTTGCCGGGAAGCTCTTTCAGTCGAATTACCGCAGCATCACCTTTGATTGAAACTGTGTTTGTACGCACTTGTGAATCATATTGTTCGAATATCCAACGTTTAGATGCTATATTAGGTGAACTTATTACGGTTCTATAATCGCCTTCCATAGGCGTCATTGCTGCTACTTCGGCACAATCGTATTTATGCTTTTGAGCCAAATAGCTCGGTTCTTTTGTATCTCTGTCATATTGTGGAGCACCACCGCCTAAGACTAATGAATCGGCATTCAATTCGCATACTTTCAGCCCATTCCTATATATATGTATAAGTCCATCGCCTGTTACTTCGCCAATTTCAGTGATTGGGACGTCCCATTTGTTGCAAATATCAATTGCGATTTGCTCTTTACCTTTTTCAATCACGGCAAGCATTCTTTCTTGGGATTCGGAAAGCATAATTTCATATGCAGACATTCCTTGCTCACGTAGCGGCACTATATCAAGATTAATGTTCATGCCCAAAGCGTTTCTGGCGCTCATTTCCGAGGTTGAGCACGAAATTCCGGCTGCTCCCATATCTTGGATACCGACGATTACACCGGCATCAATCAATTCGAGAGTAGCTTCCAGAAGTAATTTTTCGGCAAAAGGGTCGCCGACTTGGACTGTAGGACGCATATCTTCGGTTTTTTCGTCAAATTCGCGTGAAGCCAGCAGTGATGCACCATGAATGCCATCGCGTCCTGTGCTGCTTCCTAATATCATCACCGGATTGCCCACACCTGATGATGCTGCCGAAGCAGTCTTATCAACGTGAACAATGCCAACAGCCATAGCGTTTATAAGCGGATTGTCACTATAGCAATCATCGAAATAAATTTCTCCGCCAACAGTCGGGACTCCAAAACAATTACCGTAATGACCTATTCCGTGAACTACTCCTGAGAGCAGATATTTTGTACGGCGGTTGTTCAATTCCCCGAAACGCAATGAATTCAATGCGGCAATAGGTCTTGCTCCCATTGTAAAAATATCGCGTAAAATTCCACCAACGCCTGTCGCAGCACCTTGGAAGGGTTCAATTGCGGATGGGTGATTGTGGCTTTCGATTTTGAAGGCAATTGCCCAACCGTCGCCAATATCAACCAATCCGGCGTTTTCTTCACCGGCTTCTACCAAAAGTCTGCCACCGGAACGGGGCAAAGTCTTCAATTTTTTTATAGAATTTTTGTAGGAGCAATGTTCGCTCCACATTACGCTATAAACTCCCAACTCGGTGTAAGTAGGGGTTCTGCCCATTATTTCGACAATTTTTTCGTACTCTTTGGCTGTTAAACCCAATTCTAAAGCTGTTTCGACAGTTACCGGAAGTTCGGAATATAGCTCTGATGTATTCATTTTTCGTTCAAATTATTTCAAAATATTTTCATTTTTGTCAACTTAACATCTTTAAAAATAAGGAAAAATTACTTATCATTTTTGAATTTCTAATGTGACAGGCATGTTATTTAATACGCAATGTTGTCACAACAATGAAACTTATTATTGGGCTTTACGTATCACTGCTTATCTTTTTATGAGATGTATTATGCTTTTATTTACAAAAAAATGAAATTTCTTTGCAACATTCTAAAATATTCAACGTATTTACCATTGATTAAAAAACTATTGGAACGAAATTAGTTTTATGAGTATTGAAGCCGAAAGATATGATAATAGGCAAAGGATAATTGAAACTGCTAAGGAGCGGATTCTCAAGTATGGATATCGCAATCTGAGAATTGATGACATCACAAACGATTTACAAATATCAAAACGCACTTTGTACGAAATATTTTCATCGAAAGAGGATTTAGTACGAGAATTATTTCAACAAAGCCATGACATTTTATCAAATGAAATCCAAAGCGTTCTATCCAATATTATTAATAATGATGAAGCTGATTTCTTAGTCGAACTGAGAAAACTTTGGACTATTGTCAAAAACCATACTGAAATTGTCAGCAATCAACTTTTTGCTGATATAAAGACAGTTTTCCCCGATTTATCCTGCAAAAGACAAGATTTTGAGGATTCAATAAAAAGCAATTTTGATGAAATCTATAAAATCGGAATTACAAAAGGCATTTTTAAACCAAATATGAAAAGTGAGTTATTTTTTATGATTCATTATTATGCATTGAGCAGCATACTGAAACCTGAAATCATAGCTCAATCATCTCTGAGTATTAAAGAAATTCTTGATGGCATTTCCAATTTACTATTAACGGGCGCATTAACAGAAGACGCGCAAAAAAAATATTTAGAATTAACAGAAATTTAAATTTAGGGATTTATAAATGAGTTCTTTTAAAAAAAATATCAAAAAATTGATTCTCTACTTCATCGTACTGACGGCAATCGCCAGTCCGGCATTGAGCAGAGAAACTGTTGTCTTGAAGCTGGATGACGCTATCCTAAAGGCTTTGGACAATAATTCGCAGACTAAAATCGCAAAAATGGAACTGACGAAAGCCAATGCCGCTGTGAAAGAGGCATTTGGTTACGCTCTCCCGACAGTTGATTTTTCGGCAAGTTTGTCGCACTTCTTGAGCGTCCCCAAGATGCCGTTTCCTGATTTTGAGGCTATGTTGAACAACTACACTTACAAAGTGTTAGTAGATGAGCAACTAATTTCTGAGGATGATGCAAATTTCATGGATATGAATAATGTACTGCAAAGCTTCACACTCAAGAATAATTATGAAGCCAAACTTCAAGTAACGCAGATTTTGTTCAATTCGGCTGTATTTCGTGGTATTGGGGCATCGGAAATCTATCGTCAAGCAGCTGAGGTAAACCTTCAGAATACTGCTGCTAAAACTATTTTAGATGTCCAAAAAGCATTTTACGGAATTTTGCTCGCTAAAGAGATGAATTTAATCGCTCAATCAAGTTTCGAAAATATCGAAAACCATGTCAAGTCTGCCCAAGCAATGTTTCAACAAGGTTTAGCATCTGAGTATAACGTAATGCAAGCCGAGGTTCAGTTAGAAAACTTCCGCCCAATGCTTATTGCATCGGAAAATGCTCTGAAAAATGCTAAGGAAGGTCTTAGAATTGTTTTGGGAATGGAAGATGACGTTGACATTGACGTTGTCGGTAATTTGGAAGTAATTGATGATATTGGCGACGATTTGCCAAATTTAATTGAACAAGCTCGTAAAAATAACTTAGATGTCAAAGGTTTGAGCAAAAAAGCTGATGTTGACGAAGCTTTTATTGATTTAGATGTTTCGGAATATTGGCCCTCGCTTGTAGCCTTTGGAAATGTATCATTGAACGGAGCATCAGATGATTTCAATTTCTTGCATTATAATTCATCAATGGTTGGCGTGAGTCTTTCGATTAATTTGTTCAATGGCAACAGAACTCGCCAAAAAGTCGAACAGTCAACCGTTTCGATGTTGCAAACTCGTGAGCAGGTTAATAATCTCAAAGATTTTGTAGCAATGAGAATGAAGGACAAATTTAATGAATTGGAACAAGTCAGAAGCACTTTATCATCGCAGGAAAGAAACGTTGATTTGGCTCAAAAGAGTTATTCAATTGCCGAAGTAAGATTTAAAGAAGGTACGGGCACTCAACTTGAATTACTTAGTGCCGAATTGCAATTACGTCAAGCACGCGCCAATAGATTGCAATCTGTTTATGCATTTATTAATGCAAAAGCAGATATCGAAAACCTAACCGGCAAGTTAAGCGATGAGTATATTAATTTAATCATGAATAATAATAAATAATTAGGATAAATTTATGAAAACTTTTAGAATAACAATTATTTGGGCTACATTGACAGCTTTTGCATTGATAAATGTGTCATGCGAAAAAGAGAAGCCCGCTCCGCCACGCAGTATGGAACAAATTAAATCGGAAGAAGGTATTCCGGTTGAAGTTTCTACCATTATGCCTTCAGACTTTTCGAAGGAATTATCATTTTTCAGTACTGTTTCCGGAATAGTTGAAACAGTCGAATATACCAAGGTTAAAGACCAAATATTAAGCATCAGAGCTAAAGTTGGCGATTACGTAAAGCAAGGTCAATTGCTGATGGAATTCCCGACAAATAATCCGAGTTTGCAATACGAACAAGCAAAAGTTGCTCTCGACAATTCCGAAAAATCTTATAAAAGGATGAAAGAATTGCTTGCTGCAGGCGAGATTTCCCAACAAGTATATGACAACACTCAGGCTCAGTATATGGTTGCAAAACAAAACATGGAATCAATCGAAAAATTGGTAAAAATCAAAGCTCCTGTTTCCGGTACTTTGATATCAATTCCTGTTCGAGTTGGCGATGTTATGGGCGATAACCAAGCACTATTTACAATTGCACAATTAAATAAAATGATTGCAAAAGTTCAAGCAACTGATAGAGAGTTAGTTCAAATCAAAAAAGGTATGCCTGTGCAAGTCTTCTGGAACGGATTTGAATATAGAGGTATAGTTAGTGATATTGGAATGGAAATGAATTCGATGACAAGGTCTTTCCCAATTGAAATCACAATTGATAATCCCAAACAAACTCTCAAAAGTGGCGTTACGGTTGATGTCAGAATTAAAGTTAAAGAAACCGACCAAGCAATTATTATTGACCGCAAACTTTTAGTTGACGAAGCCGGCAAAAAATATGTTTACTTGGAAAAAGAAGGTATGGCTACCAAAAGGCAAGTCCAAACAGGTATTGCAAGCGGCACTAATATCGAAATTACAGACGGTTTAAAACCGGGCGATAATTTAATTACCTGCTGCACTTCATTTTTGGAAGACGGTATTAAAATTAAATTAAATAAATAAGGGACAAAATATGATATTAGCTAAAATTTCAATTGACCGTCCCATTTTGACAACAATGGTTTTGCTCGTATTCATGATTTTCGGTTACATTGCTTTCCGAGGTATGAATATGAACCAAATTCCTGAAGTTAATATACCATTTGTGACGATTTCGACTATTTATCCGGGTGCCGGACCAAAAGAAATCGAGACTCAAATCAGCAAACGTATCGAAGATGTGGTTGCAACAGTTAGTCAGATTAAAAGAATTGAATCATATTCATTAGATGGTGTTTCTATCGTTATGCTCGAATTTGATTTGAATAAAGACATTGATATTGCAACTCAAGAAGTAAAAGATAAAGTTGACCAAGTAATAAATTTATTGCCCCGCGACGTAGATAAACCTATTGTTCAGAAAGTTGACTTGCAGGCTTTTCCGGTGGTTGACGTTGTGTTCAGTGGCGACCTTGACCCACTTGCATTATACGATTATGCTTCACGAACCTTGAAAGACCGTTTTTCGCAAATCGGCGGTGTAGCCCAAGTTAATATAATCGGCGGTCAACAAAGGGAAATTAAAGTAAGCTTCGACGATAAAACGGTTTACGAAAATATGATTTCGCTTCCGCAGATGCTTCAAATTTTTGCGGCTCAAAACTTCGATATTCCCGGTGGATATTTTCAAATCCAAGGTCAAGAATATACAGTCAGGCTTTCCGGCGAATTTGATGACCTCGACCAAATCAAAGAAACTGAGTTAGAAACTCCATTCGGGAAGAAGAAAATCGGGCATATTGCAGACGTTATTGACGGTGGGAAAAAAGTTCGCCAACGTGCAGTTTATTTCGATAATATTGCAAAAGTGAGAGATGAAAACGTTGTAAGATTATCATTAATTAAAGCAACAGATGGTAATGCAATTAATATCTCTAAAGATTTATATAAATTATTACCCGAATTAGAAGCAATTATACCGGAAGGTACTCAATTAAAAGTAGTTAACGATGCTGCTGAATTTACAGAAGCTACTGTTGATGACACAATGTCTAATATACTTTTGGGTATTCTTTTCACTTCAATTGTTTTATTATTGTTTTTGCATGACATTCGTTCAACGATTATTGTTGGACTTTCGATGCCAATTTCGGTTGTGTCAACTTTTTTGCTCATGAAAGCAGCCGGATTCTCACTTAATATGATGTCGCTGATGGGTATTTCTGTTTCCATTGGGGTTTTGGTTGCCAATTCGATTGTTGTATTGGAAAATATTTTCCGCAACAAAGAAAAAGGGATGAACCGAAAAGATGCTGCATACTTTGGAACTAAGCAAGTCACCGTAGCTGTTGTAGCTTCGACTTTGACTAATATTGTGGTATTTGTTCCATTGGCAAATATTAGTTCTATTGTAGGTGAATTTCTGAAGGAAATGGCACTTACAGCCACTTTTGCGACAATATTTTCATTGATAATTTCATTTACTCTGACTCCGATGCTCGCTTCATTAATTTTGCCGGATAAACCCAAAATTGGTTTTCTCAGTCGTAAAATTATTGAATTTGAAAAAATGTGGGAAAGAATTTATACTCGTTTATTAACATTTGGCTTGAAAAATAAATGGATTAGCGTGTCTATTCTTGCAATTACATTTATTATGTTTTTCATAACTGTTTTTATGATATATGGTCCGAAATTATCTTTTGAATTTATGCCTGCCGGAGATAATGGTAAAATAGCAATCCAAGTTCAATTACCCGAAGGATATGATTTGCCGTCAACAACTAAATTGATGCAAACAATTGAAGACAGAATAAGGACTTACGATGATGTCGAAGTGATTTTGACTAATATTGGCAAAACAGACGATTTGAATATTGGGACTAATCTTGCAATGATGGAAGTTTATTTGAAAGATGTTGCCGAACGTGAAGTATCTTTAAACGGTTATATTGAATCGTTTACCGAAGAACTAGCAAGTATTCCGAATGCACTAATCAAGGTATCTCCACTTGAAAATATGGCAGGTCCCGGAGCGCCAATAGAATTTTATTTATTGGGACAAGATTTGGATAAATTGGAAGAAATTAAGGCTGTAATTGTAGAAAAAGCTAAAAATATTGAAGGACTTGTGAATTTTGACAATAGCTCAAGTGCCGGAAAACCTGAAATGACAGTCAAGCCCAATAGGCAAAAAATCACAGAGCTTGGCGTTTCAGTCCAAGAAATCGGGATGACGCTCAGAGCTGCTATCGAGGGGATAGTTTCAACTCAATACAAGGATAGGGGCGAAGAATATGACATGGTCATTACTATGGATGAAGAATCAGTCAATACACCGGAAAAAATCGCTGCTATTCCAATTATTACCCGAATGGGAACATATAGACTTTCGGATTTGGCAGATGTTGAGTTCACCAAAGGTTTCACTAAAGTGCTTCGTCGCGATAAATTTACTGCAATTAAATTTACCGGTGAGCCTGCTACCGGAGTTCCTACCGGAGATTTAATTAACGAAATCAATTTAATTGTTGATGGCGGTGTAGTTGACGGTAAAGAAATTGCAGGATTAAATTTACCTCCCGGATACAGAGTTAAGTGGGGTGGATCTGCAGAAATGCAAATTCAAATGGTTTCCGACCTTGCATTCGCATTTTTATTAGCTATCGTATTGACATATATGCTACTTGCTGCAATTCTCGAAAGCTTGTGGCAGCCCGTTTTAATCATGCTTACAGTTCCATTAGCCTTGATCGGTGTGGTTATATTAATGTATTACACAGATACATATTTCGGATTAACGGCAATAATGGGTGTAATCATGCTTATTGGGATTGTAGTAAATAATGCAATTCTGATATTGGACTATACGAATTATTTAATACGTGATGAAAAAATGAAAGTCAAAGATGCTCTCATCAAAGCTGCACCGGAAAAATTAAAACCGATTATCATGTCAACGACTGCAATTATACTTGGGCTTTTACCAATGGCATTAGGAATTGGTTCAGCCGGTAAGGAAATGCGAATCCCCCTCGGGATTGTGAGTATTGGTGGGCTTGTTGCTTCTACATTTTTAACCTTATTTGTAATCCCTGTGGCATTCTACGTCGTCGCAGCGTTTTTCAATAGAGTTAAGAATATGTTTTCGAAAATGATTGGACGCGAAGTACCTGCATAATCAGTAATTTAATGCAATCAGGGGTTGGCAGAAATTGTCAACCCCTTTTTTTTATTCTAACAAAATTAACAACAAGAATATTTGATGAATATTTTGAAGTTGAAACATATTCCAAATAGCTGCTGAGTGTCTCTCTGTAAATATCACATCATCAGTTAAAATCAATCGTTCGCACCGTTTTCTGTTAAAATAAAATAATTTGATTAAAATGTAAACTTTTATTACGTTTACATCTTAATTTTGTATCTTTGGTAATAAGTATTAAGGTTTCTCCATATTTAGTAACATTATCTCGGAGGCTCTATGAATGCGTTTTGTACTCGATTTTTGCTTTCAATTTATTGTTTGATTTTTGGTTTCAGTATCTCATTTTCTGAGGAAGTGGAAATCAATATCATCCATATCAATGATTCTCACTCAAATTTATTGCCCGGCAAAGGTCGAGATGAAAACCTCAAATCAAAGTACGGTGGACTTGCAAGGGCTGTAAATCTAATTGGAATGGGTAGAGAGTTAGATGAAGAACTATTGCTATTGCATGCCGGCGACTTTTCTATTGGTGACTTTTTGTGGTACATTAACTATGGAATGCCAGAAATAGCTACACTAAAGAGTATTGGTTTAGATGCCATGACCATAGGCAATCACGAATTTGACGCAGGAACTGTTAATCTTTCTTCTATTCTTATGACTGCAAACCAAGATTACGGTGACTGTAATTTCCTCTCGGCTAATTTAGTTGCCAACGAAGGGTATAGTGAAGGTTATCAGTTGAAACAAGAAGTAAAAGACTACATAATCAAGGATGTTAAAGGTGTGAAAGTTGGGATTTTTGGCATGACGACTTCATCTGCAAACATGACTTCAATTCCTAGACCGGAAATTTCAGTTGACCCGAATTATGTTCTCATCGCAAACGAACAAGTTGCCAAACTTCAAGCCGAAGGGTGCGATGTCATTATTTTTCTATCTCACTTAGGTTCTAAAGATGATATTTTCGTTGCCGAACAAACCAAAGGCATACATTTAATTGTTGGTGGACACGACCACATGACGACTTATGAACCAATAATCGTACCTTATGATGAAGAACATTCAACCTATATTGTTCAAGCAGGTGCTTTTTATCATAGCATCGGAGGAGTTTCGATAACCGTAAATGATGGTCAAGTTACCGAAATCGCAAATCAAATAATTGACTTGGAAGAGGGGATTCCCGAAGAACCAACTGTTAAGGAAAGCTTAGATTACTTAATCAATGAACTTCCTGCCGAAGTGAAAATGATGTTCGACTCTCTAATGGCAAACTGTTCGGAAACATTGACTGAGAAAGTACTTCCATTTGTTGATATCGGCAACAAATCAACTGGTGTCGGATGCCTAATATCTTCCGCGTTTAAAGAATGGGGTGAAACAGATATTGGATTTACAACTGGAGGTTTATCTGCTCAACCACTCTATCAGGGACCTATTGTTGGGAACGACATAATACGTATGCTTGGTTATGGTGTAAATGCTTACGACGGAGTTGGATACAATATGGTTAAATTCAATATCAAAGGTTCTGATTTGTATATGGGAATTTTGTTCACTTTGCAAATGTCATTGGGTGCTGGTGATGATGAATTCTTCCCTCAAGTATCAGGGATGAATATTGCATATGCAATTGACCTTAGTGAAGAATTGCTAATACATGTTGATGGTATTCCACTTGACTTAGAAGAATATTATTCTTTGACTACAACAGTATTTGTTGCAGGTATTTTAACAGATTTCTTGGAAATATCAATTACTGATTACACTTTATTTGAATCAATGTCAGATGTCAAAGTATTGCTTAATTACGTATCAACTTTGCAGAATATTACCCAGGAATTAGTTGCATGCCATAATGTTGCAGCATACAATCCGGTTGATGTACCTGAAATTATCCACTCAGATGTATTATTTTCACCAAATCCTGCATCCGAATTAGTAAATATAACTGTAAATTCGGCAATGAGCGGCAATTATGAAGTAATGATTTACGATTACCGTGGAATGAAAGTATCGCTGAAAAACTCTTATTTCCTTGACGGAGAATTAAATCAATTATCTGTAAATACTTCAAGTCTCCCGAATGGCGCCTATTTAGTAAAAGTTTCAAATGGAAGAATCAGCCACACAGGAAAACTCATAATCAGCAGATAAGAAGGGAATTAATTATCACATTAAACTTCGGAAGTTTCCAAAACTTCCGAAGTTTTTATTATTTTATCTGAACTATGATTTAAATGATTTAAATGATTTTAGGGATTGAGATGATAAAGAAGCTCTTAAATACTTTTATTCATCCGATGACTTGAAGTATCTAGATTAATTGATTTGATTAAAGTTGTGGCGCATATTAGTTGGGAGTCATCGGATGAATTAAAATGTCCCTCAGTTGTTAATATAGACTAAACCTTCCGAAGGTTTCGAACCTTCGGAAGCTTAGGAATTCGTATCATAAAAATCATAATAATCAAAAAAATCACAGTTCAGACAATCATTGTTCAGACAATTTAAAACTGCACGAAGCCGACCTTTTTATAGACTTTTCGTAAAGTTCGTAAGGCGGTGTGGCGGGCTTTTTCGCCACCACTGATAAGTATCTTTGCCAATTCGTCCTTGTTTGCGATTAATTCGTTGTAGCGGTTGCGAATGGGGCTGATGAACTCGGCAACGGAATCGCCAACTTGGGATTTGAAATCGCCATAGCCTTTTCCCGCGAATTCATTCTCGATTTCGCTCATAGACTTGCCGGTGGCGATGTGGTAGAGCGTCATCAAATTTGCCACACCGGGCTTGTTTTCCTCGTCAAATATGACGTCGCTGCCTGAATCGGTCACTGCACGCTTGATTTTGCCTACAATCTGCTCGTCGGTATCGGTCAAAAAGATTATCGAGCCTTGGATTGGGTCGGACTTGGACATTTTCTTTTCCGGCTCCTGAAGACTCATGATGCGCGCTCCAATTTCGGGGATGTACGGCTCCGGAACTTTGAATGTGTCGGAATAATTGTGATTGAACCTTTGTGCCAAATTACGAGTAAGCTCGAGATGCTGCTTCTGGTCTTCGCCAACAGGCACGAGGTCAGCTTGGTAGAGCAAAATGTCGGCAGCCATCAGTACTGGATATGTGAACAAACCGACGTTGATATTTTCGGAATGTTGGCGCGATTTGTCCTTGAATTGAGTCATACGGCTGCATTCGCCCATACCTGTGAATGTGTTGAGCACCCAGGTGAGCTGGGAATGTTCAGGCACATGAGATTGGATAAACAAAGTTGAATTGACTGGGTCTATACCCGATGCAATGAACATCGCAGCGGTGTCCAAGGTGCGTTTGCGTAATTCTGCGGGAGTCTGTTTGGCAGTGATTGCATGCAAATCGGCTATCATATAATAGCAATCATATTCGTTTTGCAATTTGACCCAATTAGTCAAAGCACCTGTCAAATGCCCGATTGTCAGTATCCCCGAAGGAGTCACACCGCTCAAAATCACTTTTCTCTGTTCCATCACATTCCTATTTAGTACAATTATACTATTTACGAATATTGCCCAAGTAAATTTTAAGATGTTTTGTCTGAACTATGATTTGTATGATTTTTGTGATTAAGATGATTGGGGCTTAAGTAAGTAAACATATTTCAGAACAAAAACCGAAGAAACCTCACCCCGACCCTCTCCGAAGGAGAGGGAGAAAGAAAAGCATGTCTTATTCCCCCTCTTTTCAAGAGGGGGTTAGGGGGTGTTACGTAAACTTATTTAAGGACAAAGGCGAAACAAAAACGTAATCACACAAATCATAGTTATAGACTTCGGAAGTCTTTATAATTAACTTCAAGAAGCTTATTATAAACAAATACTTTAGAAAATTAGACTTCCGAAGTCTTTATCTATCACAGCTTCACAAACATCTGCGTCATATTACCGATACTGAGATAATACACGCCACGAGGAAGATGGGAAGTATCAATTCTTTGTAGATGTCCAACATCTCCAAGATGTTGGACATCTGCTAATTCAATTACACATTCTCCAAGTGTATTGAAAATTTGAACACCGGAAACTTCGGAAGATTTCGTCCCGTCTTCGTAATAAAAACGAGAAGAATAATTTTTTATATCTTCATAAAACTCAATAATATCAACTAATCCGTTACCATATAATTGAAAAGATAGTCCAAAAAGTCTTTTGAATTAGTAGGAATGTTTATAGATTCATAAGTGATTTTCATATCCTCAATTATAAAAGTTCCAGATTTTGAATAATAATTCAACTCTTTTCTCAATACAACAGGTTCAATAGCTAATATTTCATGGGGGAATTCTTCTTGTATCTTTCTAACGTCATCACAAACTATTATAGTTTCGTAAACATCATCTTTTTTATCGAATTCTCTCACCCCTTCTATTATATCGTTAATGGATATATTACAAGCATTACAATCTTCATTAAAAAACAATAAAATATATTTTTTCTGAGAATTTAGTCCAAGTGCACCTTTATTTGTATTTATAGATTTGAGTGTTGTTTTTTTACCTAATTTATTGGTATAATTAGTAAAATCGTTAATATTGATTATTTCAACATTATTTTCTATAGCTTTAACATTATATTTTTCGATAGTTTCTTGTAATTGTGGACTTCTGAATTTTGCAAGTTTGTGAATTAGATTTTTTGCCTCATCAAAATTATTCAATTTAATATTAATTTCACAACCTAATAAATGTATCATGTTGATAGCACCGGATGTGTGTGTGTTATCGACATAACTGTAAGTAATGAATTCATTTATTTGTTGCAATGCTAATGAATCATTCCCATTGTATATCAGTTCTTTTATAATAAGATACTTAATCATGTATGAGAATTCTAAATTATACCCATTAGAATAACCTAAATTTATCCATGAATCAGTTTTTATACAATTGGCAAATAACAACTGCAATGTCATTATATCATCAAATTTGATATTTGGATGTGATTTATATTGCATAAAATATCTAACTGGTAAGTCATTATAATAATATTCTTGAATTTGTTCACAATCACATTTGATATAATATTGCAATGAATTTTCAACAATCTCGTTTAAAATAGCACCTAATCGTAAGTCATACTTTAAATTTTCCTTAATATTATCTGTGATGCGTAAAATATTGGGCATAAAAATAAAATTTGTATTTTTGTTTAATACATTGAGCATAAATTTATTGGTTTCGAAATCTAATGAATTATAATCTCGTTTTATTCTTGTGCTGTATATCTGTGAGTAAATTTTTCTTAAAAGCAGATATTCTAATGTACTCAGATTATTAGAAAAATCATAGCCTTTCAAATCATTTAAATTTAATGTATGAATCAAATCATTATCATAGTTAACCATTTTTAAAAATAATAAGGAAATCATATTTAAATTAGAAATATCATTTTTTATTAATTTCTTTGTCAACAATGAATTTATATTAATATCACCAATATTTGATATGTTATTTTTGATTAAAAAATCAGTATATAATATTTTTGCAATCAATCCATACGAAGCATCATTTAGGTACTTCTCAAATATTGATTCTGCAATTATTATGCTGTCAGTAAAAAAAAGTGTAATCAATTCATCTTCTGGGTTCACCTCAATCTCAAATTTGTTCAGTATAAACAAAAAATTATCAGAGGTTGATGGTTCTTTGAATCTTGATATTTGTATTTCAATATTCCCCGGAATTTCAGTATAAATCCTTTTTGATTCATATTTGCCTTTATTTATTTGGATTTTATTTCTGTAAATTTTAATAATATCCTTATAATACTCAGTATAAGTTATAAACAAAACAGAATCAAGTTTAAATCCACTATTTGGAATGTATGTAATATCTAAGTGCTTTTCATTTTTTGTTGTGGTGAGTTCTATTTGAAAATTCTCGTCTTTAATACTAACCGAATTTCCACAGGAAATTAATATAAAACATAAGATTACTATATTTATTGATTTTACTGAAATCATTTTAAAATCTCCTTAATTAAATAAAGGGGTGTATAATAATAACACCCCTAATAATGAAGCCGTAATAATTAATTGTTTCAATGCCAGAACAATGAAAAAGTAGGTAAATATGGTGGTGCATCAGAACCTACTTCAGCAACAACTAATCCATGTCCATAAGCCGGATTATTATTACCAGGACAAGGATCCTCGAATCCACCAGTTGGTAATGGGTGTAATTCTATATACCTAGCCTTCCAATCGAATTTCCCACAATCACTTCCAGGGGCTGTACATTGAGAATTGATACCTCCCCATTGATCAATATAAAGATCAACCCAAGTGAAAGTGCTTGATGTATAATGATAACTCCAAATTTTAGTAAGATTATATGTTGTATGTGATTGTAACATTAATAATATAAAAATTGAAATAATTATTAACGAAAGCTTATTAATCGTTTTCATTTTTAAATCTCCATAAAAAATATAAAAATTAGTTAAAAAAATGCAAAACAAACCAAAATCACTTAGAAGTCCGCGCGTTGGGTATTCAGCTCACCCCCAAAGCTCCCCGTGCTTTAGGTGTTCATTGCGCAATCATAAACGACCTCGCTTGTTTATGAGCGAATACAATTTATTGTATGTCAATGAACTTTGCGATAGTTTGGATGATAGAATTAGTCTATGATTCTTGTGTGTTGTAAGTATATTTGAATGTGGAAAAGTTCCGAGCAATAGGGTGCAATAAGATTTTAGAAGATTTTAGCATCTCGTCGCTCCTCTGTAGCTCTGTAGCTCTGTAGCTCTGTAGCTCTGTAGCTCTGTAGCTCTGTAGAAATCCGTATTTTACAAATTTTCAACATCAAATTTCCATTTTGTATGTTCGTACATTGCTAACGTAAAAAAGTAATTCGAAATCTCCAAATAAAATTGAAAATATTTCAAAAAATTTCAGTTTTCTTTTGCTTCCTCTTTAGGAGAAGTCGGGGTGAGGATTCTTGGATTTCCCACGAATAAATTCATGGGCTATGTTTCGGACAGAAACGCTGTTTCTGTCCCTACAAAACATCCACACAAAAAAAAAAGCTGCCCATTTGGACAGCTTTTTAAAAATTTATATCGAATTCTTTTAGTCTTCTTTTGATTTTTCGATTTTTGCAATATCGGCATCAACTTCTTCGATTCGTTTATGAGTTTGTTCGATGGAATGCTCTTTCTCGGCAATTTTCCCTTGAACCAATGTGAGGCGATGATTGGTTTCATTTTTCATGAATTCATCCATTTCCTCTGTGCTCAATTTTGTTTCGAGTTGCGCTAATTCAGCCTTTTCGGATTCGATTGCATTTGTGAGTCGCTCGATTTTTTCGCTCAAATTGGATTTGATATCATTCAATTTACCGATTCTTTCGGCTCTGCGAACAGAGAAAAATTCGTCGCGTTTCTTGTCGAATATTCCGAATGCTTCTCTTATTCTGGCAAAAAGTTCGTTTCTTTGTCCGCGTTTCAATTTTGCTATCCGAACTTCGCTTTGCACGTTGATTAAAGTTTCCCGAATCATTTTGAAATCGGTCAATCCAAGCACTAATTCAAAGCAATCGTTCACTTTTTTGGTGAGGCTTTCATAATTGTCGTTGCATTCTTGCTCGAATGATTGGCGCTCGTCAGATTGCTTTTCATTCAAATCCTCGAATACGACACGAATCTGGGCATAAAGTTCGTCACGATGGTCGCGGCGGAGTTTCATTCCTTTGATTGCATTTTGGGCATTGATAAGTTGCTCGCGCGATTCCGAAAATTCTTCGGAACTATTTACAAAGCTGATAGCATCGTCCACAATTTTTTTCAATTTTACATAATTATCTTTCGCTTCTTGGTCAAAGCTGTTTCGTTCGTTTTCTTGGCGAGTGTTTACGCCTTCGAAAGCATCACGAATGGATTGGAAAAGCTCGTCGCGTTGCTCGCGCT
>PGYU01000029.1 GCA_002839825.1 Ignavibacteriae bacterium HGW-Ignavibacteriae-1 | reverse complement strand
TTGATAAAAACTGTAGGGTCGGGTGATACTTGCGAACCCATTTCGGCTGCATGTTTGGCGTAATTTTGACCGATACCGTAGAATGTTCCCGGTATCATTTCATAGCCATCAGTAAACTGTATTTTTTTTCTCATTATTCCCAATCTCCTTGTTAATCATTCCTTCTTGTGGGTAATTCCGGTAAAATCACTTGATTGTTGCTCGGTTGGCTTGGTGCAGCCTGAAATGGTTGCATTAAGCCTCGAATTCTTTCCTTTTGCCTCTCGGTCAACGGATAAGGCAAAGAAAATTCTTGAAGCGAGTCCTGCGATTTTTTGTATGCAAATTTCTTTTCACGATATGGCAGACTTTGGTCTGCATAAATTTTAGCCATGAGTTTGCCCCAAATTGGAGCAGCTGAACGCCCACCGTAACCTTCACCGCCGAGAACGTCGAAAGTAATTCGTTTATCGTCAAATCCTAACCAAATACCTGCCACTAATTGTGGAGTATATCCCACAAACCAAGCATCCGCTGCATCATTGGTCGTGCCGGTTTTACCCGCCGCATCAACATCTTTAAAGACGCTTCGGATTGCTCGCGATGCAGTTCCTGCATTAACAACCCGTTCGAGCATATAAGTCATCTGCCGAGCAATTTCGGGTTCCATAGCTTTTTTCATATTTACAAATCTTGGCTTTTGTTTGATTACTGTTCCGTTTTTGTCTTCTATTACCGTTAGGAAATAGGGTGGAATGTGGATTCCGTCATAAACAAATGAGCCGTATGCTGAAGTCAGTTCGAGTGGTTCGACGTCTCCACCTGCACCCAATGAAATTGCAGGTACTGATTGCAATGGTGTCGAAATCCCCATCCTCCTCGATAAATTTACTACATCTGTAGGACTTGTGATTGATGTTACTAATCTTGCCGAAACTGTATTAATTGATAATCGTAAAGCATCGGACAATGATGTCATTTCACCCGGTTCGCAATTTCCCGTTCCACGCGGTTCCCATAACTCGCCCGTTTCAGTTTTGAAGCTGAATGGTCCGCATTCGACTTTGGATTCAGGAGTATAACCGTTGTTCAATGCCATGGCATAAATCATAGGTTTATATGCAGAACCAGGTTGGCGTTTGATTTGCTTTGCGTGATTTAAGGAATATTTTGCCGATGGATTTTCTTTCATGAATTTTGGAGAAGCGCCCACTAAAGCTATAATTGCCCCGTTTGCAGGGTCAATAACTACTAAACCAACCTGAATTGTACTCGCAATACTTTTAACCGAATCAATGAAATTTTTGCTCTTCAAAAGACGTTCTTGTATTTTGGGCTTTTCCTTCTTATCAGCAGAGGTGTATTCGGCATTATCATGAACAGCTTTAAGCAACAATTCATCTAATAATTTCTGATTTCTGTTCCAATTCCATCTTTTACTGAAAGTTGATTGCAATTGTTTAAGATGCTCTTCTACGGCTTCGTTAGCATATTGCTGAATTTTAGAATTGAGAGTTGTATGAATAATCAAACCATCGCGATATAAGTCATATTCACGGAATGAATTATCACGCGATAAATCCTGACGAATCATTTCCACAAAATGCGGAGCCGATTGGTTTCCCATATGTATACGTTTTCTCTTGCCGGTTTTATCCGTCAGGAATACATTTATTGCCTCTTTTCGTGCTTCGGCATATTGAGCACCTGTCAAATATTCTTGGTCATACATTAATTTCAGCACTAAATTGCGTCTGCGAATTGCTTTTTCTGGATGTCTAATCGGGTCATAATTCGACGGTGCTTTCAACATTGCCACCAACAATGCACATTCTGCAGTTGTCAATTCATTCGGCAATTTGTCGAAGAAAGTCTGGGACGCAACTTGGATTCCGTATGCACCTCTGCCATAATTGACAGTATTAGTGTATTTCTCTAGAATTTCTTCTTTGGTGTAAGTTTGCTCGATTTTGATTGAAATGAATGCTTCGCGAATTTTTCGCTCAAATGTTAAATCTTGATTCAGGAACAAATTCCTGGATAATTGCATCGTGATTGTCGAAGCACCTTCTCTGTCGCCATATATAAATCTTTTTGCAAAAGCATTAACGATTCTTCCGGCATGAACACCCCAATGACTGAAAAATTTCTTGTCCTCGGTAGCTACAAGCGCATAGATGAAATCTTTTGGAATATTCTCATAAGTCATATTGATTCTGCGGTCAATAAAGAAATGGTCTAACATTACACCATCTGAACTAAGTATTCGAGTAGCGAGATTTGTTTTCGGATTTTCCAATTGTTCAAGTGAAGGCAGACCATATGAAACTACTGTACGGACGTAAACAGCCATTCCTAAGGTGAATACCACCATTAAAATGCACAAAAATATTAATAGATGCAAGGGTTTCATATTCTATTTATAAAATTTATCAATTATAACTCTTCTCAATCTTTTCCTGTATGTATCAATGTTCTCGTTGTATCTTCTTGTTAATTGTTCGCGTTCACCTGCCGAGCGACCAATCAAAATATTGCGTGGCACTTGCCTTTTGACCAATTGCTCAATTATGAATTCTACACGTCGTTGCCCTAATTGCATATTATACTCATCTGTACCGATATCATCAGTATGTCCGACGAGAATAACCTTATCTATTTTATCCGGAGCGAGCAAAATATTTTCGGCGACCAAATCCAACTCTTCTTGCCAAGTGCGTAAAGTCTGATTACCATTGCTATCGAGAGTATGTTTGTAGGGATTTAGATATTCGTCTAATGGGAAATTTACTCTGATAGCACCACTTTGTGGCAGGTAAAAATTCATTTCCTGTACTTCGTCATTGTTACCGATTATCAATCTTTTCGTGTCAAAATAATAACCGTACTTTTGGGCAGTGATTTCATATTCGGTTTCTGTGAGCAATTTCATATTATATGCACCACTTTTATCTGTGAAAAGCAATTGCTCGGGCTGCTCATAGGGAACTTTCCTCAACACCATCATAACTGAATCGAGCAAAATATTGGTATGAGCATCAAAAACTTTACCCTTGACGATAATTTCCTTTTTCACCAAAATTTCCGGTTTCGGGGGCTCGATTATATCAGGGGATTTCATTGCAGTGTCTTTAGTTTGAGCCTCGCTAATTTCAGCTTCTTCATGATAAAAGGCATCGGGTGCTGTATAATCATTAACCTTAAATTTGACCCAAATATTGAAAACTTGCTTCTTGAAGTCTTTCACATTTTGGTTGGAAGAATAATAAAGAGCCGAATCCTTATGTGAATAAATCATTGGAGCAATTTCGTCATGAATTGTATTGATTGGCTTTCCCAAATTGACAGCTTGCCCGAATAATGCATCAAAATTGCGGTTTCCTGATTTGATTTGCGAGCAAAAATCGGGTGCTAAATCGCTTTTGAACAAATCATAACCGCCGACATTGTCCCGACCATTCGAGGAGAATAGTATAAAATTCCCTTTTGGGTCAATAAATGGGGTCAGTTCGTCACAATCGGTGTTTATGTTTCGACCAATATTGACAGGAGCCGAAAATTTCCCGTTTGGCATTTTCACGCTCATTACTATATCAGTTCCGCCGTAGCTCGTATCGTGATTGGATGCAAATAGTATTACATCGCCGCTACATGCTATGCAAGGCTGCGAAATCCAATATCCATCAAGCGGTAAAGCATCAAATTGAATTATGTCTGCGCTGTTGAGACTACTGTTGTAATCAGAACTCGAATAAATCCGCGATTCGCCAAAATCCATTCCCAAAGGCGATTTGGCAAATACCATTATATTATTGTCAAAATCTGCAAATCCATAATTCGCATTATTGTCTGAAAGTTGTTTTCCGTTTGTTTGGAAATTATTCAGAGCATTTCGCTTCAGAGGCAGTATAGTATGATTGTCTGCAATCGCTCTTGTCAGAAATGCATTGCCGGAATTATCGAATGAAATCGCAAATTCGTCTGATTCGCTAAGTATTCCTTTCACGGTTTCGATTCTGTAGCAATAGCCGTTACGGTCAAAATATGCTTTCGTAGTGTCATCGCTCGCAATGCTTAGATATGGTTCCGGTGTGCAAAACGCAGTGTCAATCGGGCAATCGGGTACAATCAGTTTCGTATGATGTATCATACATGAACTGACAGTAATTGATAAAAATATAAATATTGCAAATTTCAAATAAAAAATTCCCACTTATTCTTCTACAAATTTACAAGGAATTTCGATAGCGGTGTTCAATATTTTCAAATAATCCACTCTTGGTATTTCGATTGCACCGAGCATTTTGGTGTGATGATTGATATATTGCGTATCGAGAAGAATGAAATTTCGTTCTTTTATATAATTCACAAGATAATAGAAAGCTGATTTCGACGCATTCGGGACTGAATTGAACATTGATTCGCCAAAAAAGGCAGCCCCGATGGACACTCCGTATAATCCGCCTACAAGTTCGCCATCGAGCCATGTCTCTATCGAATGAGCGTATCCCAATTCGTTCAACTGTGTGAATGAATTTATAATTTCCTCGGAAATCCAAGTATCTTCTCTATCGGCACATTTTCGGATTACAACCGCGAAGGCAGCATTGACAGTAAATTTGAAGTCATTTTTTTTTAAGATTTGCTTCAGCGAACGTGGCAATTTTATTCTATCCATGGGGAAAATGGCTCTCGGGTCGGGCGAATGCCAATAAATATTGCCGTCATAAGAATCCGCCATAGGAAAATAACCTTCCTTATAAGCTCTTATGAGTAATTCGGGTCCAAAAAAAATCATGATATATATTTACTTCAACTAATAATCGAGCTTGATTTGCCTATTCTAAACTACTATTTCGCAGATTGCATCTTAGCATAATCATCTAAGAACTTTTGCAAACCTGAATCTGTAAGCGGATGATTTAGTGATTGAATCAACACATTGTATGGTACTGTTGCAATATCTGCACCTGCTTTTGCAGATTGAGTGATATGCAAAGGATGTCTGATAGAAGCCGAAATGATTTCCGATTCAAAACCTTGCACTTCCCAAATCTCACAAATTTCGTCCAATACGGCATTGCTATCCATAGCAATATCGTCCAATCTTCCCATAAATACCGATACATATGCTGCTCCGGCATTTGCTGCTGCAATTGCTTGAGTTGGGCTAAACACCAAAGTTACGTTTGTCGGGATTTCCTCTTTGTATAATTCATTTACTGCCGAAAGCCCCGCAGGAATCATCGGGATTTTGATTACTGCATCCGGAAACCAACTCAAAATGTCGTGAGCTTCGCGGAGCATGCCTTTGGTATCGGTAGCGATAACTTCTACTGAAAGGTGTCCGCCAACGAGAGCGTGGATTTCCAAAATTCTTTCTTTTACATCTACGCTTGGGTCTTCCTTTGCCAGAAGTGAGGGATTAGTCGTAACGCCGGAAATTATTCCAAGGCTCGCCGCATGTCTAATATGCGTTATATTTGCTGAATCTACGTAAAGTTCCATTTTTATTCCTTATTTCATATTAATGATTACAAATGTAAGGATTTAATCAATCATATTATAGTAATCGTCAAAAATAATCTTAGCGAAGTATGTATCTTCATTTGAATTTATGAAAATTGGAGATTCGGAATCAAGCTTATCAAATTTATTTAAGTCAAAAATTCTACGCTCTTATATCCCCAAAACTAAAAAAATCTTTAACTCTAAATGTCTTAAAACTCTCGACTGAAATTCGAGAGTTTTTTTATTTGTGAAAACCATACTTACATGTGTAAATATACTATAAATAAATGATTTATCTGAAGTTAGTTGAGATTAAATTAACACAACATTAACTCAATATTTATTCTATATTCAATCTATAAAGCGACCTTTGTATATGTTTGTTCAAGCTAAAAGGATTTTGTAATGATTTCGAAAGTAATTTGGAATTTTATGCTATTTATGGTATCTATGATTATGATGACATACAGTATTTATGCACAATCCGGCGGTTCAATCACCGGTAAAGTCATTGATGGCGAATCCGGAGAAGTTCTTCGGAGAGCAACTGTCATGGTAGTAGGTACTAATATGGGTGCTTTCTCTGATGTAAAGGGTGAATTCAAACTAAAAGACGTCAAAGCGGGTACTTATAATCTCAGATTTTCATATGTAGGCTATATGCCGAAAGAAGTTACACGTGTCGCGGTGAAGGATGGCGAAGTCGTCAACCTGAATATCACACTTGAATTTGAAAGTAAATTAAAAGATGAAATCGTTGTCGAAGCTCGCAGAGTATTTGATAACGAAGCTTCGATTTTAGCTCAAAGAAAAAATGCATCACAAGTAAGTGATGGATTGAGTAGTGAGCAAATGAGCAAATTGCCCGATTCTGATGCAGGGCAATCACTTAAACGCGTTTCGGGTGTAACATTGGTCAACAATAAGCACATTTTTGTTCGTGGTGTTAGCGAGAGATATAGCAATACCACATTGAATGGTGCAGGACTTGCTTCTACCGAGCCTGATAAAAAATCATTCTCATTCGACATGTTCCCCAGTGAATTTTTGCAAAATGTGAATGTTACAAAATCATTCACACCTGACTTACCCGGTAACTTTGCAGGTGGATTGGTACAGTTGAATACTGTGGACTTCCCTCAGGGAAGGAGTTTCAAAATATCCTTGTCTTCAAATATCAACACAAATGTCACTCTTAAAGAAAACAAATTCGTAAGCTCAACAAGAAGTTCGACAGATTGGTTTGCTAAAGATGATGGTTTGAGAGCTATACCGAGTAATGTTCCCGGAACAAGACTTGAATTTAATGACCTTCAGAATCGTGCACGTGATAATTTTGATACAACAGGTGCCAGAGATGAATACCAAGCCGTTTCACAAGCTTTCAATTCCAATCTGTATAAAAGAGATGAATCCACCATTGGACCGCTTGATAACCGTTCCTATGGCATGTCTTATACAGATTTATTCAGTTTTGGCGGTGATGAGTTGGGCGTAATAGCTAATTTAACTTACGGTAGCTCAAATTCGATTAATAATGTCCAGAGAAATGGTTATTTAGCTCAATTCGATACATTATATACTGCCGGTGGTTCTGTTTCTGAAACTAATTACAGCGCAGGTGGTCTATTCAATATAGCATATAAGCTAGGCGAAAGTAACATTTTGAACTTCAAAAATGTATTTAACCGCTCAGCTGACGATGAAGTTTTAGTACTTGAAGGCGCAGATATAGGGTATCAATATAGAGAATATAAAAATTATTCATATCACTTTGTCCAAAAGTGGTTCTATTCCGGTTCATTCGGTGGTGAACACAATTTGGGGTTATTCAATTCAATGGTTGATTGGCGTGTAGGTTATTCTACTTCGGAACGTGATGAACCTGACTTCAAAAGATTGAAATTCTCACGCAGTATATGGGATTTGGAATTTGACCCAAATACTCCATTTACAGCAGATTTGTCATCTACAATGCAAGGTGATGGCGCAAGTCTCGGTAGATTCTATTCATCACTTGTTGATGACGTTTACTCAGGTAGTGTTAATATGACAATTCCTGTTGGAATTTCAAAAATCAAATTCGGTTTCTTAGGTGAAAACAGAAAAAGAGATTTTGCTGCTCGTTCATTTACAATCATCAACCCTAACATTCTTGATCAGGAAATCGAAGAACTCACTAACGAATATGAAAATCCGGAAATAATATTTGCTCAAGAAAATTTCCGCTACGAAGGTGGATTTTTAATGGGCGAGGAATCTCGTTTGAGCGATAGTTACGATGCAAGTGAAGAACTTTATGCTACCTATCTTATGGCTGATATACCGTTTTCAATTTCTTTTGGTGGTAAAACTCCTGAATTTTTCAGACTCATATTCGGAGCTCGTTACGAAGACCATACACAACGTCTAAACAGCTTTTCAAAAAGTGACCTGCCTGTCAATGTTAACCAGAAACGTCAAGATGTTTTGCCTTCAATCAATTTCATTTATCAAGTTACTAAAAGTGCCAACATTCGTATGTCAGCTACGCAAACCGTAGCTCGTCCTGAGTTTCGCGAAATTGCACCATTTACATTCTATGACTATCTCCAACAAGCCAACGTCCAAGGTAATCCTAATTTAGTTCGCTCACTCATTCAAAATTATGATTTGAGATTCGAATATTTCCCAACCGGTGGTGAAGTTGCTTCGGTAAGTTTGTTCTACAAAAATTTCGAAAATGCTATCGAGGAAACGATTTTCCCCGAACAAAGTGAATTGACAAGAAGTTTTGCTAATGCTTTGGGCGATGCCAAAAATTATGGAGTCGAATTTGAACTCCGCAAAAACTTGGGCTTTATCACAAATATTTTCAACGATTTGACATTTAATGTCAATGTAGCGCTTATCACTACAAGCATCGAAGTTGCCCAAGGGGGAGATATAGTTACAGATAATCGCCAGATGTGGGGGCAATCACCTTATACAGTCAATGTAGGTCTCTTCTACCAAAATCCAACTCATGGAACAAGTATCAATCTGGCTTATAATACATTTGGCAGAAGAATAATTCAAGTTGCTCAACAAGGTATTTATGTGACAGAGTCTAACGACCCGCATGTTTACGAGTTACCAAGAAACGTTATAGATTTTTCAATAAGTCAACCCATCGGTAATTTTGACATAAAATTAAGTATGCGTGACTTACTTAACGAGCCATTAACTTGGCGACAAGACGAAAAATTAATTGCTACTAATCTGAGAGGTTCAACAATTTCATTGAGTTTCGGATATAGAGTCTTCTAATATTTAAGTCTTTCTAAATAAATTAATTAAATCAATTAACTGTAATTTGTTATACATTATAGGTGCTATTACTATGCATAAATTTATTCTAACGCTTTTAGCTTTTACCTTTCTCACTGTGGTAATGAATGCCCAAACGGCAAAATTATTAAGCCCTAACGGAGGAGAAGTTTTCCGTACAGGCACATCTCAAGAATTGAGATGGGACACAACAGGAACTTTGGGTATGAGATGGAGATTTCAATTTTCAATTTCACCAAACGGACCATGGCAAGATTTGACAGGTGCAACAAACGTACTTGACTCAGCTTCACGTAGAGGCTTATTTGCAGGTGGTTTCAGAGTTCCGGCAATCAACTCAAATACAGGATATGTCAGAATGATTCAAATCAATTCTGATGGAACATTAAACGAATCAATGCAAGACAGAAACGACGAACCTTTCCAAATCATTCAACCGGAAGCTGTAGTTGCTGACTCAATTTTGCGCACACCAATTACAGAAAGAGTTGAACTATCGAATACAAAAATCTACGGTTTAGACGGATATGTGTTTATTGATGATGGTGGTGTATTGGCAATTCAAGCCGGCACTGTTATCTTAGGCGATACAGTTGGCCAAAATTCAGCAATTTGTGTTAACCGTGGTGGAAAAATTTATGCTAACGGAACTCCTGAATTACCAATTATCATGACAAGCTCGGCACCTCCGGGACAAAGAGCCGGTGGTGACTGGGGTGGTTTACTTATTTGCGGTAAAGCTTCAACCAATCATCCTGATGGTCAAGCAGCATTAGAAGGTGGTATTGCCGATGAAAACCGTGTTCGCGGTTGGTTCGGTGGCGGTGCTAATCCTGATGACAATGACAGTAGTGGTGTATTACGCTATGTAAGAATCGAATTTGCAGGTATTGCAGCAGCACCAAACCAAGAATTGAACTCACTTACAATGGGCGGCGTTGGTCGTGGAACAAAGTTGGAAAACATTCAAGTTAGTTATGCTAACGATGATGCATTCGAATGGTTCGGTGGTACAGTTAATGCGAAATATTTAATCGCAATCGGTACTCTCGATGACGATTTTGACGGTGATAACGGTTATAGTGGTATGGTTCAGTTCGGTCTCGTTCAACGATTCAAAGACCGTGCTGACGTATCAACAAGTGAAGCTTTCGAACAAGACAATGATGGTCAAGGTTCATACAATCACCCATTGTCAAAACCTGTATTCTCGAACATCACAGCTATTGGTCCTTTGAGAGATACAAGTTGGACTCCATCATCTTCAGGTGGTCAACCTACTTCATATCATAATAGATTTGGTGCAGGTATTCAAATACGTCGTAACAGTAGAGCATCAGTCGTTAATACAGTATTAGCAGGCTGGCCCCGCGGTATTGAATTATTGACATCACAAACTCAAGCGGCTGCTGCAGCAGATTCAGTTTTCTTACGTAATATCAGTTATTTTGGTATCAAAGGAGCAACATTGACTCTCGGTTCAGGAACATCACCTATCGCAACAGAATGGTTAGAAACTCCTGCATTCAATAATCATATTGATAAGAGCAGCCCAATGGCAGCAGGCATTATTGACCCATTCACTTATGGAAAGGCATTTGATGCTCGTCCAAGTACTAATTCGATATTAGCAAATCAAACAGCATCGTTCACAGGAAATGGAATTGTGCCTATTGACCACCCATTCTTCGAAAAAGTATCTTATCGCGGTGCATTCCAATCCGGTGTTTCTCAACGTTGGGATATGCCTTGGTCAGAATATGACCCTGTTAATGCAGTTTACAAAGCTCAACCAACTTCGGTCAGAGAAATTGAAACTGAAGACAGAACTAATATTGTAACTGTTGACGTAAAAGTTTCTCCACTACCTGTGCAAAATGTTGCAAAAGTAATTTACTCGATTGACCGCGACTCTCCGGTTTCAATCAAATTTGTTGATGCATTTGGTAATTCAGTTATCAATATTTTAGACAACGAATTCCAACATCGCGGATACTATGATTTCAGCATCAATACTGACGGATTGGCTCAAGGAGTTTATTTCTTACAAATAACTACCATGAACAACAACGTTACTACTATGGTGCCTGTTATCAGATAACAAATGTGCCTCTGAACAAACAGATAACCCTCTGAAGCTCCGGCTGATGGGGGTTTTTTATTTTAGCAAATCTGAAGTATCAAACCAAAATCCAAAATTGAGCAGGGTTTCTCCTCTTCTGCTTACATACCTACCTTCATCATTCCGGAACCACAAATAATTATCATCTAAAACTTCAATTACCCGTTGCTCTATTCTTATGTAAGAGTTAGTGGATGGTTTGTATTCAAATCCTGCAGCAACCTCGTACAAAGATGTAGCAGGCAATGTAAATACTGTTCCGTTTATATTGTCCACATATGAAACCCTTGCAGTACCGCTAAGGTTCTCTATAAAACTAAATCCAAGATGTGAGGTCAAGGACACTCCATATGTATGTCGGTCTTTGATACTTTCTCCAATCTGGGAATATAAATCAAATTGTGCCTTTAACTGAGTTTTCTCACCTTTATAAGAAAAATTCACATTATTATATATATCAGTACTAATGCCGGGAACAGATTCATTAGCAATTGCCCCCGAGTATGATACATAAAAATTGTCATTTCCATAGAACAAATTCATTCCTAGTCCAAAGTTTTCATTCGTATTGACATAATTCCACATGCTGTTTATTAGGAGAAATGTAGCCTTGAATTTTTCGCTAACTTGCCAATTTGCTCGTACTCCCGCATGATAAAATGGCTCCATGTATGTTACCATCGAGTGCGATGTGAGCAAATTATTCTTTGGCAGTAATGCCTCATTGCCAATGTGAGTCAGGAAATAGCCGGCATCAATCGAAAAACTTTCCGACAGGTTCACTCCGGCAAATGCTTCTTGGATGGCAGAGTATGGACCTGCCCAAGCTTGTGCGGGCAAATCACCATAATGCAGCGAAACTCGCCCATATACTTTGTCGAATTTTGCATCCATTGCAAGATTGACCACGTTGAGCGAGAATTCATTTTTTTTGCCATCCATGAATGAAAACAGGCGATAGGGTTGACCATCAATTCGGGGAGAATTATCATTATCATGGGCGATGTAGAAATCGGTGTAGCCTGAAAAATTGACTTGAGAATACGATGTGGCATAGATGAAACAACTTAGAAATGCAATTGTTAATATTCGCATAATGTTCTCCATTTGATTGTAAAATCGAAAAATAAATTTAAGGAATTTTAGTGAAATTCAGACAAGATTTTTTTTGATGAAAATTACTGTTGTATAAATCAAAAAAAACTGTTATTTTTGTAGTCTTAATTCGGGAGGATTAGTCTAATTGGTAAGGCAGCGGTCTTGAAAACCGCCGTGGGTGACCACTTGGGGGTTCGAGTCCCTCATCCTCCGCAAAAAAAAAGCTCCTATCAAGGAGCTTTTTTCGTTTTACTTATTCTTAGCTATTTCTCTTCTATCAAGACTCAATCAATTTCTGAGCAGGATTTGTTATATAGTATGAATTATGATTCAGGAACTGATAACGTTTCAGTTGTTCCATCTGGAAACACAACCGTAATAGTAATCCTTGCACCATCTTTGACAACTGTAACTTTGGTACCATGTCCATAAGTTAAAGTATCTGTTTGTTTACCCTTAAATCCTGTAGTTTGACCGGTATTTCTTTCATCAATTGCTGTACCACAGAATACCTTTTCCGAAACATGAGTCGTTGTTCCTTTCACTACACTTCCTCCGGGTGAGCAAGTCTCTGTTACAGTTATGCGCGTTGTAATTTCATATCGAGTGCAAACTACTCCATCAGCATTTTGCGTTTGTCCCTTTAAAAGATATGAAACATTGACATCTACTGTTACTTTGCAATTTTCAGTTCTTTGTTTTTCGATTTGGTCTTCAAACCCCCTCGGGAAACTACCACCCAATTGTATAGAAGCAAGAAATGCAGGACTGATAAAGGAACCGATACCAATCAATTTCTTTATACTGTTGACTTCTAAGGTCAAAAAATCTATTTTACTTAGAAGTTCTTTATCTAAGGTTAATTTTGCCATTTGATAACCCTTTAAATCAAAATTTAACAATTGTTATAAATACAATTTTCTAATTTTAATCTACTAACATCAATCGCGATTTCATCTTACCGTTTATAGTCACTATCAATGAATACATACCTTTTGGCAAATTTGAGGTATAAATCTCTTGCTCATTGGAATTGATTTCTTCATGATAAACCCTTTGCCCAATCATATTGCTAATACTTATTTCCGAAATAATTTCATCAGATTTCACTGTAAAGAAACCCTTGCTTGGGTTAGGGAAAAAGTCGAAATGTGTTTGGATTGCATCTTCGACGGAACTCGCCGGTTCACCATTCAATCTGGCAATTCTATTTCTCGGTGTTGAATTATATTGGGTAAACCATCCTCCAATCACAACTTTATTGTCGCTTTGCACATCGAATGACATTACTCTTTCATTGACGCCGATTACACCGCCATTGTATGTCATATCAACAGTACCATCGCTATTCAATCTGCTGAAATAACCTTGCCCTGACAAAATAACTTTGCCATCGCTTTGGACGTGATTTTTGCTTATGAACAAATGTGCAGTGGAATTGATTTCAGGAACAAAAGTTTCGTCCACAGAACCGTCATTATTGAGCCTTGCTGCACGAGGTCTGCCTACTCCACCATATGAATTGAAATAGCCGGTTATGAGGTATTGTCCATTATCCATTACCGATACTGAAGTTACTTCTGAGCTTGCCCCGGCGCCAGGGTCAAAACTTGTATCAAGGCTACCGTCAGGATTTAATCTAGCAATTCCGGCTCGCTTAGTACCGTTGTAATTTTGGAAACTACCCACAATCATGATTTTACCGTCTTTTTGAACCTTGATATTATTTACAAGGCTTGCTGAAGTGCCGCTATTTGCTCCGGTTCCAATATTAAAACTTTCATCTAAGGAGCCATCGCTATTTACACGGACGATGTTCTTGCGAACGACTCCGGCATATTTTTCGATTCTTCCACCAATTAAAATTTTACCGTCATCTTGTATTGCAACTGTATTCACATCGCCCAGAACACCTTTGACAGCATCAAAACTTGTGTCGAATGTACCATCAGGAAGTAATCTGGCTATCCGCTCTGAATAATTGTTATTATAATTCGTAAAAGTTCCGGCTATGATGATTTTTCCATCGGGTTGGACAGCGATAGTATTGACGTTCAATCCCCATAAGATACCCTCACCCGGGTCAAATGATGCGTCAAGTTTCCCGTCGGTATTAACTCGAGCAATCGAAACTCTCTGAACACCATCATAGTTGAAAAATCCACCACCTATCATGATTTTTCCATCGGGCTGGATAGCAACTGTATGGATCGGACCGTCAGCTCCGAGAACGGGTTCAAACGACAAATCGAGACTTCCTTCGATTTGGCTAAATGCTGTGCTCGTGCATAGTGAAATGCACAAGAGTATAAAAAGTAGATGTTTATTCATAAATTATATTAAATTTGTCCTACTCGTGTGGCTTTTCGGTAACGCCCCGTTTTTGGAATGGTTTCTGGTCTCCACATTAATTTAGTTTCAATTTTAGAAAAAATGTACTCTTTGCGTAAGGTCTTGCTGAATAAGATTTTCACAAGATTAGACATACCTAATGTACAAAACGAAACAAAACAAATTATATACAATGGCAAATATAATAATAAATTAAATGTAGCCAAAATTTTATATGAAATTTTGTGATGAATGTGAAGTGAGGGGAGAGGTCTTATTCAGAATCGCTTATAATCAACAAAACATTGCCGATTTTTTGCCTTGTTTCTACATATTTATAAGCTTCAACGGCATCATCCATCTGAGAATCAATCCCAAATAATAAAACAAAAAGTGTTACTAAATTGTTCTTCAAGTGTTTATTCTTTTGAAGGAAGTCTATATAGTCTATTATGAACCAAAAATGAAAACAACATGAACTATAACAACACCAAAAAATAATTTGAATATGAACAATAAATTACTTAACTTTAATAAATGGAAATTTACAAAATTGAAATATTTTCATAAGGTGATGTTTTTTATGATTTCTAGTAGAACGAAAGTCTGTTGAAATCAGTCGTAACCGTCAATAATAGGCATTGAAAAATAAATTATGAACAAATTGTAACTTTTCGTAAAAATTTGTGTTTAATTTTAATGGAATAGTGTAGATATAAATATTTAAAAGGAGAAATGATGAGTTTTGATTCAAAATGCTATGTGCCACAATTAACAATCTTGTTACTTGCCGCTTTTATACTCTCTTCGCCAATTCTTAAAAGTGAAGAACTGCCTGCGGGCTTTCCTCCTTTGTTGATTACAAAATCGGATAACCCCTCTCCCGGCGCTATTTTCATGACAAATCGCGGCACTCTGTATCCGTATTATCTCGCAATTTTGACCAATGATGGTCAAGCTTATAAGTTTAAAGAAATGGAATATGAAAATTGGAATTTTGTTGTCCAACCAAATGGTATGATGACAACTACAAATATAGTTGCCTTTGACCCGGGTGGTTTTGCAGAAACCTATGTATCAATCTTTGATGACGATTTGGAAGAAGTTGATAGATTCGTTGCCGGTAACGGATTACCCACAGGCGGTCATGAATTTGTCATGATGCCAAATGGGCACTATTTGATGTTGGCTTTCGAACTAAAACACATTGATATGAGCCTTCATACACCCGATGGAGACCCAAATGCAGTAGTGAGAAGTTCTGTCGTTCAAGAATTTGATGCAAACAAAAATGTCGTTTTTCAATATAATGCTTGGAACCACTTCCCAATATTAGAAACTTATTCAAATGTTTCACTCAAATACTTTTATCATGTACTTTACAATTCAATGGATTTTGACCACGAAGGCAATATATTAATTTCAAGCAGATTAAGTTCGGAAATCATTAAAATTGATAGGAAGTCGGGTGATCTAATTTGGCGTTTAGGTGGTGACAACAATGAATTTAATTTCATTAATGAACACGAAGAGAATGCTCCATATTTTTTCTCTTGGCAACATGACATTCGATGTCTGCCAAATGGAAACATTACTCTTTTTGATAATGGTTTTCAGCATAATCCGAAATATTCACGTGCCGTTGAATACGACCTTGACCAGGTAGGCCAAAATGCTTCTATGGTTTGGGAATTTAGAAACGAAACTGATATTTTTGCTTCAGCCAACGGTTCGGTTCGTAGATTATCAAATGGAAATACATTGATTGGTTGGGGATGGGTCGCATCGGAATATAAGAAAGATTTGACTGAAGTTAGACCCGACGGAAGCATTGCTCTCGAAATGGAACTTCCGGCTAATGTAGGTAGCTTCCGTTGGCTCAAAACGCCTTGGCCCCTTAATCAAGCTGCTGCAGATGTAACCTTAGATGAATTATTACCTTTGAATACAAATGTGTTCAATAATGGCGACATTCATACAGGTGTTTCAATCATATTTTCTGAGCTTAACAATGCATCACCATATAATAGAGTTAATGTCAAAAAATTCGAATATTCACCGAGGTATCCGCTATTTGACGAAAGAGCACCTTGGGTAGCACCATATAAATTTGTTATCGAAAAGACAAGTATTAATAGTTTCACAGGCGAAGTCAGATTTGACATTTCCCGGCTTCCTTGGTTAGTAGAACCTGAAAGATGGGCTGTATATCACCGAGTATCTGTCGGCGAAGGAATGTTCACTCAACTTGTGACTTCCTACAATTCTTCGACTAATGAAATTATTGCTGAAACAACAGAATTTGGAGAGTTTATTTTCGGAATTCCCGCTACTGAGCAGATTCCAAATACCCCAACTTTAAATTCTCCTGAGGATTTCGAAATCGTGAATGAAGATGCTCCTGTTACTTTCAAATGGAGTCCACACGGCTATTTCAATGATTGTCGTCTCCAAATAGCAACAGATGCTGCATTTGAAAACACCGTTAATGACGAAACCGATAGACTCACTTTTGCTACGATAGAAGACCTTGCCAAGGGAACTGAATACTTTTGGAGAGTCATGATTTCCAATGAATATGGCGAAAGCCAATGGTCGGAAACAAGAAGTTTCAATACTGCTTCACCGTATTTGGATATTACAACTCCTATCGGTGGCGAAAAATGGTATAAAGATGGCAAAAGAAATTTCATTCGTTGGGACAAAAATATTAATGACACTGTCAAAATCGAGCTTCTACTTGAAGGTAATGTCGTTACTTCAATAGTTGATTCTGTAGTAAGTTACACAGGTGCATATGCTTGGATAGTCGGTGAAAACATCATGGCTGATTCCAATTATCGTGTCAGAATCACAAGTCTTCTTAACCCCGAACTGACAACTTTGAGCGATGAAGTGTTCAGAATTGATGGTGCTACAAGTGTGGAATCTTCAGACAACAATTCAATGCTTTCGATTAAAAACAATCCAAACCCATTGAGTAATTCTACAACTTTCGAATTTACAACTCAAGTCGCGGGTAATGCAAGTATTACAATTTACAATCTGCTTGGTCATCCGGAATTAACAATATATTCAAGTTACGTAGAAGCAGGCAATCACAATTTCAAATGGGATTCGGGTAATTTAGCACCCGGTATTTATGTTTACAAATTGAACGTCGGGAATAATTCCATCACAAACAAAATGGTAATCAGCAGGTAACAAATAAAATGAAAGTTAGTGCTTTATATATATTCATAGTATCAATTTTGATATTCGGCTCTGCAAAAACGAATGCAGAGCCGGATTTTAGTATTACTAAGTTGAACAACCCTTCTCCGGGTTATTTAATTTTCCATGATTATGATACTGAATATTTTAGTGTCGTGGACAATTATGGATATCGAGTTTTTCCAAACGAAAGCATTAAAGATGCATCCGGTTTGAAACCTATCAATAATGAATATTGGATATTTTACAACCGCGATGTTTATTATATCTACAACTTCAAGTTTGAATTCCTTGATAGTATCGTTAATCCAACCACACTAAGTATTGATTTTCACGATATGCTCATTCTGAAAAATGGAAGAATTCTCATGATGTTAAGAGATCAACTCACGATAGATATGAGTGAAATTGTGCCCGGTGGGCAAAAAGATGCGACTGTTTTGTCAAATGTTTTGGTTGAAACAGACAAAACGGGGCAAATTTATTGGCAATGGAACGCTATTGATCATATGAATATTACAGATGCCACATCAAAAATAGATTTGACAAAAAAATATATTGATTTGACTCATATAAATTCGATGGATGTTGATGAATCCGGAAATATTTTAATTTCATCAAGGCATTACGACCAAATTATCAAAATCAATCGCCAAACCGGAAATATTATCTGGAAAATGGGTGGTTCTGAAAGTAAAGGCAACCAATTTACGTTTGTCAACGACACTGTTGACGGATTTTTTGGTTTTTCACACCAACACACCGCAATGTTTTTAGGTAACGGGAATATTTTGCTTTACGATAATGGCAATTTAAGAGAACCACAGTATTCCCGGGCTGTAGAATACAGTGTTGACGAAGTGAAAAGGACGGTTACTAAAGTTTGGGAATATCGGTACAGCCCTGATATTTTTCAACCATCTATGGGAAGTGCATACAGACTTCCAAATGGAAACACTTTGATTAATTGGGGGAAGGATAAAATTACAGAGGTACGCTACGACAAAAGCATTGCACTTGAGCTCGATTTCGGTAATAGGCTTAACTATCGAACCTACAAAGTGTTATACAATACTGACGTCGCCTATCAAAACATTTCAGGTATTGGCGATTATGATTTCAGCAATCAAAATTACAATACAGGAATTAGATTAAGTATTTCGAAAATTTCCGGCTCAGGTCAAGCACATTTTCAGAGACACAAGTATGCACCACATACCGGTACTTACTCCGATTCAATTTTTAGTCAAGTTTTTCCGGTCAGATGGGTGTTCGGCAATTTAGGAATTGATTCGATTTCCGGACAAATTAGAATTAAAGCCTCATCTGTAACAGGGATGAACAACCCTAAATTGGCAAAAATTTATAAACGGGACAAAGAAGCTGAGGGTGTATTCGTACCACTCATTACATATTACGACCCGGTTAAGAATGAAATAGTCGCAGACTTTGTGGGAGTAGGTGAGTTTGTTGTAGCTTCATTCGAATTAAAAACGCCTGCTTTGCTTTCACCAATTTCGGGTTCAGGAGCATTTACCAATGTGGAACTCGAAAATCAGAAAGTTGTAGGTGCCGAATTATACCAAATCCAATTAGATACGAATATTAACTTTGTTTATCCTTTGTTTGATAAATTTTCGGAATCAAACATTAATAAGTTTGAAGCTCTGACCGAAAACACTAAATATTTTTGGCGAGTCAGAGCCATGAATCAAAATGATACAACTGCATGGTCAAATGCTTTTTGGTTCTTGACCAATGTGACGGCTCCACAATTGATTTCTCCCGAAAATGAAAAGATTTCCGTAAAGAAATCCGATTCGCTTATTTGGAAAAAGATTCCGGGTTTGCTTAAATACCAAGTGCAAGTCGCAGTTAAAAATGATTTTGTAGATGTTGCATATGATACTATCAACACAAGCAACTCAATGCTCATTCCGTATTATTTGGAACCCGATAAACTTTACTATTGGCGAGTACGTGCAATCAGAGAATCTGATGCAAGCATCTGGTCTGAAGTGTTTTCATTTAAAACGGCAATGAATCCGCCATTTTTAACTTATCCCAAAGATAATGCAATTAATGTTTTGACTTCCTTTACATTTGCATGGACTCCGAGCAAAGGCGCATCATCTTATTCTATGGAAATATCTGAAACCGGCGATTTTGAAAAAATTACATCCAACTACTACGATATTAACCAAACTAAATGGTACGTTTCAGATTTGATGTTTGATAAAAAATATTTTTGGCGAATTAGAGCAGTCAGAACGACAGATTCAAGTGATTGGTCAAGTGTTGGGCAGTTTTCGACAGTGAAAGTTGTTTCATTAGAAACTCCCGAGTTAATTTTGCCTCTTTCAGAATCAAGAAGTATTAGCATTGAAGCCTATTTTGAATGGGAAGAAATTGAAGGTGCAGATTATTATCATTTTATATTGTCTGAAGATGACAAATTCAGCCAAATCATACACGAAGATCCCAATATTGCCGAACCCAACGTAAACTGTTGCAAACTTGATTATGGTAAGAATTACTATTGGCATGTAGCTGCTTTTAATGATTCGGCAAGTAGCTTGTGGACCCCGATTGCTACTTTCTTGACCGAATTAGAATCACCTGAATTGACTTATCCAATCAACGGTTCTACGGATATACCAATGAAACCTCGTCTTGTGTGGGAATTGTCGAACACAGTTTCAAATTACCAAGTTCAAATATCATTGGATGAGAATTTCGAAAATACAGTTCTGGACCGTTCAGGTTTGGAACAGCTTTTCTTGGATTGCGAATTGAATTCTTTGACAAAATATTTTGTTAGGATAAGAAACTACAACGATACTAACGAAAGCCGATGGAGCAATATATCATCATTTACAACATCAAACACAGTGTCAGTATCCGAAACACAATTTCAGGCTGTTGCAATTTCAATCACCAATTATCCTAACCCTTTTTCAGGCTCAACTACATTCACTTACTCTAATATTGAAGCCGGATTGGCTACTTTAAAACTATTTGATATTTACGGCAATCAAATCGCAACAATTTTTTCCGACTATGTCGAAGTCGGCACACATAAAAATGAATGGCACTCCGGGAACTTAAATTCTGGAGTTTATTACTATCAACTGCTTTTTGGAAATAATATAAAATACGGGCATCTAATAATAATTAATTGAGGTTTGACATGAAAACCTATAAAATATTTTTAATATTAATTTTGACTTTAACTATACTTCAAAAAGAAAGTTTGGCACAACCCGATTTTAATGTTACTCAATTGAACAATCCGGCTCCGGGTTATTTAATATTTGATTGGGTTTTTGCTCAAAGTTTTTTTGCAGTCGATAATTATGGTTACAATGTATTGAAACAAACACCATCTAATGGATTTAAAACTTCATATTTCAAGCAATTATCTAACGGGTTGTGGGCTGTTATAAGTGGTAATAAATTTTATCTTTATGATAAAAAATTAAACTTGGTAGATTCGTTGAAACCGCCACCCCAATATAGATTAGATTTTCATGATATAATTGTTCTTAAAAATGGTAATTATCTGCTTCTATGTACCGAAGAAAAAGTTACAGATTTGAGTAATGAGGTAGAAGGCGGCTTCGCTGATGCAATTTTGATTTATAACATCATTGTTGAAACTAATAGCGCAGGGACTATCTTTTGGGAGTGGAAATCATCAGAGCATATGGATATTTCAGATGCAACAGAAGGAGTTAATTTAAAAAATAAAGTTATTGATTTAGTTCATATCAACTCATTGTTCGAGGATGAAGATGGAAATATCTTAGTTTCAATCCGACATTTTGACGAAATTTCTTTAATTAAGAAATCTACAGGCAATTTTATTTGGCGTATGGGTGGTTCTAAATCTAAAAGGAATCAATTCCAATTTGTAAACGATGATATTAATGGATTCTATGGATTTTCACATCAACATACCGCTTCATTTTTGCCAAATGGGAATCTGCTTTTATATGATAATGGCAATCTCAAATCCCCGCAGTATTCGAGAGCGGTTGAATATGCTATAGACGATATCAGTATGACTGCGACTAAAGTTTGGGAATACCGGTATAGTCCTGATGTTTATCAACATTTTATGGGTGGCGTCGAGCGTTTGCCTAATGGCAATACTCTCATTAATTGGGGAGGAGGTAAAATTACTGAAGTCAAACCCGATAAAACTATTGCATTTGAAATTACATACTATGATGGCTATGTATATCGAGCTTATAAAGTTAGCTCGATAGCTAATACAACAACGCGTCTTATAAATGCACCGGGCGAGTATATATTCAATTCAGTTGGGAATAATACCGGTGTTTCAGTTAATGTATCAAACATTTCAAGCAGCAACGAAACTAATATCCAAAAACATAATTATCCTCCGCACACAGGGCATTTCAATGATTCCACTTTTTCACAGATTTATCCATATAGATGGGTCTTTTCAAGAAGTAATGTCGCCAATATTTCCGGGAAATTCAAAATTTCGAAAGCTGCTGTCCCGGAAATTGTAAACCCTGCAAAAACAACAATTTATAAAAGGGATAAAGAAGCCATAGGTGAGTTTTATGCACTTAAGACTACCTATAATTCAGCTACCGGAGAGATAATCGGTGATTTCCAAGGTTTCGGGGAGTTTGTCTTAGTATCTAATGCTTTGGATAAACCAATTTTAACTTCTCCAATAAATAGCAGTGATGCCGGCATTAACGGTAAATTGATTTGGCAAACCGTTCTGGGAGCCCAAAACTATCAGATACAAATTGATACTTTGAATAATTTTGCCAAACCTATTAGCAATAAAATTATTCTTGAGACCAACTCATTAGATTATGAAAAATTAAAATCCAACAGAAATTATTATTGGCGGGTAAGAGCATTAAATTCAAAAGACACCTCCGCTTGGTCAACGGTCTATACTTTTAAAACTGTCAACATGAATACTGTGCTTTCATATCCTAATGATGGCGCCGTTGGTATTACTTTGTCAGATTCATTGGTTTGGAATGTTCAATCAGATTTGGATACTTACCACGTTCAAATTTCTAAAACAATTGATTTCAAACAACTTGAAATTAATTTGTCAACGTATTCTAAGCCAAAATTCGCTTTGAAGGATTTGGATTTCAATACTAAATATTTTTGGCGTATTAAAATCAACAATAATGATGTCGAGGGTGATTGGTCGCTTGTCAGGAATTTCACAACTACCTTTGAAACACCAAGTTTGGTTTCACCTTCCAACAAACGCTTAAATGTCACGATGCCCGTTGATTTTAAATGGTCATCACCTGTTAATGTTGATTCTTATACAATTGAAATTGCTGGTACCAAGGACTTCAAAAATCTTATTTATTCAAAAAGTGATATTATTTCTAATGCTTTTGTTGTTGAAGATTTAGAATATGGTTCGGATTATTTTTGGAGAATCAGAGCAAAGAAAGGTGAAATATATAGTGATTGGACACAAGTGTTCGAGTTTGGTACACAATTAAAGACTCCAAATTTAATCTCACCTTCCGACAAAGAGGATGAAGTACAATTAACGTCCAATTTAAAATGGGAACTGACGGAACTCAATATTCAGTACGCAATTCAAGTGTCAAATTCTGCTGATTTCTCCATTTTGATAATTGACACACTGCTCTTCAGTCAAAATTCGCTCCCAATCAATTCGCTCCAATTGAAAAATACTTATTATTGGAGAGTTAAAACTGTCAATAACATTAGACAAAGCACTTGGTCTGATTCATGGAAATTCACTGTTTCAAGTACATATGCTCTAAATGCTCCAAAATTACTTTATCCTTGGAGCTATTTCAATACAAATATTGAAGGTATTTTAATTTGGAATAATGTTGATTCGGCACAAAAGTACCGTTTACAAGTTTCGCGAGATAAGGATTTTAATAATAGCACTATTGACGTGTATGTGTCGCAAGATACAAGTTATTGGTACTCAGATTTAGAATATGAGCAAGTATATTTTTGGAGGGTGAAATCTCTAAGTGAATCTGATAGCAGCAATTGGTCAAATACTTATCGATTTACTTGTAATTCAAAAGTATTCAAACCGACACTTTTCAGACCAACTAACGATATGCTGCAGTTACCTATTTCCGGACGTTTACAATGGTACTGGATTCCAGCTATCGAATCGTACTCAATTCAAATTTCAGAAAATGAGGACTTTGTCAATTTATTGGTAGATTCTAATAATGTAATTAATTCGAGCTATGACTATTTTGACTTAAATCACAATACTCAATACTTCTGGAGAGTCAGATTCAAACGTGATGGCGAAATAAGCGATTGGTCTAATGTCTGGACATTCAGAACTGTCACCGAAGATACCTTATCTCGCCCGATTGCTCTATCACCTTCAGAGTTCGGTGGCATTCACCCTCCCGAGGGTGCTATGTTTGTTTGGAATACCATTCCTGATGCCGACCACTATATAATCTCAATTTCTGATAATAGAGGATTTGACAGACTAATAATCAAATCTGATAAGTTAAGTGATACTTCTTTCGTTTTTTCTGGTTTTGATTACCAAAACTTTTACTATTGGCGCGTTTCGGCTGTCAATTCCAAAACGCAAAGTGCTTGGTCAAGTGTCAGGAGTTTTTATACTTACCTCGAAATCCCTGAGATAGTTTATCCGGTTGACAATTCCGTCGGCATTCCCTATGACGGCAAACTAGCGTGGAATTACAATGATACTAATAATTACTTTAGAATTCAAATATCTAAAAATAGTGAATTCAATGAAGCGAACATTGTACTCGAGCTTGACAGTATCCGTCAATTTAGCCATGATTACGTGCTCGAGCCAAACCAAAGCTACTTCATGAGGATACGTACATATAGTTTCTTCAACCGAAGCGTTTGGAGCGAACCAATAAGCTTTACGACAGGCAATACAACGAACGTTTACGATATTTTGCACAATTACGGAATAGCCGTATTCCCCAATCCGGCATCAGATTTTGTGCAAGTGTTAGCATCGGGAATAAAACACTACAAAATAGTTGATGTGTTAGGTAACATCTTAATTCAAAAAACGGTGGAATTTAGTGACGAGGTTCGCGTTGACCTATCCGAAATTCCCA
>PGYU01000006.1 GCA_002839825.1 Ignavibacteriae bacterium HGW-Ignavibacteriae-1 | reverse complement strand
CAGGAACTTATTTCTTGATTCTCGAATCGAATGGCAAGAGATTGATGCAAAAAGTATCGGTCGTTAAGTAACAAGTATTACATACAATTACTAAAAAAGGGGCTGTTAAAGCCCCTTTTTTTATGGTATAAGTGAGATTAAATCATCGAAAGTTTCCCTTCGCCGAATCAATTTTGGCTTTGAGTTGTCAATCAAAACTTCCGCAGGACGCAGACGATTGTTATAATTTGACGACATTACATAGCCATATGCACCGACATCACGAATTATCATCAAGTCCCCTATCTCAGCCACAGGTAAATGAACAGATTTGGCAAATACATCAGAATTTTCGCAAATTTGACCACATAAATTTACAACAGTATCCTCTCCCTCCTTTCCATATAAATAAGTCCTGTGGAAGGCTCCATACAGTGCCGGACGAAGAAGAGTGGACATTCCGGCATCAACACCGACGAAATTTTTGTAGCTGTGCTTGGTTCCGGTGACTTGAGTGATCAACCACCCTGCATCAGCAATCAAATATCTTCCGGGTTCGAGATAGAGATATGGCTCGCCAAATCCATATTTTTGGCATTTCTCTGTAAATATTTCAGTGACAAGTTCAGCAGTTTTTTCAATGTCGAGAGGCAATTCATCATCTTCGTATGGAATACCGAAACCACCGCCAATATCCACAAAATCAGGCTTAGCGCCAATTTGGTCGAAAATATTTTTAGAAATGAGCATCAATTTTTCTACAGTTTGAGCAAAATGGTATGGCTCAAGATTATTCGAGCCGGTCATCATATGAATCCCAAATTTTGAAACCCCTTGCTGTTTTGCCTTTTTATACGCCTCAGCAGCGTATTCGTAAGGAATTCCGAATTTCGCATCTGTGCCGCCTGTAGTGATGCCTTCGTGACCACCTTTGCCAATGCCCGGGTTAATTCTGAATGAGACTATTTTTGGAATAAAATGTTCGATTACTCGGTCGAATGAAGTGGAATCATCGAGATTGATTTGAACACTGTGATTTTTCAAGTTCACGAAATCGTCACGGCTTTCATAATTTCCGGTATAAATAATATCTTGGTCGGCAAATCCGGCTTTTTGGGCGAGCATTACTTCGTTTGGAGACGAACAATCAGCACCGGAACCGAGTTGCTGGAAAATATTCAAAATATGAACGTTACTGTTGGACTTGACCGAAAAATGGATTTTTGTCTTAGGATAATGCTTGACAAAAGCGTTATTGAGCCGATTATAATTTTCAGTGATTTTTTGCTTGTCATAGACATAAAGCGGCGTTCCGAATTCATCGCCAAGCTCGCGAATATCCTTATGATTTATATGAGTCATATTATTTTTGTCCTAAATTTACGAAAATTTCATTGTCCGTTGTATCATTGAAAAATTCTTTATGAAGCATATTGACAGCTTTTACGGTATCAACCGCATCAACAATAATGCTAAGATTGACTTCCGAAGCTCCAAAGCTAATCATCGAAATGTTGATTCCGGTCAGTGCTCCAAAAAATCGTGCAGCGATGCCCGATTCATTTCTGATACCATCGCCAACTGCAGAAATAATTGCCTTTCCAGGAAAAACTTCAACGTGAGAAAACTTTTCTAATTCCTTGATAGCCGCATCGAGTGAAGGTCCGTTATCAACAGTCATAGAAATGCTGACCTCAGATGTCGCGACTAAATCAATCGGAATTTGATGCTTTTTGAATATATCAAACACATTAGCCAAAAACCCAAATGTGCCGAGCATTCTATTTGACGAGACATTTATTACAGTAACATTTTCGCGAAAAGCGATAGCTTTGATTCTATTTTTCCAAATCGAATGACCAATTATTTTGGTTCCCGTATTTTCGGGATTAAAGGAATTGAGCACAAACACAGGGATTTCTGCTTCTACCGCAGGATAGATAGTCTTTGGGTGCAAAACTTTTGCACCGTAAAATGCAAGTTCTGCGGCTTCATCGTAGGAAATTTCCTTGATTAGCTTTGTGTTTGGCACTTTTCTCGGGTCGCTTGTCAAGATTCCATCAACATCAGTCCAAATTTCGAGCCTTTCAGCTTTCAATGCTTCAGCAATAAGTGCAGCAGTATAATCTGAGCCGCCTCTGCCGAGCGTGGAAGTTTGTCCGCTTAAAGTAGATGCTATAAATCCTCCACAAACACTGAATTGCACTTTCTCGGTATCAAATGCTTCCGATACTAGATTTGCAGTCATTTCTCTTGTTTTAGGCAAGTCAACTTCAGCATCTATAAATTTTTCCTCAGTGAAGATTATTTCTCTCGAATCAATGTGCTTAACGCTCAAACCGCATTGTGCGAAGGCATCGGCAATAATCAGCGATGATAGAATCTCGCCTGTAGCCAAAAAAACAGCATTAGAACGTGGAGTAAATTCGCGAATAATTACCAAAGCATCTAAAATCATATTTAATCGAGTCAATGTACTATTGATGAATTCGATAGTCGCACCGGAGCAATTCAATTTTTGAGCAGTATCAATATGTCGAGATTTAAGTTCTTCGATAATTTCCGAGGCTCTTGCCGTGTTACTTGCCTTAGCTGCATCGAAAAGCTCGACGAGCGAGTTAGTGACACCCGAAAATGCAGATACTACAACCACGCTGTTCGACTTTTCATTTTTGCAAATGTCAATAACCCTCAGAATCGCAATATCATCTTTAACCGATGTACCGCCAAATTTTTTGACTACCATATATTAACTCAAGATTTATAAAATGAATTGTGACAAACGGTTATTGACGATTGATATTTTTAAAATGGATTTTTAGGTCAAAACAACAATTGAGTCAGAATTATATATTATATTTGTTAATTGAAAATGTAAAATATTAATTTAGAAAAAGAATATGGTAAATTCCTCACTAACAAGACTCAGTATCATAAATGCTGAATATTACGCCTACCATGGCGTCAAAGCTGAAGAAAAAGTATTAGGCGGCAAATATGAAGTTGACCTCGATTTGTATTACGACTCGACAACTGCAATAATCAAAGACGACGTCCAAGACGCTGTCAATTACGAAGAAGCACTATTTTGTGTATCGGAAGTTATCAATGGCACAGAAAATTACAATTTGATCGAAACAATTTGCAACGAAATTCTGAATATGTTGATGGATAAATTCGAGCATCTTTTGTCGGCAACTGTACGTGTCCGCAAGCTCAATGTGCCGGTGAAACGTGTAATCGGCTATATTGAAGCAGAGCAAACAATCGAAAGAGAATAATTACCGATTTATATAAAAATCATCTTGAACAACCAGAATTAATCGCTTGTGCCAATTGTTAATGACATCGCTTTATCATTGGGCTCCAATATGGGTGACAGATTAGCAAATCTATCACTTGCAATAGATTTGTTGAGAAGCTCAGAAATCGTTAGCAAAGTGGTAACATCATCAATTTACGAAAGTGAACCTGTTGGTGAAACCAATCAGGGAAATTTCCTCAATTTGTGTCTTTCAGGCAAATCCGAACACACTGCTTTTGAGTTACTTGGATTCGTCAAATCTGTCGAGCACTACGTAGGGCGCCAAATACGAAAGCGATGGCACGAACGTGAAATTGATATAGACATAATTTTTTTGGGTGATTTGGTGATTCAAAAGCCAAATCTCGTTATACCTCACGAGCGAATGCATGAACGTAGGTTTGTGTTGGAACCATTGGCAGAAATTTTGCCGAATAAAATCCATCCGATATTTGGGGTCACAGTTCAAAATTTGTTAGATAAATGTAGTGACAAATCACAAGTAAAATTTTTCAAGAGTATAATTTGAAATTAAGCGAAGAAATAATAGCAAAAGTCAAAGACGCGGCTGATATCGTTGATGTAATCGGCGAAACGGTCAATTTGCGACGTCGCGGACAAAATTATCTCGGCTTATGCCCATTTCATAACGAAAAGACTCCATCGTTTACTGTGTCAGCTAATAAAGGCATTTACAAATGCTTTGGTTGCGGCAAAGGTGGCAACGTATTTACATTTCTGACTGATAAATTCGGAATGAGTTTTATTGAGGCGATTGAATCACTTGCCGCAAAATATCATGTCGAATTGCCCAAGGACGAGCAGGGAATAACTCCTAAAGACAGCAAACGCTCGCAAATTTACGATGCGCTCGAAAAAACCGAAGCGCTTTATAATTCGCTCTTGAAAAACAAGGACGGCAAAATCGCCTATGATTATTTCAAAGGGCGGGGATTTGACGACGAACTGATTGAGAAATTCCGACTCGGCTACTCGCCCGATGATTGGAATTTCATCACAAAAACGCTTTCGTCTTCGGGCATTTCAATAGATATTCTGGAAGAAGCCGGAGTGGTAATCAAATCCGATAAAGGGAATTATTTCGACCGTTTCCGTAGCAGAGCCATCTTCCCTATTCATGATTTCATGGGTAGAGTCATCGGATTTGGCGGCAGGTCATTGACCGATGACAAAAACTCAGCGAAGTATATAAATTCGCCACAAACTTTGGTTTACGATAAGAGCAAAGTCTTATTCGGAATTTACGAAGCTAAAAATAGCATTAGAAACAAGCAGTATTCGATATTGACCGAAGGCTATGCTGACGTGATTTCACTCCATGCTGCCGGATTCACAAATTCGATTGCTTCGAGCGGAACTTCGCTTACACAGGACCAATTACGCGAACTCAAAAGATTCGCCCCAAAACTATATATAGCCTATGACGGGGATTCTGCCGGACAAGAAGCTGCTGAAAGAGCCGGTGAAATGGCATTGCAATTCAATTTTGAAGTCTTTATCGTCAAGATTGCCGAAGACGATGACCCCGACAGCATTATCCAAAAATATGGCGCTGAAAAATTTGAGCAACTGATTCACAGTGCGATTGACTTTTTCGATTTTAAAATCACGCGCTTAAAATCGGGTTTCAAATCAGAATCTGCGGGTGAAATCACTGCTGCTGTTCGGGAAATGACCAAAATCACTGCTTCGATACCTGATGAAATGAAGCATGATTTTTATATACGCAAAATTTCCGAATCTTTCAATCTCACATTTTCCCAAGTGGAGCTTCTGTACAAGGAAAAGGAGCAAATCCGAAAGAAAACGCGCGCCGATGAATCAAATCGCAATGAGCAAAATCAAGCCGTCAAAAAAGCGACCGAGACAATCATTGACCAAAATGAATCGCAATTACTCAGCATTGATGATATTTTTTACGAGGAAAAATTAGTTCTGAGTTACGCATTGTTGGGATTGAATGAATTTTCAGATTTGATGGAACATTTTGAAATTGGAACCGAAACATTCGCGACAGATGTAGCAAAATTAATTTTCAAAGTAATTCAGGATAATTCGACAAACGATGACATATTGGGAACAATTATTAACTCGGAATACGTGCCAAATGAGTACAAAGACATAATCATCACTATTTCGATAAAAGATGAGGTTGGGAGCGAGAATTGGGAATTGAAATTCGGAAGAACTGAGTTCAAGGCAAATATGAAGAAGGTAATCACAGATTGTCTGATGAAATTGGAAAAACGAAAGGTTGACGAAAGTTTAATCCAAGTTATGAATTTGATGAAAAAAGAACCTGAGGAAATTGAACATTTGAAAAGATTCCAGCAACTGAAAGAACAAGCAATGAAACTCAATAATTCATTGATGGGAATTCCGAATTAAATTAGCTCTGATTGTAACTGATTTGCTCGATTTTCGTCTAATTTTTAACGCTCATCATCATAATTTCAACTAAAATGCACTTTTTGCAAAAAAAATCGTTTTTTTATGTAACTTTTTTGCTTTAAATTTGTCTATATAAAAAGAGTGGACTAAACTAAATAAAGTTTTTGCTTTCACTAAACATTTTTGTTAAATATATATGGGAGCCTCTATGAAATCATTAAAAATCTTTGCGGCAGTAATTACTATGGTACTTGCTGTTGGCGTATTCTATGCGAATGCTTGCGATAATTCGAAATCGAAGACAAAAGCAGGCGTCGAAAACTCGGTCGAAATGAAGAAAGTATCCGGACATGATGGATGCTGCTCAGACAAGACTGTGAAAACAGCAGCGAAAAGCGACGGATGTTGCTCAAGCAAGACAGTGAAAACTGCCGGTGTTGAAGGTAGCTGCTCAAGCAAGACAGTGAAAACTGCCGGTACTGAAGGTAGCTGCTCAAGCAAGACTGTAAAAACTGCTTCTAACGAATGCAGCACAAAAACATCTTGCTCAACTGAGAAAGTTAAACTTGAAGCTAAAAACGGAACCGTTGAAGCTAACGTAACTGCTGAAATCGTAACTCCAGAAACAAAATAATTTGTTCCTGGTTATTATAAATTTGGGGTTGAATACACGAAAGTGATTCGACCCCATTTTTTTACTGTTTCTTGTTTCTTAAAAGATTTTTTGTAGCGGATGCTCACCTTTGAAAAATGCTTCAGCGTCGAACACATCTTCCTTACTTCCTAAGAATAGGGGCACCCTTTCGTGAATATTTGTAGGCTGAATATCCAGGATTCTATTTTGCCCATCAGAAGCTCTTCCTCCGCATTGTTCAACAATCATAGCAAGTGCGTTAGCTTCGTAAACAAGTCTCAGTTTTCCATTTGGAGCATTGCTGTCCGCCGGATACATGAATATACCGCCGTAAATAATTGTTCGGTGCACGTCTGCAACGGCAGTTCCAATGTAGCGATGCGAATAGGGGCGGAATTTATCTTTAGACGGAGTTTTAAGGTAGTCAACATATTGACGAATATTTTCCGACCACAAATAGTAATTCCCTTCATTTACACTATAATATTTGCCGCGTTTTGGGGTTCTGATATTTTCCCTTGTGAGCAGAAATTCCCCGATTGTAGGGTCGAGTGTGAACGCGTGAGTACCATGACCGGTAGTATAAACCAACACAGTGCTACTGCCATACAATGCATATCCTGCAGCTTCTTGCTTATAACCGGGTTGCAGCACATCTTCAACAGAGCCGGCTTCATCGGAGCTCAAATCAATTCTTTTATAAATCGAAAAGATAGTGCCGATTGTAACATTGACATCAATATTTGAAGAGCCGTCAAGTGGGTCGAAAACGATAAGATATTTGCCTCTATCATTGACTATATCGGTGACAACAATATCTTCATCCTCTTCGGAAGCCATTACACATATGTGTCCGCTGCGTTGCATCGCTCTTTTGATTACATCGTTGGAATATGTGTCAAGCTTGCGGACTTGCTCTCCATGCACGTTTGTATCGCGCGTCAATCCAAGCACGTCATTGAGACCTGCACGGCGAACATCTCTTGAAATCAATCTCAATGCAAGAGTCAAATCATTTAAAATTGAAGTAAATTCACCTGTAGCTTCGGGATGCAGTTCCTGTTCATCATCTATATGATGTGAGATTGTTGTCAATCTTGGTGTTGTCATAGTTGGCATTTATAAATTTCCCCTTAGAGATTAGTATGATTAGGTTCTAAAACTCTAAATTAAGAAAGTTTTTCCTTAATTCAAAGGTTTTTTTTTGAAACTTCAAATTTATATAAATATATTGCATCCATTATACGTATTCTAAATTATAAAAATCAATAGTTAAAAAAGATGAAAAAAATTGGTATTTTCCCGTTAAGATTAGTATTATTCCCAGAATCGGCGTACCCTTTGCATATCTTCGAGGAACGCTACAAGGCTTTGATAAGCAAATGTTTGCAAGAACGAGCACATTTCGGTATCAATTTCATGAGCAATGAAGGTATGAAAGACGTTGGCTGCTCGGCTACAATCACAGAAGTATTGCGACATTACGACGATGGGCGAATGGACATAGTAGTTGCAGGTGTCAAGCGTTACAAACTGAAATCATTCGCCGATGGAGCCGATAAATACTACGTCGGTGATGTTGATTATTTCGATGATATTGACAATTCGTTCAATCCGGAACAATTAGAAAAATGTGTGGAAATTTACAATAGGATAGCCGATACTGTGAAAACAATCAAAATTGAGACAATAGCAATTGAGACTATTTCTTCAAATTTTCCCTCATTTCAATTGGCTCAAAAAGCAGGTCTTGCAATTGAACAACGCCAATTTTTACTCGAAAGTCGGAATGAAAGTGAAAGGCTTATTTACTTGTTCGAGCATTTCCATAAAATCTTACCGACAGTCAAGACTATTGACGGAATCAATAATTTAGTCAAGAATGACGGCTACATTAAACCGAATTTGCCAAAATCATAATGCATGCATTCCCCAAAATAATGTGCATTTTGAACGCAACACCGGATTCCTTTTCGGACGGTGACAGATTTGCCAATGTTGATAATGCGGTAGAATTTGCTCTACATGCGGCAGAACGCGGAGTTGATATAATTGATATTGGTGGCGAAAGCACTCGCCCGGGCTCAGAACCTGTCAGCGAGCAAGAGGAAATGGACCGTGTGATTCCGATAATAAAAGGAATCAGGCGCCACAATGCAAATATTTCGTTATCCATTGATACTTATAAATCGGCAGTTGCATTCGAGGCGGTCAAAGCAGGTGCAAATATTGTCAATGACATTTCAGCAGGAACTTTCGATAGCAGAATGTTCGAGACAGTTGCAAAGCTAAAAGTGCCGATAATATTGATGCACACGCCTTCTCCCCCACGCACGATGCAAATGAATGCAAAATACACAAATGTAGTTGCGGAAGTGAAAGAATTTCTGCAGCTCAGAATTCAAACAGCTGAAAAAAGTGGCGTCAATGAAATTATAATTGATCCGGGAATCGGATTTGGGAAAAATTACGAACAAAATATCGAACTAATTCGCAATATTGATGAATTCGGCGAACTAAATCGCCCAATTTTATTAGGTATCTCCAGAAAATCTTTTCTTGGGCAACTAACCGGAATCGTATCTCCTGCAGAGCGTGACGTAGCAACGATTTTGCTGCATTCACTATTGCTTCGAAACAACATCGAATACATCAGAATTCACAATTTCGAGCTCGCAATTCAACTAAAAATGATAAAAAATGAATTTTTTTAAAATAATTTGAGATTTTTTTGCCATTGTTGTGTCTTTATATATAGAGAAGGTATGTTATTTAAAAAAGATTATAAAATTTGTAAAAATGCTTTGCTATGTTCTTTGACATGGTGGTTGTTTCTTGCAATGTTGATTGTAATGGTGCTGATGAGTTGCGATGTTTGCGATATTGGCGATACAGGTGGAAATCCTGAAAATCGAATTTACTTCACATCATTGCCCGGCAATACCGATGAACCGTACGTTTATAGTATCAAGTATGACGGCACAGCAATGTTGGCTTTGGTCAAAAATGGTCTGATATTCTCGGCGCCTTCTACTAACGGATATATGGCAGTCCTATCTCGGGATACAATTTCCGGTAATAAAATTTTATATTCGGTTGATTCGGAAGGAAAGAATTTTCAGAAAGTAGCCGAAGAGAGTTCATTATTCGATATTAACTATCCTATAATGTCGCCGGATGGAAAGAAAATTGCTTTCAACGGCGGACAAAAGAGATTGTTTATCAGCAAATATGACGGAGCGTACATTTTCGACTTAATTGACGACAATATTACGAGCAACACGATTCCGGCGTTTTCGCCAAATTCGAAGATGATTGCATATTTCAAAAAAGAGACAAATGGTGATGTGGTGCTGAAAGTGGTTAATACAGAAGAAACCGGCTCGACTCAAGTTATATTTCAGACAATTATTTCAGATACTTTGGTCGAACGCGGTGAAATTCATCCCGAATGGTTCTCGGACAACACGCGTATTGTAATATCGGTTAGCAATAATGGTGCAGAAACGCTGAAAATCATTGACATAAGTTCCGGAAATATTCGTGAAATCGTTATCGAATCACCTTTGATAGGTTCGTCCGATCCTGCGATTTCAGCCGATGGAAACTTTGTGGCACTGTCGGGTAAAGACGGTAACATTTGGGTGATTGACATTTTGGACGATGATTACAGATTTTCGCGTATAACGGATGTGTTCGATGGGGAATCGGCGAAATCACCAACTTGGTTATCGAACGGAAAAAGTATAATGTACAATTTACAAACGAAATATGATAAAGTTAGCTATTCGACACTCTTTTTGACAAATATCAGTTATGACGGTACTTTAGTAAACAAAGAGACAACGTACGTGTTAGCGAATTCGGTAATAAAAGGTTTTTGGCAATCTCAAGGTAAATGATGAAAATGAATTTCAAACAAATGGAAGATCCTGAACTCATAAGCTTGTTGTTTTCAACAAAGCATAAGGACGCTGCATTTGCTGAAATTTACGAACGATATTCACGAAGGGTTTATGCCTATTGCAAAAAGATACTAAGTTACAATGTAGAAGAAGCTAACGATGTTTTTCAGGATGTGTTCATAAGGTTTTATAATTCGATAAACAAAAATCATTACTACGGAAATTTGCAGAACTTTTTGTTGACAATTGCAAGAAATTTATGCCTGAATCAAATCAGAGACAAGAAAAACCATGTGCCCTTAGTTGAAGCAATAATGGTTGAAGAGCGTTCAGAATATGAAAGGTATGAATTGAAAGAACTGCTGGACAAAGCATCAAATATGTTAGAAATTGAATATAAAGAAGTTTTTATACTTAGAATGTATGATGGATTGGAATATGAAGAGATTGCAGAAATTGTCGGCGAGAAAGCCGCAACGGTAAGAAGTAGAGTTTGGAGAGCGAAAGAGAGAATCAAAGTGATTTTACAGAAGTATTTCGATGAATATGAATTTAATAAATAATTATATATAGTGAGTTTACAATGTCTTATGCAAAAATGATACACGATTACATTGACGGTGGCTTAGACAGCACGAACGAGCAGGCTATGTTCGCATTGCTGTCCCAAAGTGATGATTTGAGGCACGAGTTCAATTCGCAGTTCAAAATGCACCTTGCTGCTCAAGAGGATATGTCGCAAATTGCTCCACCAATCCATGTTACAAATGCAATATTTGCAGGGCTCGGAATGGCTATTCCGGCAAATACAGTGCAATCGCCAACCAGCAGCATCAAGCGTTTCTTGAATAGGTTCGCTCCTGCTGTGCTCTTGCTACTGTTCTTCGGTGCATTGGGTTGGGGTTTGCTCGAATATCAAAAAAATCAAGACCTCGAATCGCAATTAGCATCCGCAAACGGGAACTCTGCTATTGGCAAATCATCAAATAATATTCCGATGATGTCATCATATAGCGATGATGACGATGTAGCTGCAAACGGTAGCAATTCTACCGGGAATTCCGCCAATAATGATGCGTCGGGTAATTCCGCTTTTTCGGGCAGTTCTAATAATGCAAACCGAAATAATGCAAACAGTTTTTACAATTCGCGAGCTAATTCAAACTCAGGATTGAGCAATCAAAGCAGCCAAAATGATTATGATTTGGCTTCGGGGAATTTGCAAAATAGCAGAAATTCGGGCATGAATAATCAAATAGAAGGCTCCAGGATTCAATCTGACAAGAATTTTGCAAGAAATGCGATGTTCGGTTCGAGTCATAATTCAAATACTTCATCACAATTTGGCAATTCGATTTCGATGAATGGCGGATTGAGCAATTTCCAATTGATTTCGGCAAATTCGATGATTGGTAGTAAAGTTCAAATTCAAGTTAGCATGTTACAATCACCTTTCACTTCGCCATCATTTGAAAATTCTAACTTGCAAAGTCCTAATGGAAGCTGGTCAGGTGCATTTTTGTATTCCATTAATGATTTTAGTACATTTGGTTTAGTCGTTGGCATGGAAAGTTTCAATCAAGATTTTAAGACATCCGATGGATTGCATTATTTACAAAGCCCTGAATTGATTTGGGTCGCTGCAAGTTATCGAATGACCTTTAAAGATGTTTTAGTGTCACATATTTTCTATCCTTACGCGCAAGTTAGTGCCGGTGGGACAAGTGTTGGACCGATTGGCAAGCTCCAAGGCGGTGTTGTTTTGAATGTATTTTCTACAGTTAATTTGAACTTAGGTGCTGAAGTAGGATATTTATTTTACAATGTAAATGGCAATATTCATAATTCACGCAAAATTGGATTTACAAGCGGAGTCACAATAGGATTGTGATACATAGATTTTTATACGGCGCATTCGCAACCTTTTTAGCTTTGTCAGTTATAGCTATTGGTGGTTGTGAATGTGTCCCCGATATTACGACTCCCAAAGAAATTACTCCCGAAAACTCTTCGTTTGTGAGAATTATTAACGCTTTGCCTGACCATCCCGAAATCGAATTGGAAAGCAATGACATTAAGATTAGCACTATTGCCTATTATTCCGGTTCGGATTCATCACTTTATCAAAAATTTCACGCCGGAAATTCTTTTATCCGCATCAAATCCATAAATCGAAATCAAGTCATTGCCAATCAAGCATACTTGCTCACCAAAGATAAGCATTATTCGCTTATATCCTACGGGCGAGGTAGTTTAGCATTAACTGCATTGATTGAAGATGAATTGGAAACATTGCAAACGGGTTCGTCGGGCGTTAGATTGATGAATTTCACTGACGGCATGAGCGAATTAACCTTTTCGCTCATCGGTTTGAACAATCACGAGCAATCAATTGCATATTCGAGCTATTCAGAATTCATTAAAATCCAAAGCGGAGATTATCTTGTAAAGATTCGCGATGGAGCAGGAAATGAAATTGCCACAGAAAATATAAAAATAGCCCCGGGAATAAATTATGATTTAATTTCCAAGGGCTATTTAACAGATGCTTTAAATAATATTTTTTTACAATTAATCAGTATCAACAAAAGCGATTAATAATCATCGTATTTACAATTCCGATTTATTCAAATCCAACGGTTTCTTCTACTTTCTCATATTCATCAAATTTGATATTTGTACCGGGTAAACAACGAACTAAATTCATTACGTCTTCATAGGAAAGGCTGTTACCTTCTAAATTCAGCAACCTCAGCCCCTTTAATTCGCATAGTGAAGCAGGGATAATCTTCAATCTGTTGTTGCTCAGGTTCAATTCTCTGAGGTTTTGCAGCTTCGCAATGTCTTTGTCAATTTCTGCTAAACGATTATAGCTCATGTCCAGATAATGCAATTGAGTTAATTTACCAATAGCAGAAGTTATGCGTTGAATTCTGTTGTCTGATAGATCCAGATATTCTAAATTTTCATAATCATCAAGCCCCGAAGGGAACTCAACAAATTTATTTTTAGCAAGAACTATACTCGTTAAATTGTCAGGCATATCCTGAGGCAAGGTTGACAATTTCTTATTCGTCACATTCATTATAGTTCCCCTCTCGACTGATGGAGCTACAACTTTCCACGAAGGACCCGGAGTAACTTCTTGAGTGAGTACAACATCAAGATTCGCAATCACTTTGTCTATTGCTACTTGGCTGCCGTCACTTTGGGAAATTATCCTTCTATAGATATCTCTGGCAAATCGAAAATAATCATCAGCTTTGGCTTTTTGCCCATTATCACGATAGACATAACCCAAATACTCATATCCAACGGCTGTCCAATACCGTGAATCAAAACTGTTGTTAATATCAACGAGGTTCAAACCCATGTCAATGAATTTTTTTGCATTTACGAAATCTCCGGCTTCCCGATAAGTAATACCGAGTTTAATGTCACGCTTTCCTTTCTCAAAGGGTGTGCCCTGAGATATCGCATCAAACGGCGAGAATGACAAAATCAGAAGCGAAAAGATTAGGTATATAATTGACTGTTTCATAGTATATCCATATTAATTATTAAAATGCTGATCGCAAAAAGTTATACCTGATTCCGACTGAAAAGGCAAGATGAGTGTTTCCAATATCTAAATTATCATACCTCGGTACATTAGTAAGAAAGACAAGATTTTTATTGAAGGAGCTATATAAGGAAAAATCGAAATAAAGTTCAAAAGGGAATCTGCAGCTCGGTACACCAAAGAAATATTCGATATTGGCATTGAAACCTTCCCAAACAAATGAACCATATGGGCGATTAATTGCATAACCTTCACTCCAGAAATACCCTGCCGAGAGATTTAACCCATGGACTAATTTATCGGACACTCCAACAGGCAATTTCACACCCAAACCTACAGCATGTATATCAGCATTCCATTTGTCCTTGAATTCAAATTCGCCCATATCATATTGAGTATAGAAATTTGGTGCTTGATATTCGTACCAAAAATCAACTGAGGGCCAAAATCCGAAAAGTCTATTGATATTGACAGTACCTTTGACACCCAATCCGGGGTCGTTTCTGACGTTGTCTCCACCGTTAGATATAAAAACGTTTCCGGTAGCTGCAACAGAAACAATGGTAGTCATGTCGCGACAATCATTCATGTATTGTTGTTGCAATAAAGTCAAGTTAGTATCATAGAGCGAGTCAAGATACTTAACTCGCTTCACATTGTCTTCCCAAGTAGGTCTGCTTGATTGTCCTAAAGAAATAATACGCTCACCCAACACTTTAGCAATATATTGATATTTTTGAAGGGTTCTATAATCTTGGTCGCGAACTTCATCGTTGGTTGGCGGCGAGAGTTTAGTGATTCTTTGAGCTGCTAATTTATCTTCAATTACTTGATCAGGGTCGTCACCTATTAATGACAACTGCGTGTGATAGATTACACTAGTGTTATACAAATCAAGTAATTTGAGTGTGAACAGTTCCTGCGAATCTTCGTAAACTTCTAACTGTGATTTAGTTAGCTGTTCCGGTATAGGAACCATGGGCTGACTGAACGAAATAGCAGTTCCAGTCACAACAAACATCAAAAATACTATAAGAAATCTCATATTTTTTACCTCTAAAAATGTATTTTAATGATAGAACAAATTACATGCCAAAAACACTTATCTTAGAATATTAACTGTTAAAACATCATTTGCTTACAAAAATGCAGATATGAAGTGACTTTAAGTTAGCTGTTTCAAATCAAAAATAATAAAATTTATGTAATAATAAAATTAAATTTAACAAAATCGTGTAAAACATAAAGAAATAGTTTTGAATTAACCAAATTTTTTGTTATTTTTATAAAAGTTGTATAGTTGTAATTGGAAAAATGTTAAGATTTGCAAACATATCACTCGGATTTTTGGCGCTGCTTGTTCTAATCAGTGCTTGTTCGGATATGGGCAGCCCTATAATCAACTACGAAAACCAAAAGGTTTTGAAATCTATTACCAAATGGCAGGTTGACGTTACTACAAATCAAAAAAAATCTGTTGTAATGTTTCAAGAGTTTGACAAAAGCGGCAGATTGACATTCAATGAAGAATACAACGAAGTTGGCATTATCAAAAATAAATCTTCATATTCCTATACCAGCAATAACGAAAGTAAAGAAATTTTTATAGAATTTGATGCTGCAGGAAACGAAAAGCAACAATCAGTTAATGAATATAAGTTGGATAACAATGGCAGAATCGTCAAGAAAATTGCGATTAATGAAGCCGGTGATCCATTCAAGGAGACTGTTTATACTTATGATGCTTTAGGGAATATAATCAGCCGTTCCGAGACTGATATCAAAACTAATAACACCGTTGTTTTTGATTATAGCTATACATATAGTTCCGGTGGAAATTTGGTCGAGCGAACTATAAAATCCTCTAACGGAAATTCTTTCTCTCGCGACAGTTTAGTTTATACTCCGGGAAATTCGGGACTTGATGTTATCAATTATAACCACGAAGGCGTCACCTATATCAAATCATATAAATACAACTCAGCGGGTCGCATTATAACTGAATTTGAAAGTACCTCCCAAGGTACTGTTATCAGAAAATTTATCTACGAATATAGCTTCTTCTACCCGAACTAATTCTTATCTTTATTACAATTATTTTCACTTTTTTCGTTTCATATCGTCTAATTAGATATATTAGAAACTAAATTTAAATTTATAATGACAATCATCAAAAACCTATTCATAGCTTTTCTTTTCATGTTCATATTATCGGCTCAATCCCAAAGCCAATCAAAACTCAATGTTTTTTATCCCGGAGAGGTCATCGAATACGAAGTATCTTTCATGGGAATCAAGTTAGGTAATATCACAATTACTTCGATTGAAGAAGTTGATTTCAGCGGTAAAAAAGTTTATTCGGCTAAAGCTGAGATGAAAAGTAACCCCGGAATTCCCTTCGTAAGCCTCAATGCTGTATTCGAGTCTTTGATGGAGAAGAATTTGACACATTCGCACCAATTCAAAGGCAGTACAAAGCAAGGTGATAATGATTGGACAACAGAAAAATTTGATATGAAATATCCCCAAAAGCATATTGTATATGAACTTTGGAAAGATAGTAAGTTAGATAAAACGAAAAAAATCGAATTTGACAAAAAAGTAAATGATGGATGTTCATTGTTTTTCTTTGCCAGACAATTTACAGATTTGGGGAAAACAGTTAAAGTTCCGACATTAATTGGTTCAGCGTTGTCTTATACAAATCTTAATTTCCATGGTAAAACGGGGAAAATTGACATTTCCGCAGTCAAGTATCCTATAAAAACGCTATTTTTCGACGGTAGAGCCGATTGGGAAGGAGTTTATGGATTAAAAGGGTATTTCAAGGGCTGGTTCTCCGATGACGATGCTAGAGTTCCTATAAAGGCAGAAATGAATGTTTATGTTGGAAGTGTTGATATTGAATTAATACGTTGGGAAAGAGGCAATTGGCAACCGCCCAAAGCTAATTAAGGGCTTTGATTAGCTTTCCGATTTTCTTGAGACGAGTATATAAATCATACTCGGTTATTACCATAAAAGTCGAGATGTCGAATCCTGAATCTCGCAACAACCGCGCTACCCAAGTATTGCATGTGTTGAATGTATGATATTTTTCGTTGGAAAAGTAGAATTGCACCTTGCCCGAGTATTGCTCTGACGCTTTTTGAATTTTACCGTAATCATCTAAATCGAATGATTGATTAACAAGTTCAATCATTTTGTTGAACTTGTCTCGCGAAAATTTTAGTAGAACAATGAAGTCGAAATTCTCGGGCATAGACGTAACCGGATAATTCATTCCTTCAAATCGAAGAACGCTCGGAGTTGGCATTAGCAGTGCTTTAGCTCCCATATACAAATCAAATCCGGTAATTTGATAAAAATCTGCATCTCCCCAACCAATATCAATTTTTTGATATTCCTTGAAATGTTCGCCTACTTTCAATTTAGACAAAACAAGTGAATCAGTCGGGACAATAACGCCTGTGTGGTAATGATAATTGATAATATAAACATCAACACTATCGGATGCGAATATGTATCCGACTTGCAGGCAACAAAGGAGCAATGTTGATTTTATGATGAATGATATTAGAGCCATTTAAAATTCAAAAACGAAATACCATCGTCTGAATTTTCTGAAAAGTAGCGGAATAAGACTTTGCCCTCAATTCGTTCGGAGGAAATAGGACCAAAGTAACGCGAATCATAGCTTTTGCTGTAGTTCTCGCCTGTTACGAAATAATATGAGTTCTTGAAAATATAGGAATTTGATGATTTGCCATTGACAAGGAAATCCTTTCCGGTATCGAACACAGATTCATTTTCGGAACGCATCAAGGAAATATAAAAGTCTGAATTCACCGAACTATACTTGATTTCGGTACCCTTTGCAGGTAGTGTTGCTTTTTTATAGTGGTCTTCAAATTCTTCCAATCGTAAGAGATTGAAAGTTGTCCTCCCTTCGAAATGCTGGTAATTGACAGTATCTCCGGGAATTGCATCTACTTTTTTCGTTACATATCTTATAGCTTTGAAATCGCCTTCGTAATCCTCGTCACGAAATACTATCACATCGCCTCTGGAAGGTTCTTTGTACCAAAGTGCAAACTTAAGCGGGTTTTCGAGCGTAGTGAAAGGAATTATAGAGCCCAATCCAAAATAATACCCGAGCCGACTCATCAGCACGTGGTCACCCTTATTTAAAGTGGGCGACATCGAATCAGATTCGGTTTTCAGGAATTCGAGAGTTGTAAATCTGAGCAAAAAAGTGACGAAAAGAATCAGAATCAGGACTTCAAAAAATGCAGATAGTACAACTCGAAGTGAGTTTTTTTTTTGAGGCAAAACCTTTAGTTCCGAATCGCTCATCATTTGATAATTGTGCCAATTCTTGGTAATCGAACCGAGCCGAATTTGTCAACTATTTTAGATAAAGGGATATTTGTATCCCATGACCAATAAACAATCATTGGAGTGCCAATTACATTATCATAAGGAATATAGCCCCAGTAGCGGCTGTCGAGACTATTGTCGCGATTGTCGCCAAGCCCGAAGCAATAATCACGCTCTACTGTATATGTTGAAACAGAGTTGCCATCAATCAAAATACCGCTTGCCGTTGATGCCACTTCGTGTCCTTCGCGTGCAATAAGCACTTCCCATTCACGAATATTTTCAGGACTAAGCTCAACTACATCGCCTTTTTTCGGAATTCTTACCGGTCCCCAATTATCGCGTGTGAATCCCAATCCGGGAGGAAATGTCCGCAATTTATCACCAGGGTAAATTGGCAGTTCTCTATCATATTTGCCAAATTCGGGAAGTGGAACCTCTGAACCATTTACGATTAATTGCTTGTTTACAATTGAAATAGTATCGCCGGCGACAGCTACACAACGTTTCAAATAATAAACAAAATCCGCAGGCTTTACTTCGTCGCGGTCACCCGGATAAATAAATACAATGACATCTCCTTTCTCGGGGTCTTTCAATCCGGGAAATTTATAGAATGGCAAGGGGATATTCAAAAATGGGATTAGTTGAGGTGTAGTCGGACCGTAAATAAATTTATTGACAAAAAGAAAATCTCCTGTCATTACGGTATTTTCCATCGAACCTGTCGGAACAACGAAAGATGCTACTGCAGCACCATTAATAATCATCACAACAATAATAGCACCTAAAATGGTTTTCACCCAGGAAATCAAACTCTCTTGAAAAGTTTCGGGTTTTTTCTTAGCCGGTTTCGCAGTCTTAGCGAAATATTTCTTGATATCCATTGCTTTTTGTATTTATAATCTTAAAATTAATTGTCAATGCTGAGTACAGCCAAAAATGCTTCTTGCGGAATTTCAATACTCCCTACTTGTTTCATACGTTTTTTACCTGCTTTTTGTTTCTCGAGTAATTTACGTTTACGAGAAATGTCGCCACCATAGCATTTGGCAGTTACATTTTTACGCAATGCTTTCACAGTCGAGCGAGCAATAACTTTTTGCCCAATTGATGCTTGAATCACTACTTCGAACATTTGCCTTGGGATTAAATCCTTAAGTTTGTCGCATAATTTTTTACCCCAATCATAAGCCTTTACTCTATGAACAATTGCCGACAAAGCATCAACAGGTTCGCCGTTGAGCATAATGTCAAGTTTGACCAAATCTCCTTTGCGATATTCCATGAATTCATAATCAAGCGAAGCATAGCCACGAGTGATTGATTTCAGTTTGTCGTAAAAATCGAATACAACTTCAGCCAATGGCAATTCCCATTGAATGTCAACACGTGTTGCGGACAGATAAATTTGATTGGTTAGCACACCTCTTCTATCCATACACAACTTCATGATATTGCCAACATAATCATTTGGTGTGAGGGTTTGAGCCTTGATGTAAGGTTCTTGAAGTTCTTCAATTTCGCCGAGTTTGGGTAATTCTGCCGGATTGTCAACAAAAACAATATCACCGTTGGTTTTTATTACTTTATATCGTACGTTGGGAACTGTGGTAACAATTGTCTGGTTGAATTCGCGTTCGAGCCTTTCTTGGACAATTTCCATGTGCAAAAGACCTAAGAATCCGCATCTGAAGCCGAATCCGAGTGCATTAGATGATTCGGGTTCGTAAGTAATTGCAGAATCATTCAGAACTAGTTTGTCCAAAGCTTCGCGTAAATTTTCGAAATCATCGGCATCCGCAGGATAGATACCCGAAAATACCATAGGCTTAACGACTTGAAATCCCTCGATAGCTCCGACGCATTGATTTTTGAAATATGTAACCGTATCACCGGCTTTGGTATCATGTAAATCTCTGATGCTTGCTGTAAAATATCCTACATTTCCCGCAGAAAGTTCTTTTGTTCTGTGGCGAGTCATATACAAAATACCGACTTCTTCTGTTTCGTAAACTTTATTGGAAGCCATAAACAAGACTTTTTCATTTTCGCGTAAAGTTCCCTCGAAAACACGAACATTTACGATTACGCCACGATAAGCATCATAAATCGAATCATAAATCAAAGCTTTCAGAGGTGCATTTGGGTCGCCTTTTGGAGGTGGGATGCGTTTAACAATCGCTTCCAACATTTCATGAATGCCAATACCCTGTTTTGCAGATGCAAGCAAGATTTCGTCTTCGCCACAACCAATGAGTTCCATTACTTGCTGTTTGACGTCATCCACTGTAGTTATGGCACTCGGTAAATCAATTTTGTTCAAGACAGGAATAATTTCCAAATCATTTCCAAGCGCGAGATAAAGATTGCTTATGGTTTGAGCTTCAATGCCTTGAGTGGCGTCAACGATTAACAGAGCGCCTTCGCATGCAGCGAGCGAACGAGAAACTTCGTATGTAAAGTCAACGTGACCGGGAGTATCAATCAAATTCAAAATATATGTTTTGCCGTCCTCGGCTTTGTAGTCCATTTGGATGGCGTGCAATTTAATTGTAATGCCGCGTTCTTGCTCGAGAGGGTTATCATCTAAGATTTGGTTCATAACCATTTCTCGCTTGCTAACTCTGCCGGTCATTTCAAGCAAACGGTCTGCCAATGTTGATTTGCCATGGTCAATATGTGCAATAATACAAAAATTTCTAAAAAGTTCTAAGGGAGTTGCGCTCATTAATTTCTTTATTGAATATCTAATTGAAATATTTTTCAGACTTACTATAGTTTTTCTTAGACGAAACAGTTCAATTTTGATTAGAGTATTTTGAGATTTATTATTTACAAAAAAAAAGAGCCGACTCATTCGAGCCGGCTCTAAAAAATACTATAAATTATAGTTTTATTTTACTACTGCTATACGTTGAATCAACTGAACACCGTTTGCTCTCATGACTACGGAGTAAACTCCTGAAGTCAGACGCAATGCGTTAGCATCAATATTAAGTTGGTACTCACCGCCTGCAAGCCTTGTGTTGACAAGTTTTGCGACTTCGACACCTAATTGGTCAATCAGGACGATTTCAACAAATCCGTCAGTGGCAACTTCGTAAGAAATCACCGAAGATGCATTTACAGGGTTAGGAACGGCTGCACCAAGTGAGTAACCGTCTTTCATTTGATTAGTAACGTCACTTGTTGATGTTGTTACGTTAACTACTGATATTTCGGAAGTAACCTCACCGCAAGCATTCAATATCACTACATAGTAATTACCTGAATTAGATTCATCTACTGATTCAATCGAATAAGATGCTTCGTTTGCACTTGGGATTGCTTCTGTATCGAAATACCATTGGTAAATCAGGTCGGTACCTGTAGTTTCAACTTCGAGTATCAAATTGTCACCAACTTCTAAATTAACTATCAGTTCCAAATCTTTAGTTATAGCAGGTAAGTCAGTGACTTCTAATATAGCTGTATAAGAGTATAGTCCAAATTGTGAAGATGGGACTTTAACTTCGCAATAGTAATCACCATTGAGTTCAGCTCTTGAATTGTTTATTGTCAATGTGTTTGTATGCGAACCCACGTAATCTGCATTGTCGAGCAATGCAACACCGTCTTTGTACCATCTGTACGAAATTGGTTCACCTGTCGAGGATGATGCCGAGACACTAAAGCTAACAAATTCACCTTGACAAACTGAAGCACCGGTAGGTTGAGCAGTTATGCTGAATTCAGATTTGAGTAATCCAAAGTTACGAACTGTATCATTTCCACACAAACCATAAACTACTACCCAATAATCATCACCGTAGTCTGAATCTTGGATATTATCTATTATCAGACTGTTAGATTTTGTACCAATGAATCTTGGCGATTCTAATAATTGTTGACTTCCTCTGAACCACTGAACTTTAGGTTCGAATTCAGGTGGAGCACCGTTTAAGTGAGATCTGACTACCCAATTAATTGAATTGCCAAGCATAACAGATTGCGTGGTAGGCTTTCTAGTAAATTCCGTTGGAGTTGCTACATAAACTGCAGCAGGATTTGAAATCACGGTTTTTTTACCGGCGCAATCTTCTACAGTCAAAAGACATTGGTAAATACCGGAATTGTCATATTCAACATTCGGTAGTATCAAAACACGTTTGTCAGCATAAAAGTTTTCTTCAGTACTAATTTCAACCCCATTTCTTAACCATTGGAATCCATAAATTGTTCCTTCGGCAAATACTTTGAGTGTAACTTCTTCGCCTGCACAAACAACCTGACTTTCCGGATGCTCTTCAATTGCGAAGAAATCCCATACTTTGACTGCAGTAGAAGGAGTCGGAACAAGTGGTGTACCACAAGTAGTGCTACCTAAAATCATACAACGATAATCGGCTGATTCGTCCGGCTTCATATTAGTCATCACAAGTGTATGAGTATTGGCAGTTGGATATTCGGAAAGACTAAGGTCAATAAATCCTGTTCCTGTACTCTTTTGCCATTGGTAACCGAAAATTGTACCATCACCGGTTGCATGAATTGCAATACTTTCATCTTTGCAAATGTAAGTCAAATCGCCTTCGTACTCCAATTGAGCATTTTCGAGTGGGTCAGAAATATTTACAAAACTTACATCAGAATATACTATTTCTGGTCCGCAATTTCCGGGTCCCGTAACTTCCAATCTGTAATGACCGATAGCTGATTCAGGATCATTCAAATCAAGTTGTACTTCAGGACTTGTTTCACCCGGCATTGGGATATAGGTGCTTGTTCCCAGCTTTCTAAATTCCCATTGATAACCGTAAATATTGCCCGTTGGAAGGGTTTGGATTAGCAATTGTGGATCTGTAGAACAGACATCTTCATCTTTGGGTTGCAAATCAAATGCTATAGGAGTTTCAACAATGACATGATGTGATTTAGTTATCAATTCAACATCCATAAACTTCGCTCTGGCATAATATGTTGCAGAATCTGACATTTCAAGTGACTCAAATTCCAATTTCTTAGATTTTGCATCAGTTATACCATAATTATTTTTAAACCAAACAATATCAACACTTGATAAGCCATCTCTAGTTATCTTATCTCCAAATTCCAAATCGAAATCAAATGTCATTGTGAGCGGATCATTTACACAATACACATTGTATTCAGGAGTTAGAGTGTTGTCCTCTGTCATGTTCAAATAAGCGATAACCTCGTCAGCGCCAACATAGGTCGAACCTTTGCGAAGCTCACCATCGGAATCATATAGAACATCATCCATTCTTGGAATCATAAGGTTGGTGTTACCAACACTACTGCTATTTAAGTGCATATCTGTATCACCAATATGATATGTTGTAACGGAGAATGAGTTTACATCTTTTCCGGTCATATTTTTCCATGCTGTCAAAGTTGTAGCAACATTTGAGAAAGGATATGAAGTGCCGTATCCGCCATACTTACCATGGTCACCGCCGATTGTATAATTATTATGATCAAGTATGCTCAATACGTTTGTAAGGTTACTTGTGCTATACAAAAATATATTAAACGAGCTTGTACCGTTAACACCCGAAATTGAGTTGTGAAGTATATTTCCTCTTACATCGTTATTCAAATATGAAGATGAAAATATAATATTCGCTGTGAGTGATGGAGTAGTACCTGCTGCTGCTTGACTACCCTTCATAATAATTGTATTGTGCCAAATCTTGTGACCGGAGCCTGAACCAACACGAATACCGAACGGATTTCCTGTGGTAGAGGTTGAACTCATTCGGCTTGTTGTGATATCAGATATATAATTATTAACAATACTATGACCCGTTCCACCTAAGATGTTAATACCGTAACAACCAACTGTGCTTGATGCAGTTTGCTTCATTCCATAAATTATATTATTTTCGATAAGGGCGTTAGTTGATGTCGAACCGGTTATTTCAATTCCGGTACGTGTGGTACTGTAAGCAGTAGTAAAATTAAATATTTTATTCCCACGAATTACAACATTATCAGTATAAGTTATATCTAGACCTTTGACGGAAATCTCACTACCGGTAGTTGTTGAACCTATTTCATTGTTTTCAATCAACAGATTTTGTAACGAACTTGATGAGGAACCGGCAGCAACAATTCCGTATGAAGATTTGTATATTTCATTATTACGTATAGTTAAATTATTCACACCAGGGCTTGAAGCACTCGTTGTTATTGCTCCATCTGTCACTATTATGCCGAATGAGCCGGATGTGCTCAAAATATAGTTGTTGAAGATTACACAATTTTGAATTGTAACGAATTTACCTCCATCTAACATAGCACCACCACTACCTATAGCAATCGCAGCATTATATCCGGAAGTCTGTTGGTTGGTAATTTCGAGATAACGACCTTCTCCGTCATAACTTCCGTCGAAAGTTACATAACTTGCACCGACTAACGAAATTATAGACCCACTTGCAAGAGCGCCCGAAAGTCTTTTTACTTTAGCTTCACTTGGTTTGAATGTGACGTTATAATATTCGGCTCCTTCGTATAATAATTTCCCGAGTGCAATAGTTCCTGACTCAGGAATATCGGTAGAGATGATGACTTCTACATCGCCTGTCAAAATACCGCTATTTAAATACTCGAATACTCCACCGGCATCGGTTAGAGTAGCATAATCTTTACCGGAACCGCTACCTACTGTAATTTCTCCTTCGATTGCTTCTGCTACCTTGAAGTTATCAGGGTCATAGAATGGGAAGTTTTCGGCTGTTAGACTTGTAGAAGTAGGATTGACCGAGAAAAAGCCCTTAGATACACCAATGTTTCCAGTCGGTGCAATATCTTGGGCAACAATAAAGTATTCGTAAACATCACCAATCTCTATACCATCATAAATTTTGTTGTAATCCAAGGTAAATGAATATTCATCACCATTTATTGTAGCAGTTGCGTATTTCCATCCGTCTTGAGATGAACTATTGCCCACCCAGGCATTAGTATTTTTGATAGCTCTGTAATATAGCCTTGGTGCAGAAGACGTTTTGTTGACTGCAGTATAATCAGTAATAGTTGCTACAAGTACTCTGTTGTCTGTACTTGTTGTTGGAGCAAGCTTTTCAAATACAATTTCCGGACCCAAAAGGTCGGCGGCTTTTTCGTATGCGCCGGGAGTCGGATTGGTAGCCGAACGTTGTACTCCTGTAATATCATATACAACTTCACTTATTCCGGTACCTTGACCAATTACTTCTGAACCGGGAACCGGTGAGTTATTATTAATTGAGTTAAACTCTGTGAAATAATTTGATGAGTTAGATTCACGAGAAGTAGCTGATTGCCATCCTGATAAATTTGAAATATCGGAATTTAAGTACCCGATCATGCCATATGTACCACCTGCATAATAGTTATTGTAATCCAATGTAGAGTTGCTCAAATTACTTGAACTTGAAAGGTAAACACAGAATGAGCGCGAACCGGACAATCCTTCGAGAGTGTTGGAAAACAGATTATTTCTTAAATCAATTGTGTTGACTGATGTAGATGATAGCATTAAGCAAGCCGAAAGTGTGCCTGTCGTGCCAATTTCGACTTGTTTGCCGGTAAGTTGAACACTATTATGCCAAATTTTGTATCCGGTACCACCTGAAATAGCTATTCCAAATGGGTTTGTAGTTGTACCGGTTGTACTCCATTGGGTTGTTCGAATATTTGCAATTGTGTTATTGATGATTTTGGTATTACTTGATGTACCCGCAATAAATATTCCCCATGCTCCTGTGGTACTTGAACCATTTGCAGTAAGACCGAAAATTTCATTATTAAAAACTTCGGCATCAGCAACGGTCGTAAAATAAATCCCATAAGAATAAGTTGTTGCCGTTTGATTGCCTATGCGATTATTAAGCACTTTTGCCTTGCTGCAACTACTTAGATAAAGACCATAAGAAGTGCCACTTGAATTCATTAAATTATCAAAATAATTTCTTTGTACAACTCCTTCAGTACCCGAACTTAAATAAACTCCGTACATTGTACTTGCATTGTAAACATTAGTAGCCCTATTGTCTTCAATAATCATATAAGGACAACTTGTGTTATAATATAAGTAGGCTAAGCCGGTTGTTGTAATATTGTCAATTTGATTGTTATAGACCTCTCCGTATTGGTTGGAGGAGCAATAGTATCCATACATTGAACCGTTCGCTACTATATTCTTGATGGAATTATCGTAAAATTTAGAATAATTACCGGTGCTGAGATAACAATTATAAATTAGTCCACCTGAATTCATATTTTCAACTTTATTACCATAGAATTCTGTGTAAGGGCTTTGTAACATATAGAATACGTACATTGATGACCCTGATTTGAAATTGGAAAATGTATTGTTGTAAATTTTTGATTCATTGCCATAGTAGAAGTAAAGACCATAAACTGTACTGGTGCTAGTTAGTTTATCTAAAGTATTATCGTAAATTTCAGCACCATCTGTATAATAAATATACATACCGTACGTAGCTACAGTTTCTGATGGGTCAGATGAACCCATTTGATTCCCGTAAATCTTTAAGTTTTTGGATCTGCCGGTTGACAAGCCATATGATCTTATGCCATAGTAGAGTTTTTTGAATGTGCAGTATGCAATCGTATTATTGTCATTGCCTGCACCCGCGGTTGTCAATGATGAGCTAGAACCGGTTACTATGCCGTATGAAGTAGTCAGTGAACCACCGACAATATTAATGTTTCGGATAGTATTATTCGATGCACCGCCACCCCCGGCAGTATTACTATCTAACCATATAACAGTGGTACTTGAGGAAGTAGAAATGTTTTCGATTGTTAAGCTATTTGTTGTTCCTGATTGATTCTGGCGACCATCGAAAGTAACGTCATCAGCACCACGTAATTCGATAAGTGCAGTAGCTTGATTACCGGAAATCTTATAATTGCCGGTCGGATAAATCACAACTGAATTATAATCAGCACTTCCTTGACCGGATGCATTCAATATCGCCCTAGCAGATTCTGAAATATCACCGGTGATTTTAGCAACAATATTGCCTGTATGAGTACCATTATTAATGGCTGTAAAAGCGGCAGATAATGTTGTGTATTCGGCAGTGCCGATTTCAACTTTTGCTTCAGCTTGCTGGACATATATTGTAAATGCGAAAAGGAAAATCAAAAATCTTGTAAAGATTTTTTTCATAATAAACCTCGAATAATTAATTTTACATACAATCTATATTATTAAAGAAATTCTTAGTCCAACAAGGAAAAATAATGCACTGTGCATTACCAAATAGAGCTTAGTTTTAAAATAACAAAAAAAAAGATTTGCTAAGATATGCTTTTTGGCATAAATAAAAAAGCAAATTCGTAATTTGTTTTAAAAAAAGCATCAATTAAAGGCATATTTCTAGATTTGTTAAATGAGAGTTAAGTTATTATGAAAAAAAACTCACTCGTGATTCATATTCACGAGTGAGTTTAATTTAAATATTTTAATATATTTATTTCTTTTTGGCTTTCTTCTTGCCTTTTTTGTCAGTTTTTGCTTGAAGTTTTTCTCTGATAGTAGCGCGAGCCGCTGCAAGACGTGCGATAGGCACTCTATAAGGCGAGCATGACACATAGTTTAGACCTGCAAAGTGGCAGAATTCTACAGAAGCCGGGTCGCCACCATGTTCGCCGCAAATTCCGAGTTTGATTTTCGGTTTGACACTTCTACCTTCGTTTACAGCATGTTTGACCAAGAAACCAACGCCTGAGCGGTCAATCGAAACAAATGGGTCAACATTATAGACTTCGCGAGCAACATAATCAGGTAAGAATTTACCTGCGTCATCACGGCTCAAGCCAAGAGTAGTTTGAGTCAAATCATTTGTTCCAAACGAGAAGAATTCGGCAACTTCGGCGATTTCTGCAGCAGTGATTGCTCCGCGTGGGATTTCAATCATTGTGCCGACGAGGTAATCAAATTTCACACCTGTTTCATTCATCACTTCGCTAGCCACACGGCGAACAACTTGCTCTTGATGAGCTAATTCCTTGACATGTCCAACTAATGGAATCATCACTTCGGGCAATACTTTTTTGCCTTCTTTTGCAACGTTTACTGTAGCTTCGAAAATTGCGCGAGCTTGCATTTCTGTGATTTCCGGGAAAATAAAGCCCAGACGACATCCGCGGAAACCAAGCATAGGATTGAATTCGTGCAATGCGTCAACGCGTTCTTTGACAGCTTTTGCCGAAATCCCGAGTTCTTTTGCGACTTCTTTTTGTCCGGCATCATCATGAGGCAAAAATTCGTGAAGTGGTGGGTCAATAGTTCTAATGGTCACAGGTTTTCCGTCCATTACTCGGAAAATACCTTCGAAATCTTCGCGTTGGAGAGGCAATAATTTTGCTAAAGCTTTTTTGCGATTTTCGACACTATCAGCAAGAATCATTTCGCGCATAGGTTGGATTTTACCTTCGCCAAAGAACATATGCTCAGTACGGCACAATCCGATACCTTCTGCACCAAATGCAATAGCATTTTCACTTTGGTCAGGTTGGTCAGCGTTAGTACGGACGTTCATTTTGCGGAATTTATCAGCCCAATCCATGATTTGCTTGTAAATTTGGAATGTTGGAGCGTCTTTTGCATCAAGAGTTTTCGCGATAAGAACTTCGACTACTTCACTCGGTTTTGTAGGGATATTGCCAAGAATGACTTCGCCTGTTGAACCATCAATTGAAATATAATCGCCTTCTTTCACTGTGAAAGATTTTCCTTCGACAGTAAATTTACGAGCTTTGTAATCCACCAAAAGTGAACCGCAACCGGCAACGCAAACTTTACCCATTTGGCGAGCTACGAGCGCAGCATGAGAAGTCATACCACCGCGTGCAGTCAAAATACCTTCTGCGGCATTCATACCGGCGATGTCTTCAGGCGAAGTTTCGATACGAACCAAGATAATGTTTTCGCCTTTAGCTTTCCATTCAACTGCATCTTCAGCATTGAAAACCACTTTACCGGCGGCGGCACCGGGACCTGCATTCAAACCAACTGCCAATAAATCACCTTTGTCAAGTGCAGTTTTTTTATGTTGCAAATCAAACACAGGACGCAATAATTGGTTCAATTGGTCAGGGTCAATTCTCATCAAAGCTTCTTCGGGTTTGATAAGTTTGGATTTCACCATTTCGACGGCAATTCTCATTGCAGCCATAGCAGTACGCTTGCCTACACGGCATTGGAGCATATACAGACGACCATCTTGAATTGTAAATTCGATATCGAGCATGTCTCTGTAATGCTTTTCGAGTTTTTTGCGGATAGCTAATAATTTATGGTATGATTTGGGGTCAATCGCTTCGAGTTCGATAATCGGGTTTGGAGTTCTTGTGCCTGCAACGACGTCTTCGCCTTGGGCATTCATCAAAAATTCTCCGTAGAAAATGTCTTCGCCGGAAGCAGCATCACGAGTGAAAGCTACGCCTGTACCGGAAGTTTCGCCAAGATTACCGAATACCATTCCTTGGATATTTACGGCTGTGCCCCATTCTTCGGGGATGTTGTTCAATTTGCGATAAACGATAGCTCTATCGTTCATCCAAGAACTAAATACAGCACCAACCGAACCCCAAAGTTGTTCCATCGGGTCTTCGGGGAATTCTTGACCTGTAATATTTTTGATTGCAGCTTTAAATTCAGCAACTAAGTCTTTCAAATCTTCTGCAGTGAATTCAATATCGAGTTTGATACCTTTGGCGTGTTTTTTAGCTTCGAGAATTTCTTCAAATGGGTCAATAGCATCTTTGCCTTGTGGTTTCAAGCCCATTACAACGTCTCCGTACATGGAAACGAATCTGCGGTATGAATCATAAGCAAAGCGTGCATTGCCTGATTTTTCAATCAAACCGATGATAGTTGTGTCGTTAAGCCCGAGATTGAGAACTGTATCCATCATTCCGGGCATTGAAGCGCGAGCTCCCGAACGAACCGAAAGCAACAAAGGATTTTTGGCATCACCAAATTTGGCACCCATTTCCTTTTCCATTTTTGCAATTGCTTTATCAACTTGTTTAGTTAATTCCTTAGGATAGGAATGTTTGTTCTTGTAAAAGTAAGTACAAACTTCTGTAGTGATTGTAAATCCGGGAGGAACAGGCAAACCGATATTTACCATTTCGGCAAGGTTAGCACCTTTGCCACCGAGCAAGCCCTTCATTTCAGCAGTGCCATCGGCTTGGTCACCCCCGAAATAATACACATACTGGTGAGATTTGCTTTTTTTGGAATTTTTAGAATCGCTTTTCTTAGATTTTGACATGGATTTCTCCGATATTATTCGTAAAATTGTGAAAATATTATCTACAAATTTACTAAAAATGATGCAAACCTCTGTTAATTAATTGTTAATTGTATGAATAAAAAATAATTTTACGAATGTTTGGCATTAATAAATAACTTTTGTAATTTCACATAATAGAATTATGCAAGCATGATAAAAGAAATTAAAATATCATAAATGGGAGTTTATATGGTTAAGAAAAATTATCCGAAGCACAAAGGGAGTGGACTTGAGTTCATCCTTGATACAGCACTTGCATTTCAAAAGAGTAAAGTATTACTGACAGCCTGCGAACTTGATGTGTTTAGTATTATCGGTGATGAAGAACTATCAGCCGAAGAAATCGCTCGAATTATAAACACTGATTTTCGGGCAACTGAGCGATTATTGAATGCGCTATGTGGAATGGAACTGCTCGTATTCAATGATTTGCACTACAAAAATACCGAAGATTCAATGACACATTTAGTCCACGGAAGCCCTGCTTACCTTGGCAATTTGGAGCACATTGCCGGACTGTGGGATTCGTGGAGCGACTTAATCCAAGTGATTCGGTCCGGTCAACCTGTTAACTATAAAAATCTCCAAGAGAAGGACGAGAAATGGGTAGAAAGCTTTGCTAATTCTACCGATTGGAGGGCAACGATGGAATCTCCTGAAATTTTGTCGCATTTAAATCTCAAAAATGTCAAGAAAGTTCTGGATATCGGCGGTGGCAAGGGAGCTTATGCCAAGAGTTTTATCGAACTAAACCCAAATATTAAAGTACATGTTATTGATTATCCCGAAGTAATCAGATTTACAATGCGGATGATAATTGATGAGGATTTGCAAGATAAGATATTCCCGATGTCGGGAGATTTCAACGAAGATGACTTAGGAAGTGGCTATGATTTGATTTTTATTTCGAATGTAGTGAATTTATATTCGATTTGGGATAACGTAAAGCTGTTGCAAAGATGTTTCGATGCTCTAAATCACGGCGGACAAATAGTCATTCACGAAATGATTATTGATGATGACAGAACCCATCCCTTGAAATTCGCACTCTCATCAATAAACTTGCTTGTCAATACACTTCGCGGTGGCGTTTACACCGAAACAGATTTGTGGATAATACTAAAAGAGTCGTGGTTCAGAGATGTAGTCAAAATTGATACAGAGTTCGAATCGAGCCTAATGGTCGGGTATAAGTAATTAATTATACTTTTCGACGCTTTGTAATATAATCTCTTAATGCCTTGTCGAAGGGAGTTGATGTTTCAATCATGGTATAATCTATATTATGGTTGAAACATTCTTTTTTTATGTCCTTGATGAAACCTTTGACAGCATCGGAATATGCCCCACGAATTTGATGTGGTTGAGTGATGAGTTCTTCACCTGTTTCCATATCGCGGAAAGTAGCGCCTGTACCAAGTTTGAAGTCAATTTCACGAGGGTCGAGCAAATGGAAAGCAAGCACTTCGTGATTTCGGTGACGGAAATGTTTCAGAGCTTTCAAAACCGATTCTTTTTCGTCGAAAAAATCGCTCATGATTATTACCAATCCGCGACGTTTGATTCGTTCGGCTAATGAATCTAATGCGTTTGCAGTTCCTGTATTATTTGTCGGGCTATATGCTGCTAATGTTTTCAAGATTTCAGTCGCATAAGATTGTTTCGAATTCGGTGGCAAATATTTTCGGATTTCGGTATCATACATAGCCAGACCTACTGCGTCGCGTTGCCTCAGCATCAACATACTTAGAGCGGCAGTCAAAAATATCGCATAATCGAATTTGGAAATCATACCTTTGGAAGCGTAGCCCATAGAAGCGCTCGAATCCACTGCAAGCACTGCACGAAGATTGGTTTCTTCTTCGTATTGCTTCACATAATATTTGTTTGTTCTAGCATACACCTTCCAATCAATATTCTTAGTTTCATCACCGTGGCGGTATTGCCTATGTTCGGCAAATTCAACGCTAAACCCGTGATAGGGCGAGCGGTGCAATCCGGTAATGAATCCTTCGACCACGAGCCGAGCAACTAATTCGAGATTTTGAATGCCCGCTACATTAGCAGGTATGAGAAATTTTCTGTAGTCTTGATTTTTCTGTTCCATATTAAAAGCATTGACGAAGCTGATTGATATGTATTAAAAAAAGGAAACCTGCCCGGGGGGATGGACAGGTTTCTCAAACGGGGCGTTTCCTCGTCATATTTTTTTTATAAGGTTCTATCCTTAATAACCATAATAGCGACACCCCAAATCTCGAACTTGTCGCCGGAGCGTACTTTAATGGGCATATAATTTTCATTTTCGGAAAGTAACATCGTTTCGCGATAAGAAAAATTCAGCTTTTTCACTAATATCTTACCATTAATAGATGCCACTACAATGTCACCGTGTTTGGGTTCGATTGAGCAATCTACCAATAAAGTATCCGAATTATCAATACCGCAATTAATCATCGAATCGCCTTTGACCTTTATTAGAAAGGAGTATTCGGGCTTTTTGATAAGCATTGCATTAAGGTCAACATCATCTTCGATTAATTCTAAATGTTTACCTTTTCTTTCCAAAAATTCGTGTGCAATAGCTTTATCAAAATTTAGTTTACTGTTACTTTTCAAATTTGAGATTATTTTTCTTTCTTCGTCAGTTATTAAGTTACATACAGGATTCATATAGTTTTGCTTTCATTAGTTTCAACAATTACAAATCAATTATATCACATATCGTGCCAATGAATTTAAAGAAAAATATTTTTTTTTGAAATTTTTTGATATTTTATACTTTAATAGTCTTACTTTGTAATTTGTTTATCATAAAAAAAATAAAAAATGTCCGAAGAAAATACATTGACTAACGAAGCCGAGAACTACATAGTAACGGCTCGAAAGTGGCGTCCCTTAACGTTTGCCGATGTTGTGGGGCAAGACCACATCACTCAGACATTGAAAAATGCCGTTACTTCCGGTCGGATGCACCATGCTTATTTATTTTGCGGTCCGCGAGGAGTGGGCAAAACTACAACAGCCCGAATAATGGCTCGTGCCGTGAACTGTTTGAATCCTATAGATGCAGAACCATGTAACAAGTGCATCAATTGTCAGGCTGTGCTCGAAGGTCGCTCGGTGGATGTTATCGAAATTGACGGTGCATCTAATAACAGTGTGGACGACATCCGGAAGTTGAGAGAAAATGCGAAGTATCCTCCATCTCACGGCAAGTATAAAATGTATGTGATAGACGAGGTTCATATGCTTTCGTCAGCCGCATTCAATGCCTTACTCAAGACTTTAGAAGAGCCGCCTCCGCATTTGATGTTCGTGTTTGCCACAACAGAGGCTCACAAAGTGCTCCCAACTATCACAAGCCGATGCCAAAGGTATGATTTTCGGAGGATGGAAACCGGTGAAATAGTCTCTCAACTCAAATATATAGCGGGAAAAGAATCCATTACTATAGATGAAAAATCGCTTATGATTATAGCAAAGCGGGCTGACGGCTCGATGCGAGATTCTCAAAGTATTTTCGACCAAGTAATTGCCTTTTGCGGTAAAAATGTGGATTTTCATGCCACTGTTGACTCATTGAGCTTGATTGATGACGAGTTTTACTTCAGGATTTCACGAGCGGCAGTCAGCAAAGACACCGCTGAAATGTTCCATATTGCAAATGAAATCATCAATCGTGGTTACGATTTGCAGGAAACATTATCCGGATTGCTCGAGCATCTAAGGCATTTATTGACCGTTGTCGTAACGGGAAGCACAGAATTAATCGAAACAGCGAGCGAAATTCAAAAACTATACCAACAAGAATCCAAAAATTTCAGAAAGAATGATTTGTTGCGAATGATGAATTTGATTGCTCAATCCGAACAAGAAATTCGATTTGCAAAGCAACCGCGAGTCAAATTTGAACTGACATTGTGCAAATTAGCTACAATGGATACAGTAGCCGAAATTGAGGATTTGATTCGTCAAATAAACGGTTTGCCAACGACTGAAAGCCCGGTAGCAGTCGCACCTTCGCCGAAAGCTGTTCCTGAGAATATAATAGCTCGTGAAAATAATCCGACTTACTCTCCTGAAAAAAAAACACCTGATGTAAAGGAAGTAAAGGTAGAAGCAGCAAAGATTGTATATGAATTACCTAAGGATTGGGACAAAATTTTAAAATCCGATGAAATCAACGAAAGCGGGCTATCGAAGGGATTGGAACATGCTGAAATGATGATAGCCGGCAAAGTACTCGTACTTAAGTATAATAATGCTTTTCATGCCGATTTTATTGGTGGAAAAGGCAAATTACTCGAATCAATACTTTCAAAAAACTTCGATTTAAATTTTTCAGTAAAAGTTGAATTAGAGCTACCAACAATTGAACCAAACGATAACAACTTAAGTAGCGATTCGACGTCAAATAATAAATACGTTGACCAAAGCAAAGATTTGCATCCTTTTGAAAATGAAATCATAAATATCTTTGGTGCAACTGAAGTAAGAAATGATTAACACAAAGATTTAGGAGAATTATGTCACTCGAAATAGGCTCAAAAGCACCCGCTTTTTCCGCTGAAGTAAATGGCGGACAAAAGTTTAAATTATCTGATAACCTTGGCAAATGGTTAGTGCTATATTTTTATCCGCAAGATGATACCGAAACTTGCACAAAACAAGCTTGTGATTTCCGGGACAATATGGAACGCATCACAAGTGTCGGAGCAAATGTAGTAGGCGTCAGCCCAGACGGAGTTAAATCTCACGATAAATTCACATCAAAATACGATCTCAATTTCCAATTAATTGCTGATGAAAGCAAAGAAATATGCAATTTATATGGTGTTATCGGTGAGAAATCAATGTTTGGCAAAAAGTATATGGGCGTGATTAGGACAAGTTATATTATTGACCCCAAGGGAGAAATAAAAATGGTTTACAACAATGTGCAGATTAAAGGGCATATTGATAAAATCATTGCCGATTTGGAAACACTTCAATCATAAAAAGTACAATTGAATAAATCCAAATGATAGATACACACGCACACATTGATTCGGAAGATTTCGATTCGGATAGAAGTGAAGTCATTGACAGAACTTTTGCGGAAGGAATTGAAGCAGTGATTGTACCAGCAATCGAACCGGATAAGTTTGAATCAACATATGAACTCGCAGCCACACACAAACGTATATTTGCCGGAATTGGAATTCATCCGCACAGTGCTCTTACTGCTAACGAAGAGTCGTATGCAAAAATTTATAAATATGCACAGATGGAAAAAACTGTAGCAATCGGCGAAATAGGCTTAGACTATTTCTACGATTTCGCTCCAAGAGATGTGCAAAAAGAAGTTTTCCGCAAACAACTCCAAATTGCTAAAGAGCTTGATTTGCCTGTTATAATCCACAACCGCGACTCCGAAGATGACCTTGTGGGAATATTAACTGAGGAGCAAGATGGAACTTTGCGAGGTGTTTTGCATTGTTTTTATGGTTCGCTTGATTATTTTCAAAAAATCATGGATTTGGGAATGCATGTGTCGTTCACCGGAAATATTACATTCAAAAAATTTGCCGACCATGAAATTATTGCCCGTGTACCGAACGATAGATTCATGCTCGAAACAGATTCACCCTATATGTCGCCCGTACCATTCAGAGGTAAACGAAATGAGCCTTTATTCGTCAAGTATGTTGCGGAAAAGATCGCTGAATTAAAAACAATTAAAATAGAAGAGGTTATAGAAATGACAACAATTAATGCTAAGAATTTATTCAAACTGACATTGGTCACACTATTATTCGCACTTGCAGGTCTGAATTCAGCACATTCGCAAGGATATGAAGAAGATTATCCGGAAGAAACTCCACGATACACGAAAGAATATAATCATTTCAAAAAGACTCTCGGAATAGGCTTGGTTTTGGGTACAAACACTATCGTTGAATCATACACTCCCGACCCGCAGGATTTGTCCTACGAAGGATTAGTTGCATATGGTGGAACGATTCATGCCTCTCCATTTGATTTTTTGGTGCTTTCAGGATCATATTTGTACGCAAAAAATGAAAAATTACTTGTGAAATTTCCCTTCCTCAAACCAAACATACACCAACAAATTCAATTTACAGCACATTTCCTTGTTAATCCTCGCAACAAAATCAACTTTTACGGTATGGCAGGACCTTCTATATTATTAAACGAATACGGACTGGAAAATGGTGAGGTTGACAATCAAACTCGAATGGGAGTTAATGCCGGATTGGGCTTCTTCATTAATATTCCTGTATCAGGTGCCGGATTATTTGCGATTCAAGCTGAATGGAAATTGGACTTTATGATTGGCAAAACAACACGGAACTTCGATCCAAGATACGAAAGAAATGACCCCAACGGTAAATTTTTCCGCGAAACCGAAGTATCAACCTTTTTCTCGATTCCGAGATTGAACTTTATGTGGTATCCGGATTTATTCTAAATATGGTAAACTTACTTAATCATCCGATTATTGAATGCGAAATTACCAAGCTTCGAGATAAAAGAACAAGTTCCGAGTTATTCCGCCAATCTGTCGAGAGCATCGGCAGTTGCATGGCTTACGAAGTTCTGAAAAATCTGCCAACGAAAGAAATTCAAGTCGAGACTCCACTTGAAACAACAATAGGTAAAGAAATAACAAGCAAAGTTGTTTTTATTCCAATTCTCAGAGCCGGATTGGGTTTGTTGCCTCCATTCATGAAAATGTATCCGAAGGCTGAAGTGGGCTATATTGGAATTCGCCGCAACGAAACAACATTTCGGAGCGAAGAATATTATTTTAACGTACCGGAAATAGATTCAGACACTCGAATTTTTCTTTTAGAAATTATGCTTGCAACGGGCGGCTCGCTTATATCGGCAATTTCGAGACTCAAACTGGAAGGAGCTGCCAATATTAGCGTAGTTGCATTGATTTCTGCACCCGAAGGAATCGAGAGAATCATCTCAGAATACCCCGAAATACCAATCTATACAGCTGCAATTGATCGTGGCTTAAATGAAAAAAAATACATTGTTCCCGGGCTTGGTGATGCCGGTGACAGACAGAACGGAACCTGAATCCTGCCTTAGCCTTACCTACATTTTAATTAATTAAAAACTAAACTCAATATTTTAAGAAAAAAGTCTTATTTTTTTCTTAATTTTGCTTTATAGTTTGACAATGGTAATTTTTCGTAATAAAAATGTGAGGTACTATGTTCAAAAATCATCCTAAAGGTCTCATCGTAGCCTTCTTTGCCAATATGGGCGAGCGGTTTGGTTTTTACACAATGATGGCGATTTTGGTTCTATTTCTGCAAGCAAAATTCGGTTTGGCAGCCGATGATGCAGGAATTATCTATAGCGTTTTCTACACTTTGATTTATGCATTGGCACTTGTCGGCGGTTTTTTAGCCGATAGAACTCAAAATTACAAAGGCATAATATTAATTGGTATAGTAATAATGTTCTTGGGATATGCAATCATGGCTACTCCCGGAACAGGTCTGGTTATCACCCTTCTCGGACTTTTTACGATTTCGCTTGGTAATGGTCTGTTCAAGGGCAATCTTCAAGCTCTTGTTGGTCAGATGTATGATGCACCGCAATATGCGCATCTACGCGACTCAGCTTTTAGCATTTTTTACATGGGTATTAATATTGGTGCATTCTTTGCACCTACCGCTGCAAACGGTATCAGAAATTGGTTCTTGAAAAGTCAAGGCTATACCTATGATGCAGATTTGCCGGCTTTAGCCCACAAAGTCGTAAACGGTCAACCTGTTGATATGGTTCAATTCCAGGAATTAGCAACAAATTCGACTACTTTGCCTGTTACAGATTTAACTGTATTTGCACAAAACTATATTGATGTATTTGCAGTAGGTTATAATTACGCATTTGGTGTAGCAGCGGTTGCAATGCTTATTTCCTTAGTGGTTTATATTTTCTTCAAAGGTAAATTACCGGATAGAAAAAAGCAAGTCGAAAAAGGCGAAGCTACTATTCAAATGGCTCCTGCAGAAGAACGCCAACGCTTAATTGCGCTTGGTTTAGTGTTCCTTGTTGTAATATTCTTCTGGATGTCATTCCACCAAAACGGGCTAACACTTACTTACTTTGCTCGTGATTACACCGCTAAAACTGTTGATGCATTCACGTATCTATTCTTCGATTTGCGCGGATTCTTACCAATTATAGCAGCTATTCTCGGTATGGTCTTCTTGGTGAAGAAAGGTTCGGAGACAAAGCATCGAATCATCGGCGGGGCATTAGTTGTTGTTGGTAGCGCTTTGGCTTACTATTTCTATGGTACTTACAGTGACTCAAACGTTATCGAACCCGAATTGTTCCAACAATTCAATCCGATATTTATCGTATTTCTGACTCCGGTTGTTGTTTGGTTCTTCGGTTGGCTCAAAAGTCGCAAAAGCGAACCTTCGACGCCTCGAAAAATCGGTATCGGTATGATTTTGGCAGCTTTTGCATTCATGGTTCTGCTCTTAGGCTCTTTAGGGCTAGTTTCACCTGCGGAATTAGACGGTGCAGCAGCGCCCGGTCGCGTTTCGCCCTATTGGCTGATAAATACATATTTGATATTAACAATAGCAGAATTATTCCTCAGCCCGATGGGTATATCATTCGTATCGAAAGTGTCCCCACCTCGATTCCAAGGTTTGATGCAAGGTGGATGGCTCGGCGCAACGGCAGTTGGTAATCAACTGTTATTCGTCGGCTCATTCATGTGGATGCGTATCGAAGTTTGGCAAGTATGGGCGATTTTCGTCGTATGCTGTATGATTTCGGCAGTATTTGTATTTTCGATTATGAAGAAATTAGAAAATGCTACCGGGAAATAATTATTCCCGCTTTAACAAAAATCGCTCCCACAACGAAAGTTTTGGGAGCGATTTTTTTTTATAGTAATTTTATAAACTTATCTTGCAACATTAAATTTTTTGAGTGCTGTTCCGCTTTCCGAATTTAGTCGCAGATAATATTGATTAGATGCGAGAGACTTAACATTCAAATCTAAGATATGAGAGCCAATGCTTTGTTCGCCCAAATTACCTGAGATAATCAATTCACCCACCAAATTGAATACTTCAAAAGTTACATTTTCTTGATTCTTTAGGACAACTTCAATGCTCATTAAATCGTCAGATGGATTGGGAAACACATTTGTAATGAATAAATTTGAAGTGATATTCACAATATCATCGGGTGGTTCATCGGTTTTCAAAGTCCTCAGTTTAGCCATATAAATATTGATGTTGCCATCGTTAGTTCTGCCATCAGCCCAAATAGGTAAAACCAAATCATATGAGGAAATCAAAGCATTATATTCGCCGATACCAAACTCCTGATTTCTTAATCCGATTTTGGCAAAGTCCGTTGGAATGGAAGTGAGTTGAAGCTCTTGAAAAGATTCGCCTTGGTCATCGGAAGTTGCAATGTAATAATGAGTAGTAGCAGTAGAAGTATCATGCCGCCTATCATAATATGAAATAAGCAGTGTTCCGTATCTGGTCACATTGATTGATGAGTAAAAAGCATGAATTTTTTGACCTTCAGGGTGTTGATTAACAACTTTAGGCGATGACCAAGAGGAGCCACCATCAGTAGATTTCGAGAAATACACATCAAGACCGCATTGTGCATTTGAAGACACGCCGTTTGCTGTCCACGTAACATATAGATTATTTTTACCAATGCCGCCACTTTTATCTATTGCAAGATATGGGCATGGGTACATACGAGAGGGATTGATGCCGACAACAGATTCGGCTCCTCCAAATTGAGCTAAAGTACCTCGAATTTGACAAATGGCTTTTGGACCTGAAAATGTAAGAGCTCCATTTTTCGAAACACAATGATACAGGTAAGGATTTTGATTTATTTTTGCTGCAACGAAAGTTAAATGAACATGACCGTTCAAATCAACTTCAATAGCACCGAATTGAACAAAATCAAAACCCATACCCTTTGTTACATTAACAGATGTTTTGGAAAATTCTTGCGAATTAGCCGGTTTTCTAAATACCATCATATTTACACCGAAATCCGGAGAGCCAAGTGAAATATCCAATTGCATCGAGCTCAAGTAAACATTATTATAATAAGGAGATGATTTCTTAATATCCGCTGCCATCCATTGTTTATCTAACATATATCGGATTGAGGTGTTATTCAGGTCGAATTTTGTTTTGACAATTTTGCCCAAATACATCGAATTAAGGAACTTGAAATTAACTCCACCGTCTTCAGAAACAGCATAATGCATTACTGCATAGATAGAGTCGGGTGTTTGTTGACTTCCTTGTGGCTTAAGAGAGAGGCAAATATTTATCCATGAAAAATATAATTTGCCGTTACCATCGAAAACTAAGACCGGGTCGCCACCTCCGACAAGCATAATATTATCTTGAATAGGTCGAGTCGCCAAACTGCTCTTTTGCCATGTTACGCCTTTGTCTTTTGAGTAATATACCGGACAAAGTATTGCATTCATCGGGCTCGACAAAGCTTGGCTAATAGGAGAAACCACTATATTCATCGAATCAATCGGATTGATAGCGGCGTGAACTTCGGATTCGGTAACATTGGATTTGCTCACCACGAACTCGTTTTCCTCGTTTTGGAATTCAGGTAATGTATGAACATCATCTTTATACTTTTCGGGATGATTGAGCCTATCTAATAGTTTTTCGGTATTTACACGATATTTCTCTTTTTTCCAAAATTCGATTATACTGTGTTCACTTTCAGTCATTTCTCGTTCTTGAGCGAGAGAGTAGGAAGTTGCCATAAGAAGCATTAAAACAGCAACAATTACTATTTTCATAATGGAACCCATTTTATGGTTTTGATATTATAGTTAATCACAAACTTATGAAAAAGATACAACAAATTTTAGTTTAAATACTGTTCATTCTCGTTATTTTCTAAATAATTTAAAAAATTACAAAATAACTAAGATTTGTGTGTAGAGTGCACTCTAATGAAACCAAAAATCGCTCCCACAACGAAAGTTATGGGAGCGATTTTTTTGTCCAAAAGTAAACTTATCTTACAACATTAAATTTTTTGACAACTGACCCATTTTTTGAACTTAGACTCAGATAATATTGACCTGTTCCAATAGATTTAACGTCAATATCGAATGACCGTGTACCGATGATATTATCTCCGAGAATTCCCGAAATAAGTGCATCGCCGGATAGGTCGTAAATTGTATATTTAAGCTCACCCATCTTATTCAAAGTTACTTCGATATTCAATTTTTCATTTGCGGGATTTGGGTAAAGTTTTGTGATGAAAAAATCAGAGAAAATGCTGACAATATCGGGTACGCTAGTGAGATATTGCTCCAGATTGTCCGAATCAATTTTAGCCATATAAATATTAATATTCCCATCGTTAGTTCTGCCATCAGCCCAGATAGGGATTATTGTTTTACCGTCAGATACAATAGCATTGTATTCACCGATACCGAAATTTCTATTTCGCGAACCTATATTATCAAAATTCATTGGCTCGGAGGTAAGCGGGAATTCGACAAAAGTTTCGCCTTGGTCTTGCGAAACGGCAAGGTAATAATGCGTAGATGCACTTGTGGAGTGGCGTCTGTCATAATATGAAATTGAAAGTACACCTGTGGAACTAACATTAATGGATGAATAATAAGCATGAATTTTCTCCCCCTCCGGATGTTTGTTAACAATCTTAGGGTCAGACCATGTATGTCCACCGTTAGTTGATTTGGCAAAATAAATATCAAGCCCACGCAAAGCATTTGAAGTTACTCCATTAGCAGTCCAAGTCAAATATAAATTGTTTGAACCGATGCCGTTACTTCTATCTATTGCAACATACGGGCATGGATACAAACGAGTTTGATTCATTCCCACGACAGATTCGGCATTACCAAGCTGAGCTAAAGTGCCACGAATTTGAGCAATTGGTTGAGGCACGGAGAAAGTCACTCCTCCGTTTTTGGAAACGCAGTGATATAAATTACCTATACGGTCACTTCTTACTCCAAGAAATGTAAAATGTACATGACCGTTCAAATCAACATCTAAAGAACCAAATTGCACCACCTGAAAATTTTGACCACGCGTTATGTTGACACCATTTTGGTCGAATTGTGATGAATCAGCTGCTTTGGTAAATACAATCATATTAATCCCATAATCTTGCGATGAAAGTTCCATATTCATTTGCATCGCACTTGTGTAAATGTTATTATAATATGGAGATGACTTTGTCACATCTGATGCCATCCATTGCTTGTCGAGCATATAAGTTATGCCGCCGCTACCCGTGTACCTACTTTTAACAAGTTTACCTAAGTACATTGAGTTGTCGAAACTGAAGGTTTCTCCTCCATCTTCTGAAACTGCATAGTGCATAACAGCCCAAAGTGAATCCGGGATTAATTGCGTAGGATTTTCGGGTAAAGAAATCGTAGAAACGCAAACATTTATCCATGATAAATACAATTTACCATCCCCATCAAATACAAGCACAGGGTCGCCACCACCAACAACCAATATATTATCAATCTTGGGTTTGGTTACAAAACTGCTTGTTTGCCAACTATCCCCTTGGTCTTTTGAATAATAAATAGGGCAAGACATTGGAGAAGTTGGATTGTCAATATTTTGGTTTATAGGCGATGCAACAATATTATTGGGATTTGTGGGATTGACTGCAGCGTGAACTTCTGATTCAACAACAGAACTTGTGCTTACAGTGGACTCAAGCCCGGATTTTTGCATTTCCGGTAGTGTTAATGTATCAATCTGTTTGTACTTATCAGGGTTGTTGATTTTATCTAACAAATCCTCTGCTTTCAACCGATACTTTTCATTCCTCCAAAATTCGATAACTTTGAGATAGCTATCTGTCTTTTGAAGTGATTGCGATAATAATTCAGTACTTCCAATTAGAAGTAAAGCGAAGACAAAATATAATTTATTCATAAAGTTTCCATAATATTTGAAATAATAGATATTGTAATAACAAATGAATGGAATAAAAAGTTACAATAAATTATAAAATTAATACTATACTTTCGGTTTATTTGTCTTAATAAATTGAAAATGATAAAAACTGAAATTATAGGTTATTGAATGAAAAAGAATGTTGATTTTATATTGGACATCGAATCCGAAGAGGTTGATTTTACAAAAATACCTAAGAGATTGCCCGTTATACCGATGCGAGATGTGGTGATTTTTCCGAATATGATATTTCCGCTATTGGTTGGTCGCAGCACTACACTTAAAGCGATTTCAGTATCACTCGAATCTAAACGATTTGTATTTCTCTCTGCCCAAAGAAGTCCCGATGTTGACGAACCTACTTTTAGCGATATTTACGAATATGGCACAATCGCAAGAATTATCCAAGTGTTAAGATTGCCGAATAATTTGATGAAAGTACTGGTTGAAGGAATTTGCCAAGCAAAGATACAACGAAAATATAAACGAAAAGACTATTTATCGGCAGATATTCAACAAATGGTACTCAAAATACCACCATTTACTCCCGAATTTGAAGCCTTAGTAAGGCGATCGGGCGATTTGTTCTCAGAATATGTCAAATCGGACTCGTCGCTACCCGGAGATTTGATTGCAGCATACTTAAATTCTGCCGACCCGGTTCAACAACTATTTTTTGGTGCTGCAAATCTAAAATCCAAAGTCGAACGCAAACAACGATTGTTAGAAATCGAGAATTTGAGCGACCAATACTTGGAATTTATTACAATGATTGTTTCCGAAATGGAACTGCTCAAACTTGAGGGAGACATAAATAATAAAGTCAGCGATTTGATTCAGAAAAATCAAAAACGATACTTTATTCAAGAACAAATTCGTGCATTGCAAAATGAACTTGGTGAGGAAGATGATTACAGTCCGGAACTCGTTCAGCTAAAAGAAGAATTGGAAAAAGCAGGATTACCCGAGCATGTCAAAGCAAAAGCTGATGAAGAACTAAAAAGACTGGAGCGGATTCCACCTATGTCTCCCGAATTTTCGGTGCATAGGAATTTTTTGGAATTGCTGACGCAAATCCCATGGAATGAAAAGACTGTTGACCATTTGAAAATTCAACATGTAAAGAATATTCTGGATGAAGATCATTTCGCACTCGAAAAACCCAAAGATAGGATTCAGGAATTTATAGCATTATTGAATTTAGCCGGAAACGTCAAAAAGCAAATTCTATGCTTTGTAGGTCCTCCCGGAGTTGGCAAGACCTCATTGGCGAAGTCAATCGCACGGGCAATGGGCAGAAAATTTGTACGGATTTCACTGGGTGGCGTTCGTGATGAAGCCGAAATTCGCGGACATAGGCGAACATATATAGGTGCAATGCCCGGCAAAATCATTCAATCAATGAAAAAAGCCGGAACAATTAATCCGGTAATGCTTTTGGACGAAATTGACAAAATGTCTATGGACTTCCGTGGCGACCCATCCTCGGCATTGTTAGAAGTGCTCGACCCTGAACAAAACATCGCATTCAACGACCACTACCTCGAAGTGGACTATGATTTGTCGAATGTAATGTTTATAACCACTGCAAACGTCCGATATGACATACCTCTCCCCTTGTTGGATAGGATGGAAATCATTGAATTGAACAGTTACATGGAATATGAAAAGCTCGAAATCGCACGTCGCCACATACTGCCAAAGCTTTATGAAGAGTTTGGAATGACGGATTTGGGAATTAAATTCGATGAAAGTGCCATTAAAAAAATCATACGCGAATACACTCGCGAAGCAGGAGTCCGAAATTTAGAACGTGAAATGACATCTGTTCTCCGCAAGTTGATTAAAGATTTGATTAACGATTATTTTGAAAATCAACCTATAAAGCAACCGAGCAAAAAAGCAGCAACAGAAGTTGAAGTAGTAAGTATTTTAAGTCAGAGTCCAGAATTTTGCAAGTTTATTTTCGATAAAAAAATCGAAATTGACGAGGAATCAATCGAAAAATATCTCAAAGCGCCAAAATTCAAGGATATGAAAGGAGAATTGAGCGATAAAGTCGGCGTTGCTACGGGACTGGCTTGGACAAGTGTTGGTGGCGATATAATGCCGCTGGAAGTAATGATAATGCCTGCTTCGTCAGAAAAGTTGACATTGACGGGACAATTGGGCGATGTGATGAAAGAATCTGCTATGGCAGCACTATCATTCATCAGAGCGAATTATTCGGATTTGGGATTAGTCGAAAATTTCAATAAAAATAAAGAAATCCATATCCACGTTCCCGAAGGTGCAATCCCCAAAGATGGACCATCAGCCGGAATCACAATGGCAATCGCAATGATTTCCGCATTTACAAATAAGGCTATCAAAGGCACAATTGCTATGACAGGAGAAATTACTTTACGCGGGAATATATTGCCAATCGGTGGTTTGAAAGAAAAATTATTAGCCGCAAAACGCAACGGAATTTCCAAAGTGATAGTACCGATTGATAACAAGACTGATATAATTGATATTGAAAGTACAATTATTGAAGGATTGGAGATAGTTTACGCCAAACATCTCAAGGACATATTGACTGAAGCCTTTGTTTCAAGCCCGATTGTGACTATCAAATCAAAATCATAATAAGCCGTCAAATTAAGTAAGATTTGTATTTGCAATGGCATGAAATTTGTATAAGTACGATGTACAAATTTATTAAATGAAGGATTATGATTAACAGAGAAGAATACACAATTATCGGCATAGATGGCGGCGGTACCAAAACAAGAGGCGTTCTGTTTACTCAAGGCAACGAAAAAGTCGAAATGGTTGCCGGCACCACTCGCATTGGTGCTGTTGGAGTTGGCGAATCTTGCGAAAGAACTCTGAACGTTATTACTGAACTATGCAAAAAAGCTGAAATAGATACATCCGAAGTTGACGCAATTGTCGTTGGTCTTGCCGGTGTATGGCTTGACGAAGAGAAAAAGCGTTCTCAATCACTTATTCGTACATTAGCACGCGGGCAAGGTGTCGCAATTAGTGATATTATGGTAACAAGTGATGCCGAAATCGCTCTCGAAGGTGCTTTTGAAGGCAAAGACGGAATTATGATTATCGTGGGTACAGGCTCAATCGCATTGGCAAAGAAAAAGAACGAAGTGTTCCGATGTGGCGGTTGGGGAATTGAACTTGACGACGAAGGAAGCGGTGCATGGATTGGCAGAGAAGGCTTGACGGCTGTTGTCCGAGCTTTAGATGGCAGAGGAAAAGCTACAAAATTGACTAATGTAATCGGCGAAATGTTCCCGGCTGTGGATATCGAACAACCCAGAACAATAGTCAAAGCTTATGCAGAGCGCGCTTTCGAGTATCAGATGCTGACTCCGACAATTATGAAATGTGCTGAAGACGGTGATGAAGTTTGCATGGCACTAATAAATAAAGCTGCAAATCATTTATACGAATTGCCCAAAGCTTTAGATAAGCATTATGATTCGAGAGTCGAAGTAGCTATGATGGGCGGTATTATTGATGCAAATACCATTTTGAATCAAAAATTAGAAAAATTGATTGAATCCGATAAAAAATTAAAACTAGTAAAACCCAAAGGCTCGGCGTTAAAGGGTGCTATCGAAATTGGATTCCGTATGATAGCCGATGACATTGAAAATTAACTTATAAAGCAAAAACATTGCTATTAGACGAAAATAATTTAGAAATAACTGCAAAAACCCTTGCAGGGCTTGAAGATGTGCTATCAGCAGAAATCGAAAAGCTCGGCGGTAGAAATATTTCGCTACATTCGCGCGCTGTAACCTTCTTTGGCGATACCGCACTACTGTATAGAGTAAATCTGCATGTGCGAACAGCATTGAAATTCCTGATAGCTCTCAAAAAATTCCAAGTCCGAAATGACAAACAATTCTATGAGCAATGCCTCGATATAGAATGGGAATCATTCATCACTCCCAATATGACAATAGCGGTTGACAGCACAGTCAATTCCCCGCATTTCAATCATGCAAATTACGTTGCTCTAAAATTGAAAGATGCTGTCGTAGATAGACTTCGCGATTATTACGGTGGTCGCCCCGATGTTGATGTCAACAATCCGGATATAAGATTGAATGTTTATATTTCGGGTGAAGATTGCGTAATTTCGCTTGATAGTTCCGGCAATTCGCTTCACAAACGCGGCTATCGCGTCACCCAAACTGATGCTCCTCTGAATGAAGTTTTGGCTGCGGGAATGATTTTACTGAGCGGCTGGAACGCTGAAACTGATTTGTACGACCCGATGTGTGGCTCCGGAACAATTGTCACCGAGGCATACATGTTTGCAGCGGGTATTCCTCCCGGAAATTTTCGGAAATTCAGCTTCATGAATTGGAAAAATTATAACGAAGCACTTTGGACCAGAATCAAAAATGAATCCAAAGCATTTATTATCGAACCACAGGTCAAAATTTCTTGTGCCGATATTTCCTCCAAAGCAATTTCAGTAACTTTCCGTAACCTTGAAGAGATTGGAATCGAAAAGAAAATTGATGTCAGACGAAGAGATTTCATCAAAGCCAAACCGGAATTGGAAAACACGACTTTGATAATGAACCCTCCCTACGGAGAGCGAATGGATGACGAAGACGTCGAAGCATTTCATAAGCAAATCGGCGACAAATTGAAGCAAGATTACAAAGGCAACGTTGCTTGGGTCTTGAGTGGCAACATGGCAGCATTGAAGATGTTCGGGCTTCGCCACGCAAAGCAATTCATCCTGATGAATGCCACAATTGAATGTAGATTCCGCAAATTCGAGCTGTATGAAGGTTCACGAAAAAGCAAATATAATACAGACCCAGATTGACCAATTCGATAAATTTCCGATTGAATTTTACCTGCAAAAGCCTGAAATTGTAGCTCGAGATTTAATAGGCAAATTACTCGTCCGAGTAGCCGGTGAGCATATCTATACAGGTATGATAGCCGAAACGGAAGCATATTTGGCAGAAGGTGATTTGGCAAGCCATTCAGCAGTCGGTCAAACAAAACGCAACTCAGCAATGTTCGAAACAGGCGGCATACTCTACGTTTACCAAATTTATGGGTTGCATTTTTGTGCCAATGCCGTTACCGAACAAAGTGGGCGTGGCTCTGCTGTACTACTGAGAGCGGTTCAGCCAATAATTGGGATTGAACAAATGAAAATCAATCGCAATAAAATCACTTCAAATCAACTATCCGACGGTCCGGCAAAGCTATGCCAAGCATTTCAAATCGGAATGGGCGACAACCGCAAATCATTGATGGGTGATGAAATATTCATTGCAAAATATCAGGATTTTCTTGATGATAAAATCGAGTACACACCACGAATTGGCATCACAAAATCCGCAGAATTGCTGTTAAGATTTAAAATAAAAAAATAAATTACACGTATAACTAAAGCTAAAATTAATAGGTGCAATAACGAAATCGGTATTGCACCTAATTTATTTTTAATCCAAAATAAGTTCAAAAATTATAGGTCCAAAATTATAAAATGGATAATTAATTTTAGATTAATTTTAATTAATTTGGAATTACCAATTCTATACAATACTTTTGAAATATAGAGCAACTATCAATATTGGTAATTGTTTTTGCAATACACATTTATAATTTATTGGGGAGGCATTTATGAATCGTATTCTAGGACTTATTATAGTATTATGCGTAGTATTCGCATCAACTCAAGCTTTACAAGCTCACGAACCGCAAACAAAAGAAGGTACTAAAGCCTTATTTTGGAGTTTCAGCGGACTATCGGACATATCAGTTGATAATTCCATGCTTGGATTCAAAGTCAACATTTCAGACGGAGTTGGACTATGGGGCGCTCTCGGACTTGCTATGGTAAACACATCAGACGAAGATAAAGATTTGAGGGCAGGTACCGGTGTTGAGTTGGCTCTTGGGGCACAATTATATCTTTTCGAAACTGAGCCTGTAGCAATGTTCATTTCACCCTTGGTTGCATTTTCAACAGCATCTTCTGAAAACAAAATCTCAGAAGTAACTGACAGCGAAATGGGTCTTAGTATCGGTGCTGCAATCGGTGCTGAATGGTGGTTTGCTAATAATGTGAGCCTTTCGGCACAAACATTTGTTGGTTTCCAATCAACTTCAACATCTTCAGAATTGGGTGAAAACAAATCTGAAAACAATATGACCTTTATCGGTATTGGTGGAAACTATGGCTCGAAATTCACATTGTCATTCTATTTCAGATAATCGCAAAGACGCTTAAAAAATGAATTATCATGCCGCATCAATTTTTGATGCGGTTTTTTTTTGTTATGCATTTGTATGTCGATTATTGAGAAGATTTGGATATGAAATGTTAAGTGATGACGAATATTTATAGATTTAGAATTATATTTAAAATAAGTATGTAATTCAATCGTAGCAGCGAACGTGATGTTCAACAAAATATCCTTTTAAGCTATGAAAACGCTTTATATTTTAGTTTTTAGCTTACTTATGTCCATTGAACTATTCTCTCTTCAAGAAAACATTCGTATTGATGTAAGCTATGCAACACTTTCTTCTACCGATTACGATATCGGCAATCCCCGCAACTGTTTTGACGGAGACACTGCTACCCTAATGCGTTCCGCCAATATCAATCCAGCCTTTGTAATTATAGTTTTCGATGAGTCTGTAAGTGTTGATAGTGCTGCAATTTTATGTGGGCAGTTAGACCGACACGATTTAGACCAAAATCTATGGTGGCTTGAAGCTGCTGACAATATTACTGATTTGACCGTAAAGTCCGGCACATATATTATGGCAGTGGATTCGGGTTATAAAGCGGGAGGTTATTGGCACGGTCAGCTTTGCCAGTCCAAAATTTCTCGAAAAATTTGGAAATTTACTGTCAAAAAGGTAGTCGGCGATAATTATGTGCATTTATGGGAACTCGGTCTATATAGTTACGACTTACCTACAACACCAATTTATAAACTTGATATGTTGACCGAACTTCAAGCGAATAATTTTGTTATAAACAATAGTGCAAATTTACCCGCCAAAGAGGTTTTCGACAAAAATAGCAGTACCGGGATTTGTTTTGAGAATCAGCTTTCCTCGCATTTTCTGATTTCGAATAAAACAAATCATGCAATCTCGAAAATGAAATTTTTAATTGAACAACAATGCACTTGGTATGTGGCATATGCAAAAACTTATTCAGATTTGATGAATCATACTAATACTTACAAAAGTACCGAACCCGTCCAGAATTTTGGCAATCAATGGATTACAGTTGATTTTGATGCGGACATTTCAGTTAAACATTTTCAAATAGTGACCTCCAATCAACCTGCTAATCTTTGCTTGAAAGAACTTGAATTATTTTCAGATACACCGATGAATAAACTAATTGGTTTGCAGAATGAGCTCGAACTTTGGGTAGGCTGGACATGGAAAAATGTACAGGATTTTTTACTCTATAATGGCACTCAGAAAATAAGCAAAAATTCCTGTCAATGGAAAAGTTCAAATCCTGAAGTTGCCACAGTTGACAGCAAAGGTTTGATTAAGGCTCTAAAATCCGGTACAGCTACCATATCAGCAGAATATAATGATGCGATTTGCGAAACAGAATTAACAGTAACAGCATCCGGAAAGCAGATGGAGCACCAAATCCCTACCCAATTCATCGCAACACCGGCAGCAAACTGCATTTATGAAGTTCCATTTGTAATCATAAATTTTATACCTTCGATTGATGGCATAAATAAAGAAGCTTCATATGCAATGGAATATCTCGATATTCAGAATCGCCCCTTATCAGAAATTAACCAAAACCATATTACTGCTGTTCAACGATTAAAATTCGCACTTGAAGAGGGTAGCCGATTCAGAAAATATAAAAATCCAAACGCTAGACCTTCAATAGGGGTTAAAGTTGTAGATTATTTTACATTTTATGAACCTATTCCACCATCTATAGTAAATCCAAACTATGATAGGGGAATTTTAAAGTATGCTTTTGATTTTGAACAAATTTTCGAGCGAATTAATCTGAAAGACCTTGTCGAAAAAAAAGGCGTCAGATATGTTTGGATTTTAACTAACGGCGGCAATGCATTTCTACCCAGTTATAATGCAGATTTTGTCAAACCTGAATTTTTTAGAGCAGCATTCGAATCATATATGTCAACCCCAACCGGGGTTCAGGCTTGCAACGGAAGCAATCCCGAGCCACTCCCCCTTTATAACAAAACCTATACAGTTCTCAATTCTTCAATGGCAATGCCTGATTTTAATATGCTCAATTTCGAGCCATTCACTCACCAGTTCGAGCATTTGTGGATTAAACAAAATGAGATTCAAGATGGTAATAGAGTATTATTGTGGGATAAATTTGTTGGTAAAATCGGTCGTTGTGGCTGGACCCACACACCACCGAATACAGAAATTAATTACGGATACTACCATTATATTCAGGTTGATACTAATAGAGTGAAACCGACTATGGCTGATATTGAGGACTGGAAGCCTGATAATTCCGGTGAGAAAAAATTGATTTCATATCACGCCTGGGAAGATATTCAATATGATTGGCCCGATGGCATAAGTCAGTTCGAAGGTCGTGAAGAATTGCAATGGTTTATTTACTGGTTGCAAAGCGTACCGGGGTACAATAATAAAATTCCATATCATTACAATGGCAAAGAGTATGTTATGAGTAACTTTTGGAAATTTGTATATGATTGGGATTACTACGCAACACACGAAACCGGACTTTATGAAGCCAAAATGCAGCCTGTAATGCAAATCACAAATTCACCGGATAATCTATGTACGGGCGCAGAATTTGATGTTGACTTTACTTTTGAAGGAGAGTTTTTGTTCGGGAATGTTTTTAATGTGGAAATTTCAAATAATAACGGAGAATTTTCCAACCCAAAGATTTTAGGAACCTTAAACAGCAATTTTGCAGGCAAGATTCATTGTAAAATTCCCGAGGATTTTATTAATGGTACAAATTACAAACTGCGAATCGTTTCCACCAAACCATCAACTATCAGCACCGCAAGTGACAGGATACTATATATTTTTAAAATGCCTCAACCTCAAATTACTGGAAATGCAAATTTTTGTAAATTAAACATTCAAACATTTACGCGTAATGCCGAAGATAATAACAAGTATAAATGGTTAGTAACCGGAGGCATTATTATGGGATGTGATTCATGTAAGTATCTCGAAGTTTTTTGGAATAATGAAACAGAAACAAAAGGAAAAATAATTTTAAATGCCGAAAATAGTTCACAATGTATACAATCAGATACTTTACATATTGACTTATTAGCTCTTCCGAAGCCAGAAATAACAGGTGCGAAAGAACTTTGTACAGGCAAATATATTTCTTTAAAATCGAAATTAAATGATGGTTATGAATTCAAATGGAAGGCTCAGGAAGGCATAATTGACGGAAGTGACTTTTCAAAGGATTTCAAAGTTAAATGGAACAATGCCGGAAAGTATCGAGTTAATTTGGTAAATACAGAAATCACCACCGGTTGTGAAGATTCAACCCAAATTGAAATAACAGTAAACATGACCCCGGAACAGCCATCCATTACAATTTTCGAGAACAAGCTCGTTTCTTCAGCCGATACTGGAAATCAATGGTACCTTGAAAATCAAAAATTAAAAGATTCGATTAATAAAATATTATACCCATCTGTCAGTGGTATTTACAAAGTAATTACTACTTCAGGAAACTGTGAAAGTGACTATTCGGAACCAGTTAACTTTCAAATTACAAGTATCAAAGAAAATAATAATCCGAATTCATATTTGATTTATTATAATTCTGATGAAAGGACTATCACCACTTTAGAAGACAATATATACAGTTTAAGAATATTCAATATATATGGCAGACAAATGGATAATTTCGGTTCAATCGGAATAAATTCATTAATAGATTTATCTCAATATCCGGTTGGTATTTATTTGGTAATTGTGAACGATAATTTTTTGAAGATAGTAGTTTATTAAGAAATATCTTAGACATGTATTTAAAAATCCATGTCTCGCTCCCAACCCACTAAAAAAAAGCCCCATCGTAATGATGAGGCTTTTTCTTTGAGCCGGATGACGGATTTGAACCCCCGACCTGCTGATTACAAATCAGCTGCTCTACCAACTGAGCTAATCCGGCGTCGAACAGAATACAAAAGTAAGAGTTTTTTAGATTCTGTGCAAGAAATTTTTTAAAAAAGTTCAGGAAAAATTATTTCTTCGATTATTTCGCACCAAATATGCCCGATGAGTATGTGCGATTCCTGGATTCGGGCTGTTACGTCCGATGGGACTACAACTGAGAAGTCGCATAGTGGCAGTAATTTGCCGCCGTTTCCGCCCAAGAGTCCGATTGTGAGCACGCCTTGTTGTTTGGCAGTGTTGACAGCACGGATGACGTTCTCGGAGTTGCCGCTTGTCGAGATTGCCACCAATGCATCGCCACTCTTGCCATAGGCTTCCACGAGCCTTGCAAACACATTTTCGAAACCGATGTCGTTCCCACCGGCGCTCATCATCGATGGGTCAACTGTGAGTGCGATTGCCGGTAATGCTGCCCGATTGATTTTGCTCCTGAATCGAATTACAAGCTCCGCTGCGATGTGCTGACAATCGGCTGCGCTGCCGCCATTGCCACAAAAGAGAATTTTCCCACCTTTGTCATATACCGCAGCGAGCATTTTGCCGCAATTCTCGATTTGCTCGGATTGTACGGCTACGAGTTGTTGCTTAGTTTCGATAGATTCAGCCACAGATGCGGCGATAAGTTCTTTTGCATTTAACATGATTTTTCCTTATTCGGTTATACGTTTGATTATTGCGACAAGTTCCCTGCGCCCCAAGCCAGTTTGGACAGAGTACGGAAGCACTTCGATACAATGTTTGCAACTTGAAGTGAGATGCTTGATTTGTTCCTGCCGGTCTTCCACTTCTTTCGGCTTGATTTTGTCGCATTTTGTCAAAATGATTATAAAGTCTTTGCCGTTATTTTCGTACCATTCGATTAGCCCCAAATCGGTCTCCGAAGGGTCGTGACGGCTGTCCACAAGTGCAACGATTAACTTCAGATTATCGCGATTGGCGAGATAGTCCATATTCAGCTTTCGCCACTGCTCCCGCAAATCTTTGCTTACTTGGGCGTACCCAAAGCCGGGCAAATCTGCGAAAGACCACTTGTTTTCGACTTTAAAAAAGTTGATTTGACGCGTTTTGCCGGGACTGGAACTGATTAGAGCAAGATTTTTCTGAAGCACAATGCTATTTATCAGTGATGATTTGCCTACATTTGAACGCCCCGAAAAAGCTAATTCGGGCAAATTTGTCTTGGGGAATTGTTCGATTGCTACTGCGCCGAGCAAAAATTCGGCTTCCATTGGTTTCATATTTTTATCGCTTCAATAAATTTCAATTTCAATATTCACATTACTATTCATACCATTATCATCGGAACAAGATATTTTATATTTTCCCGATTGTTTGGGTATAAACGAAACTTTGTCGTTTAACTTTGATTTGGCGAAAAATTTATCGTTTACGTACCAGAAAATGTCAGATTCGAGATTCGATGTCTTGCACTCAAAAGTCAAACCCTTGCCCTCAGCCAAGAAATATTTCGAATTATTTAACGGGAAAATTATCATCGGAGCATTTTTAGCTGTATAAGCATTGCATGCGTCGTTGTGAGGCGGAATTTTCTCGTAGGCGATTTTCATTTCCTCATAAAAAGACACAAGTTCGGGTTTCATGATTTTGAAAACTTTCGAAACGCTGCCCGATTCGGGTTTGCAAATCATACAGTAGGAGCGTTTCATGTCAGTGGAAACCTCCACTTCGCGGTATAAATCGGAAACTTGTACTGATGAAATGCCCGGAATATAGTAATCTTCCGAAAATATTTTTGTCAAAGGTGATGGCAACAATCCTGTTTCAGCATCAATCGTTCGAGTCAGCGGTGCTTCAGCAATAGTCAATTTTGTTGCAGGATATAATTTATCGGCGATTCTCAAAATATCGAATAAAATCGGAATTGTGACATTGCTACCCGTGAGGTGTTGGCTTGGTGCAGCATCGAAATTGCCGAGCCACACTCCGATTGTAATTCTCTCGTTGAATCCAATCGCCCAAGCATCGCGTCTGCCTTGCGAAGTGCCCGTTTTGAATGCAAGTGGTGGCAATCCGATTACACTGCTTGCGAATAATCCGAAATCCGGGCGTTCCGGCTTGGACAAAATCTCCGCAATCATATATGAACTTTCAGAACTGAAGGCTCTGCGATTTAGAAGATTTTTTTTTGATTTTAATAAATATTTCGGAATAACGGCATATCCGGCGCGTGCAAAAGATGAGTAAAGTGCTGTTAGCTCGTCTAAACGAACTTCACAGCCTCCGAGAATCATCGAAAGTCCCAAATCGCGATTTTTCCTGACAAGACCTGATAAATGGTTATCATCAAGGAATTCGACAAAATTTTTCGTTCCGACTTGTTTCATCAAATTCACCGCCGGAATATTGAGCGATGCAATCAGAGCTTGTTCAGCCGTAACTTGCCCGTGATAATTGCCGTCAAAGTTTTCGGGAGCATAATCTTCGCCAATTAGAGGCACATCATTCATGACGAGCTTTGGTGTTATCAACCCCAAATCAAAGCAATAGCCGTACAAAAGCGGTTTCAATGCACTTCCCGGCGAGCGATAAGCCCTTACTCCGTCCACTTCCCCGTGATTTCTCTTGTCGAAGAAATCGCCGGAGCCTTCATAGGCAAGTATTTCGCCGTTTTGATTGTCATAAATTATAACAGCCGCGTTTCGAATTCCAATGTTTTTTAATTGCTGCAAATTTGATTTCAGTAGCTCCTCTACCCCATTTTGCAAATTGAAATTAATTGTCGTCTGAACTCTGCCACGCTCCTTATCGGCATAATATATGCGATTGCTAAGATGTGAGGCATATTTTCGGAAGAAACGCCGATTGGGATTTACGGGTTCGGCTTTTGCTATTTGAATTTGAGATTGCTCGAAAAGATTGGCTTGTTCGATGTTTTCGAGCCACAAATCCCGTTCCTTTCTGATTCTCTCGTTGAATTTCCCGAGAGCTAATTGATTTGGATTATTTGGAATTATTGACAAAATTAGCGATTGGGAGAGACTCAATACTTGCGGTTCCGCATCGAAAAATAGCAGTGAAGCCGCTCGAACACCTTCGATATTTCCGCCATAAGGCAATTTATTCAGATATAATTTTAAAATCTCATCTTTGGAATAATGCAATTCCAACTGAAAAGCGCGGAATATTTCTATAAATTTGTTGGCATATGTTCGAGATTTTGGTTGAAGCATTCTGGCAAGTTGCATGGTAATCGTCGAAGCTCCGCTTTGGATTTCACCGGAGAAAATATTCTGCTTGAAAGCACGGAAAATTGAAAATACATTCACACCCGGATGATAATAAAAATATTTATCCTCCTTGAAAATGATTAGCTCCTTCATTTTGGGATTGATTTCCGCTAATTCGGCTTCCAATCTCCATTTATCGTCATTGCTCAGATACGTTTTGAGTATTTTCCCTTCGCGAGATGTGATGACTGTCGAATAATCAAAATCGAATTTGAAAGGGAAAATCAAATCGAGAATCAGCAAAATCCACAGGAAAATAAATATCAAACCGACAAAGGCAAATAGAATATTTTTATAACTAATTTTGTTGCGGTCCTTGATTGGTGATGACATAGCGGATGCTATTTACTTATTAATCCGGTTAAGAGCGAAAATCCGAATTGCAAATTGAGTTGCTTCCATTTATCGGCATCAATGACGTCGTTCAAAGTGTATGCAGCCGATATATACGGGGAAATGTATATGCCACGGAACAAAGGCACATCATAGCCGAATCGGATTTGAGGGACGAGAATCAGCGGTGAAAGAGCACCAATTTTCCCGTTTGCGATTATGCGAGATTCAAATGGCACATTGTCCGAAATCCTGCGTTCGCTATGCTCGGCGGAGGAATTATATCTGATAGCCATGCGTAAATCGAATGCCGCGAAAAGTTTGGAGAATAAGCGGTATTTAATCCCCGGGCTGATAGCCAAATAGTTGACAGATGATTCGAAATTGTACTGCGTTTTCATGCTCCCGCCGCGAATTGTATCGCTCGAATTCGCCGAGAAAGAGCCTGTAACATTATTCACCGAGGCTGTCAGTTGGAACGAAATTTTGCTATCATACCAATATTCTAATGATATTCCAATATTTGAATTATTGCCGTCGCCATTTCCAAATCTGCAACATGGAATTTCATTCTCGAGAAAGTTGAAATCACCTTGATGAAATACAATTCCATATTCAGCATTGATGCCGACAAAAATAACGGGATAATTCGACGGCAAGCGGTGGTCATATTGCCAGTCAAATCCCTGAGCAAGGGAATTTCCGCTTGTCATGGAAAACATGGAGATTAGTATGAAAAGGTATCGCATCATTTGATAATTACAAAATGATTGGTGACAGATAAAAATGGAGTTGACATTTCGATAAAATATATGCCAGATGCGAGATTGCGACTATCAAAATCGTAAGTATATGCACCTGCGGGAATTTTACCGGCGATTTCATCGGATAAAATATTCCCAAAAGCATCATAAACTCGGAAAGAAACTTCTGCGGCTGTGCCAATAGAACAATCAAATTGAACCAAATCGTGCGAACCGGAATTCAGAGTGGATTTAATCGCAAATCCTGCAAAATTCCCCGGGACAGCCTTTAGTTCCAATCCGCAAACCGAATCAGTTACAAATACGCCATTCAGGACATTTAGCTCGAAAAGGTCTTCGCAATTGCCATCACTAAAAACGGGGTTGATTATTGCAATTTCAGTTGCGACAGCATTGCCCAAATAGGTGAAGAATTGAACTTTGCATAAAGTATCGTCGGGCTCGAAAAAGTCATTTCCGGGTTTCAAAAAGCGGATATCAACAATTTGCTTGCCGGGATTTTCGCTATTGTCACCCTCGAATGCGGCTCCTACTGATGCTGTGCCGAGCGTTACCACACCTTTATACTCCAAGATTGACCTATCGTAGGACAATGAAAAACTGAAACTTTTGGCAAATTCCGAAGGTATAAAATTATCAGAAGTGAGTAAAATTGGCACTTCGATTAATCTGCCCGGAGAAGCACGTAAATCATCGGAAATAGAAATTGTTGCCGAAAGAGTTGGAGTAGAATTAGCCCAAAGCATAATTTTAGTTAAATTTTGCGGCATGGGAGCATTAGTAATTAGCTCCAAAATCGCGAAATACTCCCCAACTGTGCCGGAATTATTTTCAAATCTGATGTCAATTTTGCCTGATGAATTCGGTTCAATTTCAAGTGATGTCGCACCTGTAAAGAAATTCGCACCTCCACCATTCACAATTTTGATGCTTTTAATCAGCAGCTGCTCGTTACCAATATTGTAAATTGTGAGCGATGTATCCTTGTAATTCAGGCAACTTGGCTTATTCAAAGTGACCGAACCGAAATTCAGCGTGTCCTCCGCGATGAAAATTTTGGGAGATACAACATTAGCTTTGATATAAAATCGGAGAAATCGTTTCTCAGCTTGGACGCCCTTTATTACACGTTCCAAAATATCGCTTTCGATAATGTATTCCGCAATGTCCAATCCGTTCTCTGTAGGTTTGTAACGAAAAATAAATGTATAATTACTGTCAGGCAATAAGTCTTCGGTTTTATCACCGAATTTATTTGTTATTGTATAGTCTGTATGCTCATTACCGGTAAAAACATCTATTATATATTCGCTAAGTGTATGAAAAGGAATGTTGCCATTGTTTATCAACGCTCCGGCCACGATGTAAGAACCACCTGCTCGAACGTCACCTAAAACAATTGTGTCGCCTACTAAGTTATGGTTTGAAGCGAGTAGATTTATTTGCTGATGAACTCCAGTACCAACAGCAAACATCGAAGCAACATTTACAGAATCGGGGAATTCTTCGGGGTGCGGCTTATAAGTGACTTTGAATTGAACTGAATCAATGCCAATATCAAGTGGTTGATACGAAATATCCCAGTCAATTGTATTTTTGCCCTGAATTGTAATATTGGCAGGACGCTCTTGGATTGTGAATTCCTGTCCCGATGGCTGTTGGGTAATAACCCTTGTTTGGTAATCAATAATTTCTATAGATTTATTTGAAGCGTTCTTCAATTGCCAAGTAATTTTGGGTGTGACATTTGGCTCGATATACACTGAATCAAAATTAACGACATCATCTATACCATTCAAGTACAGGACAACTTTTTTTACACGAAGTAAGAAAGTATCAATTTTGGCAATTGGAGGTCCGCTTCTGTCGTCATTTTTTAGCAAGCTAAGTCCGAGCAAGGCTTCGTACCAACCAAGTGGCGGAGCAATCAAATCACCGGCGTTATATTGAATAATCAAAGTATCTCGCGAATTAGGCGGAAACACGCGGTCAAGTTGTGTGATACGGCGAAAAAAGGTGAATTGACTTTGCGTGGGGTCATTCGGACTTGCACCCAAATAAAAACTCGGAACAAGAGGCTGCATATAAAGCACCTTTTCGCCATCGTTTATGATTTCGAAACTAAATCTGATACTGTCGTTAACAAGGCAAGGACCAACGTTGACTACTCCATTTTCCATTTTATGCAACGGCACAATCCTCCCGCTATATTCTTGAGAGTAAGCGAGAGAAGTCAGAAAAACAAATATCAATATTGTACGAAACATGAATACCAAATTACTTCCATTCTTATTTTTTTGCAAATTAAAATAAACAAAGTGACATATTATTTCAGTTAATTCGTCAGATATTTAACGATTCAACATATATGTTGGTTTATTTGTTTATTTAGTTGGGAGATTTGGATGAAAAAAAGTATAATTATATTTGCTGCCTTGATTTTATCAAGTGTTGTGATAATGGCTCAACCAAAAATTGAAATCGTAGGTGGGACGACTAAAAACTGGGGAACAGTTTCTCCGGCAGATAGTCCGCTTAAATACGACTTAATTGTCAAAAATAAAGGTAATCAAAATCTAAAAATTTCTAATGTTAGACCTACATGCGGTTGTACAACGGCTCCTCTTGAAAAAGATGAACTGAAACCGAATGAAAGTACTAAAATTTCTATTACTTTCAATGTAAGTCAAAATTCGGGTCCTGTTCAAAAACAAATTATGGTATATTCCAATGACCCGGTCAATCCAAGCATTAATTACACATTGATGGCAGAAGTAGTCAGACCATTAACGGTTTTGCCATCAAATCATTTGTCATTCAGAGATTTGGTTGTGGGATTGGTGGGCGAATCAACGCTCAAAATCAAAAACACTTCAAATCGCAATATCACAATGAGCGATTTTGTAACGAATCCTTCGGAATTGACGATAAATTTGAGTGGAAAGAAAAGATTGCGCCCCGGCGAGGAAGTAGAACTTAAAGCGAAGATTTTACCTTTGAAAGTCGGAAACCTCAATACCAGAATAAGTATCAAAACTGACCATCCGGATTTTCCTCAACTTGAGATTCATGGTTTTGGGCGTGTTGGCGAATCGCCAATATTCAACAACAGATAAAAACTTAGATATTACAATTACTGCAATGTGTTGCCTCGGGGATTGCTTTCAAACGATTGTAAGCAATTTGACCGCGGCAATTTTTGCATGTACCATAGAATGGCGTTTCAATTCGCAATAAGGCTTTTTCAAGAGCAATCATTCTCATTCGGTTATTCTCGAGCAGCGAATCGTTGACACCTTTGCCGCCGATGGCATCCATGCGAGATAGTCGCCCAATGGAATTATCCAAAGCAATCGGTTTGGTTGCCTCTTCGAGATGAGCGATGTTCGATTTCAATTGCTCAATTTCTTGATTAATAATGGTAGTGATTTCGATTATTTGTTCAGGAGTTAAAGGCATATTTTAATATTCTTCATTATTTTGTTTCAATGTGCTTCGCTTTTCTTCGATAAGTTTTAACTTGTCGCTAACGGCTTGTCCGAGATTAAGACCTTTTGCATTGCAATAATTCATTAACGCAATCAAAACGTCAGCACATTCGGATTCAAATTGTTCGTGAGGGATTTCTTTGCCTTTCCAGACTTTTTTTTCAATATTTGCCAATTCCCCTGCTTCGCCGTTTAGTTCGAGGCAAAAGAATTCTGAAGGACGGCTGATGAAGCATTCCTTTTGATAATCATCAAAACCTAGTTGAACTTTTTCCAAAGCTTCCGCAACAATTTCCACCAAAGCCCTGTATGTTGGTTCAGTCTTATCAATCATCCGAGGTCATTTCTCTCATTCTGTACCCAACGCCTCTGATGCTCTGAATAATTGGCTTGATGTCGTCTTTTTCGATTTTGGAACGCAATCTTTTGATATAAACATCAATGATATTTGATTCCGGGTCGAAATTATGTTTCCAGACATGCTGAGTGATAGTGCTACGGCTGAGGATTCGATTTTTGTTTCGCATCAGATATTCCATCAAAGCATACTCTTTCGTCGTGAGTTCGATTTCTCTTCCTTGGCGATAAGCCAAATGAGAAACAGTATCGAGAATCAAGTCACCACATCTGAGTTTAGTGGTTTTTTCGGGACTTGACCGACGCAAAATCGAGCGCAATCTGGCAGCTAATTCCTCGAAACTGAATGGCTTTGGCAAATAATCATCTGCACCCAAATCCAAACCTGTAACGCGGTCCTCGACGTTACCGCGAGCGGTTAACATCACGACCGGTGTGGAAATTCCGGCGTCACGCATTTCTCTGAGAAGCGTGAATCCATCTTTGCCCGGCAACATAACATCGAGCAAAATGGCATCAAAATGATTATTCATGGCTATATCTAGCCCTGTGATTCCGTCCTGAGCAGTTTCAACTATATAACGCTCCTCTTCCAAACCGTGCTTTATAAAGTTAGCAACTTTTTTTTCATCTTCGACTACAAGGATTCTCATGTATTTTCCTCATTCAAAAGTAATTTGATTGTTATTTTCGTATATATAAAGGATATATTTCTGTATTCCGAGGGTGGTGTTGACCACTTCACTGAAAACGATTCAATCATTAGCGGGTCTGATTTATGCGAAACACAGCGCGGAGACTGCCAATTGCCATCAGGGTATAACCATGATGCGGGCGAACTCGATTGACTATACAAATCGCTCGATACAAGCCCCATTACTATGACAGACAACATCATAACCGATGATATTTTAAGCAAAATCACATTTTCTAAACAAAAATTAATAATTTGTAACATTCTACAAACTAATATAGAAAAATTAATTTGTTTTTCATAATACTTTAATCATTTAATCAAAATATTTTTTAACTTATAATTTATAAAGCACATATTATACCATAATCATACTATACTGTAATCTCACAATAATTAGGTACCTTCCTACGTAATAAGGGTATTTTATTGCAAAAGATTTTAAGATGAAGATATTTAAAATAATAGTGCTAATCACCTTTTTCCTGGCGATGTCATGTAACAATGATAAATCGAAGCCAATATATGTAGTGACCAGCTATCCGGTACAATTCATACTATCGGAAATAGTCGGGACAAATGCAGAGATTGTGTGCCTTGTGCCGGCGGGTTCGTCGCCTCATACTTATGCTCCAAAGCCAAGTGATGTCAAATCATCATATGGCTCGATTGCTCTCATATATGTTTCAGAAAATTTTGACGAATGGGCTTCGGATTTTCCGGCGAAAAATAAAATAAAATTAATGGAATTATTACCGGAAGACCAAATTTTGTACTTTGATGACGGTCACGGTCACGAACACAATCACAACCACGCTCATGACCACAATTGCGGACACGGAGTTGACCCACATTTTTGGCTTGACCCGCTCACAGTAAAAGAAATAGTCAAACCTTTGACCGACAAACTTGCCGAACTTGACCCCGCAAATGCGGAATCATATAGGACTAATGCTGATTTATTTATCAAAAAATTGGATAATATTCACCGAAGTGCCGACGAAATTCTCGTGGAAGTCAAAGGAAAAGCTGTTTTTCTGCAACATCCTTCATTTTTATATCTTTTAAATCGGTATAATATGGTTTACGCTGGAAGCATCGAAGAGAATCCGGGCAAAGAACCCGGACCAAAATATATCAAGACCTTAGTTGACCAAGTACGAGAAAGCGGGACAAAATCCATTTTCAGCGAACCGCAACTCAACAACAAAATTTCTGAAACCGTTTCTTCGGGTGCCGAAGTACTACTATACGAACTTGACCCATTGGGTGGCTCGGAAACTATAAAGTCATATTCCGACTTGATTCTGAAAAATGCCGAAACATTACGCAAAGCACTCAGATGAGCATCCATGCCAATATACTCGAAGTTAGTAATCTGAAGGTAGTTCTCGGGCAAAATACTGTGCTCGAGGACATAAATTTCAAACTACCGAGTGGTTCATATTTGGCAATTGTTGGTCCGAACGGTTCCGGCAAAACGACTTTGATGAAGACTTTGATTGGCCTGGTCAAACCTGCCACAGGAAATGTAAAAATGTTCGGGGCAGACATTGACGATTTGCCTCCCGGCACGATTTCCTATGTGCCGCAAATCAAAACAATGGACAAATCTTTTCCGGCTCGAGCGATTGATTTGGTGATGAGCGGAATCAAACGCCGATGGAGCTTCAAAATCAATTCTCATGATAGCGACAAAGTTGCTGCGATTATGCATGAAGTTGGAGCGGGAGACTTCATTTATCGCCCATTAGCAGCACTTTCGGGTGGCGAATTGCAAAGAGTATTTTTGGCTCGAAGCCTGATTCGCAATCCCAAAATCTTATTGCTCGATGAACCTGCAACAGGAATTGATTTAGTTTGCGAATTGAGCATCAATAAACTAATCACCGAATACAATCAAAAATTCGGCACAACTGTCATCATGATAACGCACGATTGGTCGGCTGCGTACCATCATACAAATTATGTACTTTTGCTAAATCGCCGCCAAGTATATTTCGGAGAATCAAAAACTGCATTCACCGACGAAAATTTACAACGCACTTTCTCCCATCTTGGGCATGGTCATGGTATAAAATTCGGACTAAAAATTTAATTTGAAAATAGCATGTTAGAAGCACTTACTTATCCTTTTTTTCAAAAAGCATTGACTGCAGGTCTATTGACCGGATTCACGGGTAGTTATTATGGGGTATTCGTAGTCCAACGCAAAATCAGTTTCATCGGAAGTGGGCTAGCTCACGCAGCATTCGGTGGTGTAGCTCTTGGTTTGCTACTGGGCGTAGAGCCATTGCTGACTGCTGTTCCATTTACTATACTCGTTGCTATTGCTATTGTTTACCTTCAAAAATATACTCAATTAGCTGCCGATGCTTTGATTGGAGTTCTATTTGCCTTATCGGTCGCACTCGGCATAATTTTTCTTGCTGTCAAAACACAATACACGTCCGATGCCTATTCATATTTATTCGGTTCGATATTGACTGTAAATGACCAGGAGCTAATAATAGCACTACTGCTTTCATTGGTTACGATTTTGACATTTTTCAAACTTTGGGCAAGGTGGGCATATTCAACCTTTGATGTTGACCTTGCCGGGGCAGACAAAGTACCGATAGAATTTGACAATATCATATTGATTTTGCTGATTTCGGTGACAATCGTCATTTCTATCAAAATTGTGGGCATAATTCTAATCTCGGCATACTTAGTAATTCCCCCCGCTTCTGCAAGGCTAATATCGTCGTCTTTCGGCTCTATGACAGTGATTTCGGTGATTATCGGCATGTTGAGTTCGGTTATGGGAATCATCTTTTCTTACATTTTGGATTTACCAAGTGGAGCTATAATCGTCATTACTCAGACGATGATTTTTTTCGTAATCGTTTTAATTTCAATAATATTAAAGAATAAAAAGTGATTTTTTTTTGTTACAATAAAAAAATGCGTTATATTGATAAAATATTTTGTGCAAAATTTGGGGAAGTAGGATGAAAAATATCCAAATCGGCTATGTATTAATTCTATTTGTTTTGCTTATGATGGCTGAACCGTTAGAATTGCTCTGTCAATCTAAAGGTTATCCTGTATTAATACCGAAAGCACGCCAATCATCACAAAAGGGCGATGTTCGGAACGATAGCACAAATACAAAAATTTTCCCCGACAAATATTCTGACCTTGACGACCAAAAAGGTTCAAGAACTATCCATACACAGAACAATGAAGTTACTACTACCATTGAACAATCCCGTCAAAAGTATCTCCAAGCCCTGATTCTCATTCAAAAGCGTGATACAGCAAGGGCAGCAAGATATTTTGAACAAGCCTTAGATAAATTGAATATGATTTCGAGCAGTCCGGGCATTGACAACAATAACGATTTTACGGATTTGGCTCAATCAATAATTGACGATTATCAAAATTACATTAAAAATATTGACTTAGTTGATGAATCTTCATCATTTTTTATCATAAGGGACATACTTGCTTCTGAAATTGCAGAAGAAATCGAACCTCTTGAATTCAATGCTCCAGACATTGCCGGAACAAAGATTGCTACCCCGGGGTATCCGACTTTGCCAAAGGCACCTACTAATGTAGTAATACCGCTTACAGACCATCCGTCCGTCGAAAAAGCAATTTCATTTATGACGAAAAACAGAGGTGCTAAATTTTTCAGGAATTGGCTTGAACGAAGTTCAAAATGGTTCCCGATGATGAAGCGATATGCCCGCGAATACGATATGCCTGAAGAAATAATTTATCTCTCGATGATAGAAAGTGGTCTTAACCCGACGATTGTATCGAGTGCGAGCGCTGTTGGTCTATGGCAATTTATTCGTTCTACAGGCGAAATGTACAATTTGAACAAAGATAAATCAATCTTCGTTGATGACCGACGTGACCCCGACAAAGCTACTATTGCAGCTATGAGGCACTTGAAGGATTTGTACAACCAGTTTGGAGATTGGCATTTGGCAATGGCAGCTTATAATTGCGGACCCGGTTGTGTATCACGTGCTATAAGACGTACAGGTGGCACTAAACCTGACTTTTGGGACGTTATGGATAGATTGCCACGCGAAACTCGCGGATACGTGCCAATGTATATCGCAACAACTCGTTTGGCAATGAATCCTGAAGCATATGGTTTTTCCATTGATTCGCTTAATTTTCAGGAAGAATATCGTTACGATACCTATGAAGTAAATGAGGCTGTCAGTTTGCAATCTGTAGCTCAAGCATTAGGAATAAGCTTAGACGAAGTCAAAGCTTTGAACTCCGAGTTGATTAAAAATTGCACTCCTCCGGACAGACTTCCTTATGCTTTGAAAATTCCTGTCGGCTCTAAGGACAGATTCGCAGTGAATTTTGCGGCTTTGACTGATGAAGAAAAGCAACCTTTCATGACTCATAAAGTAAAAAGTCGCGAAACAATCACTAAGATTGCTAAAAACTACGGAATCAAAAGTTCGGACATTGTAGCAATGAACAATTTGAAATCTACAAAATCTAAATTAAAAACCGGACAGGAACTTATTATTCCTGTTATAAACACTCCTAATACAGAAATTGCTGCAACTTCAACGCCAACATCAAACCCGGGTAGTTCGACAAATTCTTCTACTCACAAAGTCAAATCCGGCGAATCGCTTCACAGCATTGCCAGAGAATACGAAATTGAAGTTGGTGAACTAAGAAATTTGAATAATTTATCCTTAGATGATGATAAAATTACTATCGGACAGGTTTTGGTGATAAATTCTTCAGGTCAAGTTGCATCTAACCAAAAATCAACGCAAGTCAATATTGAGCCAATCAAAACCGAAAGTGGTACTACTTACCATAAAGTAAGAAGTGGCGAAACGCTGGCACAAATTGCTGATGATTACGGAGTTTCGATAGACCAAATTCGCAAAATCAACAAAATTGACAGACATAAGATTTATTCCGGTCAGAATTTGAAAATTCCGGCAAACGGGCAAATTGCATCAAGCACAAACAACGAACCTACGATTGCAACTTCAACAAAACCAATAGTTCATAAGGTTGCAAGAGGCGAAACATTAAGCACGATTGCTGCGAAATATCGCGTTACCGAGAACCAAATCAAAGCGTGGAACCCTGATGAAATAAGAGGTTCGACAGTTTTTGCAAAAAGTAAGCTAACAATTCATACTTCGACCGATGCAAAAGGTAGTTCTGCCGCTCAAATTAAGAATGTTAAGAGCTCACCCAAGCATTATACTATTAAAAGAGGCGACACACTTGGTGAAATAGCTCGCAAATTTGGAGTTTCGGTAGCTTCACTCAAATCAATAAACAAAAACATTGACGAACGCAGTCTTAGCGTTGGTCGCAAGATAAGAATTCAATAGGAAAATCACTTGAAATCAATTTTTTTTCAATTAATTACTACTAAATTCGTACTTTTGTGAACTTATGTATTTCATTTGGTTAATCAAAATTAGTAGTAATAAATGAGAGCGGTAATACCGGTAGCCGGTGTCGGTACAAGGCTACGTCCACACACATATTCCTTACCGAAAGTCCTATTAAACGTCGCAGGCAAACCCATTTTAGGTCATATTTTAGATGCTTTGGTTGAGCAATCAATCACTAAAGCTACGATTATAACCGGATATATGGGCAAGTTGGTCGAAAATTACGTTGTCGAAAACTACAAATCTATAAATTTTGATTTCGTCGTCCAAGAAGAACGTCTCGGTTTGGGGCATGCTATTTGGACAGGACGCAATACTTACGGCACAGACCCATTAGTAATCATACTCGGAGACACCATTTTTGATGTTGATTTATCAAGATTGACAGTCAAAGGTTCTAATACTATCGGTGTGAAAGAAGTTGAAGACCCGCGCCGCTTTGGCGTTGTGGTACTAAATAAAAAGGGCAAAATCGAAAGATTAGTCGAAAAGCCCGAACAATTTGTCTCAAATCTTGCAATAGTAGGTCTATACAGTATTGAAGATTCAAAATTATTAAGTGCATGTTTGGACGAAATGATAAAAAATAATATCCGAACACGCGGCGAATACCAATTGACCGATGCTTTGCAAATGATGATTGAAAAAGGTGCAGAGTTCTCGACTACAAACGTAGAAGGTTGGTTCGATTGCGGAAAACCCGAAACTTTGCTCAATACAAACAGATTTTTGTTAGACCGCAAACCACCATCAAGACAATTCCCCGATTCCATTATCATTCCTCCATCATTTGTAGCGGCAACCGCTGTAATTGAACGCTCGGTAATCGGACCATATGCGTCAGTCGCCGATGGTGCAGTTGTCAAAGATAGCATTGTGCGTGATTCGATTATCAGTAACTACGCAAAAGTTCAATCCTCTTTGCTCGAACAATCAATAATTGGGAATGAAGCCGAAGTAAAAGGTCATTTTAATCGTCTAAATGTTGGCGATTCGAGCCAAATATCAGAAACTTAAAATTATTATAAAAAGGTCTTTATAATGTCAAAAAAAACGTATTTATTTACTTCTGAATCAGTTTCCGAAGGACATCCCGATAAAATTTGCGACCAAGTATCCGATGCGGTACTTGATGCTATGCTTACTGACGACCCCGAAAGCCGCGTAGCTTGTGAATGTTTCGCATCAACCGGATTAATTGTTGTCGGTGGTGAAGTTAGAACAAACACTTACGTAGATTTACAAAAACTCGTTCGTGATGTAATTAAAGACATTGGCTACAACAAATACGGTTTAAGATTCGATGCAGAATCTGCCGCTGTAGTGAATGTGATTAATCATCAATCTCATGATATCGCTCTTGGAGTTGATGTCGGAGGCGCCGGAGACCAAGGAATGATGTTTGGCTATGCAAATACCGAAACACCGGAATTGATGCCAGCTCCTATAATGTTCTCGCACCAATTAGTTCGCAAGTTGGCTGATATTAGGAAAAATTCAAACATAATGCCATATCTTCGCCCTGATTCAAAATCACAAGTAACAATCGAATATAGCGATACTAACGAAATTATTCGTGTTGACACCGTTGTAGTTTCAACTCAACACGACCCCGACGTCGAACAAAGCAAAATCAGAGAAGATGTAATTGAAAAATTAATTTATAACGTCATTCCTAAGGAATTGCTCGACGAAAATACAAAATTCCACATCAACCCTACAGGTAAATTCGAGATTGGTGGACCACATGGCGATACAGGATTGACCGGACGTAAAATCATCGTGGATACATATGGTGGTAAAGCCCCTCACGGCGGTGGCGCTTTCTCGGGCAAAGATGCTACAAAAGTTGACCGTTCGGCTGCGTATGCTGCAAGACACTTGGCAAAAAACATAGTAGCCGCAGAAATCGCAAAGGAATGTACAATTCAATTGTCATATGCAATCGGTGTAGCCCAACCTGTTTCAATCAACGTCAAAACACATGGCACTTCGATGGTGGACGAAACTGAATTAGCATCATTCATACTGAAGAACATAGATTTATCGCCGAGAGCCATAATCGAAAGATTAGACCTCAAGAAACCGATATTCCGCAACACAGCTGCTTATGGGCATTTCGGACGAAATGAATTCCCTTGGGAACAATTAAGCTTTGTAGAATTGTTCAAGAAAAATTTTAATTAGAATTTTAATAATATAGGATTTATAAATGTCAAATATACCATCAAAAGCCGCAACCGGCAACTTCTCCGAAGTTCTGGGGCAATATTGCGTACGCAATATCGAACTTGCCGATGAAGGCAGAAAATTAATTGATTGGGCAGAAGCAAATATGCCTGTTTTAATGGGATTGCGTAAAAAATACAGCGAAACTAAGCCTTTTGCAGGTTATACTATCGCAGGCTGTTTGCACGTAACCAAAGAAACTGCTGTTCTAATCAAAACACTCAGAGATGCCGGAGCCGAAGTGCTTTGGTCAGGATGCAACCCACTTTCGACAAGTGATGCAGTAGCCGCAGCTTTGGCTGCAGACGGAATCAAGATTTATGCTTGGTACAACAACAAAGAAGATTTCTACTGGTGTATCGAACGTACGATTGACGGAAAGCCACATCTGACACTTGATGACGGTTGCGATTTGATTGACACTGTTCATGAAAAATATAAAGAACTCGCAACTCAGCATATCGTCGGTGGTTCGGAAGAAACTACAACCGGTGTAAGCCGTTTGAGAGCTCGCGAATTAGCCGGACATTTGCTCTACCCTGTTTTCGCCGTTAATGACGCTGAAACAAAATGGGACTTTGATAATGTTTATGGTACAGGTCAATCAACTATTGACGGTATCATCCGAGCAACTTCCGTAATGCTTGCAGGCAAGAATTTTGTCGTAGCAGGTCACGGACATTGTGGCTCGGGCGTTGCCAAAAGAGCGAAAGGAATGGGCTCGAACACAATTATCACAGAAGTAAAAGCAACTGCTGCTCTCAAAGGTTACCTCGAAGGACACACTGTGATGACTATGGAAGATGCTGCCAAAGTTGGCGATATTTTCTGTACTGCAACAGGTGTCAAAGATGTAATCCGCAAAGAGCATTTTGAAGTAATGAAAGACGGTGCAATCGTTTGCAACACCGGACATTATGATGCTGAAATCAATATCCCGGAATTGGATGAAATTGCTGTTAGCAAGCGTACTATTCGCGCAAATTGCGAAGAATACACTATGAAAGACGGCAGAAAAATTTATCTTTTGGCTCAAGGCAGATTGATTAACTTAGCTGCAGCCGAAGGTCACCCTTCAGAAGTTATGGACATGTCATTTGCGAATCAATTCATGGCACATCTCAACCTCGTCACTATGCACAAATCAGGCGACCCGATTCCTGTCAAAGTAATCACTCCTGACCCGGCACAAGACGAATACGTTGCAGAAACAAAATTAGCTATGATGCACATGAAAATTGACCAACTCACTCCCGAGCAAATCGTTTACATGAACGATTACAACGCCGGCACATAATAGTACCATGGCAAATATTTAAAAAGAGGCTCGAGAGCCTCTTTTTTTTTTGTGGGGGTATGTTTTGAAAAGGAGTTTCTTGAACAGGATTATCAAGATTACAGGATGGACAGGATTATTACATACCATTTTGCTGAATACGGAAAGAAGGTATGTTAGTTCCTCAACCTTTATTTTTTCAAGTAATCGTCCCATTCCTTAGGCTCCCCTCTAGCTGTTCCTTTACGTTCAAGAAAGATTCCTTCATTGTATTTTTCGTCTTGCCAACAAATTTCAATAGTTTTTTTAATATCCCCTTCGTAAAATTGCATACCTCTCGGTCGATACTTCCCGAATAAACTTGGATTAGCGGGTTGACAAAGAACCAAATAAAACTTAAAGTTGTTAATAAGAAATTCAACTGCTTGTAGTTCATTGTTTCCAGTAATAGAGCGAAAAGATATCGATTTAAATTTTTGAATTGGTTTGTTCTCTGGTATTTTGAAATACATCCCCCAATTTTCAGGAAATGGTTTGTCATTGAAAAGAATATCAATATATTCGTCTTTTAGCATATAATTACTTTTAACTCCACCTCTATAAATTTGATTTGAAGCTATAAAATTACAAGCGGTTTTAAGCATCCACTTTTCTAAGTCTTCACCACAGAATACTGATAAATCATTTTTGGGATTGTCTAAATTAAAATCCTCGTCAAACTTAATAATTATTCTATGAAATCGTCCCATTTCATCGTCAAATGGTGACAATAATGTATTATGAGTTGTACATAAAATATTTGAAACTAAATTGCTTTTTGGAATGAGATTGAATGTCTCCTTCTCTTGCCAAGGTAATCCAATAATTTTAACCTTATTATTAACTTCAAGATTCTTTAGGATATTATTTGAAAAATAATGTTCACGTGAGATTTTTGTTGAACAGTTTATAGTTTTTTGAGCGTAACACTTGTTGTGTGAAAAGTTAGAAATTGCTTCTGTGGGTTTTATAAGTTTTGGTTTCTTATTCCATGATTTTATAGTCAAGCAACAAAACTTTGCCTTGTTGCCGCTTTCACATGGGCATGGATCATATGGATTAAAATGAGAAGTCATAATGTTATATAGGTAACACTCTTGAGAAAAAAGGTGGTATATTCAAATCTGCCATATCAATTTGACTCCTCTACAATTCTTATTTCATCTTCTGTCAATTCGTAAAGCTGATAAACCATGAGGTCTATTTCTTTGTCTGTTTTTTCGATTTCGGATTGAAGAGCTTGGGCTTCTGCTTTTTTAGCTTCAAACAGTTCCATCCATTCCATTTCATCCGATTTCGAAAGCTTTACACCATTCGAATTTTTGACAATTTTATGGATCTCTTCTATAAAAACTGAAAAATCTAACTTATACCATGATTCTAACTTTCTTCCAATTTTATTTATATTGAATTTAGTTTTTAGGTATGCCAAAAAATTGTTTGAAATTATTGAGAAATGACTATTTAGATTTAACATCGATAAAACGAAAGTATGAAAGTCATCTTTAATATGAGATGGAATTGGAATTGTGTTCAAATTTTGAGTTGAAATAGCATTTGTCAAGGATGAATCGTTTGTATACTTCTTTTTATAATAATAGCTGACTAATTTACTGTTTAATATACCTAGTATGTTAAAAAGATTACCTCCATTTTTTAGTGTTATGGCATAAGTTGTACCAAGATTATAGAATTGAGTATTGTCATAAGTTAAAATGAAATTTATGTTAATCATCTGCATAATCAATTTTTCATTCTTTAGAAAGATATTTTCATCCCTTGCTCTTAGAAGCTTGTCCTTATTATATAGGATGTATTCTTCCTCTTTTAAAACACTGTAACGACTAATGTCTCTTCCTCGTATTGCTTTTTTATAGGTTTGATCAATTCTAATTTTTGATATATACTTCTTATCATTACCTGTTACAATGCCATTATTTATATTTACTAAATTCCCTAGTATTAGGTCAGACTTTTCAATTTTTTGCAGTATTGTCCTGTCCATTTTTGAAGCATAAATACCAAAAATATATTCATAGCTATTTAGGAATACTTCTTGAGATTGGTTATTTTCATCAATCTTGGTATCAAGATTATAAAATTCAATTTTAATGTTTTCATTGAATTTTTTTTCCATCATCAAGGTAAAAGTTGCAGTTTCTGCAATAACATCCTGAAATTGACCAGCACCCCAATCTGTAAGAGTATCAATGAAGAAATTCTGCAAAATATATTTTCGTATAGAAGTATATCCATTTGTTTTAAAAATATTCTTATGAAATATAAAACTAGTAAATCCATTTTCCCTTAGAATTTTAGAATTAAGCTCAATAAAAGGAGCAATTAGATTCAATTTTGTAGTCTTATACTTATCAGTACCTGACTTTTGGAATGAATTTGGATAATTCTTAAAAAGATAATCTAAATCAGTTTTATCAAATCCTCTATTATCTACATACGGCGGATTGCCAATGACCACATCAAAGCCACCATTTGCAAAAATATCAGGAAACTCATTCTGCCAATTGAAAGCTTTATCACCTGCCACTTCGGGGTCGTCTATCAGCGAGTTCCCGCATTTGATGTTGTTGCTCAGTGAGTTTAATTTACGTCCTTTTTGTGCAGTTCTGAGCCATAGAGAAAGTTTGGCAATTTCAACTGATTCCTCGTTGATGTCCACACCGTAAATGTTGTTTTCGAGTATGTCGCTTGTTATGTCGGAGAACACCAAACCACCACCAAAAAGCTGTGCCCGTAATTCGTCAATTTTGCGATGCTCGTTAATCAAAAAGTCTAAAGCCTGATTCAAGAAGGCTCCCGAACCACAAGCAGGGTCGAGAATCGTTAAAGTTAAGAGCCAGTTGCGATATTCGGTTAATTTATCGTCAAGCTCTTTTATCGCTTCTCTTTTCCGGTTCTTACGTTCCTTGGCGTATTCTTCATCAACGATGTCAAGTGAAATGCGTTTTTCTTCGCAAAGCTTTCCAATGGTATTTTCTACAATGTACTTGGTGATGTATTTTGGCGTGTAGAATATGCCGTCTTTCTTGCGTTTGGTCTTTTGGTTGTCAATTTTCTCACCTTTAATTTCGGCTTGTACGTTTTCTATTTCGCCCAGAGAGTGTTCGAAAATATGACCAAGAATATTGACATCAACATCGGTTTCAAAATCGTACTGACTTAAAGTTAGGGTATGATAGTGAAGGATTTCATCGTCAATCGAGATGTTATCTAATATTTCATCAGTTGCAAAAAGTCCGCCATTGTAAGCGTAAATATCATATTTTTTGCCTTTGTAGCCTGTGTTCATGTACCCGAAATACTTCTTGAATCGGTCGTATAGCGGCACATATTCGTCTAATTCGTCCCTCAAAGTTTTCCATTGTTTTACAATCTCGCTTATAGAATTTGGCGGTAGCAACAATCTGTCTTCTGCGAAAAAGACAAACAGAAAACGGTCAAGTAACTTCTGGGTTTTCTTGAATAGTAATAGTTTGTCGGTTTCAGGATTGTTCTTAATCAGGTTGTTGTATATCGCTTCACGGAATTTTGAGTAATCGGCATATAACTTTTTGGTAATATTTTCTTCCTGCAAAAGCGACGATTCTTTGATTTTTAGAGCTAATCCATTTAGCAAATTTTCTTTTGCCAAACAAAGCCACATCAAGGAAAATTGCTCTCGAGATAACCTGAATAAATCAAAGTCTATGTGGTCAACTGCATTTTGAATGTAAAAACGGAGTTTTTCAAAATTTGAAGTTACCACATAAACACATTTCGGGTGATGGTTTTTGTATCCGAACGCTTGTGTCTCAATTTTGTCTAAGTCAGTAGTGTCAGTTCCTTTCAATTCAATCACAGCAATAGCATCTTCGCCTTTCAATATCGCGCCGTCAGCTTTTTTGCTATTGGCAATGTTTTTTAGTTCCGTTGTCAGGTTGAAATTAGGATGCGGATTGAGAGTATATCCTAATATCGAAACAAACAGTTCCCGTAAGAATCCTTCTTGGTACTGTTCTTCCTTGGAATTTCTGATATTCTCTTGAATTACAGGATTTCCAAAATAGTCTTGAAATTCCTTGAATTTTTTGTCAATCAGAATGGAATCTAACTCATTTAAATACTTTTTCTCAACAGATTTTTGAAACAAACTCATTTTATATTTTTATTCTCATTTTATCCATATTTCAGTTTGCAAAATACAATTTTCTCCTCATTTTCCGATTAGCTTTTTCAAAATCGTATGAAAATCATGTCCATCTTGTAATATTGATAATCCTGTTCGAGACATCTACATCCCGTCTTTGTAACAACTGACGGGACAGAAAGTGTAGAGATGCTAAATTTGCAAATGTATCTATTTGTTTTTGCTTAATTTTTCTTTCGCAGTGTCAACCCAATAATAAACCATTGGTACTAAAAATACTGTTAAAATTAGCGAGGAAAGCAGCCCTCCAATAATCACCCACGCTAAACCGTTTTTCCATTCCGCTGCGGTACCTGTTGCCAATGCAATCGGTAGCATTCCAAAAACCATCGAGAGTGTTGTCATCAGTATGGGTCTCATTCGCTCTTTTCCTGCAATAATTAAAGCTTCTCTGAAGTGTTTGCCGTCTGCTTTTAATTGATTGGTGAAATCAACTATTAGAATGGCATTCTTGGTCACTAAGCCCATCAACATTATCAGCCCCAATAAGGCAAATAGACTTAATTGGCTCAATGTTAGGTTTAATGCTAAGAATGCACCAATGGCAGCAACAGGTATGGAAAACAAAACCACAAAAGGATAAATGAAATTGTCATATAAGGCAACTAAAATAAGATAAATCAACAAAAATGAAATAAGCAATACTGAACCTAATGCTCCGAAACTATCATTTTGTCTTTTGATGTCGCCACCCCAAGTCATTTCAACTTCTTTAGGCAAAGGATTATCTTTCAGATAGGCTACTACATCGTCGGCAACAGTTCCTGATGGTCTGCCCAATGCGTCAGAAGTGAGAGTAACTGCCGGTTGGCGGTCTTTTCTTTCTAATAATGATGGGGAATTGTCGTGCTGAACGCTCGCAAATTGTGAAATTTTCACCGGAATACCCATTTGATTCGTTATGGATAGTTGTTGTACATCTTCAAAATTTTGCCTGCTGAACTCGTTTAAGCGAATTCTAATGGGATATTCTATACCTACTTCAGTTAATGTAGCGTCATCATTACCTGTATAAGCGGCTCTGAGGTTTAATCCAACATATGCGGTATTCAAACCCAGACGTTGCATCTTATCTTTATCGGGGATTATTTTGAATTCTGGACTTCCCTCTTCGACCGATAAACGAACATTATCGGCACCGGGAATAGTTTCAATTACAGACTTTAATTCTTTGGCATGTAGCATAACCAGATTTGAATTTACTCCACTCAATGTAATTTCGATTGGTGCAGAGCGAGGAACTAAACCCAAAGCTGCCATTGAATAATTTATACCCGGGAATTTTGATTTTAAATCTTCCCGGAGTTTTCTCATAAACTTCTCGGTAGGCACTTTCTTTAATCCGGCAATTTTTAATTCTTCATTTTTAATTTTTAATTGAATTGTAAATTCAGTCTTATTGGGCGAACCAACGCCTAAACTTCCAATTCCGGTGCTGGGTCCACCAATGTTGCTGAACACCGTTGATACTTCCGGTTGAGATATTATGAATCGCTCAATTTCTGAGGATACCAAATTATTTTGTTCGATAGATATATACTTATCAAATTCCAACGCTAACCTGAATTTACCTTGGTCACCAGTAGAAATCAATTCTTTTCCAATTATACCCTGCTTAATTATTCCTAATGTCATCACAAAAAGTAGCAGGACGATTCCCGAAAAAATAAGTTTATGACTCAGAACCCATTCCAATTTTCTACCGTACCAATTGATAAAGACTTCCAATTGTCTTTCGAACCAAAGTAAGAAGCGATTAAAGAGATTTGTCGCTTGCAAATCTTCCTTTTTCCCAATTCGTGAAGCCATCCAGGGCGTAAGAGTAAATCCCACTAATAAGCTGGTAAGCGTAGAAGTTACGACTACTACCGAAAATTGTTTGAGCATATCTGCCACGAAAACCTGTAGAAACAAAATAGGTACAAACACTACAACATCAACTAATGTAATGGATACCGCCGAGAATCCAATTTCCATTCTGCCTTCCATAGCAGCCTTTCTTTTCTCTTTACCCATTTCCAAGTGACGTTGAATATTTTCTAGTACTACAGTGGCATCATCTACCAATATGCCAATGATTAATGACATGGCTAAAAGGGTCATTAGGTTCAGAGTGTATCCCAATAACCACATTACAGCAAATGCAGTAACCAAGGAAGTTGGGATTGCCACCAGAACTATGATTGAGTTTCTCAGACTTCGCAAAAATAGTAGCATTACAAGCGAAACTAAAAATACTGCCAAAATTAAGTCTATAATCACAGAATTTACTGCTGCAATTGTGTTTTCTGTGCTGTCGTCAGCAATGATGAATTGTAATTTCGAATCCGGATTCTGCGATTCTATTGCTGCAAATTTTTCTCTTACCAATTCTGAAACGTCAACGGCGTTGGCATCACCTTGCTTTTTCAGTAGAAGTCCAATACCACTTATGCCATTGTACCTGCTTATGGATGTGGTTTCTTTTATACCGTCAATGATATCAGCCACATCTTTTACATAAATAGGGCTTCCCTGAATAGGCATTGCAATCTGTACATTTTCAATATCTTCTAGTTTTGTGAATTTTCCCGTTAAGCGAACTGAATTACTTTCTTTATCAGTTTGAACCTTTCCGGCAGGCAAATCTAATCCCGAACGGTTTATCGCTTCAACCACCTGATACAATGATATTCTGTACAATTCCAGTTTGTCCTGATTTACTCGCACTTGTATTTCTCTTTCTTCCCCACCTAAAACCGTTATCTCTGCCACACCCTTGATTTGTTGAATTTGAGGCAGATAATCATCAATCAATTTTTGATAAAACTCTGTGGCAGGCAAATTACTTGTTGCACTGATAGACATTATTGGTAGGTCGTTAGGAGAAACTTTGCTCATAACAGGGCTTAAAATTTCCTCCGGCAAATCTTTGCGAATATTATCAATGTAGCGTTGAGCATCTTGCATTGTTTTATCTAAGTCAGTTCCATATTTTAGATTAGCAATAATGATGGAGGCATTCGGTAAAGATTTGGTAACCAAGTAATCAACGCCTTCCAAATTCGATAGGGCATCTTCGATTTTTCTTGAGACCGAACTCTCGACTTCGTTTGGCTCGGCTCCGGGATATACCGTTTTGATTACCACTACCGGTTGGTTAAAGTCCGGCATTAATTCATAACTCAAATTCTTATACCCGATATAACCTAACAAGACAAACACACTGAATAATACTATTATCAGCGATGGTCTTTTGATTGAAATTTCTGTAATATTCATAATCAATTAAAAATTAGTAATTAAAAATTAAGAATTAGCTTCCTTTGAGGACAGGAGGATAGAAGATAGAATTTTACATAATTCTTCTACATCATGCAGAATACTATCAGCTTCTTTTTCTTCTAAATATTGAGTGGCTTTTAGTAATTTCACCCAATACTTTGTTTCTATCGCTTCTTTGTATGCTATAGAAATTTTGGCTATAAAGTCTTTTTTAGATTGACCTCCAATAGTTTCTTCCACATTAGCTCCAATACTTGTTCCACTACGAAGCAACTGTTTTGATAAAACAAATTCTTTCTTTTCAGCCAATAAGTATTTGTAGAGATTGACAATTCTGATAGCAAAAGCAAATGATTTGTCTTGAATGATATTGTTCGTTTTCATATTATTATTTCTTGATTTTTATTTGACAATTCTTAATTCTCAATTCTCAATTCTCAATTCTTAATTCTTAATTCTTAATTCTTAATTCTTAATTCTTAATTCTTAATTCTTAATTGAAACATTCGCGCCGTCATATAGATTGATGAATCCATTTGTAATGATTACATCGCCTGCTTTCAAACCACTCGATATAAGCGCTTTATTCTGAATTCTTTCTGAAACGCTTATGTTCTGCAGTACAGCCTTATTGTCTTTTACCAAATATACTTGTTGCTGATTTGAAGTACCTACGATAGCAGAAGCTGGAATCATAATGCCTTTTTCTTGATTTTCGTTCGATAAAAATGCTTTTCCAAACATTCCGGATTTAATTTTGAAATCGGAAGTGTTTTTCACTTTAAACTGAACCGGAAAACTACTACCCATATTTGCCTTACTGCCTACCATGATAAGCGAAGCATCAAGAGCAAAGTCGGGGTAAACATCTGCTTTGATAGAGTAAGTATTATTCAATTTGAAATTTGATAATGCACTTTCCGGAATATTTACAGTGAATTTCAAAGTTGAAATGTCTGTTAACTGAAGCAAGGGTACTCCGGGCGCTGCGAATGAACCTACTTCACTCAGTTTTGCTGTTATCACGCCGTCAAAAGGTGCTTTGATGATGGTTTTGCTTATTTGTTCCAATAATGTAGCCTTTTGGACTTTTGCGGATTTCAATCCTAATTCAGCTTTTTCTAATTGGACACCTTGAATAGCATCTGCTTTAACTAAAATTTGATAGCGTTCAAAGTCTGCTTCTAATCCTTCAATCTGCACTTCAACAGTCTGTAGTTGTAGTTTTAATAGAGAATTATCTAACTGTATTAACGACTGCCCCTTTTTGACATAGCTTCCAACATCAACAAAAATCGCATTGATTTTGCCCTGTAATTCAGAGCTCAATTTCGATTCCTTATTGGGCTCGAAAGTCCCGCTATAACTCAATTCATCCCCGATAAATTCATATCGAATAGAATCTACCCGAACATTGATTGCTTGCTCTTTATCGTATTGATAAACTCTATCTTGAGCAACTTCCTTGTTGGATATCAACTTAATGACTACGAAGGCTATCAATGCCGCCCCCAACAACAATCCAATTATTCTTTTCCAATTCATGTTATTATTAATTTATTATTGATAATACTTAACTCTCTACTCACAATTCTCAATTCTTCATTCTTCATTCTTAATTCTTAATTCTTAATTCTTAACTCTTAATTCTTAATTCTTAACTCTTAATTCTTAATTCTTAATTCTTAATTCTCAATTCTTAACTCTCTACTCTCAATTCTCAATTCTTCATTCTTAATTCTTAATTCTTAATTCTCAATTCTTAATTCTTAATTCTTAATTCTTAATTCTCAATTCTTAATTCTTAATTGATAAATTTCCGCTTACTTTTTTCAGTTCTAAATCTGCTTTCAGATAATCTATTACTGAAGACAAGTATGATTGTTGTGCTTCACGTAAACTATTGTCAGCTAAAATCACATCCGTGAGGTTTGCCAACCCCTGTTTCTGCTGTAATATTGTTTGGTGGTAAATCTCAGTGGCAAGTTTGATTTGCTCTTTTGTCTTTTCAATAGAGTAATGTGCAACTTTTATTTGCGATTTTGCATTTTCTGTCTGCATATTGTTCTGGTCAGTGATTAAGCCAAATTGAAGCTCATTGTTTTGTACTTCAATCTTTTTCTGATTTATTTTTTGTTTCGTTACTGTTCCGTTGAATATAGGATAAGAAAGTTGAATGCCTGCAAAAGCGATTGGGTAAAAATCCAAGAAACTATTGGGCTGCTTATCATATCCAAAACCGGTGGCTCCATAAGAAGCTATGAGATTTAGGGACGGTAAAAATCTCGATTTATTCAATGTGCTTATCTCATTGGCTAATAAATTGTTTTGAGTCTTCACGATTTGCATATCCAAAGTAATTGACTTGTTGTACTCAGTACTTTGTTGGAATGCAATTTCCGGTTCAATCTGAAGATTTTGCTCGATTGGAATACCTATAGCGAATTTCAAAGCGTTCAGGACTTGGTCGTATTTACTTAATACAATTTCTTTCTGTGTTGATAATTGTGCCACCTGCAATTCCACTTTACCCACATCTGTACCTTTGGCTAAAAGTTGCTCTTTGAGCAATTGCATATTTATCAAAAGCCTTTCTGAATTCACGAGATTGCTGTCAATAAAAATCATTTGATGATGCAAAATTTGTGCGTTGTAATAGAGATTCGAGATTTCAAAATAGATTTGCTCTTCGGATTTTCGAAATTGCAATTCTGCTAATTCCGTAGCTACTTTCGTTGCCTTAATAGAACCATAAACTTGTGGATTATACAATATCATCGAAAATTGCAGATTCGCATTGATGTTATGCGGAACACCAAACTGAGCCTCTCTAAATTGACCTTCTTCTGCTGCCGGATTAAAGGTTGATAGAGGCATCAGTTGGTAAGGCAGATTTGTAAAGTATTTGTAATCAACATTGGCGTTAACTTTGGGTAGCAAATTAGCTTTGGATTCCTTATGCCGGAACTCGCTAATAGCCATATTGTTTTTACCTATTTGAAGGCTCTTATTGTTCTCTTGTGCTGACTCAATACATTGATTCAAGGTCCAAACTTGTGCTTGAACCGTATCCACTCCCAACATGAGAATGATGAGGATGTAGAAATGTTTGTGAATATTTACTAACTTCATGGTTTAAATTTTTTTTTATTTTCTAAAATTGATTACAAAATTACATGGGTATAAGCCAAATTACTCTGAATTTGTATTAGCCAATATAGGTCTCTGGCATATCGCTAAAATGACTTTTACTGGAAATAAGTATGATAAGTGTTAAAAGATGCTTTCAAATCTGAAATAATTACATTTGCATCATTCTCGTTTTCAGCATTTTCAAGTTTTTCAATTAAATCCATGTGGGGGTGAAGCCATTTGTGCAATTCATCGTGACTTTTCCCTTGCATCGTACAGCTATTGATTAACTCTGAATTTTTACTTTTTAGTTGGCTTGCAAGAGTCAAATAATCATTTGATTCAGTTTCGGTATATGTGTTAAGCACTTTTTCACTTTCAATAATGAAGGGTTTCATTTCTTCGTTTACATGCCATTTTTCGTTATTGTTCAACTCAATGGATTCTGTACCATGATTATGAGCATCGTGGTCAACTGAATGGTTTTCTGTATCCATCTTCTCTTGGGCGTTATTATTACAACTAATTGCAAAAAGTGTTAATAGAATTGAGGCTGCAAAGATTCTTACTCTGTTCATGATTCATTATTCCTTATTAATGTCAAAATTGATTGAATTAAGTTGTTTCCGGTACGTTGGATGTCAAATTGATAATTCGCTAAACGCCATTTAAACATTTGTAGTCTGAACGTTCCCATGACGATTTGCATCAATTCCTCAGTTGTTACTAAATTTGTGAATACTTGCTTCTGTTGTCCTTCGATTAATATAGGCATCAAATGCTTCATTTTGACCGAGAAGATTTTAAGTATCGTTTCGTTTATTCGTTCACTTTCTTCCATAAGTCCATCTGAAAATACAGCTACAACAAAATGAGGATTTTCTTTAAAAAACGATAGCTGATTTTGAAATAGCAATGTGAACTTTTCCTCTGGCGAATTACCTAATGAAGTTGCAATAGTGCATCGTTCGTCAATAATCTGTGCAAGGTATTCGAGCAAAGCAACAATAATCTCCTCCTTACTTGTAAAGTGCCTGTAAATAGCACTTTCAGAGAATTGCATTTCCTTGGATAAGTTCTTTATGGTCAATCCGCTAGTACCCGATGAAGTGAGTATTCTGCCGGCAGCTTCTATTATTTCCATTTGTCTGTCTGTTATAGTCATTGTCATTTTACGTTGATATCCAATCTTAAATTACTTTTATGTAAGTGAACGTTCACTATGCAAAAGTAGTGTAAAAAATTTACATATACAAATTTTTTTCTTCAAAAATTCTGAACAGGATTATCAAGATTTCAGGATGGACAGGAATGAGACTCCGCAGAACAATAGGGTTGTGTTTCTGCAACCATAGGGTTAATCCTATGGTTGATGTGGGCTCAATACCGTAAATCTTGTTCAATACCCCCAACAAATGCAATACTGTTATATTCGTCAGAATGACAATTGGAATTTCTTAAATGATTAAGAGCCGTGATTAATGAAAATTACTGAGCAAACATATTTGAAGAATTATGAATTAAGTGTTGGCGATAAAATTGCGAACTATTCAGCGATTTCATCCCAAACTGATTTAATCACTGACTTGGGATATAAGAACCAAGCTTCAGCGGTATATTCGGCAAATATCGAGGGCAATAGCATTGATTTGAACTCTTTTATGAATCATGCTTTGTTGAAAGCAAAAGGCAAAAATAATAAGGAAATTGTAGAAATTGAGAATTTGGTTGCGGCATACGAATATGCACAAGGCAATCAATTGAATGCAAAAAATCTGTTGCATTGCCACGCAATTTTGTCCGAAACATTGCTAATCAAAAGCAAGCGTGGTCATTTCCGAAATGAAAAGATTGGCGTTTTCGACCAGTATGGTTTGGTTTACTTGGCAATTGAACCGGAATATGTTGATGGCAAAATGAATGAATTTTTCGCAGATTTAGAAAATTTGCTTAATACAAATTTATCTACTACTGAAGTGTTTTACCATGCGGCGTTGATACATTTAATTTTTGCTCATATTCATCCCTTTAGCGATGGAAATGGAAGAGTAGCCAGATTACTCGAAAAGTGGTTTATTGCAGAAAAGCTTGGGAAAAGTTTCTGGAATTTGCAAACTGAAAAATATTACAAGGAGCATCGTCAAGATTATTATGAAAATATCAAACTTGGTGCAAATTATTACGAATTAGATTATTCAGCGTGTCTGCCCTTTCTGCTAATGTCAATCAATTCCCTAACCTAAGCCCCAATCACAACACTTCGGCAACTCTTTATGTTCAGTCAGTTGTTACAACTGACTGAGGGGAAGTGTACCTCCCTGAGAATCATGCCAAAGCCAGAGTTAAAGTTTTAACAAATTCAACAAGGTCTATCAATTTTTTGGCATTTTCTTCAGATTGTTCCATATCTTCAAATGAAACAGCTATTGTTTTATTTGATGGATTTGCTTTAACTGAAACACCAATGCTTTTGAAATTATCATCAATTCTGTTCGCAAACTGTTCAATAATGGCTCTCAAGTTTACTTCTCCATTATCTGTCTTATAGATATTTTGTCTTTCAAATGTTCGCTCGTTAAACCTGAATTCAAATTCATGTTTCATATTCCCAGTTTCATCTTTATATGGAAGATATACGAAAGCGCCTTTTTCTTTATTTTGTGTAGCGTCCTTAGCATATTTTTTTCTTGTTACAATATTTGAATGTTCAATAACCATTGAACAATATCTTTTTGAGTACTTCCCTTTGCCTTCTTCCGCAAAATTTTCACATACGAGATAATCGTTTTGTTCAATCCAATTTTTCAAATGAATTTCAAATAATATAGCGAAGTCAAATTTTTCACCTTTTCTAAATAGTTTATTTGCGACTAAAAATACTGCAATTACAACTACTAATCCCGCGATATCTTTAATCGCATCAAAGATATATTCACTTTGATAACCTTTTAAATGTAAATTAATAAATATTGCTAATGTTCCGATACTACCAAATATGGCAGTTAGTATTTTTTCAAGTTGGTCATTGTACTTTACATCTTTCATTTCTGTTTGCCTCTATAATTCAAACGCTTTTATGATTTTCCCATTAGAACCATATCCAATGGTTTTATTGATAAAATATTCTGTTATTTTCTGTTTTTCTTGGCTTTCGGGTATTGTAATAACAAAATCATAAATCTGTTCCCAAGTCAAACGCGAAAACTTTCTTTCGGGAGTTTCAATTATATTTTTGTCAAATTCAGCTTCTAATGCTTTTTCTCTGGATTGGATAACAAGGCTGTAAAACTCAAAATCAATTCCGATTTGCTTTGCCAACCAACTTCCTAGTAACCAGTAACGCATAAGTTCGTACTGCTGCTCTCTTACAGTAAGGGTTTCAAAGTCTGATTTAAAAATATGTTGAAACCATTTATTGCCACCTATCTCGTATTTTTTTCTGTTTTGCAAGTTACTTGGCTTGGTTTTGTTTTTTGAAGTCAGTTTGGCTTCTATAAAATAAAGAACTTTATCGGTCAATATAATTATGTCAGGTTCGGACCCTCTAGCTACCGTTTCTCCAAATTCAATCCTTGCTTGATTGAGCAATGACCAGCTAGATTTTGCAGTTGGCGAATACGACCACAAAATCATTTCCGCTTCTTGTATTTCCCTACGAGATAATTGCGAAAGAAAACTTGGAAGAAGTTTTTGTCTGTCAAGAAACCTCATGACATTCCAAGTTAATGCATCTTCACTATTTTCCCTTGCAATACGGCATTCTCTTTTTACTTCTAAAATTTTATTAAAAAGAATTTTGTCGGAATTATCATACCATAACAGGTTTTCTTTTGCTGTTTGATACTCAAATGTTGATGGTGATATATAGATTTTATGTTCAGAGCATTGGAATTTTTGCTCTCTCTTAAAGGATTGTCGTTGTCTTTCAACTTTTATTGAACAACCTTTAACAGGGCATTCAACTGAATGTTCTTCAATTATTATATGCGACTTTAATTCTTTCAATCCGTACATTAGTTCTGCCTTTTTGTATCTTAATATATAAATGTAAATTTTGACATGTTTACCTAAGTCGTCCTTATATATTCGCCCACTCTACTCAAACAATATTGTTTGTATTGTATCTTTCTACGATTCACTGTCATTTGGAGCGTCCCTCACTCACACTACCTCGGCAACTCTTAACTTGGCGCTGCGTGCTCTGGGATTAGTGGCGATTTCTTCTACAGTGGGGATAATTGGTTTCTTTGTAATGAGTGCTAATCTTTGATTTTCTTTGGTGGCATTAGTACGCATGAAATGCTTGACGATTCTATCTTCGAGCGAATGATAGGAAATCACTACGATTCTTCCGCCGGGACGCATATTATCTACGATGCAATTCAGGGTTCTTTCCAAAATATTCAATTCATCGTTTACGGCGATGCGAATAGCTTGGAAAACACGTGAAAGGGTCTTGTAGTGTAGTGGAACGGGAACAATTGAGGTGATAATATCGCGTAGTTCGAATGTTGAATTCAGAGGAATCACGCGACGCATTTCGACGATACGTCGCGCAATTCTAGCTGAATTTGGTTCCTCGCCATAAAAGCGAAGAACATGGGTCAAATCTGCAACATCAGCCGTCTTCAGTAGTTCTTCGGCAGTTTTGCCGTGGTTACCGAACCGCATGTCGAGAGGCGAGTCAACTCTGTAACTCAGCCCGGCGGATTCAGTATCAAGTTGCTTCGAGGAAACGCCCAAGTCAAGCAATAAACCACTGAATTTCCCCCAAACTGCTGATTTCTCGCAGACATTGCTATAGCACTCATTATAGATAGTAAGTTTAGGAGCAGCATCCTTTGTAACGTAATGCTTTAACTTCCTCTCGCAGTGTTCTACCGCATTTCTGTCTTTATCGAACGCTATCAGACTCCCCCCGAAATCTAATTTCGATAATATCAGTTCTGCATGCCCGCCGCCACCTAATGTACCATCTACATAAATACCATTAGCATTTTGAACCAAATTGTCAACACTTACTTCAAGCAATACCGGCAAATGATAGTCATATTCTATGTGCCGACTCTTGTCGGTACGCACTCTTTGCGGTTTTGCTCTTTTCTTCTTCATCTATTTTACCATCACTTTCGCCGCTACTTCTTCGTAACTCTCGTCGTGATTGTTCAAATATTCTTCGAATTTCTCCGGATTCCAAAACTCAATGTGGTCCACCATTCCAACTATCAGCACTTTGCCTTCGATTTCCGCAAAATCTGTCAATTTTTTTGGGAGCATAATGCGTTGTTGTGCATCAAGTAACACTTCTTCCGACCACATCAAGATTTTACGTAAGAAAAATCTGTTTTTTGAATCATACTGGTTAAGTTCTTCGAATTTTTCCTCGTAATTTTTCCATTCATCTAAGGGATACGCCACGATGCAATCATCTTGCCCGCGAGTAACGGTAAATGTATCATTGGCATCCGGCGATATGCTGCGACGCATCTTTGCCGGAATATTCACTCTACCTTTGTTGTCGATAGAATGTAATTCTTGCCCTTTGAAAAAAGCCATTTACCACTCCGTTATCAATTTATGAAAAAGTCAGGGAATTTTTCCCACTTTCACCCACTTTGACACACGAAACTATAAAAATTCTACAACATGACCAAATTATTTTTTATTTTGTTGAAAAAAAAAGAGCTTGCCCTTGGGAGGCAAGCTCTTTTTAAGTATCTATTTGTAAGATTATTCGATTACAATCACTTTGTCGAGCACGACTGAGCCGTTGATTTCGAGCATAATCAAATATGTTCCGGAACTTAGTGACGTACCGTTGCTTATATTCCATGCCAAATTATTATTCCCCTCCAAAGCAAAACCATTTTTGGTATTGAGTAATTCACCTTTGGGGTTGAATAATTTCAAAGTGTATTGCAAATCATGTTTTGCCGATAACTCTAAATTCAAATGTTCAGCAGTCGGATTCGGGAAAATTCTCAACTCATTTATATACGCTTTGATATCTTCGACTGATGAAAGTGAGGATACAGCTTTCAACTCAACAGAAATTGTTTCGATTTCGTCAAATTCGATTTCCAACATTGCCGAATAATTTCCTTCTACGTCGGACATGAATTGAGTATTGATGGTCAATTCAGCACCGGCATCTATCACAGTACCATCGTAATCTTGAGTAATCGAGAACACATTTTCATCGTCACCTGATATTGAGACCGTGCTGATTGTAACAGATGAATTGCTGTTATTTTTAATGGTCAATGACTGCGTAAGAATGTCCTCAACCAAAACAATTCCGAAGTCTAACAATTCAGTTGAAAGTTCAATCGAATATGAAACAGCAAGTGCTGTCATTACAATTGTTGATTCTTGCCCGTCGTCAGTTACGAAAGTTAACTTATAACTCTTTGGTCCAATCGTAATCGGAGTTACATCAACTGACAATTCGGCTCTTTCACCGGCTCCTAATTCCTGTGGAACAGGGAAGTTGATTGTCATAGTTCCGTCCATTAAATCATCTTCCATGACAAGTTCATTAATCAAAATTGGCTTACTGCCTACGTTTCTGACTAATTCAACGATTGTAAATTGGTGATTCTTGTTAATCTCGATAATTCCCAAATCATAAGTTTGAGTCGAAAGTGATAATTTTCCATCTGCAATTACATCTACCGTAACAGTAACAACAGATGATTTGACCGTTCCGCAATCATTTGTAACATTGACATAGTAAGAACCGGCATCTGTTGTTGCGGCGCTTGCAATGCTCAAAGTAGCGGCAGTTTTACCGACTAATTCAGTATCATTATGGTACCATTGATATTCGAGATCGCTTCCTGTTGCAAGCACTGTGAGTTCGACCATTTCTCCCGCAGCGACAGTTTTTGAACTTGGCTGAGTCGAAATCACAGGAAACGAATTCATAGTTACATTTGCAACTGAAGATTCAACAGCATCGCCACAAGTGCCTTGAACGACTACTTGATAATTTCCGGCATCAGAGGCTTGGAAGGCTGAAATAACATAAGTAGCATTCACAGCATCAGTGATATCAACACCATTCTTTTTCCATTGGTAACTTATACCGCTTCCCATAGCAACAACTGAAAGCTTCAATTCTTGATTCTCGCAAATTGCTTTGCTTTGTGGATGAGACGTTATCTCAGCACTTGCGCCCAAAGCCACGACTGCAGGAACGCTTGTAACTGCCGAGCCACAATCTGCTGTTACCTTTGCAGTATAACTACCGGCATCGGAGCTTGAAATGCTAAACAATTTCAATGTATCTCCACTTTGACCTGTAATCAACTGAGCGCCTTTGAACCATTCTACTGTTTTATTCAAACCTGCAGATTTGATTATAATCTCTACATCACTTCCGGCACAAGTTTCTACTCCTGAAGGTTGCTGAGTGATTTTAGCATTTTCGTTTACAATCAGTTTCGCAGTGCTACTTGTGATTTGGGTGCCGCAATCAGGTGTAATGACTAAAACATAATCACCCGCACTTTGCATTGTAGCGGAACTTATTGTTAGCGTAGCAGAGTTCGAATTTGGAACAGCTGTTCCATTTTTTCGCCATTCATATGATTCAACGCTACCTGTAACTGTTGCTGTCAAGGTAACAGATTGTTGTTCGCAAACAGTCACATCTGTTGGTTGAGCAGTAATTGATGCAGGACCTGCGATAGTGAAGCTACTTGATTTACCCGAGATATTAGCATCAGTTACATCTGTCAAACGAATCTGATATTGTACGCCGGATGCTAAATCAGACGGAATGTTCCAATTATATGAGCCTGATGAAGCGCTGACACTATTAGCAATCACCGTAGGAAATGATGAACCGCCATTGGAAGAAAGCTCAATTTTAAGATTATCAATTCCGGATTGAGTCCACTTAATCTCTTGAGTAGTTCCGGCGCACCAGGTGGACGAGCTTGTTGGGGCAGTTACCGTTGCACCTGCCACAATAAGAGTTTGTGGAGTCATCCAATTCCATAAGTCCCCACTAGTGTTGCCACTTTCGTTTACTGCATTACCGATTGCCCTTAGATAATAAGTCCCCGGAGTAGTGGGAGCCTTCCATGTAAATTCAAATTCAGCATACGTCAATTCACCAAATGACTTGGGTGATGAGTGAGTAAGTTCGCTTGATTCAGATCTTAAACCCGAACCTGTAGCAAAACTTAGAGTACCGGCGTTTGTAGAGCCGGTTTCGGTAGTCTTAACAGCTATATTAACACCGGCTGCGGATTGATTTGAGTTAGTTACCCTAACAACAAAATCCACTTCTTGGTCCGGACTAAACTTAAAACTACCTGTTGAACTTGTAGCTTGCAAAGTTGTTGAGCTACTTGATGAAGAACCATGGCAATAGCATCCGGAAGAATTTGTTGCTGTCAATCCTGAAATGCCACTACCTCCATTCCTAGAGTAAACTTCTGCCCCAAACCACATAAAAAAAACAATTAATACTATGGGAATGGAGAATCGTGTAAAGGGGTTGCCTTTTTTCATATTATATATCCTTAATTTGTAAATAAATTAAATTTCGTTTGCCTTGTATTATGATTAATTTATAATCAATTATTGTAAATTGGTAATACTATTCTTATCCAAATATTGTTTGTCCGTATATGCAAAAGTAGTCATATGTAAGTCTTGTCATCTAAATATGTAAAAAGTATAAAAATTTCAAAAACGCAAAAAATAATTTATCTTTTGCACTGGTTTATAGTTTATAAACAATTATTTTAAGAAAAAGTTTCACGAATATTTGGTTTGTGTTAATATTATTTAAATTGATGCTAAATTTTATCTTATACATAGCTAACATTTACTTTAGCGATGGCTCATTAACTCATTAAAATATAACGACTTATACAATATTTTTATTTAGAATAAAGAAATATTTCGTACTTTTATAAAAGATTATTGAACAAATTATGAAATAAATATCATAATTGAAATATAAACTTTACAGATTGAATAAAGGTATTAGTATGAAAGAAAGAGAGTTTATAACTATAGACGGCAACGAAGCCGCCGCCTATGTAATGTACCGCGTAAACGAAGTATGTGCCATCTATCCTATTACACCTTCGTCCAACATGGGCGAATGGGCTGACGAATGGGCTTCGAAAGGCTATAAGAACATATGGGGCAATATTCCTGAAGTATGCGAAATGCAAAGTGAAGGCGGAGCCGCCGGTGCTGTTCATGGCTCATTACAAGCCGGTGCACTCACCACTACATTTACTGCTTCTCAAGGTTTGCTTCTCAAAATTCCTAACATGTACAAAATTGCAGGCGAGCTAACCTCGACTGTTTTCAATATAACTGCTCGCTCTTTGGCGACGCATGCACTTTCGATTTTTGGCGACCATAGTGATATTATGGCTGCACGCGGAACAGGCTTTGCCTTTTTGGGTGCTAACTCTGTTCAAGAAGTTATGGACTTTGCGTTAATTTCACAAGCGTCAACACTTCGTTCACGAATTCCTTTCCTTCATTTCTTTGACGGCTTCAGAACTTCACACGAAGTTTCAAAAATTGAAGTTATCCCTGATGAAGTAATGAAAAAATTGATTACCGATGACTTAGTTCAAGCTCATCGCAACAGATGCTTAACACCGGACAAACCTGTTCTTCGCGGAACTGCTCAAAATCCGGACGTGTTTTTCCAAAATCGCGAAACAATCAACAAATTCTACCAAGCATGTCCCGATATAGTTCAAGATGTTATGAACGAATTTGGTGATTTGACCGGAAGATATTATAAATTATTCGAATACGTCGGCGCTCCGGATGCTGAAGAAGTTGTCATTTTGATGGCTTCAGGTTGCGAAACAGTACAATCTACTGTTGAAACTTTGAATAAGCAAGGACGCAAAGTCGGAATGTTGAAAATTCGCCTATTCCGTCCATTTGATTTCAAACGCATGTTGGAAGCATTACCCGCTACAGTTAAGAAAATTGCTGTGCTTGACAGAACAAAAGAACCGGGCGCTCCTGCTGAACCTTTATATTTGGACGTAGTTTTTGGTTTGAATCAAGGACTCGAATTGGGTTATGGTAATATTAAAGAGATGCCGAAAGTAATCGGTGGTAGATACGGTTTATCTTCAAAAGAATTTACACCTGCTATGGTAAAAGGTGTTTACGATAATTTGGCAGCCGACAAACCTAAAAACAATTTCACAGTCGGTATCAACGACGACGTTACATTTACAAGCATTGATTACGACCCGAATTTCGATATTGAAGCCGATAACGTTGTTAGAGCAATGTTCTACGGACTTGGTTCGGACGGCACAGTCGGTGCAAACAAAAATTCGATTAAAATCATTGGCGAAAACACAGATAATTACGCTCAAGGCTACTTCGTGTATGACTCCAAAAAAGCCGGAGCCGTTACAGTATCTCACTTAAGATTTGGACCTGACGTAATCAGAGCCCCTTATTTGATTTCTACAGCTAATTTCATCGGCTGTCACCAAACAGTATTTCTCGAAAAATTCGATATGATCAAAAATCTTCGTCCGGGCGGCGTATTCTTAGTTAATACACCGGTACCTATGAATGAAGTATGGGACAGCTTACCGAAATCACAGCAAAAACAGATTATTGAAAAGAAAATTAAGTTATATGCAATAGATGCACAAACAGTAGCCGAACAAAGCGGTATGGGACGCAGAATCAATACTGTGATGCAAGTATGTTTCTTCGCAATTTCGGGTGTTTTGCCTCGCGAAGAAGCAATCTCGGCAATCAAAGATTCTATCCGCAAAACTTACGGCAGAAAAGGCGAAGCAATTGTGGCAATGAATATCCAAGCAGTTGATAACACACTCGAAAACTTACATGAAATTCAAGTTCCGAATGATGCCACAAGCAACTTTGACATTCACGCTCCTGTATCTGCCAAATCACCTGCATTTGTTCATGACGTTTTGGGTCAGATTATTGCCGGAAATGGCGACTTTCTACCTGTCAGTGCATTCCCTCAAGATGGTACTTTCCCGACAGATACTGCAAAATGGGAAAAACGCAATATTGCACTCGAAATTCCGGTATGGGATATGGACACATGTACACAATGCGGCAAATGCGCCTTTGTATGTCCTCATGCAACAATCAGAATCAAAGTTTACGACCCGAAATATCTAGAAAATGCTCCTGAAACATTCAAATATACTGATGCTAAAGATAAAAATTGGAAAGCTAACGGCTGGAAATATTCTATACAAGTAGCTCCCGAAGATTGTACAGGTTGTGGCGTTTGTGTCGAAGTTTGCCCTGCGAAAAACAAATCCAATGTCAGCTTGAAAGCATTAAATATGGAACATCAAATTCCATTACGTCAACCTGAATCGGAAAATTGGGACTTCTTCTTGCAAATTCCCGACCTTGACAGAACTCAAGTCAATATCAATAATATCAGAAGCCAACAAGTGCTACTCCCATTATTCGAATTCTCGGGCGCTTGTGCAGGCTGCGGCGAAACACCATATATCAAATTGATGTCGCAATTATTCGGCGATAGAGCAATCGTAGCAAATGCAACAGGCTGCTCATCAATCTACGGTGGTAATTTGCCTACTACTCCTTGGGCTAAGAACTTGGATGGCAGAGGTCCGGCTTGGTCAAATTCATTATTTGAAGATAACGCCGAATTTGGTCTTGGTTACAGATTAGCAATTGACAAACAAAAAGACGTAGCAGTATTTTTACTCGAAAAATTGACAGATGAATTAGGCGCAGATTTTGTACATGAATTGATAAATGCAAGCCAAAAGAATGAGCAAGAAATTGCAGACCAAAGAGCTAAAGTTGAATTATTAAAAGAAAAATTAAGCAAAATTGATGACCCATTGGCTAAGAGATTAGTAACAGTTTCGGATTATTTAGTCAAGAAGAGCGTATGGATTGTCGGTGGCGACGGTTGGGCTTATGACATCGGTTACGGTGGATTAGATCACGTATTGGCATCCGGCAAAAATGTGAATATTTTAGTTCTCGATACCGAAGTATATTCAAATACCGGCGGTCAGACTTCAAAATCAACACCATTAAGTGCTGTAGCGAAATTCTCAGCCGGTGGCAAAGCAACTCAGAAGAAAGATTTAGGTTCGATGGCGATGGCTTACGGCAACGTTTACGTGGCATCAGTTGCCTTCGGCGCTAAAGACGAGCATACTTTGAAAGCATTCTTGGAAGCTGAAGCTCACGATGGTCCTTCGATAATCATTGCTTATAGTCATTGTATCGCTCACGGTATTGATATGAGCCGTCCACTTGCACAACACAAACTTGCGGTAGATTCGGGACAATGGTTACTTTACAGATACAATCCGAATTTAGTTGACGAAGGTAAAAATCCGTTGATTTTGGATTCGAAACAACCCAAAATTGGCGTTCGTGAGTTTATGCAAAGCGAAGGCAGATTCCAAATGTTGATGAAGAGCAACCCCAAAGTAGCAGAAGTTTTATTCAAAACTGCGCAAGAACAAGTGAACGAAAGATTCGCTAAATATAAATTCATGGCTGAACGTACTAATGCTCCTGTTGAAGAGCAAAAATAAATCCGGAAGCGGAGCAATCCGCTTCTATAATTCTATTGAAAATTAAAAAATTTAATTGGAGTAAATTATGGACTTGAAAACAAAATACATGGGCATGACTCTTAAGTCGCCACTTGTTGTATCTGCTTCGCCATTATCAAGAACTTTGGACGGCATAAAGAAAATCGAAGATGCCGGCGCTTCAGCTCTCGTGATGTATTCAATATTCGAAGAGCAAATCAAATTCGACCAAAAGGAACTTTATTATCATACCACACAAGGCACAGAAGCCTTTGCGGAATCATTGAGCTATTTCCCCGATCAAAGTGACTACAATCTTGGTCCGGACGAATATCTCGAACTCATTCGCAAAGCAAAAGAAAGCGTGAAAATCCCTGTAATCGCCAGTATTAACGGCACTACAGTGGGTGGATGGACTGACTTTGCAAAGCAAATGCAAGGAGCCGGTGCTGATGCTATCGAATTGAATATTTACAATATTCCTACCGATTTGGACAAAACAGGTGCAGAAATCGAAAACGATTATGTGGAAATCCTGAGATCTGTGAAAGCAGCAGTCAGCGTTCCTGTAGCACTCAAACTTAGCCCATTTTTCTCGAATATGGCAAATATGGCTAAAAGATTTGATACAGCAGGTGCAGACGCACTTGTCCTATTCAATCGCTTCTACCAACCCGATATTAATTTGGAAGAACTCGAAGTAGAGCCACATATAATATTGAGCAACCCAACTGATTTGCGTTTGCCGATGAGATGGATTGCGATACTCAAAGGTAGAATATTCTCCGACCTCGCTGCTACAAGTGGCATCCACTATGGCGAAGATGTAATCAAAATGATGCTCGTTGGAGCTAACGTTACTATGCTTTGCTCTACATTACTACGCTATGGTGTAGATTACATCAAAGATATCGAAGAAGAAATGGTAGAATGGATGACAGAACATGAATACGAATCAATAATGCAAATGCAAGGAAGTATGAGCCAACTCAATATTCCTGACCCAAGTTCTTACGAAAGAGCCCAATATATGAAAGCTTTGAATAATTACGTATTGAATTATTGATTAAATTTGTAAATAGCAATGTATAATTGTCATTCTTATCATCTTTTTGGTAAGAATGACAAAATTTTTGCGACCAATGCAAATACATTGCTCGACAGTTATATTAGAAGTTAAGTTATTTGCTTGTTTAAAAAATTAAAAAGTTTGACATGGAACAGCAATTTGTAGAAGTCGAAAAAGCTGTAATTCGATTTGCCGGCGACTCCGGTGATGGCATGCAGCTGACAGGTACTCAATTCTCGGATACTTCCGCTGAAATGGGTAACATCGTTAACACCTTTCCTGATTACCCGTCAGAAATCAGGGCTCCCGAAGGAACTTTATATGGCGTTAGTGCATATCAAGTTCATTTTGGTGCATCAAATACAAACACCCCTGGAGATAAAATAGATGTGCTTGTGGCTATGAATGCAGCGTCTCTCAAAGTAAATTTGAAAGATGTCAAGAAACACGGTATTTTACTTTTGAATAAAGCCGGATTTAAGGATAAGAATCTTAAATTGGCAAAGTACGAAAGTAATCCTATCGAAGACGGTAGCCTTGCAGATTACCAGGTTTTTGCATACGACATAAACGAACAAGTACGCAGAGTACTCGAAGATTTTGATTTACCGCCAAAAATGATAGACCGTACGAAAAATCTTTTCGCACTTGGTCTGGCATATTGGTTGTTCGACAGACCATTGGAACCAACTCAGCTTTGGCTCAATAAGAAATTTGCCAAAAACGAAACAATTCGTGATGCAAACTTAAAAGTATTCAAAGCGGGTTATAATTTCGGCGCAATGGGTCAAGATTTGGCTGTTCGCTACATAGTTAAAGCGGCAGATTTGCGCAAAGGAATCTATCGCAACATTACAGGCAATAACGCAGTAGCATTAGGTTTGGCAGTAGCTGCAAATAGAGCAGGATTACCATTATTCTTAGGCTCCTACCCTATCACTCCTGCAACTGAAATTTTGCATTTCATCTCCGGATATAAGCAATATGGCGTAAAGCATATGCAAATGGAAGACGAAATCGCAGGTATTACATCGGCAATCGGCGCCTCCTATGGTGGAGCATTAGCAGCTACTACAACAAGCGGTCCCGGGCTTTCTCTCAAAGTTGAAGCAATGGGTCTTGCAGTAATGCTCGAATTGCCATTAGTTGTTGTTGATGTTCAAAGAGCCGGTCCGAGTACAGGTTTGCCTACGAAGCCTGAGCAATCCGATTTGTTAATGGCACTTTGGGGTCGCCATGGCGAAGCTCCAATCCCTGTCCTTGCAGCAAGTACAGCAACTGATTGTTTTGATATGACTATCGAAGCAGCAAGAATTGCAATCAAATATATGACTCCTGTTATTTTGCTTAGCGACGGTTACATTGCACAAGGCTCAGAAGCATGGAAAGTCCCGTCATTAGATGAACTCCCTGACATAAGTATTAAATTTGCAACAGATAAAGAAACTTACGCTCCGTACAAACGCGATCCTGAAACTTTGGCTCGCCCTTGGGCAGTGCCAGGCACGCCCGGATTGGAACATAGAATCGGCGGATTGGAAAAAGACAATATCACAGGCTTAGTATCTCATGACCCGATGAATCACCAAAGAATGTGCGAAATTCGCGCCGAAAAAGTCGAAAGAATCGTTCAAGATATTCCCGATTTAGTTGTAGATGGTGATGAAAGCGGAGAATTACTACTTGTGACTTGGGGCAGTACTTGGGGCTCGGCAAGAAATGCTTTGGCATCGCTCAGAGAAAAGGACGTGAAGATTTCTCACGTACACTTGAAATACCTCAATCCTTTGCCTGCAAATTTGGGTGAAATTTTTGGTAATTTCAAGCAAATTCTTGTTCCTGAATTGAATCTCGGGCAGCTCAAAATATTGCTACAATACAAATACATGCGTCCTATCATTGGTCTGAACAAAGTTCAGGGAAATACTTTTACAGCAGAAGAAATTGCCAATAAAATTGAAGAAATATTACTTTCCGAAGGAGTCTCAAAATGACAACTCAACTTGATTTATTGATACATAAAGAATACGGCGAAATACCGCAATACACTCCCAAAGATTTCAAAGCGGATATTGATGTACGTTGGTGCGCCGGCTGTGGTGGATACTCGATTTTATCACAAGTCCAAAGAATTATGCCCGATATCGGCGTCCCTAAGGAAAAAATCGTATTCGTCTCCGGAATTGGCTGCTCGAGTCGTTTCCCTTACTATATGGACGTTTACGGTTTCCATTCAATACACGGGCGTGCATTAGCAGTAGCTTCCGGTTTGAAAGTAGCTCGTCCTGATTTATCGGTTTGGGTGGCAACAGGCGATGGCGATTGTATGAGTATTGGTGGCAATCACTTGATTCATGCTTCTCGCAGAAATGTTGATATCAACGTGATTATGTTCAACAACGAAATTTATTCGCTCACAAAAGGGCAGTTCTCCCCTACTTCACGCGTTGGTCAAAAGACGAAATCGTCACCATTCGGTGTATTAGACGACCCGTTCAACCCATCATCATTGGCATTGGGCTCGGGCTCTACATTTGTAGCTCGCGGATATGACAATAATCCTTCGCACATGAAGCACCTGTTCCAAAGAGCAGCGCAACATAAAGGATTTTCATTTGTAGAAATTTATGCAAATTGTGTGATCTTCAATGACGGTGCTTTCGACGAATACACTCGCAAAGAAACTCGCCCAACAAGCACAATCAACCTTGAACACGGCAAACCACTCGTTTTTGGCTTCAAAAACGAATTAGGTATCATCATGGATGGCTACAAACCAAAAGTGGTCAATTTCGATGAAGGCACATATTCAGTGAACGATGTGATTGTTCATAACGAGCAAGACTCCACATTAGCACTAATTTTGTCCGATATGTCATTCAATCCCGAATTGCCACGTCCGATGGGTGTCATTTATGCAGAATCGAAGCCAACTTACGACCAAAAAGTTACTTGGCAAATCAACGATTTAATCGAACGCAAAGGCGAAGGCAACTTAGACGACCTTATGCGCGGCGATGAATGGTGGGAAATCAAATAATCATATATTTTAATTTGAATTTTTATTAGAGGCTGGAAACAGCCTCTTTTTTTTTTGTTTAATAATTCATTGCCCCAAATGTTGCGTTTTTCTTGTTACTTTTGATTTTGCGAAACGTTCTTAATTGATGAAAATATTTAAAGGCTTTATTATGAAAATCTTAGCGATTTTGATTGTGTTCATGGCACAATTCGTTTCAGTTTTCTCGCAACATGAAGTTCATGTCGCTGGGACTCCCGACAAAATTACAGTATTTCAAAGCGGTGCAAATTTGGCAATGAGTTTGAAAGCTAATGTCAAAAAAGGGACAAACATAATTTATATTGATTCCATGCCCTCGTTTATTGACGCCAATTCAATTCGCCTATCTACGGGCGCTTCCACATCGGTAATGTCTACCGATTTCCAGATGGAAAATATCCCAATCGAAGAGCAGATTGAGCCCAAGAATATTATAGCGCTGCGAGACAGTATCAAGACTTTGAACTATTTAATCAGAGATGTGAATAATAATATCTCAGTATTGCAAGGCGAAGACCTCATGATTTCAGGTTTCAAATTGCATCCCGAAACCGAGAAGGGCGCTACAATTCAGGAATTGACGGCATTAGCCGCTTATTACAACAAACGGGTTACTGAAATCAGGAAAGAAATCTTGAATTTTCAGGAAAAAAATAGCGACTATGGTAAGGATTTAGTACGACTCAATAAAAAAATCGCAGAATACGAAGCAACTAAAAAGACACTTCAAAATTATCAAATAATTGCCGTTTTGAGTAGCGAGATTGACGGCAATATCAATTTAGAGCTGAATACCTTCACTCCTTCTGCCGGATGGGTGCCAAATTACGAACTAAAATTCAAGGATATTTCCTCGCCTTTGCTGCTTTCATATAAAGCGAACGTGTGGCAGGGCACCGGCAGAGATTGGAAAGATGTATCGTTGGTGCTATCCACCAGAAACCCAAACTTGAACAATGAGATGCCGGTACTATATCCATGGTATCTGCGCTTGGATAGACAAAAAATTGATTTTGAATCATCATCTCCGCTGACTTTGGACCAATCAGCAAATACAATTCGTGGCAGCAGAGCTGAAGAGAAAACGATGATGGTAGATGGAATTGAACTCGGTTTCGTTGATAACAAATATATGACTGTGGAATTTAACCCAAGCAGCAAATATTCAATCAAATCTGACAATCGGAAGCAAAGCATTACATTAAACGAGGTGGATGTGCCCGCTACTTACGAGTATTATTGCGCCCCCAAGCTTGACACCGATGCCTTTTTGGTTGCAAAAGTTTCCGATTGGGGCAAATTGAACTTGCTCCCGGGCGAATCTTACATCTATTTTGAAAATACATACATCGGCAAGACTATGATTAATCCGCAATCTACCGATGATTCGCTGTCAATTTCGCTCGGTAGAGACAAAAGCATAGTGCTCAAACGGGAAATCGTCGAGGACATGACCGAAACCAAGTTCTTCAGCAGCAATGTGGTTAAGGCATACGGATACGTGATTACAGCCAAAAATAATCGCAAATCTGAAATAAAAATGACAATCGAAGACCAATTCCCTGTTTCAACTCACGAAAAAATCGAAGTGGATTTGATTGAGACTTCAGGTGCTGAAGTGAATAAGGAAAAGGGATTCCTGACTTGGAAGGTCAATATTCCGGCAGGAAAAACAATCGAAAAGAAATTCGGATATAAGATTGATTCGCCGAAAGATTGATAGAACTGTCTGAACTATGATTTGTATGATTTTTGTGATTGGAATGAATAATACAATCACAAAATGTAATCATCAAAATCATTCTAATCAAAAAAATCATAGTTCAGACAAAAAAATCATAGTTCAGACTTTCACAAAAATAGATTCCCGGCGAAAGATGCGAAGCAGACTGGTTGGTGATAATAATTTTTATTCATCTTTTTTCATCTTAGTTTGCTCAATTCCCAATACCGCTTTAGCATTCAGTTTACTTATAACTTTTTTCCCTGTTTTAGATTCTAATTCTTTGAGCGCTACTTTGGCTACATTTCCACCTTGCAATGCTACTTTTTTACTTTCTTCAAAATCTTTGGGTTGCACTGCTACTGAAATATCTTTAGTAGAAGCCTCTGCAAGCATATTCAGAATCAACTCAGTATTCGTCATGTTGTCTCGAAGATTTTCCTTTTTTAAGCCTTTGAAAACCTTATATTCTTTGGTTGTTTTGCCTGCCCATGCCTTTGTGATGATATCGGTGAGTGTTGCAAATTGCTGTCCTTGTTTCAAACCTCTGTTTTTCCATTCGTCGGTTAACTCTATGCGTATTTCAATACTTTTTAAACGTTGGTTAATCCAACTTTCGCTGTAACCCAATTTTAGATACTGCTCCAAAGCTCTGTCAATGCTCAACTCAGGGTCTTGCATTTCATCTAATCTTTCGGATGCCACCTGTGCCAGCCATAGTTTGAAAGGTTCAGCTTTAGGTGAGGGAATGCTTTGAATCAAGCGAAATAGTTGCTCGGTGTCGGCTACATCGGTTTTGTAATATTTACCATCTGCAGATTGCATTTTCAGTTGACTACAATTTGTAGCCAACTGACTACCCTCAGCTTTTAGCCTTGTTTTGAGCACACTCCAATACTTTCTTGCATTTGGACTATTGGTCAATACAGCAATCACATCTATGACAGAAACATACCACTTCTCTTGTTCGGCATCCCAAACTGTGCGGACTTGTTTGTTCTCAAATATTTGTATGGACTCTTTTTTGCTCATCTACTTCAGTATTTTGTGATAAAATCAAATTAGCAAATCATTATTTCATTAAACGCAAACTCTACAAACTTACTAATAAGACTTGAAAAATGCAAATTGATTTGCCTGCGCTATGTCTCGTCCTAAATCTTGTCCTGAAATACATTTACAAATATAGCCCACGAATTTAATTGTGTGTGAGAAAAATTGACAATGTAAATGTGCCAAACCTGCCAGGGTTGTCTGAACTATGACTCGTATGATTTTGGTGATTGGTATGATTAATACAAACACAAAATATAATCATCAAAATCATTTTAATCAAAAAAATCATAGTTCAGACTTTCACAAACTTCCGGGTTTTGTCGCCAATTCGGAGGAAATAGACTCCTGGCGGAAGATGTGAAACGTCAATTCTTTGAAGAGACTCGGCGTGCTGTGTCTCTACCGTCATCACACATTCGCCTAAAGTGTTGATGATTTTGATTTCAGAACCTTCCGAAGGTTCGAAACCTTCGGAAGGTTTCGTAATTGTAATATATTCCGTTGCCGGGTTGGGATATAAACCAAAAGCAATATCAAATTCTTTGACTGAGACAGGATCTTGATGTACGTTGAATTCATAGGCGCCAATGTCAATAGTCCCTTCTGTTCCATCAAGACCGTTCAATTTTCGTGGAAATTTTGAACCACGGATGTCGAAAGGCTCATTATTTGCATGTAATGGAATTGACGACCCGGCATCTAAGCAAGGTGAGGTCTGCTGTATCATGTATGGATGCTCCCCTGTTCCGACAAATTTCGGGGTTTGGTTTGAGGTATTTGAAACTACAATATAATTATCTTCAGAGGATTGATAGCCATCACCTAAAATACAGTAATTAATATAAACTTTTCCTGTTAATTCTTCACCTAATGAATTGAGATAAACTCCATAAATTTCATCAGTTGCACTAAAACGGATACAAATATTACCAGAAATTATAGAATTGAGAATAGCAACATCGCCTGTAGGTAACTCCAGACCTTGTGTATCTTGCGACTCTAAACAAAGACCACCACCACCATTATACGCTGTATTCTCTGTGATAGTACAATTGTAGATAGATAGACTACAAGTTTTAAACGGAACGAAAGAGGCATCAATACCGCCACCAAGACCTTCTATAGCTCGATTACGTGCTATAACACAATTTACTAATTTGACATCGGCAAATATTTCCATACCACCGCCGTGAATTAATGCAATGTTATCAATAACCATTGAATTATACAAATCCAATTTTGCATTTCCCGGACTTCTACTGTCATGAAAAACTCCAATTGCACCACCATAATTGGCAAAGTTATGCTTGAATATACAATTATTTATACGTAGAATGTTGTCCATTATAAATATTCCACCTCCAAGCCCAAAAAAAGGGTTTTCATTTTCATCTGTTTTCAGTGCATGCCCGTTTCTGATTACAAAACCATCTAAAACGTTTTGAGCGTTTAAATTTAAAAAATCAGGCATGTAAAATACATGAAAACAATTATCTTCCCGGTTTTCCCACATCATTTCGGACTCGTTCCAATAGTCATCGTCATTCAAATCGCCACATAGAATCGTCTGATACAAGTAGTGGTCTCTATCTTCGAAAGTTGGCACTCCATCTGCAGAAAAACCACCAAATAAACCGACTCCGGGCTTCAATTTAAAATGCTTGCCCTGCTCTCCAATGTTCAATCCGTAATCATATGTAGGTTTGTAGATTCCTTCGGCAACCCATATTTGGTCACCATCTTCAGCCATATCAAGAGCCTTCTGCAAAGTTAGAAAGGGTTCATTCCAAGTTAAACCACTGTTTTCATCGCTGCCATCTATTTTAACGTGGTAAATCGAACTCAAGGCATTAATTGAAAATATCAAAAAGATAGTAAAAAATGTAGATAAATACTTCATCTATGACTCCTAAGCATTGTTAATAAGCTCACTTCACATAAATCTAGAATTTGTTAAATTCGTACTTAACTAATATACGATAAAACTTGAAATTGGACAATTTTCATAAGCATTTTTATATTTTAAGGTTCTAAAGAGAAAATAAATACAGGAACACCCTAATCAAATGGTTGTCTCAATATTCATCCGATGACTTGGAATCAACCGATGAATTATCTCATACAAATTTGCTGCACTTGTGAACTCGAAGTCATCGGATGAATTAATCAAGGTTGAAAGGCATGGATTCTTCGACTTCGTCTTCAGAATGACCAATACAACTCTTAGAGTTCTTTGCGAATGCTTTGTGGTTAAATGAATCCTCACCCACGAATAAATTCGTGGGCTATGTAAGACATTAGTTAATCCAAAACTATGCAGATGATGTCGTGCTCGATAATTTGTTCGCTAATATTTTTGTGTTTGCTGATGAATTGCGTCAAGGCTTCGATTGTAGGGTAATCGCCCATACCGTTGAAGCAATGCGCGTCGTCAATCAGCAAAACATGTCCGAAGTTTGATTGGACTATGGCTCCTAATTCCTCGTAGATGGGGCATTCTGTATCTCCCTTGGCTGTTATACCGTGCGAATAATGGCCGTCGAGCCAAAACAATGTCGTAGCGTTAAGCTTCGGCACCAAATCATATAGCACTTTGCCGCTATCGCCTTGCAAAATCGTAATATGCGGGGATTTTGCGAATCGTTTTTCTGCCATTTTGAATAACTTCATATCCAATTCCACAGAGTAAATCGTGGTGAATTCTTCCCTCATAGCTTCGACCATATCGCCCAAATAGGTTCCGGTTTCGACGAGATTGTTGATTTTGTAGCGGTTTTTATACTTTCTTATTACCGATTGCTTGGCGGAATGCGGCACAGGCGGCGCATCATCGACACTATTACTCTTATCTCTGAAAATCTGTTTGAGACTTTTTAGAAAATTGATTGCCCACGAAGGCAAAAATCTTTTGATATAAATTACAAGGCTCATTTTTTACTCTTTTTAAGATTTATTTCATTTATTAAATTTTTGACTTACGAATTAAATCAAAACTACGAAAAATACTTTATAATATGAATTTGAAACAAAAAAAAACCGCTCCATATGGAACGGTTTTTTATAAATAATCATGCACCGAATTAAGCGTGCGAAGGATTTTTCACTCTTGGTTCAGCTTCGTAAGCCGGAGCAATAACGTCATCTGTACCGTAAGTTTTTCTGCCGAAAATATTACCAACTTCGGAATGAACCGTCATTTGTTGGTAATGTCTCAATCCTGTACCAGCCGGAATCAATTGTCCGAGAATGATATTCTCTTTCAATCCGATTAAATGGTCAACCTTAGCAGCAACTGATGCATCTGAAAGTACACGTGTAGTTTCTTGGAATGATGCGGCAGACAACCAGCTTTCGGTAGTCAACGATGCTTGAGTAATACCAAGCAAAATCGGTTCGGAAATAGCAGGTTCAGCCTGACGATATTCGCCTTCGCGTAAGCTATGTTGGACACGGCTTGCGTTTTCTTCGCGAACTTTACGTTTAGGTACAATTTCATTTTCCATGAATTGAGTGTCGCCGGCATCAGTGATGACCACCATTGATTTGATTTTCTGATTTTCGTCAATAAATCTGATACGGTCAATATTTTCGTTATCCAAGAATGCAGAATCGCCCGAATCGGCAATTTTTACTTTTTGGAGCATTTGTCTAACGATAACTTCGATGTGTTTATCATTGATTTTCACACCTTGCATACGGTAAACTTCTTGAATTTCGTTCACAAGATATTCTTGGACTGCGTTTGCACCCTTGATACGAAGGATATCGTGAGGATTAATCGAACCTTCGGTCAATCTGTCGCCCGAACGCACAAAGTCTTCTTGTTGGACTAAAATGTGCTTACCGACTGAAACGCCGTATTCGATGACAGTTTTACCGTCAAGCGAAGTAACAACGATGATACGTTGACCACGTTTGTGACTGTCGAATGATACAATACCGTCAATATCGCTGATTACGGCAGGGTTTTGCGGTGAACGTGCTTCGAAAAGTTCAGTTACACGAGGCAAACCACCTGTGATATCCTGAGTTCTACCGCGGTCACGAGCAATCTTAACAAGGTCTGTACCGACGCCGACAAATTCGCCGTTATCAACTTTAAGCTGAGCTCTAGACGGAATATTGTAACTACGTAGCACTTCGCCTGCATCATCAATGATGTCAATAGTAGGAATTTTAGTTTTGTCTTTCGAATCAATTACGATTTTTGTAATGTGACCTGTTTGCTCATCATGAACTTCGCGATAAGTGATATTCAACACCAAATCACGATATTTAACACGTCCTGCAATTTCAGTCAAGATTGTAGTGTTGTATGGGTCCCAAGAATAAATTTGGCTACCTTTTTTGATTTCCTCGCCATTGCTGACCAATAATTGAGCACCGTAGGTCAAATCATATTTTGTCAGAATTCTATTACTTTCGGGATCAATGATATTTACAATACCGCTTCGGCTGGTAGCCAAAACGATTTGTTCTTCGTCGCCTTCGTAACTAACAGATTTGACATTTTCAAATTGGATAACGCCATCAAATTTAGCTTGCACAGAAGATTGCGAAGCAACCAGTGCAGCAGTACCACCTGTGTGGAATGTTCTAAGAGTAAGCTGCGTACCCGGCTCACCGATTGACTGTGAAGCAATTGTACCAACTGCCTCGCCTGTATCAACGATTTTGCCTGTAGCAAGATTACGACCGTAACATTTAGCACAAACACCGCGTCTGGATTCGCAAGTCAATACTGAACGAATCAAAACAGATTCGACTGATGATGCTTCGATTTGAGACGCAACTTTTTCGTCAATTACTTGAGCAGCTTTACAAATTATTTCTTCTGAAAGTGGGTCAACCACATCACGAAGGGCAACTCTGCCCATGATACGTTCTACTAAAGGCTCTTTGATTTCCTCGCCGTCTTTCAATGCAGTCATTTCCACACCACGAATTGTACCGCAGTCAGATTCGGAAATAATTACATCTTGAGCAACGTCATGAAGTCGTCGAGTTAAGTAACCTGCATCGGCAGTTTTAAGTGCGGTATCAGCAAGACCTTTACGAGCACCGTGAGTTGAGATGAAGTACTCAAGGATAGACAAACCTTCCTTGAAGTTCGAGATAATCGGGTTTTCGATAAGTTCGCCTGTCGAACCAGACAAAGATTTCTTAGGTTTAGCCATCAAACCTCTCATTCCGGCAAGCTGACGAATCTGCTCTTTAGAACCACGAGCTTTAGAATCCAACATCATCCAAAATGTGTTAAATCCGGATTTATCACGTTGCATTTCACTATACAAACGGTCTGCAACTAAGTTAGTGGCAGTTGACCAAGTATCAATGATTTTGTTGTAACGTTCGCCGGCACTAATAACACCGTTTTGGTATGCGTCTTCAAATTTATCAATATTGTTTTGGGCGTTAGTGATGATACTTTTCTTAGCGTCAGGGATGATAACATCGTCAACACTAACCGAAAGCCCACCTTTTGTAGCATATTTAAATCCCATTTCTTTCAAATCATCAAGGAATTCTACAGTTTTAGCCAATCCGGCAGCGCGGAAGCAATTACCGATTAATTGGCGAAGTCTGTTTTTAGTAAGAAGTTCATTGATATAGCCCATTTCTTCGGGGACAATGTCATTCAAAATGATTCTACCGACAGTGGTATCTATCATTTCGCCACGATAACGAACTTTGATTTTAGTATTTAATTCGACAATATTGCAATCATAAGCAATAATTACTTCTTCTGGAGAAGCAAATACTCTGCCTTCGCCCTTACTTCCGGGTCTCATTTTTGTCAAATAATACACACCAAGAACCATGTCTTGCGATGGAACCGCAATTGGGTCTCCATTTTGAGTGTGCATGATATTGTGAGGTGCCAAAATAAGAAGCATAGCTTCTAACTGTGCTTCGAAGCTAATCGGTAAGTGAACTGCCATTTGATCACCGTCAAAGTCGGCGTTGAACGCTGTACAGACAAGTGGGTGTAATTGGATAGCTTTACCTTCGATTAGACGTGGTTGGAACGCTTGAATACCAAGTCTGTGCAAAGTCGGGGCACGGTTAAGTAATACCGGATGCCCGTCAATTACTTTATCCAAAATATCCCAAACTTCGTTAGTTTTGCGTTCGACCATTTTCTTGGCACTTTTTACAGTTTTAACGTGACCTCTTTCAATCAATTTTCTGATAATAAAAGGTTTGAACAATTCAACCGCCATATCCTTAGGCAATCCACATTCGTGAATCTTAAGTTCAGGACCAACGACGATAACCGAACGACCGGAATAGTCAACACGTTTACCGAGCAAGTTTTGGCGGAATCTACCTGTTTTACCTTTCAAAGTATCAGCAAGAGATTTGAGCGCACGTTGAGATTCGCTTCGGACAGCGCGACGACTATTATCAAATAGCGCATCAACTGCTTCTTGGAGCATTCTCTTTTCATTACGTAAGATAACTTCAGGGGCGCGAATATCAATGAGGCGCTTGAGTCTGTTGTTTCTGATGATAACACGTCTGTAAAGGTCATTTAAGTCGGAAGTTGCGAAACGACCACCTTCGAGCGGCACAAGTGGACGCAAGTCCGGAGGAGTAACAGGAACTATATCCAATACCATCCAACTTGGTTCATTAGGGTATTCACCTTTCATACTTGAGCGGAATGCATCAAGTACACGCAGACGTTTGAGTAATTCAGTTTTTTTCTGTTGTGAAGTTTCTTCTTTCAGTCTTGCTTTCAATTCGTAGTACATACGCTCGGGCTCGACTTGTTTGAGTAATTCTTTGATGGCTTCGCCACCAATAAGGGCTAAGAATTTGTTTTTGTCGTCGAAATCTAAATCAAGTTCGTCTTTCGGCAAATTCTCAACGATGTCCAAATATTGTTCTTCAGTCAATAAATCACGCGGTTGCAGTTGGGTATTGCCCGGTCTGACCACAGCATAAGATTCGTAGTAAACAATTCTTTCGATATCCTTAGTAGGCATACCGAGAACTGCACTAATTTTGCTTGGCAAACTGCGTAAGAACCAAATGTGGACGACAGGAACAGCCAATTGGATGTGCCCCATGCGTTCGCGGCGCACAGATTTCTGAGTAACCTCGACACCACATCGGTCACAAACTATACCTTTGTAGCGAATACGTTTGTATTTGCCACAGGCACATTCCCAATCGCGTATAGGACCGAAGATTTTCTCGCAAAAAAGCCCATCTTTTTCAGGACGAAACGACCGATAATTGATAGTTTCCGGTTTAGTGACTTCGCCATGTGAACGATTTAATATATCATCCGGCGAGGCGATTTTGATAGAAATCTTTCGGAATCCTCTTCTCGGGATTTGCAATGGTTGCATTATAAATCTCCCTTATATTTATTATTAATTTTTGTCGTTGTAATTTATTCTACTCAATATGTACTTCAAGGCACAAGCCTTGTAATTCGCGAATCAATACGTTGAATGATTCGGGGATGTTCGGGTCGGGCATATTATCGCCCTTCACGATTGATTCGTACATACGCGCTCTACCTTGGACGTCATCAGATTTGACCGTAATCATTTCTTGCAGAGTATGTGCAGCACCGTAAGCTTCGAGTGCCCACACTTCCATTTCACCAAGTCTTTGACCACCAAATTGGGCTTTACCGCCGAGTGGTTGTTGGGTGATAAGAGAATATGGTCCAATCGAACGAGCGTGCAATTTATCTGCAACCAAGTGAGAGAGCTTAAGAATATATATGATACCGATAGTAATCTTCATATCGAATCTATCGCCGGTACGTCCATCATAAAGGTAAGTCTTACCATCGCGTGGAAGACCTGCTTTTTCGAGATAATCGCCAACTTGATCCCATGTTGCACCATCGAAAATCGGGGTTGCAAAGTGCAGACCTAATTTATTACCTGCCCATCCGAGAGCGGTTTCGTACAACTGCCCCAAGTTCATACGTGAAGGTACGCCAAGCGGATTCAATACGATATCCACAGGAGTTCCGTCAGCCATGAACGGCATGTCTTCGGGAGCAACGATTTTTGATACGATACCCTTGTTACCGTGTCGTCCAGCCATTTTATCACCGACTTGCAATTTACGTTTCTTAGCAACATAAACTTTAGCCATCTGAAGAATTCCGGGTTGGAGTTCGTCTCCGGCAGCTAATTTATTTTTTTCTGCTCTGAATTTAGCTTGCTCATCTTTACGTTTCGATAAAAAGTTAGAAAGCATGTTGATGAGTAGGTCATTTTTGACATCATCGGATAAAATCGGTTCGTCGTCTGTGATTAATTCGGGCTTTAGTAAGCCTTCGGAATAAGCACCAACAACATCTTTGATAGTAACTTTTTGTCCTGCTCTGAAAACAGTGACACCGTTTACTAATCTCAAACCGAGCAATTTTTCGCCGTCAATTAGGACTGAAACTCTGTTTACACATTCGTCGTCCAATTTTTTGATGGTTTCTTTTTCCATCTTATTAATCATTTCTTGACGTTTTTTCTCTGATGCGCGAGTGTCCTTATCCATTGTTACTAATCTGCGAGTAAACAATTTAGTATTGATTACAACACCTTTTAATCCGGGAGTAGCTTTAAGCGAAACGTCTTTAACGTCGCCGGCTTTGTCACCAAAGATAGCGCGCAATAATTTTTCTTCAGGAGTCGGGTCAGTTTCACCTTTTGGAGTGATTTTACCGATAAGAATATCGCCTTCTTGGATATTAGCGCCGACTCTGATTATCCCTGTTTCGTCTAAGTCTTTAACTGCTTCTTCGCTTACATTCGGAATTTCGCGGGTAAACTCTTCTTCGCCGCGTTTTGTATCACGGACTTGAAGAGTGAATTCTTCGATATGAATAGATGTGAAGATGTCTTCGGCTACCATTCTACGTGAGATGATAATCGCATCTTCAAAGTTATAACCACGCCAAGGCATGAATGCAACCATAACGTTTTGTCCCAAAGCTAATTCGCCTTGGTCTGTCGAAGCGCCGTCAGTAATAGGTTGCCCTTTGACTACTCTTTGACCTGCGGAAACGATTGGTCTTTGGTTGATACAAGTATCTTGGTTAGTTCTGAAGAATTTCAACAATCTATAAGTTACAACTTCTTTGCGGTCGAAATTCAGCATTTTGTCAATGTCAGACCTGTTATCTTCGTAACGGATACGAACCATTTCTGCACTGACGTATTCGACGATACCATCTTCTTCGGCAAGCATCAAAGTTCTCGAATCTTTTGCTACACGTGCTTCCATACCGGTTCCAATTACAGGAGCCGCCGGACGCAAAAGTGGCACTGCTTGACGTTGCATGTTTGAGCCCATCAAGGCACGGTTTGCATCGTCATGTTCGAGGAAAGGAATCAAAGATGATGCAGGGCTTGTGATTTGGTCAGTCGAAACGTCAACATAGTCAACCTCAGACGGGTCAACTAATACGAAGTCACCTGATTTTCTTGCTCTTACTTTTTCACCAACTATCCTGTTATTTTCATCTAATGGAGATGATGCAGGGCAGATGATTTTCATATCTTCTTTTTCGGCTGAAAGGAATTCGATTTCCGCAGTAACAATACCGTCACGTACAATACGATAAGGAGTTTCGATGAAACCCAAATCGTTGATACGAGCATGAATTGCCAATGATGAAATCAGACCGATATTCGGACCTTCAGGGGTTTCAATCGGGCATAATCTTCCGTAGTGAGTATAGTGAACGTCACGTACTTCAAAACCGGCTCTTTCGCGAGTCAAACCACCCGGACCCAACGCTGACGTACGTCTTTTGTGCGTCAATTCGGCAAGCGGATTAGTTTGGTCCATGAACTGAGACAGCTGATTAGTCCCAAAGAATTGATTAATAACAGAGCTGATTGTACGAGCGTTTACTAATTCCGAAGGAGTCGGCACTTCTTCTTCGTGCAAACTCAATCTTTCGCGAATTGTACGAGCCATACGTGCAAGTCCCAAATTGAATTGGGTGCTGAGTTGCTCGCCTACTGTACGTACTCTTCTATTGCCCAAGTGGTCAATGTCATCGCCTGTTAATTTATTATCATGAAGATAAATCAAATGCTTGATAATTGTGATTATATCTTCAGTTCTTAATGTCGTTTCGTCGTATGGAATTTCTAATCCCATTTTTTCGTTAATTCTGAATCTACCTACCAAACCTAAATCGTAGCGTTTGGAATTGAAGAACAATTTGTCCAACAAAGCTTCTGCTGTTTCGATATCGGGTGGGTCACTCGAACGAAGTTGTCTATAGATGTGCTCAAGAGCGTCTTCGCGAGTTCTCGATGGGTCTTTAGTCAATGTACGAGCGATTACCGGCTCTTCAGTAGGGTCGGTATATTTGTAAACTTTGAATGGAGCCAACTTTGTGGCGTTCATCATTTCGAGTATTTCGGGTGAGATAATCATATCTCTGCCGCCAATGATTTCGCCGGTTGTTAAGTCAACAAGGTCGTTGGCAATTTTCATTCCGAGGAGTGATTCGTCAACTTCGTCCGGTTCAATTTCATCAGTCAAACCGAAAAGTTCGATAATATTTTCGTCAGATGAGTAACCTAATGCTCTGATGAGCGTAGTGACAGGGAATTTCTTCTTTCTGTCAATATAGGCATACATTACGTCATGAATATCTGTAGTAAATTCTATCCATGAACCTCTGAACGGAATAATTCTTGCAGTGTAGATACGTGTACCGTTCGGGTGGACAGCATCATCAAAGAATGCTCCCGGTGAACGGTGAATCTGGCTTACAATTACTCTTTCGGCTCCGTTGATAATGAATGTACCGCGTGAAGTCATTGAGGGAAGATTGCCTAAGTAAACTTCTTGCTCTATAGCTTCGAAATAATCGTCGGTGCTTTTATCGGCTTTACTCGATAATCTCAACTTTGCTTTCAAAGGTTTAGCATAAGTAAGTTCGCGTTCGCGGCATTCTTCTTCGCTATATTTTGGCTTTTCGATGCTGTAGTCAATGAACTCAAGTTGGAACATTGATGATGCATCTTCAATTGGAAAATTTGTTTTGAAAGCCTGTTGCAAACCAACGTCGCGGCGTTTTGAAGCAGGAGCATATTCCTGCATAAATTCTTCGAATGAGTCTAATTGCACACTTAGTAAATCGGGGTAAACCGGTGTTACTAAGGAGCGAGAAAAACTCACTCTTTTACGAAGTCTGAAAATACCGTCTCCGGTTTCGAGGAGTTTCAAATCAAGATTACCGTAGGTTTTGTGACCTACTAAATAATCCAGTCTGTTATCCGTACCGATGTTGCTAGTATTTACGTCCACTGAGCACCTCCTGTTAACGCTTTAGGACAAAAAATAAGGGATTTTATGACGTCGCTGCCGATAGCAGAAATATCATAAAAACCCTTTTTTAGTATATATTTGTTCATCAATTGATTTTTATAAATTTGTATTTTTTTTAATTAAAGTGACCGACCCAAAATAAGAACAAAAAGGGGAAGCGAGTAAATATTACTCACTTTCCCCGTTGTTACGAGATATAACAAGCTATTTAAGTGTAACCTTAGCGCCTGCTTCTTCCAATTTCTTTTTAATATCCATAGCTTCATCTTTCGAAGCTCCTTCTTTAATAACTTTAGGTGCACCTTCTACGAGGTCTTTAGCTTCTTTGAGACCAACGCCTGTCAATTCGCGAACGACTTTGATAACATTCAATTTCTTTTCGCCGGCTTCTGTCAATTCTACATCGAATTCAGTTTGTTCTTCTTCTGCAGGAGCTGCAGCAGCAGCAGGAGCAGCCATAGCACCCATCATCATAGGAGCAGCAGCAGTTACGCCGAATTTGTCTTCCATTGCTTTTTTAAGCTCTGATGCTTCGAGAAGTGTCAAAGAAGCAATTTCTTCTAATAATTTTTCTATTTTTTCTGACATTATAAACTCACTTTTTAAAAATATTTTACAAAATAATTAATTACGCTGCACCATTTTGCTTTTTAGCAACTTCTTCTATTAATGATGCGACATCACTCAATACAGAGTTAATAGTACCGACGATACCGGATGCAGGAGCACCGAGGCTGCCAACAATGGCTGCCATTAAATCGTCGCGAGACGGCAACGAAGCGACTACACTTAGTTGCGAACTGCCAAAGAATTGACCTTCGATGACTGCTGCTTTGAAAGCAGGCTTGCCACCTTTTTCGGAGAATTCTTTGATAACCTTTGCGGGCTTAGTCGGGTCCTTATACCCAAATACGATGGCGGTCTGACCTTTTAAAACGTCATCCGGAACATCGAATTTGCCAACTACGTCCAAAGCTCTGCGTAGCAAAGTATTTTTAGCTACTTTGTACTTCAGCTCTTTCTCGAAAACTAATTTACGGAATCGGTTGGTTAACTCAACATCCATAGATTCGAAATTTACAAGAAAGATGCCTTCAGCTTCTTGCAGTTGATTGACAAGAATGTCAACTAATTGCTGTTTTTTCTTTTTTGTTACCATAAATATATATTACCAATTATAAGTTTAATCTCAGACACAACCCCGTTTTGGGGCGAGAAGCGAGCCTGAAATTAGCGCGTAATAGTCTTATTCGTTATTAAAAGTTGATTCTTTAACGTTTACGCCCGGACCCATAGTCGAGGAAAACGCAACTTTTTTAATGTATTTGCCTTTAGCCGTTGAAGGCTTTGCTTTCAATATACTTGAGTATAAAGCATTGGCATTGTCAGTAAGTTGTGCTACATCAAATGAGCACTTTCCGATTGCGGCATGAATGTTACCTGTTTTATCAACACGATATTCAATTTTACCGGCTTTCAATTCTACGACTGTTCTGGCAACGTCGAAAGTAACGGTACCGACTTTGGGGTTCGGCATCAAGCCACGAGGACCTAATATACGACCGAGTTTACCAACTTCGCCCATAACATCGGGAGTTGCGACAATTACGTCAATGTCTGCCCAACCACCCTTAATTTTTTCGACATATTCTTCAAGACCTGCATAATCGGCGCCTGCGTCTAAAGCTTCTTGATCTTTCGGTGTTTTTGCCAATACGAGCACTCTGACGTTTTTACCTGTGCCGTGGGGCAGCGATACAGTACCGCGAACCATTTGATCTGCTTTACGAGGATCGACACCGAGATTCATGACCATTTCAAAAGACTCGTCGAATTTTGCATTAGCATTTTTCTTAACGAGCGGAATTGCATCATTTACATCAAATATTGCGTCTTGGTCGTAACTTTTCAGCAGTGCGCTGAATCTTTTTCCTCGATTTTTCATGTTTATTAATTATTTAAATTACAAAAAATTAGTCTTCGACTACTATACCCATGCTACGAGCCGTTCCGGCTATCATGGAAACAGATTTTTCAATATCATAAGCGTTGAGGTCATTCTTTTTGATTGCAATGATATCCTCAATTTGTTGGCGATTTACTTTGCCAACTTTCACTTTGTTAGGTTCTTTCGAACCACTTTTTAGACCGGCAGCTTTAGCAAGCAAAACTGATGCGGGTGGTGATTTGATAACAAAAGTAAACGACTTATCACTAAAATAAGTAACTAAAACGGGGAATATCGTACCGATATCCTTCGAAGTTTTACCGTTAAATTGCTTTACAAATTCCATACCGTTCAGGCTTCGCTGACCGAAAGCCGGACCTACGGGCGGCGCCATTGTTGCTTCCCCAGCTTTGAGCTGCAACTTGAACGAACCAATTACTTTCTTTGCCATATAAGTGCTTTATTTATACTTAACTAAAATTCTATATTTCTAATTCTACTTGGCTGAAATCAAGTTCGACAGGAGTTTTCCTGCCTAAGATTCCGACTTCAACTTTGAGTTTTTGCTTTTCGAAGTTAATTTCTTTTACCGTACCGTTAAACGAGTTGAAAGGTCCTTCGATAACCCTGACAGGGTCACCAACGGCAAAAGAAGTTTCGACAGTTGTAATATCCTTACGTTCTTCGACTCTTCCGATGATTCTCTCAACTTCGTGAGGTTGCAAAGCAACGGGCTCGCTACGACGACCAACAAAACTTACGATTGAAGGTACTTGGCTGATTATATCCCGAGTTCTGCGGTCTAAAACGGCTTTAATAAGAATGTAACCGGGTAAAAAGTTCTTAATCCGAGTTCTTCTTTTGCCATTTCTGACTTCAAAGACCGTTTCTTGCGGAATGACAATTTCGAGAACTTTCTCCTGCAAATTCATTCTTTTGATTTCGGCTTCGATACCCGTTTTGACTTTAGCCTCGTGACTTGTGTAAGTCCGAATAGCATACCATCTCGGTTCAATCTTGGATTCGTCTATATGTTCGCCGTAATCAGTCATAATTATATTGCCGGATTAAAAGAGTGATTTCATGAAAAAAGTCATTATTTCATCAATAATGAATGTAAAAACAGTAAGAATGCCGGTGACGACTACAACCACAATAGTTGATTCACGTAATTGCTCTTTTGAGGGCCATGAGACCTTTTTCATTTCAGAGACAACTTCACCGATGAACTTTTTAATTTTACCAACCATTTTTGAACTTTATTAATTAACGTAAAAAATTCGGCATAACCCAGAGGGTACACCTCGAAAAATTTGCACGGGTGGTAGGACTTGAACCCACAGCCAACGGTTTTGGAGACCGCTACTCTACCAATTGAGCTACACCCGTATACAGCTATGGAGCTGATGACGGGACTTGAACCCGTGACCTCGTCCTTACCAAGGACGTGCTCTACCAGCTGAGCTACATCAGCATAATGCCAATACTCGCAACCGCGATGCCATTTAGCAATTATGCTGAATGACAAGGAAAATTTCGAGCGGGAGACGAGACTCGAACCCGCGACCCTCAGCTTGGAAGGCTGATGCTCTACCAACTGAGCTACTCCCGCAAAAGCTGTCAATGTACATGTTGGTGGTGGGCAGAGAAGGATTCGAACCTCCGTAAGGTGTTACCTAGCAGATTTACAGTCTGCCCCGTTTAACCGCTTCGGTATCTGCCCAAATTGCATAGCTTACAAAAATACTAAATATTTTTCAAATAACAATACAAAAACTACTAATTCATTGCATTGCGAATAATCGCTTGGAAAACTTCCGGTTTGTTCATTGCAAAATCTGCTAAGATTTTACGATTCATCTGGATGTTCTTCATTTTCAAAGCATGGATAAGTCTTGAGTATGTAGTGCCGTTCTCGCGAGCAGCAGCATTAATACGCATTATCCATAAGCTTCTGTAGCTACGTTTCTTTAATTTACGTCCTACAAAGGCATGAAGTAAACCTTTCTCGATATGATTTTTGGCAATGGTCCAAGCATTCTTTCTTAGTCCCCAATAGCCTTTGGCAAGCTTTAAAATTCTTTTTCTTTTATTGCGAGCCGCTACTTTATTATTTGCTCTTGGCATGGTTACAAACCTCCTAATATTTTAGGGCTGAGGGAGAGCCGCTACCCCTTTTACCCGATTTAAGCCGTTTAGGCTTTTGCTAATAATCTTTTTACACTACGAACATCAACATCACAGATGACTGCTGATTGCTTCAAATTTCTTTTGCGCTTTGAACTCTTTTTAGTCAAAATATGACTTCCATAAGCTTTGCGTCGCTTTATAGTCCCGCTTGAAGCGATTTTAAACCGCTTCTTGGCAGATCCGTTTGACTTCATCTTAGGCATCGTTTATCCTGTTTATTATTATTCTCATCTCAAATAGAGAACTACAAAAATAGCAAGATTTTTTTATTTACAAAAACTTTTTTTTCAAATTTTATATTTTTTTCTGTTTTTTATTCATCTTTCTTGTTTGTATGTTTGTATTAGTATGGGGGAATACTTTTTCTTTTCTTTTTTAGGCATTATTATGCAATTTTGTAACCATGTTTAATTTTACAACGAAAATAACTGATTGGCTCAAGGACAACCGGTGGTTGGTGCTTGTGTTCATCGTTGTTGCAGCGGCGGCGGCATTAGTTTTTGTTTCGAATGTTCGGAGCATTAACGGGTTGCTTGTGCAAAAACGTGAGTTGGAAAAGGTCGCAAATGAACTGAGAGACAAAAATAAGCGACTTCAATCGCAAGTAATTCATTTGCAATCCGCAGACCGCATTATCAATTACGCTACTGAAGAATTAGATATGGTAACCCCTGATGTTGCACCGCAGGTAATCGAATAAAGCTATATGAACACTCCCGAAAATGAAATAAGGCAAAAGAAATTTTGGAAATTCTGGTTAGTTTTGATTACTGTAAATATCGGAATGGCAATTATTATCTGGCGATTGATTGATATTCAGGTCATTTCCAATGAAGAATACAAGTCAAAAGCTAAACGCCAACATGAATCTAAAGTCAATCTGACACCCGAACGCGGCATTATTTATGACCGTAACGGCAAAGTTATAGCATCAAATTTCGAAAGTGTTTCGATAGCTATTGACCCGCGTCATATCCAAGATTTGAGAGGATTTGCCAAAGCTGTCGAGCATGATTACGGCTACAGTGCATCGGAAATTATTTCAAAAGTTAAAGCATCGAAAAAATCATTCGTTTGGATAACACGCAGGGCAGACCCTACAAAGTTTGACAAGTTGGTAGGATTTTCGGATAAGGGTTTGATTCTTATTCGCGAGCCTAGACGCATTTATCATTATGATAATATTGCTTCGCAGCTGATCGGTTTTACTGATGTTGATAATCATGGTTTGAGCGGCTTAGAGCTCAAGTGGGATAGCTTGTTGAAAGGTCGTGATGGCTATATGATAATGAATCGCGACGGTGCGGGCAGATTACGCCCGGCGGCAGATTTGCCATTGATTCCCGCATTCGATGGTTATTCGATGAATCTGACGATTGACATTGACTTGCAGCGAATTGTCGAGCATGAATTGAAAACAGGTGTAGATATTGCCGGTGCCGAAAGCGGCACAGTGGTAGCTATACACCCTAAAACTGGCGAAATAATTGCCATAGCATCATACCCAAGTTATGACCCACACAAACCCGGTGGCATGTCCTCAGCCTTTTTGCGAATGCGCGCGATTACCGACACATACGAACCCGGTTCGACGTTTAAGCTGATTACAGCTGCAGCTGCATTAGAAGAGAATATAATCAAGGAAACTGATACATTAGACGGACACCTTGGCACTCTCACAATGAGAAGCTACGTAATTCGCGATGTAAAGCCCTTAGGGAGGATTTCTTTCCGACAAGCAATGGAATATTCATCTAACATCATACTTTCAACTGTGGCAAACATGATGAGTGATAATAATTTTTACAAATATTTGCGAGATTTCGGATTTGGTATCAAAACCGATGTTGATTTCCCCGGTGAAGTGACAGGGAAATTGCCCAAACCCAAAAATTTCACATCTTCAACAAAACGTTATTTGGGTTTTGGATATGGTCTGTCGGTGACGCCGCTCCAAATGGCAAACGCATACGGTGCTGTAGCTAATGGCGGCACTCTGATGAAACCATACTTAGTAAGTTCGGTATTCGATTCGGAAGGGCGAGAAATCTATTCGCAGAATCCTGTGATTGTCAGACGTGTAATATCGGAGGAAACGGCTGCAAGATTGACTGATATATTAAAAGGCGTCGTAAGCCGAGGAACAGGCAAAGCTGCAAGAGTTGACGGATTGGAAATTTGTGGCAAAACGGGAACTTCGCAACAAATCGTTGACGGCAGATATTCTAAGGAAAATTATACAGCTACATTTGCGGGATATTTCCCGGCAAACGACCCACAAGTAGCATTGATAGTGATGTTGGATAAACCTCGCACAAGCATATATGGTGGTGCTATGGCTGCCCCGATTTTCAGAGGAATTGCTTCCAAATGGACGGGAGCAAATCCAACAACTGCAATTGCCAATAAATTTGTGGATAGCACCAAAACAAACAAAGATTCAGTTTTAGTGCCTAATATTGTCGGATTGAAGTCCGAATTAGCAGAAAATTTGCTCAAAAATCGCGGGTTTGGACTGACTTATTCGGGCAATTCGCAAGGAATCGTGTTAGCACAAAATCCAAAAGCACATAGCCGAACAATTAACGGGAAAATAGTTGACATGACTATCGTTGCGACGGACACAGTCCAAAGCCCTGATGCAATTGTTGTGCTGAAAGGAATGCCGCTCAGAAGTGCTCTTGCAATTTTGAATGCAGGTGGTGTGAAAACTAAAATTGTAGGCAACGGAAATATCGTAACAGACCAAAAATGGTCGCGAAATTCTGATGGCAGCTCGAATTGTATTATTTATTCCAAATAATTACGCTATCATTCACACGAATTCACCACTTCGCAAACTTGCTCGATTTCCGCTTCGGTCAAATACGGGTGCATTGGTAAACTGAAAATGCGTTCAGAAATCATCTCGGAAAACGGGAAATCACCCTTTTTATAGCCAAGATAATCAAAAGCATTTTGCAAATGCAGCGGCTTAGGATAATAAACCACACTCGGAATTCCATGACTGCTTAATTTTTCCATAATAATGCGGCGATGTTCGCTATTTTTTGCCAACACAGAATACAATGCCCAAGCACTTGAATTTCCTTCAGGAATGAATTGAGTTTCAACAGTTTTGAGACGTGAAGAATACGAATCGGCAATCTTATTTCGCATCATAAGTTCTTCATCAAAAATGCTCATCTTTTCAATTAAAATCGCAGCTTGAATTGTGTCCAAACGCCCATTCATGCCAATTCTGTCATTGTTGTACTTATCTTCGCCCTGACCGTGAACTCTGATTGATTGCAGTAGCATTGCTGTTTCCGGATCATTTGTGAATATTGCTCCACCATCGCCGTAACATCCGAGCGGTTTCGCAGGATAAAATGATGTGGCTGCAACATCACCGTAACTACATGCTTTCTTTCCTGAATGCGTTGCTCCGAACGATTGTGCGGCATCTTCGATAACTTTGAGTCCATATTTTACGGCGATTTCGTTGATTTTGGCATAATCGGACATTAATCCAAATAAGTCCACAGGAATAATTGCCTTCGGTTTTAAATTCCCTTCGGAAATGACTTGTTGAATTTTTAATTCGAGATCAGTAGCGTCAATGTTGAACGATTTTGGGTCAATATCTACGAAAACGGGTGTGGCTCCGGTTAGAGCAATTACTTCAGCTGTTGCTATGAATGTAAACGGTGTAGTAAAAACAGCGTCTCCCCTGCCAATGCCCCAAGCAATAAGTGGCATTAGAAGAGCATCTGTTCCCGATGCACAAGATATGCAGTATTTCGCTCCAACATATTCGGCTAATAGTTGTTCTAATTCCGTTACTTTGCCGCCCATGATGAAGGCGCCTGACTCAAGAACTTTTGATATTTCTATGTCTATAGAGCTTTTTAGCCGTTTGTATTGCGTATCGAGGTCAATAAATTTCATATTTTTTTGTGATAATTTTCAAAAAAATTCTAATTTCATTTTGTAGCATATAATCAATCGGAAAATCGAGTTTTAATGCGTTCTGAACGGATAAATTGACGCAACGAGATTGCAAACATTTTACATTTGGTAGATCAATCGTTCTAGAGATTATTATGTACTATTTTGAGTAAAAAAAAAGGCTGCCCTGATGGACAGCCTTGAATTTGGAATTCAATTCTTAAGAATTAACGAGCAATGTGCATAGTTTTGGTTACAGATTTGCCATTGAAGGTCAAAGTGTAGAAATAAGCACCTGATGGTAATTCTGAAGCCGAGAAATTAGCTTGCCAGAAGCCTTGGTCTGTGAAAGCATTACGTACGTTCATGACTTTTTGACCCATTGCATTGTGAATGTCTATTGTTACATGACCTGGAGCATCTAATTGATAGTTGATGTAGCCTTCGTTATCAACAGGATTTGGGTTCATGTTGAACACTCTGAAGTTATAATTTTCTTCATCAACACTAACATTTCCGGCGACACCTTCAGGAATTTGAATAAGTGGGTTACCGATATTGCCCGGATTAAGCCCATCAAAAGTAGCAACAATAATATGGTTACGAATACTAGCTTCAACAACATAATTTTGCAAGAAGTACGGATAAGCAATTCTTGGATTTGCAGGATTTGTAAATCTAACAGTTACATGTTCGATGATAGGAATTTGGTTGATACTTGGAACAATATTTGGAATCCAAGTCCCTTTGTTCATCCATACATCATTAGTTAAATTATATGCAGGTGACCATTGTGTACCATTGACAGCTCTATATGAATAGAAAATATCTGTAGTTAACATTGAATCAATTTGCCCACTACCAACTAAGGTCGGAAATGGTTCAGCCAATTCAACTAATACATCACGATTATCCATCCATTTTGCAATTAAATATTGTCCGTCTGCAGTAGTAGCAAGTTGGACTTCTTGTTGTCTTGAATTATTGAAGAATTCATCTCTTGGTGTTGCTGAACCTGTAGTAGTATCTTGAATCACATATGGAATTCTCCATTTGTTTCCATTAAATGTTGAAATTTCTCTTATACCCCATTGACCATCTTTTCTATATGCTTCTACAATAAATGCAGAACCGGATTCAGTTGAAGCCCAACTAAATAGTCTGTAAATAAAGCTGTATTCATCTACGCCTGTAACTCTGAAACCATTTGCTCCATAAGGATATAAGCCGGGTTGAGCCGAACCAATTGCAGTGCTTCCACCTTTTAAAGTTACAAAATCATCAACCATAGATATTGACATTTTGTTGAATTCGGAGAAAGTTTTGCCATTGTCAACTGATTTTGCAACACCAACAACACGATGTTGGTCTTCTGTATTTGGTTTGAAATGATTATTAACCGCAGCATATACATTACCTTCTGCGTCAACATCAAGATTCATTTGGCTTGTAAATGAAGAACCTAAGCCGCCTGAACTTGGTTTGAATTGGTCGTAGTTGAATTGTGAAGGAATAGATGAACCAACATCGGATGTTTCGAGTTCAATATAACCGAAACCATAGTATCCGTATTGAATAAATTCATTTTTAGGAGTTAATAAACCGCTGACATAAAAGTGATTACCACCCTTAGCACTTGATGAAGCCATATTGGTCATGCTCCAAAGATGGTTTGTGCCGGGATTATTCGACAAAGGTCCAGCTTCTGGATATTCAAAATATGAAAAGTTGTTGCCTTCATAAAGCAAAAATAGTCCACCTTTGGCGTCATAAGCATCTGTGCCTGAAGATCTGTTCAATTCAAAAAATCTTGTCGAAATTACATACTTAAAGTTCGCAGGGTTAGTTTCATTATTCGGATTTAATACAGCGATTGAAGCATTCACAGGAACCGAGCCCCATTTGCGGTAAATTTCGTGAGTTTGCCAATTTTCGCCACCGTCTTGTGAAGTATAAATTCGTACGATACCTGTCAAAGCAGCAGAGTCAGCGCCTTCCGGAACTCTGATTCTATCAGTTTGTACAAAAATCAAAGTACCTGAATTGGGTTCGTAAACAAAAGGAGTTACGCCCGAGTAAAAAGTGTTGAAAATCAAGTCAATCGTGATACCGATTTCTTTGAATTTACCTTGAGCAAGTGGTGCCAAATGTTTGTCATAGCTGACTTCCGGTTTAATTTTCAGAAGTTCAGATTCGTTTTTGGAATTCTGAGCAGGCGAAGTAGGTACTTCGTTTAGGAAAATACCTTGTGAATACATTAGGGCAGGAAAGACTGCCATCACAAGCAAAGTGTAAATAAATCTTTTCATTACGTTTCCTTAAAATGTTTTAACAAAAATAAATATAAAAATGTTCTAATAGTAAATAGCAAAGTTAAGAAGTTTTCACAAATCCACAAAATGCTTTTGAATAAATTCAGAATTCAACTTACTTAAAAGACACATGAAGTTATTAGAAAGTTACAACTAAATTCAATAAATTTCACTTTTTTCGTAAAAATTTACGATTTATTGCTTTTTATTTGATGATTCTTCAAAATTAACGAAGAAAACTGAGAATGCAACAACGAAAAACGAAGACAAAATCGAAACTAAAGTGTTGAAAGTAACTTCCAAAATCACATTTCCTCCTAACCAAGAAAATGGAATAGCTGAAAAAATAACGACCACTAATGACAACAAAAACAATGATACTGTATATAAGAAGACTTTGCTCCATCGCCCATATACAACAGCATAACTGTATTTTAGTGATTCATAGAGGTTCAAATCTCGCATTGCGAACGAATAAATCCCGAAAACCCAATATACGAGAAGTACAATTGCAGGCACTGAAACTAACAAAAATAAGAATGCATTTAGAAATATTGACGTTAGCCACAACAAAGCTGCTACAAAAAAAACTCCTATTACCAATATATTGACGTGCCAGTCTCTTAACATTTTCGATAGAAATTGATTTAAGACACTTTTTACTGATTCGCGTTGCTCAAATACAATTTGATGCACTGCAATTGCTATTGCGATATTACCGCCGAATCCTAATAGCATAGAGCTAATCAAAGTAGCCGAGAAGCCCAATCTTGAGAAATAGTCGGCTCCCAAAAGGTGTTCGATATTGATATGAGGCATTGTAGCCACCAAAATATTCGACGGCAGATAAACTAAAAAACCAATCGAGAATAAGAGATAGTATTTAGCTTGGAAGATATTCCAAGCTATGCCGAGTATTTCGGTAATGTCATATTCTCTTAAATCATCTTGGCTGATTGTGTCCACCTAAATCCTAAATCAAGAGTCAAAAATTTGAATTGCAATGAATTGCAAATATATAAAAAAAGAGACAGAAAATAATATCTGTCTCTATTTTAAATACTAAATTTTCTTACTACTTGGCAAGCGCATGTCTCAAAGATAGGAATCCTACCGTGCCGAATCCAAATAAAAAGAGTAGTTGGAATGGAATCGCTGCAATTTCGAGATATGCTGCCGAAATAACGATTCCTGCCACATAATATAGCGCAAGAAGTAATTCAATGATTACAGTGCCACTAATTTTGCGTTGGAAGTATGATTTGGCTGAGTCAGATTTCTGCATCCCAACGATGCCTTCCTTTGGTGTACGTGCAAATGCAGATTTTTTGCCTATCAGAGCCTCGATAACTGCTTTTGAATTATTTACCGCAAATCCCATACTTCCGGCAAGAAAGACCGGAAATAGCAATAAACGATTTCTCCAATCCAAATGCAAAGCTTTTTGGGCATAAGTATAAAACAAAAATGTAGATACCGAAGCAAGCACAAAAATTGACATCATCGAATAATATTCGTCAAATCCGCCAATTGTGTTTTTGATAACAACAAGTGGAATATTGAGCAATGCAACTACAATGATGAACGGAAACACAATATTTGATGTTAGATGAACAAAGCATTCAAACTTCACTTTCAGCGAAAGATTGGATTTGAAAACTTTGGGCAACATCTTGATTGCAGTTTCGACTGCACCCTTCGTCCAACGGAATTGCTGCGTCTTGAGCGCATTAATGTCAGCGGGTAATTCAGCAGGCGAAGTTACATCATTGAGGAAACGGAATTTCCAACCCTTAATTTGAGCACGATAGCTCAAGTCAAGGTCCTCAGTGAGTGTATCAGCTTGCCAATTTCCGGCGTCATAAATACATTCGCGTCGCCAAACACCGGCTGTACCGTTGAAATTGATGAAGAATCCGGCTTTGTTCCGCACCTGTTGTTCAATCACAAAGTGACCATCTAAAGCGAGAGCTTGAGCCTTTGTCAAGAAGGAATATTCTTCGTTTAAATGTTCCCATCTAGTTTGGACCATTCCAATTTCGGGATTATTAAAGTGAGGGATGGTTTTGAGCAGAAAGTCACTATTAGGGACAAAGTCTGCATCAAAAATAGCAACATATTCTCCCTTAGCAAATTCGAGCCCGTATTTGAGCGCACCTGCCTTGAATCCATTGCGACTTTTTCTGTTGACATATACAATATCGTATCCCTTAGCGGCATACTGTTTGACTAAATCTTGCGCGATTTCGGTTGTATTGTCAGTAGAATCATCGAGAACTTGGATTTCAAGTCTGTCTTTGGGGTATTCTATTTCACAAATTGATTTAATTAGCCTTGCGACAACGTATTTTTCGTTGAAAATAGGTAATTGGATTGTGACAAGAGGAAACGTTTCAGGCATTTTCTCATCCGGATGACTTGCAGCATGTGTTTTGCTATAATAATAAAGCAAAATCACGCCGTGAATACCGAACATAAACAAAATGCTTAGAGAAACGAAGTAAATAATGAGTATAATATTTTCCATATACCTTGACTATTTGCCAAAAATTATTTTTTACAACACAAAAGTATGAAAAAAATCACCAACCCGATACAACTGCTAATAATATATCATCTGCAACTTGCGTAAGCGCGGTGGTAATAGCTTGTGTACGCCCTGTTATAGCGTCAGAAACAGGATATATGTCATAAGTCATAAAATTTTTCTTGAAAATCACGCTTTTCTTGACATTATCATAATACTCAACATCGCAATGAACTTCCACCTTTCGTTCTGTTTCCAATTCTCCCGGGCTAACAGTAACAGGATTTTCGCGAATTGCTGTGATAACAACTGTCAATCGGGCATCACCACCAAAATCTACTTGAGAAAGTGAATTGTCTGTCCGAAAAACATCAATCAAATTATTAGTCAACAAATTTCGATATTCAGGATTTCCAAAGCCACTATTGTCGTTTACAGCAGCTATATAGAGAGTTTTGAGATGCGACGGAATTGAGCCACCTGTAAACGAATAACAAGCTTGTAAAAAGCATACAATAGTTAAAAGTATCGCTATTTGTATCAAATGTATCTTCATAGAATCAATATTTGATTAATGATTTCTGTCATAGAACTAATTCAAAAAAGGATTGCGACGGCGTTCCCATCCAATCGTAGTAGCAGGACCATGCCCGCTGTAAATTTTGAAATTGTCGGGCAAGCTCATCAACTCATTTTTGATTGAATTCAAAAGAGTATCCATCGAACCACCCGGCAAATCAACTCTGCCGATACCTTCGTTAAAGATTGTATCTCCTGCGAAAATGATTTTGTGATTGTGTTCAATCAAACATATACCTCCTTCTGTATGACCCGGAGTATGGACAACTTTGAACAATAAGTTGCCAATTTTGATTTCGTCATCGTGAGTGATAAGTTTGTAATCCTCGACCGATTCAATTTTGAAAGGTAGAGGAATTATTGTATGATTCATCGGCTCAGTCAATCTGTATTCATCTTGTTGGTGAACGTAAACTTTTGCTCCGGTCAGACGTTGTAGCTTTGCTAAATCTGCAACGTGGTCCCAATGAGTATGTGTTAAAATGATAGATTCAACTTTGATTTTATTTTCGGTGATGAGAGAATCAAAATATGTAGTACTTTCAAGGGGCGCATCAATGATTGCTCCCTTTTTGGATTTTTTATCTATAACCAAATAGCCTATGGTGGCTACCGGTCCCGCTTCAATCGGTATAACCTGCATGTTTTCCAGAAATATTCCTATACAAAAAACAAATATACGCAAAATATTTGAAAACATATAAAAAGGACTAAATTTGAAGAACTTACAAATTATAGAAAATATCAAAACAGATACATCGTTTTAAGACTTTATTGATAATTCTTCAGGAAAAACATGAACTCAGTAATCTTATCAGCAACAAGAACTCCAATTGGAGCCTTCATGGGCTCACTTTCACAACTCACTTCGCCACAATTGGGAGCAATCGTCATCAAAGAAGCAGTCAACAGAGCAGGCATCAGTCCTGAAGACGTTGACGAAGTCATAATGGGAAATGTACTTGCTGCAGGAGTGGGACAAGCTCCGGCACGACAAGCATCCATTTATGCAGGTTTGCCCGAATCAGTCGAATGTATGACAATCAACAAAGTCTGCGGAAGCGGATTGAAAGCTGTAATGCTTGCTGACCAAGCTATCAAATGCGGCGACGCTAAAGTTGTAGTTGCCGGAGGGCAAGAGTCAATGTCGAACGCACCATATTTGCTCCAAAATGCCCGTACAGGCTATCGCATGGGCAACGGAGAATTAATTGATTCGATGGTTAATGATGGTTTGTGGGATGTTTACAACAAATTCCACATGGGGATAGCAGGAGAATTATGCTCAACTGAATGTGATATCAGTCGCGAATCCCAAGATGATTTTGCTATCCAAAGCTACAAACGTGCTTTAGATGCACAAAAAACAGGTAGATTTGCAAATGAAATCGTCAACGTCGTCATTCCAAATAAAAAGGGTGATATTACTGTTTCGGAGGACGAAGAGCCGTCAAAAGTCAGATTTGAAAAAGTACCGGAATTGAAAGCCGTTTTCAAAAAAGATGGTGCAATCACAGCCGCAAATGCTTCTTCGATTGATGATGGAGCTGCTGCATTGGTAGTTACTTCTGATGAGTGGGCAGAATCGAAAGGTTTGAAGCCATTGGCAAAAGTCATTGCTCATTGCTCACATGCTCAAAAGCCGGAATGGTTCACTACCGCTCCAACTGCCGTAATCAAAAAAATATTAGACAAAACGGGTTTGACTGTTGATGACATTGACTTATTCGAGATTAACGAAGCATTTTCATGCGTTCCGATGCACTCTATTCGCGAGCTTGGAATTCCACACGAAAAAGTAAATGTCAATGGCGGAGCAGTTGCATTAGGACACCCAATTGGTGCGTCCGGTGCAAGGATTCTTACTACTTTGATTTATGCTTTGAAGGAAAAGGGTTTGAAACGTGGCTTGGCTTCATTGTGTATTGGTGGTGGAGAAGCGAACGCGTTGATAATTGAAATAGTCTAAAGTAAATTTGACAAAATAAAAGAGCGGGAGTTACTTTTAACGCCATACCGAATTTTTTTCGATTCAGGGAGTGCTAATGAAGAGATAAAGAAATTCAACATGGCAAACGTTAAAAGCTCCCGCTTAATTTTATATATTCTATTTCAAATTACATTTTTGTTTCTTATACTATAGACACTTGAAAAGGCAAAAAGTTACAAACTATTTTTTTTTATTTTCATTAAATTCCTGCCTTTAGATTCAGAGCGAAATATCGGGGTCTTGTTGGTCCATAGATATATCCGGCGTCACTATTCATGCCTCTGTCAAAGTCATTTTGGAATGAATTTAGAATATTGCCCACCGTGAAACCAAGTTCCAGATTAGGTTGAGCGAGGATTTGATATGATACTTTCAAATGAATATCAACAAAAGTCGAAGTTTCGACTAATTTGTCATCTTCATTTTCAAGACCATTAATCCCAATTCCACCTGCGTAATGCGGTACAAGCATTGGTCCTGTTACAACTCCCGAAGCTGAAAAATTCATATTTGATGTGATTTCAGTTGAAATTGTAAAAAATCCGTACAAATCCGGAGTCCGAAGCATTCTGTCTGTGCTTGATTCTCCTTCCTCAACTCCTTCTGACCATTCGATAGCTTCAGAATATTTTGAAGTTTGGTATGTGAATCCCGTAGATATATTCAAAAAGTCCCATGGTTCCAACATGAATTCTGCAGTCATGCCTCTAACAGTGGCATTTTCCGCATTAACGCGAACCAAAAGCAAGTCACCATTTTCGTTTGTACCTGTATTTTCCAATACAAAAGCATTGTTTAAATTTGTCGAGAAAAATTCCAACGAGTAAGATGAGCGAACCTTGTCGGAACTTATATTGTGGTCAAAAGATGCACCATAGGAAATCGAGCGTTCCGACTTTAAGTCAGGACTGTTTGATATTACCATTCCGCCGCCATTGACTTGCGTAAGGTGCAAATCCTCGTCGAAAACTTGTGGAGCTCTGAATCCGGTTGAAAAATTGGTGCGAAGTGAAATATTCGACGATAATTTCATCAGCACGTTCAATCTCGGGCTAAGAATAATATCTTCGATAAAATTGCTTTTGTCAAATCGTACACCGCTCAAAATACTGAACATATCCGAAAGGATCCAATCATTTTGCAGATATAATCCGAAATCATCTGATTTTTGAATGATTGCCCTATTATATGCAGGTGATACATCCTTCAAATCATCATGCTTATATTCAAATCCGGTTGTAAAAACATGCTCTCCTGCAAATTGGCTGATAGCTTTGGTGTATTGCAAGCCAAAAATTAAGCTGTAATTATCAGTGATACCATAAGCATTTTCATCGCCTCCACTGCCGTAATAACTGTCTCTATGAGTATTTTGGTATGAAAAATATGATGATATTTTATCCGAGCTATTTATATATCTTTCTGCAGTCAAACCTACAGCGTTAATATTATGGTCAACCATTTCGGTAACATCGGTAAGATGTGGTTGCAGATGAAATTTATTCCCACCGCGGCGACTGTCATTGATATTATGATATTCCAAAGCAATTCGTGTAAACATGTCAGGTTTGTAGTTGATTTTACCGCCAAAAACGGTTAAGTCAATTGAGGGAATTTCGCTAAATCCGTCATCATTGGCATCCCAAGCATCTCTTGAACGATTCATAGCATGGATATGAACTCCCACTTTTTCGTTATTATTGAGCAATTGACCCGATATTTTAAATGTCCTGTCCGAACCTCCGAATGCTTCATCACTACGATTGCCGGGCAAAACTGCTTGGCTCATTTCAACATTTACGCCATCGGCATCAGGGTCTTTTGTGATTATATTGACCACACCCGCAATGGCATTTCCGCCATATAAAGTAGAAGCTCCACCGCGAATAATTTCAACTCGCGAAATCATATTTTGGGGAATTTGCTCTAAACCATATACGCCATTCAGGGCGGAAAAAATTGGCTTGCTGTCAATTAGGATTTGCGAATAGCGTCCGTCAAGCCCGTTGATTCGCACTTGGTTGAAGCCACAATTTTGGCAATTGTTTTCGATTCGCAGCCCGGGACGGAATGCTAATCCTTCGTTTAGAGTAATTGCAGATACAGATGAGAAAATCCTGTCGTCAAGAACTGAAACCTTGACGGGCACATCCTCATAAATCTTTTCGGAACGAGTTGCCGTTACGATTATGTCGGATGTATTGATTGATGATTCTTCGAGCATAATTTTGCCGATTTCAAAAGTTTTTTCGGAAGTTTGAATGTTTACTTCAAATTCATGACTTCTATATCCAACTGCTGAAATCAGAAATTTGACATTTCCTGATTGAACTCTTTTAACATTAAAATTGCCATCTACATTAGCGACAGACCCAAGTACAGTATTTGAGATACGGATTGTTGCTCCGGGAATTCCTTTGCCGTTTTTCTCGGTAACTTGACCGCGCACAGATACTTCTGTAGAACTAACTAAATTGTTGGTGCTGCCTAACATTATAAGCAGGCATAAAAATACGATATATATTTGATACTTTTTCATAGTATTAACTTTATAATTTTATTTAAAAAATGATTAGAACAAATGAGAAAGGGAGTTTTTTTAGAGTGCAGGTGGTGCACGTAATTGGGGCGACAGCAAATCAACAGATGTGATGTGCGGTATGAAATCAGTAATATGTAACTCAATTGTGGATTCATTCTGATTATTGAGTATGACTACTGCTAAAACAATACAAAATCTAATGTCAGAATTGCTTTGTAGATTTACAAGCTGTAATTGCGTATGTGAATGTTTGCTTTCGCTCGAATTGCTGTCTTCATCATGCTCATAAGGGTGATAATGATAAATCAATACACCTTCTTCAGTACGATGATAATGTCCGTTTAACGTGAAATTATAGGTCGTAAAGACAATTGCAATCAGCAAAAACAATGCTGCAGTTCTATATAAAGTGTTGTTAATCACTTAATCAATTCCAAATAATACTTTTTATGTATTTGTTTTAACTACAAGTGCAAAGTAATCACAAAAAAGATAGGATGCAAACATTTTTTTGATTTGCATCCCAATTTAATTGTTTAGTATTGACTAATATTTTACAGTCTGGCTGTGAACCTCAAATACGTTACTAAAGCGGGGTCGCTATGCCCGGGTCCAAGAGCAGATTCGAACATATCAATCATCAAATCATCCGGCAAGAATATTCCATTGCCAAATTCTACAAAAATTTTCTTGTCCAAATTATATCTTATTGTCAAATCTATTTCGCTGCCATAATTCAATGCTTCCTTGTTGGAGATGAATTGGTGTCCGAAAAGCGTCATGTTCCAATCTTGGGCAAATTTCCATGCAAAACCGGCGTAGTAATCATCAACTCCGAGAGGATAATTTGTGCTTGCTGTAGTGAAGTAATCCATCAGACCAAAGAAGCGATGCTTCGCTGCCGGATAATTATTGAAAGTATTGACTTCACCTGAATTTGGCGCCGTTCCGGAATGCTTATCGTTAGCGATAGTCAAAGTAAAATCGGAGATTTTGTAGTCGAGTTTGACGGTCGTAAGATATGCGGCAATGTTGCGACCTTGGTTTTTGCCACCTTGGTAAGCAAGTTCGACCGTAACGCCGAGCGGATCGGCAGATTTGAGGAATGAAACCGTACCTGTAAAGCGTTCCAACATTTTCACTCCTTCAGCATTTTTGGCATTATTAAGTTCCATATAGCCAAGAGCCTGAATTTTCATGTCATCCGAAAGTTTCTTTTCGCCAAATAATCCCGCTATATCATAATCATTATATTCAGTTTGTTTAAAGATGTTCGCTGTAGGAAAGGCATTTCCGTTTTGTGATTTTGTTTCCGAAGTATGCTTGGCATAAAAGGCTTCGAGCATCAGGTCTTTATTGTCATACTTCAACTTGAAACCGTCGAAGGCTCGCTCGACATAATTCCATGGGCTGACACTGATAAACCTGCCTGTGCCGTAATCAGATTGATACCTGCCGACTTTTAAAGATAGCGGTTGATTTAGAATATTTTTAAATTCGAGATAGCCTTGAATCATGAAAATATGGGAATTGTTTGTAGTGATTGCCCCTTCTTGCCCGAAAACACGAGAATTTTGGAATTGGACATTAAAATCGAGATAATCGCCAACACTTTTTTCAACTCCGAGCCGAAGTTTCATTGAAGTGTAAATTGGCATATAAGTTTTGTTGGAAAAATCACGTCCGTCAAGGAATGGAATGGTTTGCACGTAGCCGTTCAGTTTCCATCCGTCAGTCAATTCGTTTGAATTTGCACGAGGCAATATCGTAAGCAATACAATCGCCAGAGAAAATATAATTCTTGTCATCAAAAACCCTTTCATTAATAATTTAATACATGTTAATATGTTAATGTATCACAATGACGAGTAAGAATCAATATCTATTTTTATCATGACAACATTTTTTGAAAAAGGGAGCTCGAATCTTTTCAAAACGTCGCGTATTACTGCCCGGGTAATAGCTCCTGAAGGGTCTTTAGATTTATTGCCCTTGATGTAAATTACTCGTCTGTAGTTGTTGCTGATTCTGGCAATCGTCGGTATCACCGGACCCATAATTTCATGAATGGCAGCACTTTTGGGGAATAATGATGCAAATCTTTTGGCATAGCTGATTACTTTAGTTTCGTCGCCACCATAAAATTCTACGGCGATAAATCGGACATATGGAGGATAAAAAACTTCGCGTCGTAATTCGATTTCGTGAGCATAGAAAGCATCATAATCTGCCGTAGAGGCAAGTTTGACGGCATAATGAGTTGGGTTGAAACTTTGCAAAATCACTTCGCCACGGAAATCTCTTTGTCTGCCGGCTCTGCCCGAAATTTGGGTCAACAACTGAAAAGTGCGCTCGGCAGAGCGAAAATCAGGAAATAGCAATTGCAAATCTGCATTGATGACGCCTATGAGCGTCACCCTGTCAATATCAATACCCTTAGCCAACATCTGCGTCCCAACGAGAATGTCCGTATCTCCTTTGGCGAATGAAGTCAAAATTCTTCGAAGCGAGCCCGGCTGCTTTACCGAATCTGAATCCATTCGTTTGATAACATGTTTGACGCCTCTTTCACTCAATAGCGATGCCAATTCTGCTTCAATTCTTTGTGTACCGGTGCCGATTAGGGCAAGTGAATCCGTATCGCAGGCTTTGCAATGTGTTATCATTTTCTCGGAATAACCGCAATAATGGCATATGAGCGCTTCTTTGGGTTTGTGGTAGGTAAGTTTGACAGAACAGTGGCTGCATTCGGGAATGAAGCCGCATTCGTTGCAACACACGACAGATGCAAAGCCGCGCCTGTTTTGCAAAATAATAACACCTTCTTTCCGATTGACTTTTTGCACAATTTTATCCAAAAGCAATCGGCTGAAGGAGCCAATCATTTGGTTATTTTTTGTCGCAGAAATTGTATCAAGCAAAGTGACTTCAGGCATTTCGGCGCCATCAGCTCGGTTTTTTATTTGAGCAATTTTATATTTTGAGGTTGTATTGTACATGCTCTCGATTGAAGGAGTAGCCGAACCCAAAACACAAAGGCAATCTTCGATTTTCGCTCTCATCACGGCACTATCGCGAGCTTGGTAACGCGGCGACGGCGAGTCTTGCTTGTAGGAACTGTCGTGCTCTTCGTCAACTATGATAATTCCCAGATTGTCAATTGGTGCAAATAATGCAGAGCGAGCACCCAAAGCTATACGATATTCGCCCTTTTTGAGAGCATTCCATGATTCGAATCTTTCGCTATCCTTCATTCCGCTATGCAAAACGGCTAATTGGTTGCTGAATACTTTTCGAAATCTGTCAATTAACTGTGGCGTTAGGGCAATTTCGGGCACGAGCAGAAGTGCAGTTTTGCCCATATCAAGCACTTTTCGGACTGCTTGCATATAAACCAACGTTTTGCCGCTACCTGTGACACCATGCAAAAGTATAGGCTCATGATTGTTCTTATCAATGGCATCGCAAATTTGGGTTACGCATTCATTTTGCTCATCGGAAAGCACTGCATTGATTTCATCTTTTGTGGCTAATGGCGTCAGTGCGGTTACCGGCACATATGCGGATTCGATTTCATATTCGTAAACTACACCTTTTTTGATAAGAGTATTAACGACCGACCTAGATACTTTCGATTCATCGAGAGCATTTTTGGAAGGAATGCCTTTGATTCCATTCATATGCTGCAAATACAAGAGGCTGAAAATCCGCCCATAGGAAGGCTTTTTCGATTCTGAATTTATAAGAAATATTTTTACTTCAATTTCATCATTCAAATATTTTTCCGAAATCGCAAGCATTTTTACTTTTTTGGCACTTTTAGCTCTGATTTTGCTATCTTCGATTTCAATGATTCCGGCGCTCTCGAGGGCATTAAGTTGCGATGCAGAAATTTTTGTACCTAATTTTTTTTCAATGTATGCTACCGTAACGTATGAATTATGTTCGCTCAATAAATTAACGATTTCGGCTTGACGCGGACCTCTGATGCTTTGCAATAGAGTAGGGTTTGCAGCCGCAAGGTCTGATAATTTGAATTTTGTGGTGCTTTGGACAAAAAATCCCGGAGGTAGAGCAATTTTGAGCGTCTCGCCCCACGATGTCATGTAATATTCGGACATCCAGCGAGTAAATTTCAGCATATTTTCGCTGAAAATCGGCAATTTGTCCGGTATATCCAAAACATCTTTGATTTCAGATTTGTAGTCCGAGTCGTCAAATTCGACGATTATTCCCGTCACTTCCCTATTCATAAGTGGTACAATAGCTCGTTTGCCGACAGCATTAGTGTCGGATTCGGGCAATTTATATGTGAACAGTTGGTTTGTCGGAATCGGCAACGCAACTTTTACAAGTTTACTCATTCTTAATTTAATCGTCTAAAATTTATCTAACAAAAAATCGTAAAACAACTATGATTTATAAAATAAAAAATATAAGTTATTCACAAATTTATAAAAATATTTGTAAAGTAAGGGTATGATATACAGAACAATATTTGCAGCAACATTAATAATTGCCTTTCTAATATCGTGCGAAGCACAGAGTAATAACGAATCTAACAAGAAAAACGACTTGGCGCTCAATGAAAATAGGGTTGAAAAATTATCAACAACTAACAATGACATTAGCAATTCGCGCAGAAATGCCATCACAGATGCAATTGCAATTTGCAGCCCTGCAATTGTCGGTATAAACGTTACAGAAGTCCGTCAAGTGGTCTATCGGCATCCATTTTTAGATGACCCGATGTTCAGACGCTTTTTCGGGAATAGTGGCAGCAGAGTCCAAGAATACGAAGTCCAAGGCTTAGGTTCCGGATTCATCATCTCACCAGACGGCTATATTTTATCTAATCATCACGTAGCCGGAAATGCCTCAAAAATCATCGTTACAATGACTGACGGCACAAAGCACGAAGCTGAAATAATCGGCTCGGACATGGTGACCGATGTCGCTTTGCTTAAAATAAAGGGAAATAATTTGCCCTATCTCAAATTGGGCACTTCAAGTGATGCAATAATCGGTGAATGGGTCATCGCATTTGGCAATCCGTTCGGACTTTTCGACCGTAATGCAAAACCCACAGTAACTGTTGGAGTAGTTTCGAATAATAATATTAATATGTTACACGAAGATTCACCGTACAACCGTGTATATAGGGGAATGTTACAAACTGATGCTGCCATTAGTTCGGGGAATTCCGGCGGACCATTAGTCAACTCGCTGGGCGAAGTTATTGCCATGAATACGATAATTTATTCTACCTCGCAAAATAGACAGGGTGCGGGTAGTATTGGCATAGGATTTTCTATTCCTATTGATAGAGTAAAGAAAATTGTCGAATTATTGAAGAGCAAAAGCCAAATTGACAGAGACTATTACACAGGAATTGAACCTCGAGAATTGGACGAACAGTTAGCGAGATACATTGGCTCGAATTTGCAAGAAGGAGTTGTGGTATTTGGGATGCTGAATAATTCACCGGCAGAAAAATCCGGCGTAAAACTTGGTGACGTAGTTTCCGAGATTGACGGATATAAAATTCTCCGTCTCGAGGACTATTTGATAGCAACAGGCGATGCAGTTACAGGACAGACTCTGAATTTCAAGGTATTAAGGGACGGAAAAGAACATTCTGTTAATTTAAAATTAGAACAAAGACCTCGAAGGTAAAAAAATTGGAAACTCAACAAAGTGAATTGTCAGCCGAGAATTTAGTAAAACGTTACAAAAAACGCGTAGTAGTAAACAACGTTTCAATCAACATTAAACAAGGTGAAGTGGTAGGATTGCTGGGTCCAAACGGAGCCGGAAAAACTACCACATTCTACATGATTGTAGGTATGATTAAGCCAAATAGTGGCATAGTCAAGTTAGATGGAAATGATATTACAGGCAAACCGATGTATCGAAGGTCTCGACTGGGATTGAGCTATCTACCGCAAGAGCCCTCAGTATTCAGGAAAATGTCGGTGGAGAATAATATTCGGGCGATTTTGCAGATGCAAAGATTTACCGCAAGCCAACGGAAAGAAAAACTCGAACGATTAATAAATGAATTCGGCATTCAACACATCCGCAAATCTACCGGCTACATGCTATCCGGCGGGGAAAGACGCCGTTGCGAAATAGCTCGAACGCTGGCATCTGAACCGAAATTCGTACTTTTAGACGAACCTTTTGCCGGGATTGACCCAATTGCAGTCGAAGACATCATGAAAATGGTTTCCAAACTAAAGGAGCAAAATATTGGAGTTTTAATTACAGACCATAATGTTCATGAAACTTTATCAATAACAGACCGCGCATATATATTAATTGACGGTACAATTTATATCTCCGGAACAGCCGCTGAGATAGCCGATAACGAGGAAGTACGCAAAAGATATTTAGGCGAAACTTTCAAGTTGGAACGATATAAAGTATAGAAAAATTAATAAATTAATAAAAATTATTTTGATTATTAGATTTTTGTAGTTACTTTGGCGATTATCTATATAAAAAATGATTAATTATAGTATGCTAAATGTCCAAAACGACATAAAAACATTAATTGGTACAATCGAAAGACTAAAGTCTGAGAATAGATATCTGAAAAAAATTATTGCTGATGAAATCGGTTCGAAATTGACCGAACATAAATCAGACATACAAGATGTGCTCGAGCAAAAACTCGAGAGCGACTTCTTTTTCCGTAGTATATTCGACCATACACCCGCAGGCATAGTGATTTTTGATGTCGAAAACATGATCATACTTGACGTAAACAATGCCTTTTGTAAGCTATTGGGCTATACTCAAGAAGAATTCCTCAAATTACATTTGTCTGATTTATCGGAGAAAGAAGTTTATGAGGCTGAAATTGAATTAGTGAAAGAATTTAGCGAAAAAGGAATCAATACTCATAGATTTGAAAAGCCTTATTTGCATAAAGACGGACACTTCGTGTGGTGCGATTTGACTATAACCAAGGTTAAATTCACCGAGTATAATATGGAATTTGTCATTGGAATTGCAGTTGATATCAGCCAACAAATTTCGTCCGAAAAAGAAAGAGAGTTAACACTCGCCAAATTAGCTGATAGCGAAGAGCGATACAAGCTGCTTGTGGAAAACATTCCTGATGCAACATGGATTTTGGATAGAAATGGACATACCTACTATGTCAGTCCGAATATATATAATATCACAGGTTTTACACCAAGTGAAATAATCACAAACAGTAAAGCAATTTGGTTTGATAGAATTCATCCTAGTGATAAAGATAGAGTTGATATTGAATTTGATGCACTGTTTGATACTAACAAACCGTACATTGTAGAATATCGGTGGTTGCATCCAAACGGAAACTATATTTGGATAAACGAGCGTTCGGTCAAACACACTTTGTTCAATGGCACTCGAGTGGCTGTAGGGAGCTATTCCGACATTACTGCTCGCAAAGAAATGGAGCACAAGCAGGAAGAAACCCAGCAATTACTCAAAGAATTGAATACCGATAAGGATACATTCTTCAATATTATTGCTCATGATCTCCGAAGTCCATTGACCGGAATTATGATGATGCTGAAAGACTTGGCAGACAATTTTGACGCATTACCTACAAATCAAATCAAAGAATATACAATCAATCTGAAAGAAGCATCATCGGCACTATTCAATCTGCTCGAAAATTTGTTGCAATGGTCAATGTCTCAAACTAATAAATTAGTGCCAAGACCCCAATACTTCCAAATTAGCGAAGTAATTGAAAGCTCATTCAGACTGAACATGGAAAATGCTCAACGCAAAAACATTGATTTAAATCTAATTTGTGAGCTCGATTTTATCATTTACGGAGATATTGAAATGATAAAAACAATTTTGAGAAATCTGTTGAGTAATGCGATAAAATTCACACCCACAAACGGCAATGTCACATTAAATTGCGAAAGTCACGATGACCATGTAATTGTTTCCGTCAAAGATACCGGAATTGGAATGGACAAAGCATCATTGGAAAATTTATTCAAAATTGCAAATTCTCATGCCAGATTGGGTACAGAAGGCGAAAAAGGTACGGGATTGGGATTATTGTTGAGTAAAGAATTTGCCTCTATGAATGGTGGCGATATAATCGTAGAAAGTACTCCCGATGTTGGAAGTACTTTCACGTTAATTTTACCTGTAATCGAAATTAATTATCGCTGATATTATTTGCGACGTGCATCTACAAATGATTTGACCGCAAAAATCAAATAAATAAAACACAGAACAGCCATAATAGATTGCACATAAACTGCTGCAAGACGCTCTATTTCTGCACCACCCAAATGACTGAATAATTTGAACACACCCGGAACAGTCCCGATAAATCCGAGCAGAACCAATACGATAGCAATATGAATTGCAATTTTACGACGCCCCTCATTTCTGGCAATTAAACCGAGAATCAGAATTGGCAACCCGATAAATGCCGGAATCAATGCCGTTACACTTTGAGCTCCTGAACCAACATAACTTCCCAAACCCAACAAAACTAATACCGCTCCGAGACCAATTGTCAGTAAATACATAATACTCCTTATGAATATAAAATTTTAATTTGAAACTTAACTTAGAATTAGACTACCTTAAGATTGAATTTATTATATTTAAACTTATAAATTTGTCAAAATGAATGGATGTTATTATGAAAATTTACTTTGTTTTTCTTATAATTTTAGCTTCTGTTTTAATTAACGCTTGCAACAAAAAAGATGGCAAACTCTACATCGGCATAGTGCAAATATCCGAAGACCCCGCATTAGACCAAGCACGATTGGGGGTGATTAAATCGCTCGAAGATGCAGGATACCGAGATGGCGAAAACATAAAAATTGACTACAAAAACGCTCAAAGCGAAATCGGCAATATCGTGCAAATCCTGAGTGCATTCGAAATGGCAAATGCCGATATGATAATCACAAATTCGACTCCGTGTATGGTGGCAGCCGCACAAAAAATCAAAAACATACCCGTTGTGGCGACAGTTACATTCAGTCCGGAACAAGCCGGAATGACGTCCTCACCCGCGAATTTAGCCGGAGTTTATGACCCATTCAAGATAGTCGAATTCGTTGACTTGGTCTTGAGTTTCGTGCCGGATTTGCAAATTGTGGGTCTGCCGTACAGCATTTCCGAGCCTAACGCCCAATTTTCTGCAAATCAATTGATTAAAGAATTCACGCGACGAAATATAAAAGTGATTGACCTGCCTGTTTACAATTCAAACGACATCGCCCAAGCAATCCAGACAATAGTTTCGAAAGATGCCCAAGTCATAATCGCATCGGCGGATAACACAGTCTATCTCGGTTTGCCATATATTTCGAAGATTGCCGGCGAAAAGAAAATCCCCGTTTTCGTTACCGACCCGCTACAAGTCGAAAAAGGCGCGGCAATTGGATTTGGTGTTGACTATGATTTCTGGGGCTTGGAATCGGGCAAAATAGCGGCAGAAATCCTATCAGGCAAAAAGACCACTGACTTTGGGATGAAACCCATCGTAAAATACACATTTTACATCAATAAAAAGACCGCTCAAGAGCAAGGTCTGAGCATTCCGGACAGCCTTCTATCAAAAGCTGACCGAGTATTTTAGAATGCATTAGGCTAAGATAATATTAATTATTTTACATTTTTAAATTAGCATAAACTATTAATTTCGTTATTGCGTTTAAGTGTGAGTTTATGTTTCATTTTACAAAATAATTATAATTATGAATTATCAAGATTGGTCTGACGACCTGTTCAAAGCAATAGATGGCAGAGATGCCAAATCATTCGCATCATTTTTAGCTGAAGACGTAACCTTTACTATGGGCAATTTCCCTCCTGTTGAAGGCAAAGACAATGTCGAGCAAGCTGTAGGCGGCTTTTTCGATTCAATCAAAGGGCTCCAACATTCAGAATTGTCAGTTTTTCAAGACGGCAACACAGTAATCTCCAAAGGGAAAGTGACCTACACAAGGCACAATGACACGCAACTCACAGTAGGATTCTGCAACGTGTTGGGTTTGGTGGACGACAAAGTCAAAGATTACGAAATCTTCTTGGACGTTTCGCAACTTTACGCATAAATTCATGTCCCGTCACTTGTTATAATTGACGGATAGGGATGAATCTGAATTATAGTCGTCTGTTGTAATTATTGACGGTACACTAACTTTAGAACAACTGACGGGACGGGATGAGATTTTCAGAAGCTGTCCAAATGGGCAGCTTCTATTTTTAGTACTATACAATTTTTAATTACAGTCAAGATATTCTATTTCGCCGGTGCCGTCGCGATAATTTGCGCCATACGAACACACACCATAGTTATAAAACCACCAGACTCCGGTTCGGTCACCATAAGTATATTGCCCCTCTTCTTTTAGTGTCCCATTTCTCTCCCATTTAACATGCTTTCCATGGTATTTGCCTTCAAAAAAATTAGATTCAGAACTTTTTGTACCGTTTTCCCACCATACTTCACGTTTGCCGTGCAGGTTGCCCTCTTTGAAATAATGTTTTGAAAAAATTTGTCCATCTTTAAAATAACCTACGGCTCTACCATGTGGTTTTGATTTGCCATTGAAATCATAATTGCATTTTTCCTCTTGCAATTGTGTTTTTTCTTCATCATACCAACAAATTTCAGGTCCATGTCTAATACCTTTTTCATTGACATAATAAACAACCCAACCCCAAAAATAAACTCGTTCCTGCTTCATCTTTAGTTTCGAGTAATCAACTTCCCAACCACAGTCGCATGTGAACTCATCTTTCTGTCCTTCATCTGTTGTTGTATAAGCGTCACCAATTATAGTTTCTACTTCATCAAGCAAAATAGGTTCATCTTTATTGATTTTATCTAAAATACTGGATATGCTTATGATGATTTTTCCGTTTGGTTCATCGAGTTGATAATCTGCAAGTTTCCAGGAGCCGGATGAATAAATGTAGCCGAATACTGACTCCTGAGCTGTTTTACCTGTTGGGATAGAAGACTTATCATAATTGATAATGAGCTTAACGGGATGAAGAAATTCAGTTTCACCGCTGAATTTGATTTTGAAAAAGTTTTTGCCGGGCTTCTGATTAGGATTATTCATATCCGGCGCTGAACTTTCTTTTTTTACTTTGACTTCCAGGTCGCCTGAAATATAATTTGCAGGGAATATCATTTTGAAATCGCTGCCTGATTCAATAATCTGTTCTTCTGAACTTGCTTGAATAGTTTTGTTTATCAAATAATCATCTGATGATGGATTGAATACTTTATCAATCTCATCGCAGGATGCTAGTAAGATGACTACAACGACAACTATTAAGAAAATACGAAAATCAACGAATGTTTTCATTTTGTAAACCTTAAAATTAAGACATCAACATCTGATGCAGTTTGTGAATAAACGGTTTCCTCCCAAATGTGATTGTTGTTATAGTATAATGAATTCAAGCATCTGTTGACTTCATTCTTATCTAAGTAATAAATTAGTGTATCATTTTCTTTGCTTTGATAAGTTAATTTCACATCCGAAAGTCTGAAATCTATATTTATATCATACCAATCAATTTGTGAGACATGAAATTGCCTGTAATCCTGAACATTAAATTTAGTCAATACGGAGTGAGAATTATTTTTGACTTGTCCGGAAGCTTTATACTTTAAGTAATCAAACCAAAAAGTATTACCCGGATTCATGTTATCAGGGTCAATATCATCTCTTGAAATATAATCAACATCAAAATTATCACCTGAAAAAGAAAATGGATTTGTGCTCTTGTCAGTTACTTCTGCATTTTTAAAAATCATGAAGTTCCTAGAATATTTGTTACTATAAATTGTAACTTGGCAAGTATGCAGTACTTTTAGCAAATTGTCATCCTGTCCGGTATCTGTTGTTGTATAAGCGTCACCAATAATAATTTCTGCGTCATCAAGTAAAATTGGTTCATCTTTATAAGTTTTACCTGAAATACTTGATATGCTTATGATGATTTTTCCGTTTGGCTCATCAAGTTGATAGTCGGCAAGTTTCCATACTCCTTGAGAATAAATAAAGCCTTTAACTGTTTCAGTTGCAGTTTGCCCGGTTGGAATAGATGCTTTATCGTAATTGATAATGAGCTTGACAGGATGAAGAAATTCTGTATCACCGCTGAATTTGATTTTGAAAAAGTTTTTGCCGGGCTTTTGATTTGGAATATTCATATCAGGCACAGAACTTTCTTTTTTTACTTTGACTTCCAGTTCGCCTGAAATTGAATTTGCGGGAAAAATCATTTTGAAATCGCTGCCTGATTCAATAATCTGTTCTTCTGTACTTGCTTGAATCGTTTTGTTTATCAAATAATCGTCTGTTGATGGATTGAATACTTTATCAATCTCATCGCAGGATGCTAAAATTAGTAAGCATGCTAAAATGAAGAATACTTTTTTCATAATTCACCTCATTTAAAGAAAAATTGATTAAAATCAAAAAATTTCGTCTGAGTCAAGATTCTGATATACTTTTGAACTAATCGGCTTACGGCTGCCTGTGGTATTATATTTCCTGTTATAAATAACATTTCCTTGTTTGTATTCGCTTACAGTATATGCTGACCAATTTTCTTGATTTGAATTCAAATTACCGGCTTGATAATACGACTGAGTTGCCGAACTTCCGGTAATCAAAAATTCTAAACCTGTATTTTCGAGTTTAAGCTGCATTAATTTTGAGCCATCAAGATTTGTAATTCTAACCATACCATTTGGCAAAACTGTATAAAATTTGGTCCCTGTAAATACAGTGCCTTTCGCAGGTGCTGCCGGGTCATCAGATGAATCAAGCACCTCACGAATATACCAAATTCCCCAAAGTGGATTCATTTTAATTACAGTTTCTTTTTCGGCATTAACAACAAAGCCCGGTAAATCCAAGAAGGCTTTAATCTTATCACCGTTTTTAATTTGGAAGGGCAATACACCCTTAAATTCGCCATGTTCAATATATAAAATTGAATCATTAAGTTTGTTATTGACCATGAAACGCACAGGTCCACTATAGGAGAACTCACTTTTGTATTCAGAATCAGGAATGTGTGTAACTTTAATATTAACACTATCCGACAAATCATCAATATTTTCCATTTCTACCTTAAGGTGAGGAATGAAAAGTCGGATAACATTTATTCCGGCGTGAATAATATTCGGAACAAGTTCGGAAGACTGCGATATTGTAGATACTTTATCTACGAAAGGATAGCTTTGTCCCATACCAAAATACCATCTGTCACGAGCTAAAATCACTGTCCTGCCACTTGGAAACACTTTAGAATAACTATAATTATTAACATCATAGTTGACATTTTCAATTCGTGGTTCGGGGTATAAACCATCGGCACCGTTAATAGGCGTTATTGTTTTGGTTTTGCCATTGCTCAATAATTGTATGCCGTTTATTGTCTCGTTTGTGAAAAAATATTTGTTTGTAAATTTAGCAAGTGATTCATTAATTGTTCTGATTGATTGAGCATTATTAAAAATATCTGACAAACCGGGGTCAGGATTATCGTTCATAAATCTTTCGACTAAGTATGGAGCAAATTGTTCCTCGTGTGGGTCGGGACTTCCGAAATTTGAGAGCTTACCCAATGTTAATCCTACCGGAGCGGCGTGGCTGTCATTACGCACATGAGAAGGCAATCCCATATCAGCTGTATTATGCAAAACTTCACCAAGGCAACGATAGGCATTCGCAAAGTACTTGTTTCTTTCAATTGAATCTTTTTCAATCAAAGCAAGTTCCATATATAGCTTACCTCTGTCTAAACTCCAGCTATTTCCCGAGCCTTTAGGTGTATCGCCAAGAGCCCATTCGATTGCATTGATTCCTGGATTTGGATAAAGCCCTTCCCAATAAGTTCCACGATTTGTAAGATAATGAACGCCACTTAATGCAACGGGGTCGTAGAAATGTTTTGTTGCAGAGGGCACTTGAGGCTCATCAGCAGAATAGCCACCATGTTCGATCCATTCCCGTGGCAACATAGATAAATTCGTATTTTCAATTGTAGATTCAAAATATCCGGAGTTAGTTAATGCCAGACCTGTCAGTTTATGCTTGTCTGAAGTTCCAATTGCCGAATTATCAGTAAATACAAACTGATAATTCTTGAATTTTTCGTCATTTGTACCACCTTTGAAATATTCTTCAAATCTATATACCATAGCCAAATTAAAAGATTTGTGAGATTTAGTGTGGTCATAGCTAACTACTACATACTGTAGTACGAAATAGGATATAAATCCTAATAGCAAAAAAAGTAAATTTCTTACTTTCATAATACCAGCTCCTTTAAAATCTTTGCAGAACCCAGTTACCATCACCAAAATTGGAATATGCTATCGTGTAAGTTTGTTCGTCAATTGTGATTTCGTATTCTGCGTATAACTCGTTGGCAAAAATTATCTTCCGCTTGTTGATAGCTTCAGCAAATTTTTGCATTTGTTCGGTAGTAGCATCAAAGTCGTCATAAATAAACTTGTAATCATCATAAAGCAAATTAAGCACGGCATCCTTGCTTCCACTTTTGAAAGCATTGATTACTTCGTCACTTAACTGTTTCAGGGCGGGGGTTTCTACAGCGGTTTCATCAACCGGTATCACAGGATTGCTTTCAGGGCAATGAGTCAACAATGACATCATAAACGCTAGAATGAAGCCTGAGATAAACAACTTAGGAAAAACTTTTAAATTCTTCATAACTAAGTCCAAATTGTTATTTAATACATTTGTAAATATAATATATTTATTCATTATACACAATTATTTTCAAACTTATCTAAAGAGCTAAGGTATTGTCAACTTAACCTGGTTTCAACCGTGGGAAAAATTCAAAAATACCCCAAAACCCGTGCCCCCTCTATCAAGAGGGGGTTAGGGGGTGTGTTGTCTTTTCAAGTCCTAAAATATGTTGACAGAAATGGATTTTTTTCCCTAATTTTGAGATAAATCACTCATTCATGTGTCATAGTATATATAAGGAACATGTATTTCAGGGAGAATTTTTATGAAACGAGCATTTTTTTTATTCGCAGTTGCTATGTTATATTGCAGTTTCTCACTGGCTCAAGAGCCTGACCCCGACCCAAACCTGCTTTGGGTGACGGAGCAAGGATACATCAGATTCCTTGTTCACCCCAATGGAAATATTCTTGCAGGAAAAGGACAGGTAGTTGAAGAAGGAAGTACAGAATGTGAACTTGACGGCAATACAGGAATGAGAATTAGAGAATTTGCATCTCCCGTTATCTTTTATGACATAAGCCCTGATGGGAAGTACATTGCTGCCAATGATGCAAATAATTGGAAGTGTGTTATAGACTATGAGACAGGAGAAGTCATACACCAATTTACCAATCTACACACCAAACCTAAATTTATGCCTGACAGCAGAACATTAGTTTACTTTGTGAATGAACCAATATCTGGTTTAAAGGGGAATTTGAAACTGCAATCGTACAATATTGATACAAAAAAATACAAGTCAAGTGCAAATTTTATACAAAATACAACAACAGGAACAATAGCAGTATCGCCTGACGGTAGGTTTATCGCCACAAGTGGTAGAAATTTTGATTCTGATGAAAATGGTTATACAGAGTTAATTTTATGGGATTCTGAAACGCTTGCACCAATCAAGTATTTAAAAGAATTTGAAAGCTATCAACCTGTTCGCTCAATCAAGTTCTCACCCGATTCAAGATTGGTGGGTTTTGGGGTGTATCCAAATGATTTGTATATTTACAAAACTGATGATTATAGTCTTTATAAGAATTATGGAAATAGTAACATATTGAATGGCGTTATGAGCTTTGGTTTTATTACTAATGATTTTATCGCTGTTGGAAGTGAAAGATTTGATCAACAAAATTTTGAAATTATCAACTTAAATAATGAATTAACTATTTATAAAAGGAATGATTTTACAGGACTTGCAGAATATAATGCCTTTAATAACTCACTTATTGTGCTGAGAGTTTATATCCATCGTTTCGATTTTGAAAAAATTCTTTCAGGTACAAGTATTGAGCCTGAACACCCAAATCCTTTCACGATTGAATATCTCAATAATACTCTTATATTAAGCGATTTTAGATTAGTAACAAATTCAGTTAATTGCAGTATAACGGATATAAATGGTAGGATAATTCGCACTTTTGATTTGTACTTGACAACAGGAGATGTTCGCATACCCTTTAAACTAATAAGTGGAACATACTTTTTACATATAAAGGATGGTGGTAAGGAATATGTTAGTAAATTTTTGGTGGTGAATTAAACGCGGTAAAATTGCATTAGTTCGTCCTAAAAAATATTCGTAACACCCCCTAACCCCCTCTTGAGAAGAGGGGGGACAAGACACTCTCATTTATTTTTTGAATTCTAAAAATAATTACTTACTTTTGACGTTACTATTAAGAGACGATACTATATGATTATTTCATTTGGTTCAAAAGATACGGAAAAAATATGGAATGGTGAAAGGGTGCCAAATTTACCATTGAATATTCAGAAAATTGGGCGGAGAAAATTAAGAATGCTGAATAACTCGGTTGATTTAATTGACTTGATGATACCGCCGTCAAATCGTCTCGAAAAATTATTAGGTACTATGAAAGACTATTACAGCATAAGAATTAATGACCAATGGCGAATAGTTTTTCGATGGAACCACGGTCATGTTAAAGAAGTTAAAATTATGGACTATCACAAATAATAAATATGGAAAAGTTAGAAAATATACACCCGGGCGAAATTCTAAATGAAGAATTTTTGATTCCTATGAATTTGACAGCATATAGACTGTCAAAAGAGACTCATATCCCTCAGACTCGTATTTCGGAAATAATCAAAGGCAGACGCAGAATAACAGCCGAAACTGCACTCAGACTAAGTCGCTTTTTCGGTAATTCGGCAAAATTTTGGTTAGGTCTCCAGAACGATTATGATTTGGAGGTAGAAAGCCAAGCCTTAGGTACTACTTTGGACAGTATCAAAAAAGCGGAAGTTTTTGCGAGCTAAACATCTATGTTCCATCTCATTCCGTCAACTTTCCTAAATTCATCAATGCAAGTTTCATTTCATCGGGTTTGTTTGTGCCGATGAGAAGTTTTTTGTTGTCGGTGAAAATCAGTTGAAGCCCTTGGTTGCCTGATACATTTAAAGCTCTATTTTTTATGAATCCGCGCAAACCCCAGCCGCCATACTCTTTAATCGGTTGGTATTCTCGCAAATAGCATTTGGAAATTTCGTACCAAAAGTATTTTTTGAAATTGAGATATAAGGGGAAAAATTTTACATATATCCCGTCCTCACGAATTTGAGTATCTAATCGAATTGACCTCAGGAATACTGTGAGCAAAATCGTTAGAATCGCTGTGATAATGATACCCACATCGCTCATTGGGTTGTTGCCAAAGGGAGTCCCGCCGATTAATTGGACAAAGATCGCAACTATCCAGATTGAGTTAATCAGCAACATAATCCCCCAAATCCACCATTGAGTGAATTTCTGATTTTCCGAGAATAATATCTGGGGCTCCATACAAATCCATTTTATACATTTCTAATAATGTTCAAACGCTTTTGGTGCTCTTTTATTTACAAGTTCGAAGTTCTTTAAAATTATATCAAAACATTTGGTAGCTAATTTCAATTTCACTAAGTTTGTCGGACTTAATCAGAGTAATTAAATGAAAATAATCTTTCTCGCTATATTTGCGATAGCCTTGAATACTGTTTATGCACAAGAGGATGCTGTAACGTCCGAGCATGAACTCAAAATTAATTCCAAACCATATGCGCGATATTGGTGGTTTGCTTCGATGATTCAAAAGGACGATGTACGTTTCAACTTTGATTGGCTCAAAGAGCATGGCTTTGGCGGTGTGGAGCTAGCTTGGGTTTATCCATTGAATCGCTTTAATCCCGCGGACACATCATATACTCCCCGACAAGAATGGCTAAGCCCGGAATGGCAAGAAATCGTCGAATTTACAGCCAAATATTCCGAATCTATCGGTTTGGGTTGCGATATGACTTTTGGGACTTTGTGGCCCTTCGGCGATACAAAAACTACATTCGAGCAAGCCACTCAACGATACGGCGAGCCTGATTGGCGGCAACAAATTAGATTATCTTGGGAACACCCTAAAGTCGGGTACGTAATAGACCATTTGACGCCGGAGCATTATTTGCCTTATTTTGACAGGCTTTTGAAAGCTTTTCCACGACCTAAAACGCAATTCACAAACTCATATTTCATTGACAGTTGGGAAGTTGAAACCGATAAACTTTGGTGCAAAGACTTTGACACGGATTTCCAAAAGAAATTCAACTATGATATTAAACCATATATGAATGAAATATACGAGCCGCAAAATAGCGAATATTTATACGATTATATGAAATTAATCTCCGATAAAGTCTTGAGATTCTATCGCGATTTCGATTCCACGCTTAATTCTGTTGGCATTAAGTCACGTGGTCAAGTCTCGGGAGCACCATGCGATTTGATTTCGGGATATGCTTTGATGGATATTCCGGAAGGTGAATCAATGTTATTTGAACCCGAATTTTGCGCCATACCTTCATCAGCGACTTTGCTTTCGGGCAAAAGCATAACATCGTCTGAGACTTTCACTTGCATTTATGGCTGGCCCCGAGATTACATCCGCAAAGAGCAAACGGCTGATTTGAAATTGGTCGCCGATGCTTTATTCGCTAATGGAATTAACCATGTAATTTGGCATGGCAAAGCACATAATCCCAAGGATGTGGACTCAGTAAATTTCTACGCTACAACTCATATTGGCGATGATGGGATGCTCGCCGATGAGATTAAGGAATTCAATAAGTATTTGGAAACTGTTCAGGGTTACATGCGGAAAGGTACTACTTATTCGGACGTCGCAGTTTATTTGCCGACAGAAGATGCGTGGAAAGCCGGTATTATGCCAAAGGATAAGCAATTCAAATGGGCTTGGGGCTTTTACGAGATGCGTTATGTATATTTTCCCGAAGAATTGGACGGCTACAATCCGGTTTGGATTAATCATGAATTTTTGTCCAAAGCATATGTGAAAGACTATTTATTGCACGTTGGTAATGAACAATTCGAATTCCTGTATGTAGATGTAAATTACTTAGAATACGATACAAAGGCATTGTTACAAAAATTCTCATGGGAAGGATTGACAGTTATTATGAAAAATGTTACCGAGCAACCTGGATACGAAAAATTGTTTAATGTTATAAGCGCTCGACCAATTCCGGATTTTGACAAATATTTTTTCAAGGAAATACCCGATTTCCTAAAACCATTTATAACCGGCAAAAAAATTCCACGACATTGGTGCAGAAAAGATGGTGCCACTCTATATATTTTCTTTGCAAATCCGAAGGCTGACAGGATAAAATTCCCGATGGAATATGGTCAATCTTTTGAAACCGAGACAGAAACTTTGCCTGTGAAAATCAACTACGAGGGTTCGCATTACGAAATTGAACTTATTTTCCGACCTTACCAATCCTTATTATACAAAATCGAAGATGGAAAAATCGAAAATATTGATATTCAGTTCAGACCCAATACACCTGAAATCATCTATAGACCACCGAACTATGAAGCTCCATGGTTAGTTAAGTAATTTTGTACTTTATCTTCCCGTTTCGTTTAGCACTGAAGTGTTGTTTTTCAAATATCGCAATACAAGGTATAAGATACCCGTTGCAACTAAAGCGGCTAATAAAAAGTAGTTGAAATCGCTTGTGCCATTGACAAGTTGACCTGAAACGTCGAAAATTGCAAAAATCAAAAAGACTGCAACCAATCCGTTTTTCTCTTGTTTGAGTACCTTTTTCCAGCTAAATGATAAATTTGAATGGCGGAAATTGCTAAAATTGGGGATGAATGCCGGAACTTTGTCTGCCCAATCTGTATAAATATTGCCGAATTTGCGGGTAAGAAATTGTTCTTCGGCAAACATTATTCTCTCGTAATAGATCCAATAAAACAATCCGAACGCGATAACGAACCAAAATTGTCCCGTCAACAAAGCCGGACCAAGCCACATTAATAAATTGCCCAAATACAATGGATGTCTGACGATTGAATAGATTCCCGTAGTATTCAAAGTATCGGCGACTTGCTCGTCCACATTGCGACCCGAAGTATTTTTGGGCGTGAAGCCAACGGTATAGACCCTAATTGCCAAGCCGATTAAACTAATTAATAGGCAAAAATAGACATAGTATTCTTCGTACAAAGTCCCTCGCAGGATGAATGTCTCGGGATAGACGACCGTTTTCAGGTACAGTGCTAATCCTAAAAACAAAAGAGCAATCGGCAAAATGCCTCTGTACTTAAAAAGCCACAAACCTTGTTCTTCAAATTCTAACTTCAACGCCATATTCAATCAATAATGTTATGTAATTCTATAAAAGTACGAAAAATTAAGGAATTATTAACAAAATGTGAATTAAAACGATATTTTCGAGTGGTATTAAGTATAAATCTATTGATAAGGTGAAAGTTTATATGCTCAAAATCTTTCTGTCAATGTTTGGTGGCAAATTTGCCAAAACTTCATAATTAAGTTTGTTACTGATATCACTGAATGCACCAACCTTAATCTCCAATTCACCTTGACGACCGATGATAACCACTTCGTCTCCAATTTCGACATCCGAAATATGAGTAATATCAATAATTATCATATTCATATTTACCACACCAATGACTCTGCATAATTGACCATGAAGCAGCACTTGCCCTTTGTTACTCAAGGAACGGATATATCCACCGGCGTAACCGATTGGCAAAACAGCAGTTACAATGTCGTTTTGGGCAAGGTACGAAATTCCGTAACTTACAAACTCACCGGCTTTGATTTTTTTCGTTGCCATGATTTGAGTTTTCCATCCGAGTATTCTGTCCAAAGGGTCATTTTTGTTCACTTTTTTGTCAAGATATTGGATGAATGTTTCTGTGCTCGACCAAAAGCCGTAAATCATAATCCCAATTCTGACCAAATCTAACCTTGCTGCAGGATATACAAATGCAGCAGCAGAATTGGCAACATGTTTGAATTTTGGTTTAATTTCATTCGATTCCAGCACATCCAGCAATTTGAAATATTTTTTCAATTGTTTTTGAATTCTATAATGATTTGAGATGCTTTCGGCACCTGCAAGATGAGTGCAAAAGCCCACAACTTCGACATAGTCGGGGTTCTCTTTAATCAAACGGATTGATTCATTGAACTCATCCAAATTCAATCCTGTACGATTCATTCCTGTTTCGGCTTCAAGATGGATTTTGGCTCTTAATCCGAGTTGTTGAGCAATTTCCAATGCGGTTTTTAATCGTTCAACGTTGAAAATATAGAATTCAAAGCCTTTTTGGATTGTATCGCGCATATCATTATCCGCTATCCAGCCCATAATCATAATAGCAGCTTCGCCGGACAAACTGTCGGAAACACGAACAGCTTCTTGGTAATAAAATACTGAATAATGGTCAATACCATGCTTTTCAAACAATGGTACTATGTGTTCAATTCCGTGTCCGTAGGCATTGGCTTTGACTACAGCCGATATTTTGACTTTTTTCCCAAGTTTTTTTCTCAAAAAATTGATGTTATTTTCTACGGATTTTTCTTTTAACGTTATAAGTGAGCTTTCTTGCATTGCTTAAAAATTTATTTTGTTGTAAATCGAGAAAAACATGTTAATTCCCGATTCTAATAATTCGTCAGGGAAGTCGTAATCGCTGTTATGAAGCTGTGGTTGATTAACTCCGGCACCTAAGCCAAACATACAACCGTGATGATTTTGTGTGAAATATGAGAAATCTTCCGACCATTTGAAAGGCGTTTTTAGATTTTTTATAACAAGATTATTCTCCTTAGCAGCTTGGACGACTAATTTCACACAATCTTCTTGATTGACAACAGCCGGAAACACTTCGCTATATGAAATCTCAAACTTGAGTTTTTCATCTTGAGTTATTTTCGAGATAATTTGCTCAGATTGGCGGGTCAAAAAATCCATATCATCATTATCAAAAGCGCGTAAAGTAATCATGATTTCAGCATAGCCGGGACTTGTCCCGAAAGCGATTTCGCCCATCCGAATGTGAATAAATGTAAGCAAAATCATGTCACGAAATAGACTTTTGTCTGAGGCTAATTCGGAAAGATTTTTTATTATGTGCTGAATTGCATAAACAGGGCTAATGCCGTTTTCAGGTTCTGCTGCATGAGAAGTTTTCCCGAAAAGTTTTACAGTCATCCCTTTTGATGCAGCTGCAAATGTATCCGATTTGAGCAGAATATGATTTGCCTCGACACCCGGAATATTGTGCAATGCAAAGATATAATCAGGTGCGATAGCATTGAAAGCAGGGTCTTCGACAATTCCACGAGCACCTTCCCCAACTTCTTCAGCGGGTTGAAAAAGCAAGACAACTCTCCCCTTTTCGGGTCGTTTTTCTGCGATTTTCAAAGCAAGTCCGGCGATTATAGCCATGTGTCCGTCATGCCCGCAAGAATGTGCAACATTGGGATTTTGAGAGGCATACTCGAGCGATGAATCTTCTGTGATGGGTAAGGCATCAAGTTCGGCCCTGAACATCAGGGTTTTGCCCTTTTCCTTGCCATTGAATACAAATGCTTTTCCTGTGGAGCCAAGTGCAATAACTTTATCGGGCGAGGCAGCATATATAAAATCGGAAATACGCTCAACAGTTTGGAATTCCTTATGTGAAAGCTCAGGATGCTTGTGAAGCTCATGTCTCAAGTCTGTTATTTTTTTATTTTTCATTATTATTTTTATAAAGAGAATCCACTCCAAAATATATTATAGCTGAAGTTAGAATCCCGAAAATATTGGCATCTAAATCGAAAGGTAATTTTATATTGGCAATCACCAAAGCAACAGTCGTGCTGCCACCAAGAATCATTGCCGCAATAGCTGCGTTGGGGTTTGGTTTACTTCCGTATAATCCAACTAAAATAGGGACAAACAACCCCGACACCATAAAAGCGTACGAATACAGCATTAATTCAAGCACATTTGTCATTACCGATGCAAGCAACAAAGCCAACACACCGATACCAATCGTAATAAATTGCGAGGAGCGCAAATGCGATTTCGTGTCAGTTTTGAAATTGAAGAGTTTGCCTAAAATATCAGTTTGAACATTCCCGGAAGCAGCCATTAGACAACTATCGGCAGTTGACAATATTGCTGAAAAATACGCCGACAGCATAATACCCAAAAGCCCGACCGGCAAAACTGTGTTCAACAAAATCGGCAATCCCATTTCGGCATCCATAACTGAGCCAGCCGCATAACCAAGTTCGGCAAACATTCCGTTTTCGAAGGCTACTCGAGAAAATAATCCAAGCGTTACACCCATAAATGCCATTATGGGCCATTCGAATAACCCCGCAATAAACCAGGCTTTCTTTGCTTCTTTTTCGCTTCTGGAGGCAAATATCCTTTGGTATAGCGTCATACCGACAAACCAAATCGGGATAATTGTAATTCCCCAATTGACAATTTGTTGCCATGTAATATTAGAAAATGACAAAAATTCCCCACCGAGAGTTGACCTGATTGCATCAAAACCACCAATAGCATTATATGCAATCGGGATTCCGATTAAAATCAATCCGCTCATAAGGATAATCCATTGAATTGTATCGGTATAAATCACGGCTTTCAAGCCACCGATTCCTGTGTAAACAACCGCAATTACTCCCATAATAATTAGGGCAGTTACTAAATCAATTTCCACAAATGTGGCAGAAGCTAACTTTGCTCCGGCTAATAATTGCGAACTTGTGAAGCCGATATATCCGATGGCAGAAATTATCCCTGCAATCATTGCTACCTTACTGTTGTAAAAATACTCGAAAATTTGTGGTAAGGTGAAAAAATTATGTTTAACAGAAATTTTGCTAATGATTGGAATTAAGAAAATAGCACTGAGCCAAGCACCGATTAATCCGGTAAAAAGCATCCACGAGCCTGCTAAACCAATCGCAAAGCCTAAACCGCCAAGCCCGATTGAAAATCCGCCGCCAACATCTGTGGCGACTACTGACAGCCCAATGTGCCAACTACCAAGAGAGCGACCGCCCACATAGTAGTCTTCGACGTTTTTGTTCTTTTTGAAAAAATAGATGCCTACTCCGAGCATTATGGCGAAGTAAACAATAAAAATGAAAATATCAATTAAACTCATCAGGCTGGAATACTTGTTCTGTTCTCATTATTTGGTAGTAATGCTATCATAATTAATCCCGATTTTTTCTAAAAATTCATATTTTTCTGACAAATAAATTTGCACCGTGTGCAATCTCACAAACGAATACATGTAAATTTTACACGATGTAAATTATGTATTAGTTTATTCAAGACAAGCAGATTATAGGTTTGAAGTGCTCAAATCATGCACTATAAGCAAGATTCATTAGTGAATAAAAAAATGAAATTCTCGGAATCTCCAATTCGTGATTGAGATTTCTTGCATAAAAAAAGTGCACCATATCGTGATGCACTTTTGCTTGAAAATTATGTACGCAGTGATTAATTGCCACTATATTCCGCGTTGAAACTAATCATCCAATTTACACCGAATTTGTCGGTAAACATACCGAAATAATCACCCCAGAATGTATCTGCCATCGGCATAACAACTTGTCCATCGGCTGAAAGCCCATTGAATAAGCGGTCTGCTTCGGATTTATTGTCAGTAGTGATTGAAACAGAGAAATTATTTCCTTGTTTAAAATGTGGAGCCCATTCACCACCTGTGTCACTACCCATCAAGGTTGTTTCCTTGCTGATAGGCAATGAAATGTGCATAATTTGCTTAGCCATTTCGGGTGGCATTGGAGGCATTCCTTCCTGTGGCGGCATTTCACCGAATCTGCCGACATAAGAAAATTCGCCGCCGAGAACTGACTTGTAGAAATTGAAAGCTTCCTCGCAATTTCCCTTAAAGTTAAGGTAAACGTTTATTACAGTCATATCAATAATTCCTAATAAAGTTAAAAAAAAGTTTAATTGTCAGAAATATTTTCAACATTTGTTTTTGCTTTGGAACGGGTAAATATGGCAATTATAGCACTGAAAACAATACCAACTATTAATGAACCGAAAAAGCCCTGTATCATATAGTTCGACAAATTAAAGTGCGATTGGGCTTGTTCTTGAGTCATCTTATCCGTAGAAGTTGCGTATTCCTTAGCATTAGCGAAGAAATCGGGTGTAATAAACTCGGAAGTAATATACTGCGTAAGAGGGCTGATAAGTGCAATAATTACTGTAAGAATAACCCCTGTTACAAAACCCTGCATGTAATTCATAGTACCGGCGTAATAATTTTTCTTTTTGTCGAGCAATGCATAAATGTATAAAATTATCATCGGTACCAAAAAGAACATAGTTGTAACCATATGTAAGTCAATATGCTCACCATGCAGCCCGAGCAATACTTCCATAGTCATCCACAAAAGTACCATCACACTATAAATGATTGCCCATTTCAATTCAATTTTATACTTATTCATTGATTCTCCAAAAAATTATTTCATTGAGTGTAAGCCAAAAGCGTTTCCTTCGGTATCAATGCAAATAGAACAAAAACCGTGTGGTCCTATCGCAAATTTTTCTTTCATGATTTGACCACCTGCACCTTCGACGCGACTTTGTTCGGTAGCACAATCTTCGCAAGTGAAGTAAACCATAGTGCTATTGCCACCGGATGGGACTCCCGCAAATTGGACAAGTGCACCGGTCGCATTGGAACCATTTTCTACATATGGGAAAGAAACCATTTGAAAGACTTCGTCACCCTCAGTTGGGACGTCCAACTTAATCATCTCTACATTTAAAACTGTTTGATAAAACTTTTGAGCTCTCTTAATATCTTGAACGTAAATTTCGAACCAATTTACGGGGTTTGATTGCATAGACATAATTTAATCCTATATATAATTAATTAAAAATTGAATTAGGGGCTTATTTTCCAAATTTTGTCGGATGATTCGAGATATTTGGGTAAGGCTGCCGAGCCATACCATTTATACAAATCTGCTTGCAACAACTTTTCCGTGATTGCAGGGTCAGTTTGGAGCAATTCTTCAGCTTCTTCGATTGATTGAACGTTTAGAATAAATATACCGCGATACGAATTATCATTTTTGCCGAGAGGTCCTGCAACGATTAATTTTTCATCGTCAACCAAGCGTTTGATGTTACTCATATGCCCTCTGAAGCAACTGTCAATCATAGACTTATCAGCCGATTTGTTGGGACCGGATTTCAGTATAGCCAGAATATAGGATTTCATACCGTAATCATCGGCTTGCAATGATTTTGCCAATGTAGAATCGTAATTTGGGTTCACGCTTTGCGCCCGAATGACAACAAAAGCAGACATAAACAGTATCAGAGTAATTATTGACTTAATCATTTGGTAGCTAAAAATGAAATAAAATAAATATATTCGCCCAAACGAAACTATAAAGAAAATAGTTTATAGTTTTTTTCAACCATTGTCAATTCTGCTTTATCCATAATGTACTCCTTAGTTTAATCAATAATTTTGTGCATAGTATATGAAAATCCCTTTTCTTTGCCGTCAGATACTTGAACAAATATTTCCGTTTCTGAACGTTTTTGATAGCTAATTTTTTTGGGAAAATCGTGATTGGGATTCTCGAAAACAAATAGGCTGTCGGATTGTGTCATTCGAAAATCAATGCCAACACCTTTGTTTTGCTTCAACACCGAAGCTGTATAAATTATGTCTGAACCTTGGGTGAATATATCCAAGTACTCGGAAACTACCATTTTGTTATTCTCCATTTTGTAGGAGAATCCCTTCATTTTCCCTTCGGACAGGATATCCCAATGCTCGTAGATTTCTTGATTCTCCATTTTCCAAGTACCATGTAAAAAGTCCGGGAATACAGTTTGTGAATACAGATTGGAGGTGGAAAAGACAATCAGGAAAATTACTAAATATATGTATATTACTCTCATAATCGAATTTGTTAAGTTTTTCAAAATGACAATCAGAAACACCAAACGAAATAAAAAAATAATTAGTTTGGCACTTTGCAAGTAGGATTGTGCTTCACAGGGAAATTTACTGAATTGGCAATGAAACATAGCGAGTTGGCTTTTTCGTGAATTGGGTCCAATTTGTCTAACATACTTGATTCTGCAACTGTTACAATTGGATTCAGAGTTACCGATTCGAAGCGTCCGGCGCCATTTTCACTTTCTAACATAATGCCTTCAGGATTATCGAAATATTGGACAACAATAACACCGCTATCGGCACATAGATGAAGAAACCAAAGCATATGGCAACTTGACAATGAAGCAAGCAAAAGTACTTCCGGATTATACCTTGTGCTGTCACCACGAAATGCAGGGTCTGACGAAGCCAATATTTCCGATTTTGACTCAGCTTGTATGACATGATTTCTACTGTAAGCACGGTAATCACTCGTTCCGGAGCCTAAATTTCCAACCCAATTGAGGCTCAATTTATAAGTATGTTTTTTCATTATTTTGTTATTAAGGTTTCTCTATTCATATACCCGTCTTCCATAATAGACCTGCCCATATTCCACACCATCGAAATCGGCTACATTCGGCAAATAAGCCCACTGCTCAAAGCCGAATTTTTTCATTAATTTGATACTAACGATATTATGCTCGAGTATGATTGAGAATAATGTTTTGATTTGATAATTTGGACATTCATTTATCACAAATTCTAACAATTGGCTGCCTATTTTTCGACCCTGAAAATCAGTATGAAGGTAATAGCTCACCTCGGCTGTGTAACGCAATGCTGCTCTGCCCTGCCGGTATGGACTTAGCGAAATCCACCCAACGACTTTATCATCAATAACAGCGACAAAAATCGGGTATTTATCAGGTGTATGTTCATTGAACCAATTTATACGGCTTTCAGTTTCGACAGGGTATATGTCAGCAGTCGCATTCTTGGTGAGAATTGCCTGATTATAAATTTCGGTTATTGAACCCAAATCACTGATGTTTGCTATTCTTATTTCCAAAAATTTCTCCTAATTATTGTTCGATTTTTCAACGATAAAATACTTTGTTAAGTTTATAAGAACGATAAGGGCAAAATTTAGAATAAAGCATTGTGAGATTCTAAATCCAGAAGCCATTTTTTGCGTTCCAATCCTCCACCATAACCTGTCAATTTACCATTGCTACCAATTACACGGTGGCAAGGAATTACAATCCCAATTTTGTTAAAGCCATTTGCAGAAGCAACAGCTCTGACAGCATTCGCATTAGAAATTTTATTGGCGAGTTGGAGATAACTCCAAGTATCACCATATGGAATTTGTTGCAAAACCTTCCAAACCGATTGTTGGAATTCAGTTCCAAGAGGCACTAAAGGGACATTGAAGACTTTCCGATTGCCATCCATATATTCAGCTATTTCAGCACGAATTTGTTTGAGATGTTCATTTTCGCCGGGTTCAATCGCATCATTCAACCTTTTGGATATATCAATAAATTCCCACTCAAGTATTCTGCGGTCAGTAAATTCTAACAAACATAGCCCGTCAGCAGTAGCACATGCTAACATTTCACCCAATTTCGTGTCAAATCTGATAGTGTAAATCATAATTTTTCATTTGTAATAATTATACTTACGCTTGGAAATTTATAATATTGAATTGAAAATACAGTAATATTGCATTCCTAATTGGTGCATAATAAATTTTGACTAATAAAAAAACTCATACGCGAAAAAATCAACGTATGAGTTTTGGGAACCTCTTCATTGAGGCATTTTCAATATTGTTTTTAGCCATTAAGAGAAATTAGAATTTACCGAATTTGAATGTAACATAACCCGATAGACCTGAAATATCGCTATTTTTGGTTGTGGGCAGTTCTACGTATGATATAATTTTGTAGGATGCACCAACTTCAAAACGCATAAATTTTGTGATATTTAGCTCAGCACCGATTGATGGTTCAAGAACCATAAATGGCGAGCTTTCGTAAGTGAACTTTTGTCTGTCCCGATATTCATTGTCATCTTCATGATGTGTATAAGCTCTTGTGTATAATGCGCCACCGCCGCCAATAATCAGACCGGTTGTGATATGAACCACTTTATGGGGATTAACGGTATATCCGATATAAAGCCCGCCGTATCCGACTCGCAAATAAGCACTCGAATCTGCATAACCTGAGATATGATAATTTTCCAATTCGTGGCTTGTGACCACTCCATAACCGGCTAAACCGATAATAAGGCTGTTATTGATAATAACACCACCGCGTCCGCCAAGATACAAAGCAAATTCGCCGTTAACTTCGGATAATTTGAATTCCGGAGCACCAAAACCACCCCAAGTGACCGAATCGCCACCAAAAATCGTTTCCTGTCTATCGTCGGAAAAAGTCTTCATACAAACAATAAAGAAAAATGCAAGTGTGACAAAAACAAATTTTTTCATTATAAAACCTCATGTTAAGAAATTATTAAATACGGAGGTGATACGGAAACACGTATCAAAAAGTTTCAAATTGAGCAAAATATTTCATGTGCCGTCAGTTGTTATAATTTACGGATAGGGATAAATCTGTAGTATAGTCGTTAGTTGTAACAAAGATGATACACAAACTTTGGAACAACTGACGGTACAGTTGCAAATTGTCTGAACTATGATTTTCATGTCCCGTCAGTTGTTATAATTTACGGATAGTGATAAATCTGTAGTATAGTCGTTAGTTGTAACAAAGATGATACACTAACTTTGGAACAACTGACGGTACAGTAGCAAATTGTCTGAACTATGATTTATGTGATTTTTGTGATTAAGATGATGAATATAAATATAAACTCATAATATAATCACACAAATCATTCAAATCAAAAAAATCATAGTTCAGACAGGCTACATCTTCACAAACATCTGCGTTTGGTTGCCAATGCGGATGTAATACACGCCGCGAGTCAGAGATTCTACATTCATCCGATGACTGGGAGTCATCGGATGAATTGATTCGTTTAGCACGCATTCGCCCAATGTATTGAAGATTTTGATGTCTGAACCTTCCGAAGGTTCGAAACCTTCGGAAGGTTTCGAAATTGTGATATATTCGCTTGCGGGGTTGGGAGAAAGTAAAATCCCATTTGATTTAGGAACTAATGCATCATCTACGCTTGTGAGAGAAAGAATATCATTGCTGACGCCACCCTCGCGATAAACATAAAGCCCAATTGCTGTCTCAAACCATTTATTATTATTATCATCTACTGCAATTGAATATACCCAAAATTTTTCAACATCATATTTAAAGAAATTCCAGTCCATACCATCATACATTATTATTCCACTATTGTCAGTAGCTGCCGATACGCCGCCCCAAATCTTATTGTTTTTATCTATTGCCATTGACCTCAAATAAGGATTTTTGATTGGTATATCTAATTCAGGTCTAAGAAAATCCCAATTCTCGCCATCATAAATTAAAAAATAAGTCGAAGGATTTAAAATCCAAATTTTTCCTTCTGTATCCTTGCAAAATATTTCCGGCATCCGAATTGAAATATCGTAATCATCATAAGTCAATGTAAGAATTGTAGTAAATTCTTCAGTAATGATATCCATGATAACCAATTTATCATTGGCATTTATCCACAAATCATTCCCATCTGGAAATAACCTCCTCACCCAATTACCGTTCAATTCCGAATTTGAGGCACTATATCGTTTCCACTCTGTATCATTAAATTTAAATAGACCGGTATATTGGCTGCCGAGCCATTTATTATTATATTTATCAATCGAAAAAGATTCAGCAAAAAAATCGTAATCATTTTCAATCAAATTGTAAAAGTCATAATTTACTTTTGTCCAATTTTGATTGTCATAAACTAAGAAAAAAGAATCTCGTGGGAGCCAAATATTTTTAAATTCATCAAATGCAAAACGACTTACACCATTAGGAATAGGCGAGTTCGAAGAGTTAAAAATTGTACTAGTCCCGGATTCAAGATTTATCTTTGTCAAACCATTTTTTTCGTTCCCATACCAAATGTTTCCGTCCAAAAATGTAACATTATACGTTCTCAAATCATTAATCTTCACCCATTCAGGGTTTGAAGCATTTACATGTACAAATGAGTAGCACATGATAACTACAAGTATTAAATATTTTCTCATAATTTTCTCCATTTTATAATACATAAGCACATTAAAAAAAAATCCTTGAAATTCAGAACGAAACTGTTTGGACAGAACGCTGTTCTGTCCCTACGATATTTACATCTTCACAAACATCTGCGTTTGGCTGCCGATGCGGAGGTAAAATACGCCACGAGGGAGTTGCGAAATATCAATTCTTGGCAAAGACACGGCATGCCGTGTCTCTACGGACATTACTAATTCCCCAAGCGTATTGAAAATTTTGATACCGTAAACTTCGGAAGTTTTGAAACCTTTCGAAGTTTGGATTGTAATATCTTCCGTTGCCGAATTTGGATAAATAGAAAATTGATTTTCAGAATTAAACTCGAAATCGTTAATGTCCGAAACTCCAAATCTTGAGTACCTGTAAATATTTCTCCAAGTATTCATTGCCAATGCCGCAGCACTGTTTTGGTCAAGCATTATAACAGTACTAATTCGTTCATAAAATTCGGCAGTTGTGAAACTCGGGTCCCACTCCCAAGTTTCTCCACCATCGGTTGTTTGATATACATAGGCTAAAGTAGTTGCTATGCCATGCAAAGAATCGGCGAAGTGTAGTGAAACCACACGGTCGTGTGGGGATACCTCATGATCAAAAACAAATTTCCAACTTCTACCCCCATCGGTAGTTTTACGAATAAATTTCCTATTACCCTTAAATTGTCCCCTGCTTATTCCTCCATAATTAAAGCCGAGATTTTCATTTACAAAATGAAAACTTCCCCCAGGCGGATATTCCGTACCCGGATATGTTTCCCATGTTGTACCGAAATCCGTTGTTTTATGAAAATAAAAAATTGAATCAATTTTTGTGTCCGCCTCAATAAAATATGCTGAATATTTGTCAAATAATATGAGATGTGATGCTTGAATCATATTGATAACAGGAACTTTGGGGAAATCAATCCATGTTTCGCCACCGTCTGTTGTTCGGAGAATTATTTGATTATTCTGAAAAACAATTCCATTTTTATTATCCCAAAATTCAATTAAATATGACTTTTCTTTATTTTCAAACTGATGCTTATTCCAATTTTTGCCATTATCGGTCGTGCGGTAATAGTACCCGGAATCGCATACAAATATTGCAAGCGAAGTATCAGGATAGCTAATTGCGTTTGCTTGGGATTCATAAACGCTTGGTGGAGTTTTTAAAGTATAGTTATAGCTTTTGCCCGAATCAGAACTTTGCAATATGTGGGGACTATTAAAATTAACATTCCCGACCACCATAATGTCTTTCCCGTTTGGTGATACAATGTCAATCATCTGACAAGCCCAATAACTATCACCGCTACCTTTTATATACATATCTGCAACCACTTCCCATTTTCCGGTTTGAGCGAAGCATTCGAAAGTAGATATAATGAAAAAGTAACAAAAAATATAAAAAAAATTGGAATTCATAAATACCTCACTTTTTATTCTTAATCAAGATTTTGTCTTAATATCAAACTAAACACAATTTTGCAATTAAAGTTACAGAATTCCCAATTTATAAAGTAAAAATTGTTCTTCCTTAAGTCTTGTCCTGACTTTGCGTTCTTTGCGGTTCTTTCTTTGCGTCCTTTGCGGTTAGATGTATTAGTTTTGATTTTAATCCTGTCCATCATGTAATCTTGATAATCCTGTTCAAGATGTGCTTAATGAATGGGTTTAGCTAGTCCTAAAATAATTTCGTAACACCCCCTAACCCCCTCTTGAAAGAGGGGGCACAAGACATTTTGCCCAAAAAAAATAGCTGCCCATTTGGACAGCTAGGATTTTTATTTATGATGCTTTATTATGCTTGGTTCTTAACCGGTTCGATTTTGTCGAGTCCGTCTTCGGGGCATCTTTGGTGTATCTTGTAAGATGCAGATAATGTTGTAACGGGAACTGCAAGTAAGCGTTCTTTGGCTATGAGGCAGTTACAAACACGGCAAATACCGTATGATTTGTTGCGAATTCTATCCAAAGCTTCGTCGAGTTTTTTGATATATTCGTGAATTCTTTGGATTTGCGAGTATGTTTTTTCTTTCTCTTGAGCTTCCGAGCCTTGTTCAGCCATATGCATCGAATAAATCATGCTTTCTTCAGCCATATCAAAGCTTGTCAAATCATCAAGTCTTTCCTTCAACATTCGCATTTCGTCCATAGCTTCTGCTTTGGATTGATTCACGACACTTTCGAACATTGACAAATCATCATCAGAATAGCGAACAGTTACAGCCGGTGCAAAGGCACCGATTTCTTCAGGTTTCTCTCTAACATAAGTTAAGGTGTGTTCGCCGGTTTCGTCAACTAAACTCTTCTTTGCTTTCTTTTTCGCTTCTGCTTTTTTTTCAGCTTCAGTCATTTCAACTACATCAGCTTGCTTTGCTTTTGAAGGAATCGAAACAATTGACTTCGTTGATTTTGGTGCTGCTTTCTTGGCTGCAACTTTAGTAGTCTTTTTAGCAGTGCTTTTAGCGGTTACTTTGGCTACAGGTTTTTCTTCTACCTTAGCTACGGGCTTCGCTGCTGCTTTTGGTGCTGCTTTTGCAACCTCTTTCTTAGCTATAGGCTTAGCGGCAGCTTTTGGTGCTGCTTTTGCGACCTCTTTCTTAGCTGCGGCTTTTGGTGCAGCTTTTGGTGCTTCCTTCTTAACTACAGGTTTCGCTGCGGGTTTTGAGGAAGCTTTTGGTGAAGCTTTTGCGACTTCCTTCTTAGCAACGGGCTTTGTGGCAGCTTTTGGTGCCGGCTTTGCCACTTCCTTCTTAGCTACGGGCTTTGCAGCGGCTTTTGGTGCAGCTTTTGCGACTTCCTTCTTAGCAACGGGTTTTGCGGCTGCTTTTGGAGTCGGTTTTGCGACTTCCTTCTTAGCAGCAGGTTTGGCGGCTGCTTTTGGAGCAGGCTTTGCAACTTCTTTCTTAGCTACGGGTTTCGCTGCTGCTTTTGGTACAGCTTTTGCGACCTCCTTCTTAGCTACGGGCTTCGCTGCGGCTTTTGGGGCAGAACTTGATTTTCCTACATCCTTCTTGGATGCAACGCTCTTAGTAGCAACTTCAGTTTTCACTTTATTGATTGTCTTTTTATCAGTCGCAATCTCTTTAGTTGCAAGATTGTCAGTTTTAGTATTTTTCTTTGCCATTTTAAAACTCCAAAAATTGTTTGTACACCAAAAGCATATTATTTCATATTGCAGAAAATAATTTGGCAATATTAAGATATTGCGCCTTAATAAACAAGAACTTTTTTATTTATTTGCTTTTTTTTATTATGATTTTAATCATTTCATCAAGAATTTCTACATCATCATATCCGTCAGTAGCTGCATCAAAGCTGATACTATCGGCTAATGTCTCACCCAAAATATAATCTATTTTCATTTCTACCGCTTTTCGGATTTCATCGCTCGAATTGTAGCCGATTATGATTCTATCGGTAACTTCAAAGCCACTATCCTTACGAATCTTTTGAATTTTGCTTACAAATTCGCGAGATAAACCTTCAAAAATCAATTCTTCGTCAAGTGTTGTGTCAATAGCAACTGTAAGGTTACTTTCCGATGCTACCAACCAACCTTCTATATCTTGGCTGCTGATTTCAACATCCTCGGTCACGATTTCAAAAGCACCGGCTTCAGTTTGAATTGAAAGCTTATTATTATGTTCCAATTCTTTGATTTCATCATCAGTCAAGGCTTTGATTGAATTTGCAACAAATTGAACTTGTTTGCCAAATTTCTTACCAATAACTTTGAAATTCGGTTTCGCCGATTTTTTGACGATACTTGTTTCCTCGGCTGAAACGTATTCTATAGCTTTAATATTGATTTCTTCTTTGATAATGCTCTCAACTGACTGAATATCTCGACGTTGTTGAGGAGAATTCACCGGAATAAGAATCCTGCGTAATGGCTGACGTACGCGGATATTTGCTTTTTCGCGTAAGAACCTTGCAAGCGAAGTGATGATTTGGGCAGCATTCATTCTTGTTTCCAAGTCCGAATCAATCAACTCTTCTTTTACTTCAGGCAAATCATTCAAATGCACAGAGATTGGGTCAGCATCAGCACGTAATCTCAAATACAAATAATCGCTGATAAATGGTGCTACGGGCGACATCAATTTTGCTATAGTCACTAAGACTTCGCGCAAAGTTTGATATGCAGCAATTTTATCGGCATCTTTTTCACCTTTCCAGAATCTACGTCTATTGCGTCTGATATACCAATTTGATAATTCGTCAATCACAAATGACTGCAAGGCACGAGGCGCTTTGGTCATTTCGTAATTGTCCATCAAAAAGCGATATTCTTTGACTAAAGTATTAAGTCTCGAGATAATCCATCTGTCAATTTCCGGACGTTCTTGCACAGGAATGAAAGATTCAGTTCCGTCAAATTCATCAATATTCGAATAAAGAGCAAAAAAGGCATAAGTATTAGTCAACGAGCGCAAGAAATCGGAAATAACAGTTTTGGCGATGTCTTCTTCGTTAAATTTTGTAGTTTTCCATGGTGGATTATTAGTGAACAAATACCATCTGACGGCATCGGCACCATAATTATTCATCAGAGCGAATGGGTCAACCGTATTACCGAGTCTTTTAGACATTTTGACGCCATTTTTATCCAATATCAATTCATTGACGACAATATTTTTGAATGCCGGTTTGTCGAATAATGCGACTGCAATATTATGCAATGTATAGAACCAGCCTCTTGTTTGGTCAATTCCTTCGGCAATAAAATCGCCCGGGAAAATCTTGTCGAAAATATCTTTATTTTCAAAAGGATAGTGCAATTGGGCAAAAGGCATAGCACCTGAATCGAACCATACGTCAATCACTTCATGAACTCTGCGATATGTAGTGCCGTTCTTCTCGAAGACAACACTATCTACAAATGGACGGTGCAAATCAATTTCTTGACCGCATTGGTCTAAAGAAACACGCTGACCGTCAGGCATTTCGTACTTTCCTTCGTTCAATTCGGCTATCGAACCAACTGCGAAATAATCGCTTTTGTCGTTTTCATTTACCCAAATCGGAAGAGGCGTACCCCAATATCTATCACGCGACAGTGACCATTCTTTGACATCTTCGAGCCAATTTCCGAATCTTCCGCTACCAATTTCGGGTGGTTGCCAATTGATTTCCTTGTTCCTGTCAACCATTTGTTGCTTGTATTCGGGCGATTTGATGAACCACGATTCACGAGCATAATACATAATCGGGTTACCTGTGCGCCAGCAATGCGGATAGCTGTGAACGTAATCATTAGTTGAACGGTAAATCTTATCGGCATATTTGAGTGCGATAATAATGTCTTTGTCAGAGCCTTCTTCAGTGTGTTCTTTATAAACAAAAGTCTTAATAGCTCTACCGGCAAATGGTCCCATATCGTCAGTAAAATGCCCGTTGGGAGTTACCGGTTGAGCAAAAGGCAATTTGTGCGTTTTTGACATTTGATAATCATCTTCGCCAAATGCAGGAGCAAGGTGAACGATGCCCGAACCGTCTTCGGTAGAAACGAAATCGCCCGGAAGCACGGTCAGAGCGTTAGGAAATTCGCTTCTATCAATATTGACATAAGGGAAAATTTGCTCATAAACAGTACCAATTAGTTCGGAGCCTTTGAATTCATCAAGTATTTCAACTTCCCCTTCTAATACATTCAGTCTGGCTTTGGCAAGAATTAATTCATCAGTCAAAACATCTTCTTTTTGTTTGCGAATGTTACGCACGTGAACGTAGTCAATGTCCTTGCCCACAGCAAGTGCCACGTTTGCGAGTAAAGTCCATGGAGTAGTCGTCCAAACCATAATCTGTGCATTAGCAAAACTTGCTTTTGCCGCATTTACAATTTTTAATTTTAAATAGCAATTCGGGTCTTGGACATCTTTGTAGCCCAATGATAGCTCATGCGAGCTAAGTGGAGTTTCGATTGTCGGAGATTGGGGCACAACTTTGAATCCGCGATAAATATATCCTTTTTCGTAGAATTGCTTCAAAGCCCACCACAAAGATTCGATATAGTTATTAGTGCAAGTTATATAAGCTTGGTCGAGGTCCACCCAGTAACCCATACGTTTAGTGAGATAGCTCCAACCATCGTCCATTTCGATATTTTTATAGACTAATGCTTTGCATTCTTTGTTGAATTTTTCAATTCCGAATTTTTCAATATCAGATTTGTCTTTCAGTCCTAATTCTTTTTCCATTGCAATTTCGACGGGCAGCCCATGAGTATCCCAACCGGCTTGACGTCGAACATAAAATCCTTGCATAGTTTTGTAGCGGCAAATAGTATCTTTGATGGCGCGTGCGATTAGATGGTGCACACCGGGTTTGCCGTTCACCGTCGGAGGACCCTCGTAAAAGCTGTAGTAAGGGTTGGACTCTCGCCATTCAAGCGATTTGTCGAATATTTTATTGTCGTCCCAATATTTCAACACTTCTTCTTCGAGTTGAGGATATGTGAACTTTTCAGGCAGTGCCTTATACATATCAATTCCAATGATTTTCTAAAAACAAAAAACAATCCCTTCCTGAGAAAGAATTAATTTCCAATACGACGCTAATACAATCATAGTATTTTGCGATGAATGAGTACATTAATGCAAAATTTTTATTAATTTTACGAAACAAAGTTTTACAAAAATCGTATAACTATAAATTAATGTTTCAAATTAACAAACTGGTGTAAATATGAGGAAACTAAAAGTTCTAATCTCTTCTCTTATTATGGTTCTTGCGATAATCTCAGTTGCAAGTGCTCAAAAATCCGCTTCGGGATACGCTCTCAATAGTCCAATACCTATGAATCCTGCAGTTAAACAAGGTGTACTCGACAATGGCTTGACTTATTTCATTATGAATAACAAAAAGCCTGAAAATCGCGCCGAACTTCAACTTGTCGTATTGGGAGGTTCACTCCAAGAAGATGACGACCAAAATGGATTGGCTCACTTCATAGAGCACATGTGTTTCAACGGTACTAAGAACTTCCCCAAAAATGACTTGATTAAGTTTTTGGAAGCAACCGGTGTTCGTTTTGGTGCAGATATCAATGCAAACACTGCTTACGACAGAACTTACTATATGTTGACAATTCCATTGGACAAAGATGGATTGTTGGACAAAGGCTTACTTGTACTCGAAGATTGGCTTTCTAACGTATCATTCGACCCTGAAGAAATTGACAAAGAACGCGGTGTAGTAATCGAGGAATATAGAGTTAGAAATAATGCTCAAACTCGCACATTCCGCCAACACATGCCTTCACTTGGCTTCGGTACCAAATATCCGGATAGAGACATCATTGGAGATACTACCATATTGCGTAACGCTCCAAGAGAAGTCTTCGTTCGATACTACAAAGATTGGTATCGCCCGAACTTAGCTGCAATCATTGCAGTTGGCGATTTCGATGTTGCTATGATTGAAAAGAAAATTATCCAAAATTTCAGTGATGTCAAAAACCCTGCTAATCCACGTGTCAGAGAAGAAAACGATTTCCCGATTCATAAAGATACAAAAGTAAGTATTGCAGTTGACCCTGAAAATCAATTTTCTTCGATACAAATGATATACAAACATCCCGAACGCCAACGCGGCACTTATGGCGAATACAAAGAAAACCTTATGGATGGTGTATTTACCAATGTGTTTACAGAAAGGATGCAAGAATATTCACGCAAACCGGACGGCAAACTTCTTTTTGGAATGGCAAATCATTCAAGATTCCCATTGGGTAATATCAATGCAACTACAATAATTGCTGTTCCTAAGAAAGAAAACTTTTTGTTAGGTTACGAAGAATTCCTAATCGAAGCATTCCGTGCATTCCGTAATGGAGTGACTAACTCAGAATTTGCAAGAGCAAAATCACAAATGTTAGCAGCAATGGAATCTGCTTTGAACGAAAAAGACAAAACCGAATCAGCAGGATTTGCACGTGAATTATTCCGTCACTTCTACGAAGGCGAAAGTGTACCCGGAATCGAATTAGAAAACCAAATGACAAAAGACTTCTTAAATGCTATGACTATCGAAGAATTGAACCAATATTATAAAAACTACATTACCGATGAAGGTCTTGTAATAATGGCATCATTTTCCGGTAAAGATGAAGTTGTACCTACAAAAGATGAAATATTGGCAGTATATAATAAAGTCAAAAACATGGATATCGCAGCTATGGAAGAAGATGACCTGAGCAAACCTTTGATGGCAACGATTCCTACTGCCGGCAAAATCACATCAACTAAAGAAATCAAAAACATGGGTGTCAAAGAGTACAAACTCTCGAATGGCGCTACAGTAATGGCTAAGAAGACAGATTTCAAAAATGACCAAATTATGATGCGTGCTTTCAGTAATGGCGGTACTTCTGTAGCTTCTGATGCTGATTACAACTCAGCAATGATGACTTCAAGCATAATGGAAGAATCCGGCATTGGCGAATTCAATCAATCAACTTTAGAAAAAATGCTTTCAGGCAAACAAGTCAGCCTTAGCCCGGTAATCGGAGAATTGACTGAAGGATTTTACGGCGGAAGCGTCCCACGCGACACTGAAACAATGTTCCAATTACTATATCTTTACTTCACTCAACCACGCAAAGACGAAGACGCATACAAATCATTCGCAAGTCGTATGGGCGAATTCATTCGCAACTCGCAATCAAACCCGAACAGCGTGTTCAATGATTCGATTTCCGCTATCATGGGTGGCTACCACAAACGTGCTATGCCAATGACTGAAGCAACTTTGAATGATATTGACTTGGCAAAATCATATGAATTTTACAAACAAAGATTCTCAGATGCATCAGATTTCACATTCTTCTTCGTGGGTAATTATGACGAAGTAGAACTCGAGGACTATATCAGAACTTACATTGCAAGCTTGCCGTCATCCGGAAAAGCCGACAAATGGAAAGATGTCGGAATCAAAGCACCAAAAGGTAGTTTCCGCAAGAACATCTACAAAGGTATCGAACCAAAGACATCAGTCAGACTGATTATCAACGGCGACTTTGATTACAATCGCAAAAATATTCATGCATTCACTTCGATGATGGAAATCCTAAGCGTCAGATTGAGAGAAGTTATTCGTGAAGACTTGGGCGGAGTTTACGGTATCGGAGCATATCCACAAATCAATCAATATCCAAAACCAAGCTACAAAGTTAATATCGTTTTTGGCACATCGGTTGAACGTACTGAAGAGTTAATCACCGAAATCAAACGCGTAATCACAGATTTCAAAGCCGGTAAACTCGAAGAATCATACGTAGAAAATGCTAAAGAAATCATGAAACGCGAGCACGAAATCAGACTAAAAGACAACGGCTATTGGATGAATGTGCTTTATAACTATACATTCAACAATGAAGATTTCGACTACGTTGTGAACTACCAAAAATACGTTGACTCAATCACTTTGGCAGACGTCAAATCCGCTGCCAACAAATATCTCGACATGAGCCAATGGAAAGAATTCATCCTCTACCCCGAAGATTAATTCACGCTATTGCTTCAAACAAAAAGAAAGCCCCGTAATATGGGGCTTTTTTTTTTGTGTTGATGTCAGGATTATTAGGTTTATGGGATGGGGAGAAATGTATAAGTTGTACTTGACGATTGGATAGAAATTTAGGCTCGTCTTCTTCAATTTATGTCTTTTCCTATCTTAATTTATTTTTATTTTCATTCTTAAAATTCAAAGAGTTACGCCGTTTCAATCCTCTCTATCTTATCTTAATTGCTATCTTTGGCTATCTTATTTGTTTTTGGTCTTTAATATCCAAATTGGGGATGCCGTAGATTTGCTACTATTTTGAATTAGATTTTCCTTTTTTGACATATCGTATAGCAAATTTCGGATTTTAGTTCTTTTTTGATCTGTCGAAAGAACATTAGATAATTTGTCCATTAACAAATCGTCAAGTTCGGCTCTTGTAGCTTGTTTATACTTTGTCAAAAATTCAATTACTAATTTTTTGTAGTATGATTTGTCGAAGGCTTTGTTTTTAATATAAGACACTTTGTCGTCTGTAATAGCTGCAACAGAGGCAGCTACATAATAATTGGGTTTGCGACCTTCAATTAATCTTTCCTTCTTTAATGATGCTGCGGCTGTATCACTTACTGGCATTTTTTTCTGAACCCTGTCAAGCAACACAACTTGTGACAAAGTTAAGTCTTTACGTTCGATAAGAATTTTAGAGTAGTTTTCATCAATAGCGTGACCATAAATTTGCAAAACAACTTTTTGAGGTTCTGATAATATGTAATCGGGTAATGGGAAAAATCGATTTCGTTGGGCTAAATACATTGTATGAATACCATATCCTAATCGATCAATCATCCCTAAGTTTACCATTGCATTTGCAAGCCATTGGTTACGATATCGTTCAGGTGTTTTTTCACCATTTGAATATTCTTCAGGGAATCCTTCAAAAAAACTACCTGCGTTTGAAAAAATTAATTTGTCAATTTTTTCGGTGACCAATATTCGGCTATGTAATGAATAATTTTGGTGAGCAATACAATTATGTATCGCCTCTAAAATAGAACGTGTATCGTATTTGTTAACTGTTGTTGAAAGTAACTCATTGTCCGGGAAAAACTTATAATTTATATTTCTAATATTTTGTAATACTTTAGTTGTATTTAAAAATAAAGGAGTTCCTAAATGTTCATAAGCTTTTTCTTCAGTTTCCAGCTTCCATGTTATCTCAGCAATATATGGTAATAAAAAGTGTGAAGATTCTTCTTTGCCTAAAAGAATTATAGCAGTGTTGGTTATTTTACCATTGATTGTAATTTTTGCTTTGTCTAAAAAAGTAAGCTCGTCCCAATTATCAATTTCAGAGTAGTAAGATGAACTTGAACTTCTTTCTTTAAATTTTTCTTTAGCCACTTTTAATGCGTCTTTGTCTAGATCATTAATGCTTGCTTGGTCAATTATTTTAGCACTCCAATCTTCTTGCGAATTGTAAATGATACGTTTGTAATCTGGAAAATTTTTTAAATCAGTTTTGTTGCTCCCTATCCTAATAAATGATTTTTTCTGAAAATTCGTTGGTTCTCCTTTAGCTGATGGAATACGAATCAAAACAACATGTTTTCCTTTGTAGTCAAACTCGAAAATTTCAAAATTGATTTTTGGATGCAAAAAATTCAGTATCCAAAATTCTAAATCTTGATTGCCTTGTTTTGCATTTACAAAAGTAAAATTTGTTCCTTTTATAGTTAATGTTTCATCTTCTACTCCCCACACTAAATAACCAAATGGCTTGTTGGAAATAGTTGCGCCATTGCTTAGAGCACTGATATATTCACCAAGTTGTTCATTAGAAATGCTACCTTTGTTTAACTTAAACTCTAACCATGGCTGCTCTTTAGGATAGCTACAAAGGTCGTTAAGCAATTCATGTAAATCAGGATCTGTCATTTCAATACAATCATGTTAATCTAATATGCAAAGATATAAAAAAAGTCTATCATCCACAAAAAAAAAGCTCCACATAATTGCGGAGCTTTTTGTTTAGAAGGCGATAAGTTGCTTGAGCATGTCCAGCACCTTGTTTTCGTTGGGGAGTACGTCCTCCTCGTAAACGGGGGCGTATGGGATATGCGAATCTTTTGCTGCGAGACGCATTACCGGTGCATCGAGCCACGGGAAAGCATTTTGGGAGATTGTTGCTGAAATTTCGGCTCCGAAACCGGCTGTCATTGTGTCTTCGTGCACTATCATGACGCGTCCGGTGCGTTTGACTGATTCGAGCACCAACTCTTTGTCCCAAGGAATAATAGTCCGCAAATCAATGATTTCGATTGATTTGTTAAATTCCTTTTCAAAGCGTTTTACGGCATTGACCGAATCTTTGACACCCATTCCATATGTAACAATCGTAGCACTATCGCCGGATTTGACGGTTTTGCCAACTCCGAACGGAATGAGATAATTTTCGTCCGGTTCGATTGTACGTGCAAATGGCAAACGATACATGCCCTTGTGTTCGCAGAAAATAACGGGGTCGTCCAATCTGCAAGCAGTCTTGAGCAAGCCCTTTGCATCTGCAGCATTGCTCGGGTAAGCAATCATGATGCCCGGAATATGAGCAAAAATAGCTTCGATATTTTGTGAGTGGCACAATCCGCCGTGAATATAGCCGCCAACAGCCACGCGAGTGACGACGGGAGCTTTAAAACCTCCGTTTGAACGGAAGCGCATTGTGGAAATTTCGTTTTTGTATTGCATAAATGCGGGCCAAATGTAATCACCAAACTGAATTTCGATGACGGGCTTAAATCCGCGAACGGCTAAACCGAGAGCCACACCAACGATTGATGCTTCGGCAAGAGGTGAATTGAACACGCGCTCTTCGCCGTATTCATTGCTGAGCCCACGTGTAGCGGTAAAAACTCCGCCTTTGGGGTCGGCAACGTCTTCGCCGAAAATCACCATTTTGTCATTGAATCTCATTTCTTCCATCATGGCATGATTGACAGCGTCAACGAGTACTGCAGGGTTGCCCTCTTTGGGTTCTGATGTAGAGTAATCCAACATTCGTGTTGATTCATCTGCAAAAACATGTTTTGTAGAATCTTCTGCTACAACGTCCGGGCGACCTTCTGCCCATGCGATTGCTTCATTAATTTCGTTTATAACTTCGGCGCGTAGAGCTTCGATTTCGTCCAATGTTGTCAATTCGTGTTGAATCATATAGTCGGACAAAATTGCGATACAATCGCGTTTTGATTTTCCGGCTGCAAGTTCCTCTTCGGAACGATATTTTCTGTGGTCATCCGACGACGAGTGCGGAAGCAGTCTTTCGACGACTGCGTGCATAAGTGCCGGACCGCGACCTGCTCTGATATATTCGACTGCATCGCGAGCAGCTTTGACCGATTCAAAATAATCAGTCCCATCATATTCTTTCATCAACAAATTTGGATAGCAGCAGAATGAATAAACCACGCTTCCGCCCATAGATTGGTCTGCTTTGGGAACGGAAATTGCGTAGCCATTGTCCTGAATATGGAACATCACAGGCAATTTTTCACGAGTAGCCCAATTGACTGCTTCGTAAAATTCGCCTTGACTTGTGGTACCTTCGCCGGATGCTACATAAGTAACTTCATCTGCTCCGAGTTTTTTGGAAGCGAGGGCGCAACCTGTGGCATTCAAGAATTGAGTGCCTGTGGGTGATGATTGAGTGGGTAGATTGAGCCTTGGGTGACCGTAGTGACCGGGCATTTGTCTGCCGCCTGTCGCAGGGTCTTCCGCTTTGTGCAATGCGAGCAAGAAATAATCCCTAAGGCTGAATCCCATTCCGAAAGAAAAAGCCATATCACGATAATATGTCCATCCCCAGTCTTTGCCGGATTCCATCGCAAATGCAATAGCTGTTTGTGTGGCTTCGTGACCGCTACAACCGATATGGAAAAATGATTTGCCTTGTTTGACAAGAATCAAATGCTTCTCGTCAGTATGGCGTGATTGCATCATATTTTTCAAAGCTCTCATCAGATGCGCTTTGTCTAAGTTCAAAGAAATATGAGGCGGCTCGGAACGGTCAAGTTTTCTGCGGTCAACGCTGCAATCATCGCCACGTCCGTGGTGGCATGATGAGCCGACCTGCTCCGGTAGAACGTCAATTTTGATTATACGTTCGTAAGCTTCAACTTTTTTTCCATTCGATTTTGTAGTTGATTCTGTATTGTTTATTTTTGGTTCAGTGGTTTCGGGATTAGTTTTTTTTGCCATATTTGTGTATTAGTAAAAATGGGGTTTAACAATATTTTTCATTTTCAAATCTAGAGTAGAATATCAATGTCATGGAATAAAATAATCGGACACGAAAAAATCAAAAGAATATTGCAAAATGATATACTAAATAATTCAATTGCAAATGCTTATTGTTTTGTAGGTCCGGAAGGAATCGGTAAAGATGCGATGGCAATTGCATTCGCAAAGGTGATGAATTGTAAGCAAGCTGTACATGAAAATAATACTGTAGATGCGTGCGGAGTTTGCAAAAGTTGTCAGCAATTCGATAGTTTGAGTCATCCCAACTTTGAATTGATTTTTTCGCTGCCGACGGGCAAACCCGGAGATAGTGAATCGCCATTCGAAAAGCTCGATAACGAGCAATTCGCCGAAGTTAGACGCGAGCTTCAGTCGAAATCGGAAAACCATTATCACAGAATGGAAATCAAGGGCGCGAATTTCATTCGAGTATCATTTATAAGATTTGTAAAGCGTAAACTTTTGCTCTCGAATAGTGTTCCGGGTCGAAGATTCATACTTGTCAGCCGAGCAGACGAAATGAATGTAGAATCGGCAAATGCTTTCTTGAAAACTTTAGAAGAACCTCATAACGACGTGACGATAGTCCTGACTTCATCGAAAGCTGAAGGCATGTTGCCGACGATAATGTCGCGATGCCGAAAAGTGCAATTTTCGCCGGTAGAAGCGGGGCAAATCAAAAAGGAACTGATTGAAAATTACGGATTCGACGAGGAATCTGCTCACACTGCGTCATTATTTTCGGGTGGTTCGCCTGTGCGAGCATTACAATTTGAAAGCTCGGATTTGGCGGCGTCTCGTAATGCGATGGTGAATATGCTCAGGCAAAGCCTCAAACGCAAAGATTTTCAGTTGAACTTATCTGCAGCTGTGGAGGAACTTGTAGCGACGAAAGATAAAAATAAATTATTCAATGATTTGAAGCTTTTCCAACTGTGGTTGAGAGACGTTTCTGCCAATAGATACGGCGGCGGTGCGAACCTGTTCAATTCTGATGATGCGCTTACAATCATCAAATTTGACAGTGCTTTCCGTGATAAAAACATACTGAAAGCAATTGAGGAAGTGGACGCTTCTATGGCTCTTGTGCATAGAAATGTAAATCCACAATTGATACTTTATAAATTGTTTTTCAAATTAAGGGAAATTTTTCTTGTTTAATGAGAATAATTGATTAAATTGCATACGATAAATGCATTTTTTTTACATTATTTTCTTTTAATAGATAGATTTGTTGACATAGATATGCAAGATAAAATCTTGAAAACTTGTTATGAATTCACATATAAATATAATAGATGTTGGTATCTCGTACAAATTAGACGATGCCTTATTCCCGAAATCCAAATTGGAAGCATTCGGAGCAAGAAGCGATGGCTATTTGGCAGAATTCGAATATATCAATGACATCCCAAAATCGGGATTATCCCAAATTGATTACCTCCTTAGCAATGGCGAAAAGTACTCTAAACACTATTCCGCTGAATATATCGAAGTTGTTTTCAAAGGCAACCACAAAAAATTATTTATCAACGCAAACATGTTTGAATTGCGATATGATGAATTAGTCGTAGTAGAATGTGACGGCGGCTTTGATTTGGGGAGAGTAGTGAACTTTTGCGATAACACCCAAAAATATAAGAATCTAATTTCAGACGAGTCCAACTTTCAGCAATTGGTACGTAAGGCTTCCAAGGCTGACCTGAGATATTTCAATCGAAAAATTGAAGATGAGCGAAATGTTGTCAGTAAATGCCGAGAGATTGTGAATTCCAGCAATTTGGACATGAAAGTGACCGAAGCTTATTGGCAGTATGACCGTCAGCGCCTGACAATATTCTTCACTGCACCCCAGAGAATTGATTTTCGAGAATTGGTCAAGGAATTGGCAAAAAATTTCAAAACACGAATTGAGTTGAGGCAAATCAGTTCCCGAGATGAAGCAAAAAGATTAGGTTCATTTGTTGGTCCATGTGGTCGGGAGTTGTGTTGTTCGTCATTTTTATGCAACTTCGCGCATGTAACGCTCGACCATGCACGCGCCCAACACCTATCCAACAATATATCTAAACTATCGGGGAATTGCGGCAGATTGAAATGTTGCATCAAATTTGAGTATGAAGCCTATGCAATTGCTGCAGAAAAATACCCACCGATTCATTCAATAGTTAATACAGAGGACGGAATAGCGAAAATTGCCAAAATTGATATATTCAATGATATTGTTACCTTGTATGTAACAGACAAAGGAAGTTACTGCAAAATTTCGTCGGTTGAATTAGAAGAATATATCAAGCAAGGTAAAGTGAAATATGCTGAAACACATCATCACAAAAATCACTTTGACGAAGAGTTGAAATTCCTCGAAGATTAGATAAGTAACGGTTGTTTCAATTAATTAACAAAATACATTTAACCACAAAGAACACAAAGAAGTCGCAAAGAACACAAAGCAATGATTTAACCAAAAACTGCTAAATCATTTTTGTAGAATTCACATCGCAAACAAACTTATTCTTTGATAAAATCTTTGACTTTGGTGATAACGACAACTAAATCATTATCGGATTTGGATTTTGATTGACGGATTGTAATTCTGGGATTTTCACGAGTCCACCGATTGACGAGCTGCTCCAAATTTTGAATTCTGCCGCCTTGGGAAACAGAGTTCAGCGAATTTACAACAAATTCGACGTGCAACTCGCGATTGAATCTCAATAACATTTGTAATTCTTCTAACTTTTCAGTACCGGTTGAACTGAAATTGTCATTGTTAGAATCATAAATTTGTCCCTTATAAATTACTGTTCCCGGCTTTGGAACAACTACGCTCCACTCTTCACTTTGTTCGGCATAATCATTTGTTTCTAAGGTTTTGAATTTGAATTCGCGGCGCAAAATATCACTATTATTCAATATTACTGTATATTGAGTGCTTGAATTCAGCACTTGTTGAAATTCTCCGGAGATACTGTTTGATTGGCATTTGATTTTTTTACCTTGAGCATCACGGAATTCAATATCTACGCCCATTGGTTTTTTTGTAGTTTCATCAAATATTTGTCCTTTGACAAGAATATGAGTGAAATTTCTTGCATTAGCTTCATTAGTTACGAAGGCAAAAATTACTATGCCTAAAATCAAAAGTATAAATTTATTTGCCATTCACAAATCCTGTGGTAAACATTGAACAATTATATACGTTTAAACGAATATAATTAAACAAAATTACAAGTAAAGATGTTTAGCAAGACCAATTTCTTTATAATTTTATCTTTATCGCTTTTGACAGTCTCGATTTCAATGGCTCAAAACCCACTTGAATTGCGGAGACAACAATTAGGAAGAACACAAATTCCGAAACTAATTGATTTGGGTGCACCACTTACAGACAACACTTTTAAGCTGTGGGACAAGTATATCAAAGATTATGCTCCTGCTGATAGTGCTTTTTTGGTTGTGACTCAGATGGCAAGCCGACATTATAATATCAACCGAGCAGCAGTAGCCAAATTCATCTACGAATCATATCATGAGTTATTCCCGGAAATGGATTCAATCTTCAATTCGCGTATTTATATATGCGAGCAAGTTATGCTGACTCAGGAACCAAACCCTGACACAAAATCTATTTATCATAATTATATCTTAAAAAATGCTCCCTCTGATGATGCTTTTGTTGCTGTCCAAAGAATGACAGATGCTTATATTCACAGAAAATTTTGGGATTCGGCTGTTTATGTTTACGAGTATTATCGTCCCTATTTCCCGATTTCAACAAGGCGATTTGAAATAATAATTGAAATATTAAAAGCTCCTTTAGAAAAATTAGCCGTGCAAAATCTGGGCAATATGATAAATACCAGAGGCAACGAGTGGGACCCAACTCCTACTCCCGACGGACGATTTCTATATTTCACAGGTGACTCGAGGCAAGGCGGCAAGGGACGTGCTGATATTTGGGTGTCAGAAAAAGTTCGCGGTGAATGGCAATTGCCAAAAAATCTGGGCGAAAGCATTAATAGTTATCGAGACGAAACTATTGACAATGTCACTGTTGACGGAACGACACTTTTACTTTCGGGAAATTTCCAAGGTTCATTGGGCGAATTTGATATTTATCTTGCCGAAAAAGATTCTATCGAATGGAAATCCTTGACACATCTTCCTCATCCCATAAATACACAATATCATGAGGAATCAGGATGTCTGACTGCTGATGGCAAAGCATTGCTGTTCACAAGTGACAGACCGGGCGGAATTGGTCCATTTGTCCCAATCTCCAATAGTTATTATCATGGTAATTTGATGGGAAATATGGATATATATGTGTCTATAAAGCAAGATGATGGCTCTTGGGGCGCCCCAATTAATCTTGGACCGACTATCAATACGCCATATGCAGAACGCTCGGTATTCTTGCACCCTGACGGGAAGACTCTATATTTCAGTTCGGACGGGCACCCTGGTTTGGGCAGATTAGATGTATTCAAATCAGTTAGATTGAGCGATACATCTTGGACTCAATGGAGTGAACCTGTGAATTTGGGCAAGGAAATCAACAGCGCAAACGATGATTGGGGCTATGAAGTTGATATTTCGGGCGAAACTGCTTATTTTGCCGGGAATAATTATGTGATTGGATACGGCGGTTGGGATATTTATTCAATTTCATTGCCAAACAAGGCTCGACCGGAGCAAGTAGTAAGAATTCGCGGGAAAGTTACGGATTTGGAAGACAACCCAATCAGCAGCATTATCAAGTGGGAAGACCTGGAAACAGGTGAAATAGTTGGAACTTTGAGAAGCGACCCACGAGACGGGTACTATTTCATTGCTCTCAAACCCGGCAGATTATACGGTTACTTCGCCGAAAAACAGGGATATTACTCATCATCTAAGCATATTGATTTGCGCAACAATCCCGAAGTTACAGAAATCAACGAAAACATTGTTTTGGCTTCGATGTTAGAACTTCAACAGAAAAAGCAATCTATTCAAATCAACAATATATTTTTCGATTTCGACAAAGCCGAATTGAAAAAAGAATCATTTCCCGAGCTTAACAGATTAATAAAGCTGTTGAATTCGAACATTCAAGTGAAAATTAAAATTGAAGGGCATACAGACAACACGGGTACAAGCGAACGGAATTTGGAATTATCAAAGCAACGCGCCGAAGCGGTAAAGCAGTATCTAATTGCCAATAATATAGCCGCCAATCGCATTACAGTTGTCTATTTCGGAGCATTGCATCCAATAGCTCCTAATGATTCGGAATCTAACAGAGCAAAAAATCGGCGTGTAAATATAGTATTCCAGAATTGATTTAGTCAAACAAAATTTTATTTTTATCAATACCGAATAGTTTGTATTTTTATGAAATTACAATTTCAATTCGGAGAAAATTATGATTGATAATGATGAGCAAGTGTTCGACCAGTTGATTGACAAAATGTTGAAAGAGCCTCTATCATTTAGTGATGCTGAATTGGATAAGCTAATATCTCACGGATTAAATTTTAATGATTTGCGCGATTGTCTGACACGAATTTATGATTTGAATGATGAACAGTTATCAACTGAATCCATTTCAAATACAGGTCTCCTTGGCATTTTAAACCGTAGTAGCAACAAAGCAAGAAAAAGTAAATATTATAAAAGAATTGAAAGCCAAAATCGCGGAGTTAACTATAAACATATATTCGCAGAAGGTGATTCGTGGTTTCAATTTCCGTATTTTGTAAAAGATGTGGTAGATTGGCTAAACGACAGAGATGATTATTTGATATATTGCGAATCATCTGCCGGAGATTGGTTCACTAATATTCTTTACGAGAGTCGAATTGTCCCGGCATTGTCCACTTATGGTAGCGCATATTTTTTAATCAGCGGTGGTGGCAATGATTTGGTAGGCAGTGATAGAATTGCATGTATGGTATCTACTAAGCCTCAACCACTCAGATATACAATTTCCAGTCAAATCGCAGACCCCACTATCACTGACGACCAAAGAAAAATCGTTATAGATGCTCAACCATTTATCACGAAGGAATTTTATGCTTATTTGTGGGTTATAAAAGCTCAGTACAAAATCCTCTTTGGCAATTTATATGCTGAAAACAACAAACATAAAAATGTAATATCAATAACGCACGGCTATGATTATGCTATTCCGAGCAATAGGCTTGGCTTTGATTTCAAGTATCCTTACCAACCGATTGTAAATCATTTAATACAAAGCGGCAAATGGTTGTTTAATCCAATGATGATTAAAGGTATCAAAAATCGCTATGCCCAAAAAGCAATTATGTTCACTTTTATCTACGAATTCAATCAAATTTTCATAGATTTGGCAAAAGAATTCGAAAATGTTTATCATATTGATTGTCGAGGGGTAGCAGAATCTCGCGATGATTGGTTTGATGAGATGCACTTGAAAGACCATGCATACCGGAAAATTGCAAAAGCATATCAATATATCATTGACGGTAAGAATGTGAATTGTGATAAAGTCGTTTGGGCAAAAGAATTCAAAGGAGATGACTTATAGAGCAAAGGGCTTACGCCTATACTTCCTTGTTTGGTATAGTAAAATAAAAAGTCGAACCGACATTGACTTCACTTTTTACCCAGATTTTACCGCCATGTTGCTCAATATACTCTTTGCAAAGAATCAGCCCCAATCCTGAGCTTGTTTCGCCTTCGGTTCCCGGATTCGATATTTTCTTAGTAATATCGAACAGATTCGGAATGTCATTTTTGTTAATTCCTGTACCTACGTCAGTAATAGAAATCACCGAATGTTTAGATTCCTTTTCAGCCGAAATGGTAATATGACCGCCTCTGCGTGAAAATTTCAGAGCATTGGTGAGTAAATTTCTCAATACTGCATTGAGCATGTTAGTGTCTGCATAAACAATAAATTCAGCGGGGACGTTGTTTGTCAGTACAATCTCCTTATTTTTCAAATTTGCATTTATTATATTAATGTTATTTTGAATAAGTAAGCTGAAATTTGTTGTTGCCGGATTGAATTTGATGTCATTTCGCTTAATTCGTGACCATTCTAAGAGATTTTCGAGTAAACTATACAATGACTCTGCCGAATGTTTCATAGTCTTAGTGAGTTCTTTCAAGTCTTCTTGAGCAAGAAATTCCAGGTCGTCAGCTAAAAACTTAGTAAGCCCTAAAAAGCCGTTAAATGGTGAGCGCAGGTCATGGGCAATAATCGAGAAAAATTTATCTTTTTCTTTAATTGATAGCTCTAACTGATTTTTTGTTTCGGTAATTTCTTCAATCAAAGCATTTTTCTGATTCAAATTTATTTCGAGATTCAGTTTTGTGTCGGTCAATTCATCGAGAAGTTGATGCTGCCTTTCCTCTAAAGCTTTTCTATCAGTAATATCATGAATAAATCCATGCCATAAAACATTGTCGTGGTCATGCTTTTCGGGTCTCGCAAAACCATTCAACCAACGAAGCCCTTTCTCGGGATGATTAATCCTAAAGTCAATTCGCCAGTCTTCGAGCGTATCACGAGATTTTATAATGGATTTGTAAACATGAGGGAGGTCTTCTTGATGAATTTTATCGAAGATATATTCCGAATTTTCGATTACCTCTTCAGGGCTAACTCCAAAAATATCATGAATACTTTCGCTTGCAAAAGGTAAACTTGAGCTGCCATCAGTATTGAACTTGAATTGGTAAATCACGCCCGGAAGCTGTCTTGATAATTTGGTAAGCAAATCATCTCGCATTTTCAACTGATCTATTGACAATTTACTCTCAGTAATGTCAGTTGCAACGCCAAGAATGGCTCCACCTTCCACATCAGGCATATCGAAGGGTGATTTTAATACTTGATACCAAACTTTACCGTCAATAGAATTGGTTGTATGTACTTCCATGCTTCTCGGTTTGCCCGAATCAATCACATGTTGGTCGAATGATACGAAAAGCTTCTGTTCTTCTTCCGTAAATCCTAATTGCATATCATTTTTGCCAACAACGTCTTTGGGCTTCATCCCATAAGTTTTGGCGAATGCTTCATTGGACATCAAGTATATACCACTGTAATCTTTGGCAAAAACAAGGTTTGGTACAGCATCAAGAACTGCTCTGAAACGGTTGCGTAACGATTTTTCTTTGGATTCGCTTTGTGCTCTTAATAGTGCAAGTCCGGTCAATCGGGTATAAATTTTTAGCATTTCGGCATTTTCCAGAGTCCTGCCTTTTTTGAAAATAAGAGCAAAATCCCCAAGCAACACATTACCTTTGAGAATTTTAGCAACCCAAATCTCTCCTATTCCAAAAGCGGTTTGAATAGACCACGCAACAGATTTGGGCAAAATCTTAGAACTCATTTCAGAAATAGAATTAAATTTAGTCAAAATAGAATTTTCTATTTTTTTATTCATTTCAGGATCATTATCCCACTTCTTGTTCTTTAATTCAAATCCAAGCAGAGAATTGATTTTTTCCATTAATCCTGAAAAGCCTGCAAAAGCCTTAGTGATAAAATAATTTCCGTCACTATTAAAGAGATTCAATACCCCGAAATCAGCTTTTGAAATATCTAATGCTGTGTCTAAAATCTTTTTATAATCTATATTGCCGTGGGACATCGCCATGAATTCTTCTGAATAGTCTATGAGCGATTTCAGTTGGACATGTTCTCTATAATAATCGTAAGCATTGGTAAAAAATCCAATGTTATAATCTCTGTTTTTTATATTAACTATAGAACTGCGGATATCTACGTAAAACACCGTACCATTCCTATGCAAACACGGAATACTTCGGCTTACTTTATCCTTGCGGTCTGAAACACCATGAAAAACATTACTGACTAATTCTAATGAATCTTTAGGGTGAATATCTTGGAAGTTCAAGCTTAGGAATTGCTTATGGGTATATCCAAAGAGCGAGCAAGCAGTGTTACTTGCATACACGATATTGCCGGAATCTGTTTCGGCTAATAGAACACCTTCGTTAGTTTGCTCCACAATTTGACGAAAAATATCGTTATCAGCAAACAAATAGTTGCTCATCTCGGAATTTTCATTCCGATTGATTTCCAAACTTCCACCATTATCTAACTTATCGTTTCTTTTCATTAATTCAATTCATCTATCATTTGCATTATCATTTCTTTATGTAAAGACGATTTAGATGAATTTTCCCTATAATTTTCTTTTAGTTTTAATTATTACTAAAAATTAATATATTAGAAACTAATATTTTCCCTTAACAAACTTATGAAAAAATTAACAAATCTGATATACTTTTTTTTTGTTAGTTTCAAAATTTTTCGAATTTTGGGTTGCGAATATGTAATTCTTAATTGGGGAATCTTTTTAACTTGGAAATTTGAATTAATATTTTGTAATAATATTAACAATTTTTGTATAAAAAAAGAGACTGCCAATTAAGACAGTCTCTTTTTAAATATCGCGAAACGTATATTATGCCAAATCTTGAGCGACAAATGGCACGAGTGCCAAATGGCGAGCATATTTGACAGCCGCTGCAATTTTTCTTTGTTGATATGCAGTCAATCCTGTGATACGACGCGGCAAAATTTTGCCTTGGTCGTTAGTAAAGCGAGTCAAAAACTTAGGGTCTAAGTAATCAACTACTTTAGAATCCTTCATAGGATTGATTTTCTTTTTACCGGTTTTCTTATTCGGCTTAAAAGAGGAGCCTGTTTGCATTGGGTGAATAGCGTTCATTTCTTGACCTTCTTTGTTTCCATAATTTCTTGAGCACGTGACATACGCTTATTAAATCTGTCAACGCGACCGGCTGTATCAACAAGAACTTGTTTGCCGGTGAAAAAGGGGTGTGATTTGGAGTCAATTTCCAAGACCATCTTTTCAGATTTGTAACAAGCACGAGTTTGGTAAACTGTGCCGTCGGTCATGTGAATATCAACTGTGCGATAAAAGGGATGAATGCCTTTCTTCATTGTCTAACCTTATTTACTTATGTCTAACTTATCTACTGAATTAATGTCATCAACCTTCATGAATTGTTCGATGAACTTCACGGAGCCGTCTTGGTCTTTGTAACCTTTGATTACTTTAACCACAGGTCTGTCTTCGCCTTTTTTCTTCTTCAGCTTATCGCCGAATGTTTGTGCTTTAGCCATTTTTTATGTCCTTTGAACTTATCAAGTTTATAGAACTACAAAAATAACAAGAACTTATCGAATCGCAAAATATTTTTTTACTTTTTTTAGTAAAAATGCAAAATATTTTTTTTTTGCAACCAATTTTGACTTGCTGTGTATTTAAAATGAAATCAATAATTATATTGTTAATAATATAGGAGAATTTATAATGTCATCTTTTTACCAAAAAATTACGGTTTTAGTTGCGATTGCATTATTTGCATTAGGCAACATAAATACAATACAGGCGGAAGATTTGAAAGCGCCCCGATTTGAATATGCTGACGGCAAAATATTCAAAGAAGTTGATGATACTATCACAGCAATACTGAACTTAGGCTGGGTAGACGAGAATCCGGACCTTGAAGGATTTGGATTATACATATTTTACGGCGAAAGCAAAGACTATCATGAATTCACATTATACAAGAAAATAGATTTAGACGACGAAAATTTGAGCCATCAAAAGCATTACTTCCAATACCTGATTCGTGAATTAGTTACCAAATCGAAAGTGGTGTCTTTTTACGTTACTGCTTACGCCGGCGGACATGAATCTGAAGGCTCCCATATTAAGATTGTTAATTTGAAAAAAGACAATCAAAACCACAATAAATTCATGATTGTGGGCAAACCGGCACACAAAGCTACAATTGGCGATGAATATACATTTGAGTTTGAAATCGAAGCAAATGTTGATTACACAGACTTAGAAATCAAGTTAGAACATTCTCCGGAAGGTGCAGTGCTTGACGTAGAAAATATGATCGTAAAATGGACTCCAACCGAAGGTGGTAATTATACTTTTACTCTTTTGGCTAAAGCAACTACCGAAGATGGTGAAGTAAATGCCAAATTCACTTGGGCTGTTGAAGTTATGCATTGCAAAGTACCTGCTGTCGTATCGGGCGAAGTAATTGATGAAGACGGTACACTTGTAGAATTTGGAACTGCTATGCTCTTTTGGACTGACGGCTCTAACGATGGTGGCATCTCAAAGCATCGTGTTTACGATGCACGAATTGTCGAAGGTAAATACGAATTCAAAGGCGTTGATGCCGGAGAGTATTATTTGCAAATTAGTGCTTACACTAAACATCAAAAACCATATCACCCGGTATGGTACGAAAATGCTACCAACTATATGGACGCAACTCCTATAAAAATCGAATGTGAAAAAACTTATACTTTCGATTTTGTCGTCGAACCGGTCAAAGAACCCGAATTCTTTAAAGTATCGGGTAAAGTGCTTGATGCCGAAACTCTTGAGCCAATCAAATGGTCATACGTAAAGTTTATCGGTTTGGATAGTCGCAATCATAATTACAATTTGGAAGTCGTTACTGACCATTTTGGCGAATATTCCATCAAATTGCCCGAAGCCGAATACATTGTTTTTGCTCATGCTCTGAAGCCTAACTCAGGTGCTATGACAAATCAATATTTGCCTCAATATTACAAATTGGCAAACAATATCCAAGATGCAACGATTCTTGTAGTCAATGAAAACATCTCGGAGATTGACTTTGCACTCGATAGAGTTCCTACTTACGAGAATTCAATCAAAGGTAAAGTTGTAAGTGTTGATGATATTAATCTCGTAAATGTAGTTGTAAGTGCATATTGCACTGACCCGGGAAATAAGAACGGAAAATTCAGATTCTATAGCAAATCTGCTGTGACTGATGAAAACGGCAACTTCGAAATCGAAAACTTAATGCCAGGCACTTATATTTTATATGCTAACACGAGAGATAAAGTCTATATGCCCGGATTCTATGTAGAAGGCAAAGAAGTATCAGCTAAGTGGAAAGATGCTACTGAGTTTGAAGTAGAAGAAGAAGGCGTCTTCGGACCTTATACTTTGACACTTCCGATATTTGAAAAAGTTCATGGTAACGGCAGAATAAATGGATTCGTCAGAGAAAGAACAGGAAGTATCAAATCCGGCGATGACGAATTTCAAGGTGCAAAAGGGCTAAACGGAGCAAATGTATATATTTTCGATATGCAGAATAATCCTGTGAAAAGCATTAGTACTGATGAGTACGGTAATTTTGAATTGAACCAAATTCCGAACGGCAAATACACAATCGTTTTGGACAAAGTTGGATTCCATCCATTTAGCTATGAAGTTGACTTAACTACGGACAACAACGACCTCAGCAAGGAAATCGAAATGTCGCCTATTTCCACTTCAAGCGTAAGCACAATCTTCAAAATTGAAACTACAGTATTCCCTAATCCTGTTAGCGAGATGCTTAATATTCAATTTGAATCAGCCGCCGGTGTTGCAAATATCAAACTTGCAGCATATACAGGTGCTACTTATTTGAGTGAATCACTTCAAGCAATTGACGGACAAAACAATATCAGCTATTCAATCAAAAATATCCCACAAGGAATCTATTTCTTGACAATTAATTTGAATGGAAGCATTATGGTAACTCCGATTGTAATCAGCAAATAATCTTATTTAAAAAGTCTTACAATGGTCGGTATTCATTTGAATGCCGACCATTTTTTATTTGCGTTGGAACCAGAAAGAGCACGCAGATTGGTTAAATTCCTCGTAAAGATTCGGTGTAGTAAGTAAATTCGTCATGTCCTTTGCGTAATCACGCATCAGATGATTTTGCGGAACCATGATTTCATACTTATCGTTGAACATCAAGAAGGATTCGAGCAAATACTGTTCGTTCCAAAATGAGTGTGCATCCACAAGCCACTTTGCAGGATAATTTCGCGGATAGAAAATGTCATGAATTTGGACAAACACGCCACTATTCAAAGCAGGAATTACACGGTGATACTCGTGCAAAACGTCGCCTTCGGGTCTGATTTGGTGCGATGAATCAATAAATAATATGTCATTAGCTTTTAAGCTCGAAAACAAATCAGGCTTGCAATCTTCGATTTTTTCTCTTATTACCTCGATACCCATTTTTTCGAGCCATTGATTTTCAAATGGCTCAATGCAAATCAATTTTCCTGAATAATCAGATTGCTCGTTTTTGTTTTTTTGAATAGCTAAGTGAGCCACTTTACTCGAAAATCCGGAGCCAACTTCAAGCACTGTTTTCGGTTTCAAGTTCCGAATCAAAAGGTAGTAGAGTTCGGCTTCTTGTGGCAAAAAGAACTGAAATCTCTCGGGTCTGCCGTCGTTGAGCAAAGATTCGAAATCTATTTGGGTAATTTCATCCTTATATTTCAAATCGCTTATGAAATTAAGAATATCGGGGATATTCATTGAAATATGCGAATTGGGCTTTGCCTCATCTAAAGATTTAAGTTCGAGCACATTTGGCAGCGGTTCGTAATAGTGATTAATGACAGGAAACATACCCACTTTGCGAAAAATTGACCTGCTCATAGGCATTCTGGCTACACCTTTCGTCCTGATAAAGTAGAAATATTTTGCTGCTACAAAAGCAAACGGCGACATGACTAAATCTATCAATCGTATCGCCGTATTTTTGGATTTTGTGAGAATTTTTTTCAATTTAAAAATTTTGTTATATCTTTTAAATAATTTAAAATTATGCAATTTCGCCCATAATAATCGGATTATGCTTGGAAACTGCGTCTAAAACTATTTGAGCATTATTTTTGCTTGCGACCAAAATCATCCCGATTCCCATATTAAAGGCTTTTCTCATTTCTTCGTTGCTAATGCTACCTGATTGTTGAATTATTTTGAAAATATGAGGAATTTCCCAACTATTCCAATCAATTTTGAGCTTCATGCCTTCGGGAACGATTCTATTTGTGTTGCCTTCGATTCCGCCACCTGTAATGTGCGAAATGCCTGTAAGTGATTCGGATTCGACAAGTGGAAGGACTTCATTAAGGTAAGATTTGTGAACCGCTAAGAGAGCTTCACCTATCGTGGTGTCTAATTCATCAATAAAATCATTGTGCTTGAATTTGTCGAACAGCACTGCCCTTGCAAGAGAGTAACCGTTGGTATGCAATCCTGATGAAGTAAGCCCGATGAGAACATCACCTTTTTGGATTTTAGTGCCATTGACAATTTTCTTCTTGTCCACAACGCCTACAATAGTGCCCGAAATATCATATTCGCCCGGATTGTAGAGCGAGGGCATTTCTGCAGTTTCGCCGCCGATTAGGGCGCAATTATTCTCGAGGCAACTTGTGACAAATCCTGAAATTACTTGCTCCGCAATCACAGGTTCTAATTTACCTGTTGCAAAATAATCAAGGAAAAACAAAGGTTTGGCGCCACAACACAGTATATCATTCACACAGTGATTGACCAAACAACGTCCGACAGTAGTATGAATACCTGTCAAAAAAGCTATTTTCAATTTTGTACCGACACCGTCAGTACTCGCAACCAAAATCGGATGCTCGAATTCATCAAATTTTGCATCATAAAAACCACCGAAAAGCCCAATGTTCGAGAGTACTTTCTCATTGTGAGTAGATCGAACGAGAGGTTTTATTCTGTCAACTGTTTCTTCGCCGGCGGCAATATCAACGCCGGACTGTTTATAAGTAAATCCCATTTTCCTTAAATTTTATATCCTATTCCAATAGCGAGAACATGTTTTAATTGTAGTGCGGGACCAATCGTACCATTGTCCCTTGTAACGTCTATATTGTGGTCATAAATCATTTCAACCGAAAAAGAAGCATTCATATATTTGTTGATTTTGAATGTCATCATAGTCTCAGAATTAACTACCATAGTGGTGAAATGTTCGTAAGGTGCAAATACAGTCACTCTTGATTTGAAATGAATATTTTCATAAACATCTCTTTCGTACTGTGCAGCCATAGTAGCACCAAGTTCGCTTTTAATATTTTTGCCGGGTTCTACACCATAAGCTCCCCTATCGGAAAGCGTATCATCAAGAACGAAGATTATACGGTTAGAAATTGGAGAAAGATACAACTGAAAGTAATCATCAGGTTTGTAGCTCATCCCAATCCCAACATTTAGATAAGCCGGAGCCATGAAATTGGATATATATAAGTAATCGCCCGTATTGGTATCAGTTTGGTCGTAGTTGAAACCTTTGGTAAATTGCGTCCTAAAGTCGAGTAGAGCACTATATTCTAATGATTTTGCAGCTTTGTAGCCGTAATTAGACACCAATATCAATCTATCATCGCTTTTACGAAGTCCCAATTTGCCTAATTTAGTCATACCATAAGCCAATTCGAGCGAATTTTGGAAGCTCGAATTTTCCTTTTTCATATTAGCATGAAGATTTAGTAGGCTACTAACGTTGATAGCATTTTGACCGCCACCTGCCCAATTGCTCAATCCTGTATTTGAAAAATTTAAGCCAAAGAACATTCCTTTTTCCCAAGTAGAATCTGAGGCTGCCACATCGGCATCTTGAGAGTAAACATAATTAGTAAGAATCAAAAAAGTGATTAAAAGTGTTAATAAGATTTTCTGCATAGCTCAATTATATTTGTTGTTAAAAATATTATTTTCCATCAATCATTATTATAAGTCTCTTGTCTGATTTCCAGAAGGTTTCGGGACTTTTAATTTTGAGATAGACATCGCCGCTGGCTTCTTCGACAAGTTCAATCAATCTTTTCGGATGTGATGAAACGAGTTCCTTGATTTTTTGCCCTTTGGGGAAATGCAAAATAGTATCCTTGATAATATCAATTTTGTAGAATTCCAGCAGATTAGCATTTGCATTCGGTACATATTTGCCGCCAATGCCCAAGAAACCTTCGCCTTCCATCAAAATGACGCTTCTTTCTTTCAAAACGCGTTCAGTACCATAAGTATAATACGCTGTGTTCTTCTGGATTACAGTTTCTTCAGCAAATTGTTCAGCACGTTCTTTGTCTTCAATGGCAACATCGCGTTCGCCGCGAACCATCGCAATTTCAGTTTCCAATTCGGCGAGGCGTTGCTTTTGGCTTTCAATTACACGGTCTTTTTCAATAATTATATTTTCCAAAACTGCTAATTTTTCAGCTAATACTTTATTCTCGCCGGAAAGTTTTTTAAGCTGAGATTGGAGTTTGTCAATATCTTCGCTTTTACTTTTCAATTGGAACGATAGATACTCGATTTTTTGCATTATCTCAGACTCGAGATTGTACGACTCGGATGTTGTGGGTACTTGAGCAAGTTTTGCTAACTCGTCATCAATTTGGTTTATGATTCTAACTGCTGAAGCATAGTTTTTGAGAATACTATCCTGGACAGCAGAAAACTCTTTTTCTTTGCTCATTTCATCAGAAAATGACTCTTCTGGTCTGTCGCCACTTTGGTCGCATGAGACTATAAAGATAACTAACATCATGAAAAGATGTAGGAACTTTTTCATTTACTCTCCTCTATTAAATTATACTTAACTGCACGAGTCGAATCGGAAGTCGTAAGGCTAATCCTGCCATCTCTGCGGGCTGAGAATTTCAAAATCCCGAGAGCATCGGCATTGATTTCGCGAAGTTGCAAATCAATATAGCCAACCCCGCGAAGTTTTTTGCCTGCACCGATGTTCAACACAAAATCGTAAGAAAGATTGTCTTGGTCAATGTTTTTGATTTCGAGCATCACAGCCTCTATGCTGCCGTCCATTGACTCACGAGTTCCGTTGTAAAACTTTGCGAAATCGTTGAGAGTGATTTGGTAAAAATCAGCATTCAACTCATCGGGTTTAGTAAGGTCAAGCTGTTCTTCGCTATCTTCAACCGGCACAGTTACGCTCTGAAAAGGTGTAGTGTCCTTTACCAGAAATATCAACAATGCCGCAACCAAAAGCAAAGTAGCGGATATAATTATCAACCAAATTGCAATTTGTTTGTTCTTGTAGAACGGTTGCTTTGTTTCATTCATATAAAATTCTTTATTATATTGATTTTGTCTTTTCTTTAAGCCAATTTTTCAACTCATCATTCAACAAAGGTGATACTTCATCATAAACTAACTGATGATATTCGTTAAACCAATTCCGCTCATCTTGAGTCAGCATTGATACTTTTATAGCGCGAGTATCTATCGGACAAAGAGTCAAATTAACAAATTGTAAAAATTTTCCAAATTCAGTTTCAGTAAAAGGCACTGTCAGAACTAAATTTTCAATTCTTATGCCATATTGTCCTTCTCTGTATAATCCCGGCTCGTTTGAAGTAATCATACCGGGTTCGAGAACAGCGGGGTTTTCGTTCATCCGAATATTTTGAGGTCCTTCGTGAACGTTCATAAAGCAACCAACTCCATGTCCTGTGCCATGTCCGTAATTCATGGCTCTATTCCACATTTCAATTCTTGCTAAAACGTCAAGTTGTGAGCCGCGTGTATTGATGGGATATTTAGCCAATGACAAATTAATATGCCCTTTGAGCACCAAAGTATAATCTATCATCATTTGGTCTGTGGGTTCGCTCAAACAAAACATCCGCGTAATGTCTGTCGTGCCGTCCAAATATTGACCACCGGAATCAAGCAGGAAGAATCCTTCAGCCTTGATTTCTGTATCCGATTCGGGGGTTGCGCCATAATGAACAATAGCACCATTTCCGGCATAACCTGCGATAGTATTGAAACTTTCGCCAAAAAATAGTTCTTTCTCGGAGCGAATTTGACGCAATTTTTCACCGGCGGAAACTTCGGTGATTTTTTCTTTGCCCAGAGTATTTTCAAACCAATGAATAAATTCGCACATGGCAACTGCATCGCGACGCATTGCATTTTTGACACCTTGGATTTCGATATCGTTTTTGCAAGCTTTCATATTGGTTGAAAAATTCATTCCCTCTATTTTTGTGCATTCTGTAGGAATCGCTGTATATAAAGCGTAATTAACTCTTGCGGGGTCAATGTAAACGCGACTCGAAGCTGAAAATCCTTTTACCGCTGTCAGCAAATCATCATAATTACAAATTTCGACGCCATCAGATTCTAGTTCGGCTCTGACTTCTGAAGTAAGCTTGCTATCATATATGTACAGTTGTGCTTTTTGCAATGTAATGACACCGTAGCAAACAGCAACAGGGTTGAAAGCAACATCTTTGCCACGAATGTTGAAAATCCAACACAAGTCATCTAAAGTGGCAACGACATGTGTGTCAACATTCTTTTGTTTCATTTTAGTGCGGATATCATTTATTTTTTCGACTCTACTTTTACCTGCGTATTTCAACTCATGAACAAAAATTTTATTATCCGGAATTGAGGGTCTGTCTGTCCAAATTTGTTCTATCAAATCATGACCGAAAGATGTCTCGACACCATTTTGCTTCAAGTCCGCAACAATTCCTTTCGCAAATGCTGCTTGAACCACCATACCGTCAAATCCGAGAACGTCACCGCTTTTTAGATTCGATTTTATCCAATCGGGATAATCTTCAACGCCTGTATTACCAACTTTAAAAAGCTCTATTCCTGAACCTTCCAATTCGTGAGTGGCTTGAAGAAAATATCTTGAATCTGTAAATAATCCTGCAACTTTGTCTGTTATGACGATAGTTCCGGCTGAACCAGTAAATCCGGAAATCCAAGCTCTTGAAGTCCATCTTTGTGGAACGTATTCGCTGATGTGTGGATCGGTACTTGGAATAATATAAGCATTGATGCCTAATTCCGCCATTTTTTCCCGTAACTTTTCAATTTTCTGTGTAATTTTCATGACAATCTAAATTAAATAAACATAATTCTCGACAATATAGAACTATAAAAATAGTTTAATTTTCTGAAAAATCAAAATCTTAAGATTCTTTTCTTTTTAAGTTATTGATATTATTGACGGTCTAAGTCGCTTTTATCTTAAATTTTTGATAAAAAAAAAGCTGTCCCACAAAATGGGACAGCTTATAAATTTAAGAAAAGCAGATTATTTAACGATAATCATCTTCTTAGTGTCTTTGAATGGACCGCTTACCATTTCGTAGAAGTAAACGCCACTTGAAAGTTCTTCAACCGGAATTCGAACAGTATATTCACCGCTATTCAAAACGCCTGAGAATGGTACTGATACTAATTCGCTTTGTGCATTGTACAATCTGATTTCAGTCGGGATATTGCGTCCACCTACTGCGAATACAATGTCAGCGCCTTCAACGCCAACCGGGTTAGGATTAACTTGACCCAAGTTGTATTTAGTCGCTGAAATTTGGATTGGGCGCATGAAATCAACACAAACTTCATCCAAAGTGACTTTGCTATAAGCATAATTGAAGCTTACACAATGGTCATCTTCTGAGATAGTATGTTCGATAGTTGTTTCTTTATTCTTAACTACAAGGTTACCATCGTTATCTTTGTAAATTGGTAAATAAGAGTTAAAGACAATGCGAATCATTTCGAGGTCACGATTAAAGTTAGTTGACAAATCTTGAGTGCCTTGCATTGTGATGCGAACAGTTTCACGATTGCTAATAGGATCGAATGCGTACGTTGTACCTGTAATCACATAGCCCATGCCTGCAAAATCATCGCCAACTTTAATATTTGCTTCTTGATTTCCGAGCTTGTTAATTCCTAAGAAGTCCTTATTGAATTTAACTTCAACTGTGAATTCTGTATTATTACTGCTGCGTACTGCTTTATCGCTTTGGATATAAACAGAGTATGCGATAGCTTCTTTATCACCCGGAGCGACATTGATTTCAGTTAAAGTACCTTGATTGTTACCTCTTGAAATTAAGCCTCTGCTCAAGAGTTCGTCAGCTGTAGCAGTAACTGTCAATGTTGTTTCATCTTCAGGTTTTGTTGTAGAAGAAGTAGTAGCTATTAAATAATATACACCATTGTTGTAAGCAGCATTTGGAGTAAATACAATTTCGATTTCCATTGTATTACCCGGTGCTAAAGTAAAAGGAGTAGCAGTCAAAATTTCGAAGTTTTGAATACTTCCACCAGGATTTTGACCTGAATCTTCAATTTTCAAGTCAGTTACGTCAAGAGGTTCGGAACCTTCGTTAGTAATCGAAGCTCTCATAAGAATCGGACGATTAATACAAGTAACGGCTGTCGCAGGTTGCATACTCGAACCTTCTACTTCTGCAGTAC
>PGYU01000005.1 GCA_002839825.1 Ignavibacteriae bacterium HGW-Ignavibacteriae-1 | reverse complement strand
CAACAAAAGCAAGTTGAGCATGCCGAGCCAAATTTAAATCAACAAGCACAAACAGAACAAGCTAAGCAAAACCCGAATCAGATAAAGCAGAACCCAAATCAGATTAAACAAAATCCGAATCAGATTAAACAAAATCCGAATCAGATTAAACAAAATCCGAATCAGATTAAACAAAATCCGAATCAGATTAAGCAAAATCCGAATCAGATTAAGCAAAATCCGAATCAGATTAAGCAGAACCCGAATCAATTAAAACAGGTTGAACAGGCGGAGCCAAATCTGAATCTACAAGCAGATGTTGAACAGCAAAAGCAAAATCCGAATCAGATAAAACAAAATCCGAATCAGATAAAGCAAAATCCAAATCAGATAAAGCAAAATCCGAATCAACAAAAGCAAAATCCGAATCAACAAAAGCAAAACCCGAATCAGGTTAAGCAAAATCCGAATCAGATAAAACAAAATCCTAATCAACTAAAACAGGTTGAGCTGTCGGAGTCAAATCTGAATCTACAAGCAGATGTTGAACAACAAAAACAAAATCCGAATCAGCAGAAGCAGAAGCAGCAAAAGCAGAATCCGAATCAACTGGCTAAAACTGAAAAGCAGAAACAAAAGCAGCAGAATAAAAATACGAAAAACAAAAGTGAAAGCGATAATCAGGATTTACAAACGAAACAAGCACCGAAGCCTATAGCTCGTGAAGTTCTTACCTACTCATTGCCTGATGTCAAGCAGTTAGCACCTCGATTACTAAAAAACCCGGTAATCAGAAAATTTTTAGCTGCAATCGAAGATTTCTTGAAAACGAGGATTTATATCGAAAAGGGCTTCAGAATTGTTCTTGCGGTTAGTGGTGGAGTAGATTCGGTCGTCATGTTGGATTGTATGGCTTTGGTAGCCGATAAATTAGGTTTGCAAATATACATCGCCCATTTCAATCATATGCTTCGGGAGAAGGAGTCGGACTTAGATGCTGAATTAGTCAAGAATTTGGCGGAACAATACAACATTCAATTTTTGAATAGTTCCGGCAATGTGAAAGCATTTTCGCAAAAAAACAATATAAGCATCGAACATGCTGCTCGAAATTTGCGCTACAACTTTTTTGAGCGTACAACTCGAAATTTAGATGCCGATTTGATGGCTACAGCCCATACATCCGATGATTCAGTCGAGACATTTATACTAAATATGTTACGTGGCTCCGGATTGACGGGTTTGAGCGGAATTCCCGAAGTAAGAAAATTCGTAAAGAATGTCCTTATTATCCGCCCCCTACTATCTTTCACTAAAAAAGAGATTAAAAATTATGCAGAACTTCGTAAGCTGAAATGGCGCGAAGACGAATCCAATCAGTTGTTGAATTACACTCGTAACAAGGTTCGATTAGATTTGATGCCGAAGCTACGGGCAGATTACAACCCGGCGGTGGATGAAATTATAAGTCGTACTGCAAGGTTAATCTATGGCGCAGATAATTTGATAAAAGAATTGGTCAAAAAAAATATGATTCCGGTAGTTGTAGATGTGACTCCTGAGAGATTTAGTCTAAAAGTGCCAATTTTGCAAACCCATGAAGAATTCATGCAAGGTGAAATCATTCAAGCTGCATGGCTGAAATATTTTAGATTGCAACCTTTGTCGCTTTCTGCGGTGGATAGAATTATGTCAATTTTCGACAAGCAAAGTGGCACTCAGGTAGAGATTGGCTCCGGTTATTTTGCACTGAAGGACAGAAACATTGTAATTATATCCAAATCATCCGTCATTAAGAAAGTAAAAGTATTTGGCTCTTTACCGAGCGAATATCGTGTAAACGGTTATAAAATCGTTTTCACATTGGTTGATAAACGTGCAGTGAAAATTATCGAGAACCCCGAAATTGAATACTTTGATTATGATAAAGTCGGGACTTACGTGGAAATACGAAATTGGGAACAAGGTGACACTTTCCAACCTTTGGGAGCACCCGGCGAAATGAAAATAAGCGATTTCTTGACAAATGAGAAGGTTTCCTTGCTCGAAAAACCTAACATCATCATCGTCAGAAATACTTATGAAACTGTTTGGGTTGTTGGAAAGCGAATCGGTGAGAAATTTAAAATTGACAGTGAAACAAAAACTTTCTTAAAAGCTGAAATTGTTCAGCTAAAGTAGGCAATCATGGATATAATGGAAATAAATGGCGTAAAATTCAAGATTTTGTTCTCTAAAGAACAAATTCATGAATCAATGAAAATAATGGCTGCATCAATCGAAAAGGATTATGCAGACTCATCTCCCCTATTTTTAGTTGTGATGAAAGGTGCTATCTTTTTTGCAGCCGATTTGATTCGCTGTGTCAATCTCCAATCCCAAATTGAGGTGATTAGTGCCAAAAGCTATGGCTCGGAGATGGAAAGTTCAGGTAATGTGAAGCTACAATCTTTGGGCGAGAATTTCGGAGGCAAAGATATTATAATCGTCGAGGACATTATTGATACAGGTCATACTTTGAAATCCTTATTGGACTTTGTCAGATCATTCAATCCAAAATCAGTCGAAGTTGCTACTCTATTATCCAAAACTACTGCGCGAAAAGTTGATATTAACGTTAAGTATATCGGTATCGAAATTCCGGAGCTATTCGTAGTCGGGTATGGATTAGACTATGCCGAGTACGGGCGCCAATTGTTAGATATTTACATCAAAGACGAAGGTTAGGGTTTTATTTTTTTGAGTTGATTGCTCAAATCAAATAGTACAAATCCATAATTTGGCTTCATTTTTAATGCTTCCGACATATGGAACTTGGCTTTTTCATAGTTATTCTCCAAAATTTCGAGCTGTGACATATATGCATGAAGTTCGGCATCATCTGCCCAATTCAATTCTAACAAATCTTGTGGTTGATTTTTCTTCCTGATTTCAAATGCATCGGTCAATAATTTCCGAGCTTTTTTCTTGTCGCCTCCGTAAAAAGATGGCAAGTGCATTAAGTGCGTTGCTGCCACAAGATTGATTTTAACACTTTGCTTTTCAATTTCTGCGGCATCGTACATCCACGATTTAGCTTTCATACCCAAGAAAATAGCATTCAGCCCCGAAAGTGACGACCTTTTGCCATATGTAGCCGATAACAAAGCACAAATTTCCCCTGTACGTTTGCTCTTTTCAGCAACATGGAAATTTTCTACTCCTTGTGTAAATAGCTTGTAGGCGTAGTCAGAATCAATGTTATAGTTGATTTTCCCCAGAATCAATTTGAGCATTCCAGCATAATAGTTCGCATAATAACTTTTGGGATGGCGAACGATTTCCGATTCACATTGCTTCAAAATCCTCGTAAAAGCTGCTGTATCAAATGTGTGATAGTAATAATCAATACTATCTTTGAGCGATTTCAGTACATTGTTGCTCGGTTCGACGTCTTTTTGGGCGATTGCTTGAGTTGTGTTCAACAAAAGGTAAACAATGAAAACACAGAAAATCTTTATAAAAAACATTTTTTCTTTGATTAATTTCATAATATTCAAATTTAGTCTAAGTAATTATATGAAAAAAACAATTTTTCTTGTTAATTTGTGGATTATTTTAAAACCAATAGACGAAAATATTTCGGAGAAGTGCCCGTGAAATTGACATTTAAGAGCAAACTCATGATTCTGACCGTCTCGGCAGCATTATTGCCGGTAATTTTGATTCTAATTTTTACTGCACGCTTGCAATTTGAACTCACATCAAGAACTAAAACTGAACTCGATTCATTATCGAGGGTAAATATTAGCCAAATTTCTAAAGATGCTTATGGAATTATTGAGACGGCGAATGAACTTTTTGTGCAAAAAAACAAGGTCGCTTTGAATGTCCTTCGACAAACAATAAAAAGTGAAGGTGATTTCAATTTCACCAATCCTCTTATAAAATGGAACGCACTAAATCAATTCACCGGAGAAATTACTGAAGTATCGCTCCCATCGGTAAATATTGGCTCTAAATGGCTTGGGCAAAATACTTCATTTGACGTTCCTACACACGTGGTAGATATCGTCACTGAACAAGTTTTGGGAACTGTAACTCTCTTTCAACGAATTAATGAAAGAGGCGATATGATTCGCGTTGCTACATCCGTCCGAAATCATGATAATAAACGCGCTATCGGTACTTTCATTCCGGCTGTGAATCCTGATGGACAAGCAAATCCTGTAATTACCAAAGTCATGAATGGTGAAGTTTACAATGGTGTTGCCTTTGTTGTCAATGATTGGTATGTCACTGCTTATGAGCCGTATTACATAAACGGGCGAATTGAAGGTATGATTTATGTTGGCGAACGAATTGCTTCGATTGAATCTATCCGAAAAACAATCATGGATATTAAAGTGGGCAAAACCGGATATGTATTCATTCTCGGTGCACTCAATCCACATTATGGCAAATATATTATTTCTAAAAATGGTGAGCGCGACGGCGAAAGCATCTTAGAAATTACTGACGCAAATGGAAATAAATTTGTGAAAGATATGGTCGAGAATGCAATGAACCTCAAGCCCGATGAACTTTTCATTCAAGAGTATGAATGGCAGGATTTGGGCAGCGATTCGTCACGTTCGAAACTTTCTGCGGTATCATATTTCAAACCTTGGGGTTGGGTGATTGGAGCAGGAGCATTCGAGGATGATTATCACGATTCGCGAGATAGAATCGAAGCAACTATTTCGGATTTGCAAAACATATATTTGGTTCTGATTGTTGTTACTTTGCTTATCATACTGATTTTTACAATTTTCTATGCAAAACGTATGACTCGCCCATTGGGTTATATGACTACCTTAGCGTCAAATATAGCGTCCGGCGACATCCACGATGCGAAAATCAATCTCGAAAAACTCAAAACTACTGCAAAATTTGCTTCCGATAAAAGCAGCAATCTGAAAGATGACATTTATAAATTGTACAAATCATTTGAATCCATGATAAACAATCTTGATTCATTAATCGGTCAAGTACAGCGTTCGGGAATTCAAGTTACAACATCGGCAACTCAAATCGCAGCATCGGCTCGAGAACTTGAAGCAACTGTAGCCGAACAAGCTGCTTCAACGAAGGAAGTCTCCGCAACAAGCAAGGAAATCACTCAAACTTCATATTTATTGGCAAACAAAATCATCAAAGTCAGCACAAATGCAAATGTCACGTCAGATTTAGCTGAAGACGGCAAATCGAGTTTGACAAATATGGAGCAAGCGATGAATGATTTGGCAAAAGCCACAAATTCAATAACTTCTAAGCTATCAATTATCAATGATAAAGCAAATAAGATTTCTACAGTAGTAACCACGATTAACAAAATTTCTGAGCAAACAAATCTACTGTCTTTAAATGCTTCAATTGAAGCCGAAAAAGCTGGAGAATATGGCAAAGGATTTTCGGTTGTAGCTCGAGAAATCAGCAGATTGGCAGATCAAACGGCTGTATCAACAAAGGATATCGAATACATGGTTAGCGAAATGCAAAGCTCGGTTTCGTCCGGTGTGATGGAAATGGACAAATTCGGTCAAGAAGTTAAACGCGGAACAAGTAGCATTGGCGAAATCGGTGAGCAAATGACTTCTATCATCGAAAAAGTCAAGGAATTGATTCCCGAATTTGAAAATGTTAGCACAGGAACGCAGAACCAATCCAAGAGCGCCGAACAAATTAGCGAAGCTATGGCCCAATTGAGTATGACAGCCACACAAACTAAGGATTCATTGACTGAATTCAAACGTGCTACAGAAAATTTGAACGATGCAGTGAGAGGCTTACAGAGCGAAGTATCAAAATTTAAAATAAGTTGATAAGGATAAAAGCGATATGTTTAAAAATCTGAAAATCTGGGTCAAATTGCTTATTAGCACTCTTGTTTTTATCTTGCCGATAGCATCGCTCATGTTCTTTGTCTTTTCAGCTTACGATACTAACATCGAAAAAGTTAAAATGGAGATCTCCGGAAACATTTTGTTAGAACCGGTTGTCGAATCGCTGAGTCAATTGACTGAGCATAGTATTCTGACGATGGCAATAAATGATGACTCTTATCTCGAAATATCGAAAGAACTGAATAAGCGCCGAGATTCGCTTTCCAATAAAATTGACCAGAATCTGAACAAATTGGACTATTTAATTCACGAACAAGCTGACCACAATAAACTTGCTTATAAATTGCTCAATGACGATTTGCACCGTGCATATACGCCAAAATCAATCCATTCTGAATGGAAAAATCTAAACGAACTCAGCAAGAGCAATAATTTCAGTGAAAGTTCAAAGCTCTACAACAAATTATTTGGCTTGATGAATCAACTAACACGATTCGTAGGAGATGAATCCGGTTTAATACTCGACCCTGACCTCGACTCTTATTATTTGATGGATATTACACTACTTTCATTGCCGAAGTTCAAAACAGGGTTTGCAAATTACGTGGTATCAGCATCGGAATTTTTGACAGACCCCGATACCGAGCATTCAGGATACTTGCGATATTTGGCAAATTCTTTAACAATTGATGCCGAGCATATGCTTTCAGCTTTGAATACTTCAATCCAAAATGATAGCCAATATTACGGAACTAATTCAAATTTGTCAAATGTTTTGCGACCAAATTATTTACAATTCAGCAGCAATTTTGAAATATTGCTCAATCATACTGAACAATACAATGACCAATCTGTAAGTGTTGTAAACAAAAATGAATTTATGGAATTGGTGCTCAAAGTCACTGAATCAAGTTGGGTATTTTGGAGTTCGACAAATGTTGAATTGAACACACTGCTCAAGCAACGTTTGGATCATTTTGTAGATAGGAGATTAGTTGCATTCGCAGTCACAGGATTAGCATTAACAATAGCAATTGTTATGGTTGTGATGATTTCGCTACAAATAGCTTTCCACCTCAAAGTTGTAACCGAAATAACAGAACTTATCGCTAAAGGTGACATTTCTGCCGCAGTGCACGAAATTAACGACCCAAAACGAATCGGAATGTTCAAAAAATACTTAGAAGATAAAGCTGATGTTCGCGACGAAATTTTGAAATTATTCCGAGCCATACGCCAAATGACTATCAATTTAGGCTCATTACTCACTCAGGTGAAAAGTTCAGCTGATTTAGTGTCTAATTCGACAGGCAATATTACATCGTCAGCTAAGGAAATAGAAACGATTGTTGCCGAACAAGCTGCATTGACTAATCAAGTTAGTTCATTGAGCAACGAAATCGCCGATGCATCTGAAAATTTGACAGTTCAAACTGATTATTTGAACAAAATGGCAAAGCAAACTTCTGAATTTGCTGAAGAGGGATTCGATAATTTGAACCAATTGAAAACTAATATGTCATCGCTTACAGAATCTTCAACTGATATTTCGGAAAAACTTGAGACAATCAAATCCAGAGCTACAAACATCAGTTCTGTCATTACCACGATTACAAAAGTTGCAAATCAAACAAATTTGGTATCGCTAAATGCCTCGATTGAAGCCGAACGAGCAGGCGCTTACGGAACGGGTTTTGCCGTTGTGGCTCGTGAAATTCGTCGTCTTGCAGACCAAACTGCTATCGCAGCACTCGAAATTGAAGATATGATTACCGAAATGCAAATTGCCGTAAAAGAGGGTTCCGATTCGATTATCAAATATACCGAACAAACTAAAAGCGGAACTGATAAAGCTTCCGAATTGATTTCAACATTAGGCGAATTGATTTCGAGTGCCAATAAGTTGCCCGAAGTTATCGCAAATGTTTATGATTCCACTACAAAGCAATCGCGAAATTCAAAGGAAATCAACTCATCAATGAAAGAATTGAACAATGCAGCGAAATTCACACGCGATTCGATAATGGAATTTAACAATGCTACAGGACAACTGAATCAGGCTGTAGTGGGCTTGAACAAAGAATTGAAAAAATTCACGATTAAAGGGTAATTGTATGATGATATTGCCTTTCACAATTGATGATTCGAGGTATTGCATCAATATAGACAATGTGGTCGAAGTTATTCCTTTTGTCAAAATCACCCCTATTCCGAAGTCATCCGAGCATCTTAAAGGTTTGATTAATTTCAGAGGCTCGCTAATTCCGGTTTTTGATTTGGCATATTATCTAAAACAGCATTACACAAACATTTACCTCAGTACACGAATTATTGTTGTTAGAGATACGGACGTCCCTGAAATCGAATTCGGAATAATTTCGGAGGAAGTTTCGGAAACATTTAGTCTTGATTCAAAATTTCAGGAGGAAAAAATCAATAGCTATACTGCTCATCCATTCATTGATGAGGTGTTTTTGATAGATTTTGAAATGGTACATTTAGTCAACTTGAAAAAGTTAATTACCACAATTGAAAATTATTTATAATTTTATTTCATTTCAAACGATTTTACAATTATGACTGATTTCGGCGAAATAATCAAATATATAGAAAGTGAGATGGGCATTGATACCGACTCAATTGGTATCATTTCTGTAGCAAGTGCCATCAACAAACACGTCAGTCAAGCTGAATTGGACAATCAAAAATTCGCCAATTTAATGTCGGATAGCAACAGAGTTCAAGATTTAATCAACGACCTTACAGTTGCCGAGACTTGGTTTTTCAGAGATTCGGAATGCTTCAAATTTCTCAAGCAAGAATTATCTGCCCAAAGATTCAAATACTCATCAACTAATAAATTGCGAATACTTTCCGCCCCAAGTTCGACAGGTGAAGAACCCTATTCTATAGCTATGCTATTGATAGACTTGGGTTTTAAACCTACCGAATTCGACATTGTCGCAGTTGACATCAATCCATTATCGCTGAATAAGGCAAAAAACGGAATTTATGGCAGAACCTCATTCCGCAACGATTTCGCAAATTTCAAAGAAAGATACTTTGAACCAACGAATGTTAGTAATTTTGAAATTGATAGTAAAATTAGAGCAATTCCAGATTTCAGACAAGCTAATATTGTAAAAAGTAATTTCTTAGCAAATGAAGCAAAATTTGATTATATTTTTTGTAAAAATTTGTTGATATATTTGAATGTTGAAGCTCGAAATGCAGTACTTCAAAATATCAATAGATTGCTCCGCAGCGAAGGAGTTTTGTTTGCAGGATTATCCGAAACTGCTTATTTCACTCGTAATCAGTTCGAGCATGTCCAGCATGATATGGCTTTCGCTTGTAAACAAATTGTTCAGTCAAAAGATTCAGAGCCTACTTTATTCATTAAATCAAATACAAAAACTATCGAAAAAGTTGCACCCAAACCGAATATAAAAGCCCATAAAAGTACTGAAAAACAACATCATAAGAGTCAGGGAGAAAATAAAGAAGAGCTTTACGAGCAGCTCAGGGTTTTAGCAAATCAAGGTTCATACGTTGATGCCGAGCAAATTTGCAATGAACTGCTAATTAGCGACAATGGAGACTATCGGGCTTTATACGTGATGGGACTAATTAGCAATGCTTCAGGCAAAATTAGCGAAGCAAAAGATTATTTTCATAAAGTGCTCTATTTGCATCCTGACCATTACGAGTCTTTAGTGCATACCAGCTTAATTTACGAAAGCAATGGCGAGCACGAACTTGCAAATATTTATAGAGAGCGGGCTGAACGCGTATTTATAAAACAAAGTAATTCTTAGTGATGGCAAATTTAGAAAAAGTAATTTCAGACAAGGGACCAAAATGCTGGAACAGAATCGGCATTTACGGAGATAACTCGTGCGATCTGCTTGTAAGTTATGACCATTGCAAGAACTGCCCCGTTTATACCGAGGGCGGTAGAAAGCTATTCAAGCGTGATATTCCCGAAGAATTGATTGATGAATGGACTGAACAAATCAGCTCGCCCAAGGAAATTGAGTCTGAATCGAAAGAGTCATTGATTGTATTCAGAATTGCCGATGAATGGCTCGCGGTAAAAACTGTTAGTTTCAAAGAGGCAGTTGACTCCAAATTTGTTCATTACGTTCCGGGCAGAACCAACGATTACCTTCTGGGTTTGACAAACGTAAACGGTGAATTACTCTTGTGCATCTCATTATCGGCATTTTTGAGTCTAAATCGAGTTAAACCTTTAGAAAACGGTGATTCCAAGAAATACAAATTGCTTTTGGTCTTAGAAACTTCGGGAGACAGCTTTGTGATTCCGGTTGACGAACATTACGGTGTTTTTAAATCCGATACTCAGCACTACACTAAAGCTCCCGCAACTATCACGAAATCGGACTCTACTTTGACATCAAATACATTTGAAATTGAAGACAAAACCGTCAGTATTATTGATACAAACAGATTGTATGATATGATTAATTCAAAATTGAAATGGTGATGACAAATGTCAAATGAAATAGACATGGAAATGCTGGATTTGTTTCGGCTTGAGTTGGAATCCCATACCAAAACTTTGGAAATTGGATTAATCAATCTCGAAAAGAACAGTTCACCTCAAAATGTAGAACCACTCATGCGCGCAGCACACTCAATCAAAGGAGCCGCACGAATTGTCGGTTTGGACAAGGCTGTGGATTTGGCGCATTCGATGGAAGACATCCTCGATGCTGTAATGAAAAAGAAGCGTGTGATTGATTCGACCGATATTGAGGTCCTTTTGGAATGCAATGATTTCTATACTTCACTTCTAAATCATGAAATTGCAGAAATTCCTGACGTCTTGAGTAATTCGACTAACAAAATCAAAAGTTTGATTGATAGTTTAAATGCCTTGCCTGTGAAGGAGTTTGGCAGTGAAATGCCCAAAACTAACGGTTCACAAAAAGCTCATGAAAGCATCGCACCAACAAATGGTTCTAATAAACATGAACCAAAAGAAGCAATTGAAATAGTCGAAAAGAAAAGTATCGAAGTCGTTCAACCACCGAACGAGGAAATTGAACCTGCCGTCGCGAAGGATGAACAAACTGACACGAATGCCAAAAAAACTGACGATAGATTCGTGCGAGTTTTGTCTGAAAGGTTGAATAAAATACTTGGTCTGACAGGCGAAATCTTAGTCCAAACAAAATTGCTTCGCCCATTCGGAAATGAACTTCAAATATTGAAAAATGGAATCATTGAGTTGAATACGCTGAAGGAATCAATTTATCAAGAACTTCAACCATACAATATTTCGGAAGAGATTAACGAAAATTTTCGTGATGCATCAAAACGAATGGATATGTTGTTGAGTGAATTGCGTGATTATATTGATGATTTCGACCAATTTTCACGCCGATTAGAAATACTTACAGACAGGCTGTATAATGAAGCAATTGACACTCGGATGAAGCCTTTTTCTGAAGGACTTGCCGGATTTCCAAGACTTGTTAGGGATATTTCCAAAAAACTTGGTAAAAAAGTAGAATTTAAAATTCGAGGTGAAAGCACAAGAGTTGACCGCGATATTCTCGAGAAACTCGAAGCCCCACTCAATCACCTAATCCGTAATGCTATAGACCATGGAATCGAAATGCCGGATGAAAGAGCATCGAAATCTAAGTCTGAAACAGGGACAATTACACTTGAAGCAAGGCATTTGTCGGGTATGTTGATGGTCTTTATCGAGGATGACGGCAAAGGCATGGACCCCGAATATATCCGCAAAAAAATTGTTGACAAAGGATTTACAACAGCCGAAATGGCTCAATTCATGACAAAAGCCGAACTATTTGACTTCTTGTTTTTGCCCGGATTTTCAACTGCAACTGAAGTTACCGAAATTTCAGGACGCGGTGTCGGGCTCGATGTAGTGTTTTCGATGGTACATGAAGTTGGCGGTATGATTCGAGTTGATTCCGAGCCAAACAAAGGTACAATTTTTCAGCTCCAATTGCCATTGACTTTGTCGGTTTTGAGGTCATTATTGGTGGAAATATCGGGTGAACCATATGCTATTCCACTTTCACGAATTGAACGAATAGTGCATCTGTCGACTTCCGAATTGAAAAAAGCTGAAAATCATTATTATTGCGAACTTGAAGGTGAAAACATCGGCATTGTTGATGCTTCGCAAATTTTCGGAATTCAAAAAGTCAAAACTGAAAGGATTAAATATCCAATTGTTGTTGTGAGCGATAGATTGAGCAAATTCGGGATGTCTGTGGATAGATTCATCAGTCAGACTGATTTGGTGGTTATTCCAATCAACAAGAAGTTAGGGCGAATTCAAAACATCAGCTCAGGTGCAATCTTAGAGGATGGAACTCCGGTTTTGATTACCGATGTTGATGATTTAGTCAGGTCTATAGATGTAATTATCAAATCCGGGAAATTGGAAAAAGCCGACATCAATCCACAAAAAGGCGACAAAAAACTTAAGCATATTCTCGTGGTAGATGATTCGATAACTGTTCGCGAAGTTGAGCGAAAACTACTCGAAAATAAAGGATTTAAAGTTACCGTTGCCGTTGATGGCATTGATGGTTGGAATACGTTGCATCGCGATAACTACGACTTGGTCATTTCGGACATAGACATGCCGCGGATGAATGGAATCGAAATGGTAAAACGAATCAAAAATGATATTAAATATCGCGATTTGCCTATAATGATTGTGTCTTACAAAGACCGAGAAGATGACAAAAAAGCGGGACTTTCCGCGGGAGCTTCATATTATTTGACCAAAAGCAGCTTTCATGATAACACTTTACTTAATGCCGTTTACGATTTGATAGGGACACCTTAAGAAATGAGAATAGCCATTGTCAATGACTTATTGATTGAAATAGAAATACTCCGAAAAGTTATAAAATCCATTGAAGCGACTGAAATTGCTTGGACAGCTACAAATGGAGCAGAAGCAATCGATAAACTCAATGCCGACAAGCCGGATTTGATTTTGATGAATCTAATGATGCCGGTGATGGATGGTGCTACAGCAACAAAAATCATAATGGAAACCAATCCATGTTCGATTATGATTGTGACAACATCGCTAAATACTAATCGCCCAAAAGTATTCGATGCTATGGGTCATGGTGCTTTAGATGTTGTTGCAACTCCTGTATTAGATGAATCAGGAAATCTGATTGGTGAAGATAATTTAGTCAAAAAAATCAACACAATCAGGAAATTAATCAGCTATACTTCTCAATTCGAGAAAAAGCAAAGTGCAATCTATTCCGGTAATAAAGTAAATATGGTGGCAATTGGCTCATCTACCGGCGGTCCGAAAGCTCTGACAGGGATTTTATCTAATTTGCCCGCAAATTTGAACGCTGCTATTGTCATCGTGCAACATGTGGATAGCAAATTTGCTGACGGTTTAGCTGAATGGTTGAACAAATATTCCGAACTGCCTGTCGAAATCGCCGTAGCGAAAACAAAGCCTATCAATGGGCGCGTTTATATAGCAGGTACAAACGACCATTTGATTATTGACCCATTGGGATATTTCGAATACACTCCCGAGCCGATAAATTACCATTACAGACCTTCAGTTGACCGTTTTTTTGAATCAATTAATGATAATTGGATTGGAACGGGAATTGCAGTAGTTTTGACCGGAATGGGCAATGATGGTGCCAAGGGATTGCTCAAACTGAAAAAAGCCGGATGGCTGACAATCGCTCAAGATGAGGCAAGTTCGGTCGTTTTTGGAATGCCGAAAGTCGCTGCTGAATTAGATGCTGCAATGGAAATTTTAAATCCGGCTGAAATCGCCGACAAAATAAAAAGAACTATTATATAATAAGGATCAATTATGCAAAATGAGAACCCGTTAAAAATCACACCTAAAGAATATAAAATCAAGGTACTTTTGGTTGACGACCAATTGATAGTCGGAGAGCAAGTTCGCCGAATGCTATCACAATTCGATGATATCGAATATCATTTTTGTCAAGACCCATCAAAGGCATTACCCACAGCAAAGGAAATCAAACCAACTTTGATATTGCAAGATTTGATAATGCCTGATATAGATGGGCTGACTTTAGTGAAATTTTATCGTGCATCTCAAGAATTAAAAGATGTGCCGATTATAGTTTTATCATCTAAAGAAGAAGCCACGACAAAGGCTGAGATGTTTGAAGCCGGTGCAAACGATTACATTGTAAAGTTGCCTGATAAAATCGAATTATTAGCTCGAATTCGTTACCATTCCAAAGCATATATAAATCTATTGCAAAGAAATGAGGCATACGAATCTTTAGAAAAAAGCCAAAAAGCCTTAGCTTCAGAATTGAATAAAGCAGGCGAATATGTGATTTCTATGCTTCCTGATACGATAAATAAAGACGGAATTTCAACATTTTGGAGATTTATCCCTTCCGCCCAATTAGGTGGGGATTCATTCGGATACCATTGGTTAGACGAGAATCACTTTGCAATCTACCTGCTTGATGTTTGCGGTCATGGGGTAGGACCAGCATTATTATCAGTTTCGGCTATGAATTTCTTAAAAAGCAATGCCTTGTCAACGCTCAATTTTCATGATCCTGCAGTAGTCGCAATTGCTTTAAATAAAGCTTTCCAGATGTCAGACCATAACGGACTCTATTTCACAATTTGGTATGGAGTTTATAATAAATCGAATAGAACTATTGATTATATTAGTGCCGGGCACCCACCTGCCCTATTGATTGACAAACAAGGCTATATGAGCAAACTGATGAATGATAATTTTATAATTGGCGGTTTGCCGGATTTCCCGTTTAAAGCAACGAAAGTCAATGTTCCCGAAAGTTCAATTCTTTATGTCTATTCCGATGGGGTTTACGAAATTGAGCTTCATGATGGCTCTATTTGGGAACTTGACGAAATGGCAGATTTTATCAATGAAACCAAAAACGATAATGCTGATGAAATAGATGGATTGCTCAACAAAGTAAAGATTCTTGGGAACAAAGAAATTTTAGACGATGACTTTTCGATGCTGAAAATAAAATTTGATTAAGACTAATCAAATTCCATATGAATATCAACGGCTTTGGCGCTATGAGTCAAAGCCCCAATTGATATTGCATTGATTCCGGTCGTGAAATAATTTTCAATATTTGTGAGATTGATTCCGCCCGATGATTCGATAAATATATCGTTGCCATTCGGGTGATTTCGGATAATTTGAACGGCTTGAATAGTCGTTACTCGATTCATATTGTCTAATAAAAATCCATCGGGTGGATTCAATAATGCTTCTTTTATTTGTTCGATTGTATCGACTTCAAGCTCTATGGGCTTTCCGGCGGCTGTATTTTTTGCCATAACGAGCGCATTTGTAACCGATTGTGCTGCGGAAATGTGATTGTCCTTGATTAAAATTCCATCTGATAAATTAAGTCTGTGGTTGTAGCCGCCGCCACAAGTTACAGCATATTTTTCAAAAAGTCGCAATCCCGGCGTTGTCTTTCTCGTATCTAAAATTTTAACGCCAAATGGCTTTGCTAAATCTGCGTATTTTGCTGTATCGGTCGCTATCCCACACAAACGCTGTAGTATATTCAGAATAATGCGTTCGTAAATCAAAATTTCTCGTGCTAAACCTTCGATTCTTGCAATCACAGTTCCTGCGGTAATTCTATCTCCGTCATTTACTTTGATTTCCAGCCCGTATGATTCCGCAAACATATGCTTTAAAATTTCCTCTCCTGCAAAAACGATGTCTGATTTTGTAGCAATATAAGCATTGATTCTTTTATCGCTGGGAACAGTCGAAATCGTTGTGATATCGCCATCGGGGACATCTTCGGCAACGAATTCGCGAATTTTTGTCTCAACGTATGATTTCGGCAAGGTCTTGTATTGTGGATATTCGAGCATGATATTTTAACTTAGTTCCAACATTCTTTCCAAAGGACGCAAGGCACGCAATCGTAGAGATTCGTCCATAATTATCTCCGGTTGCAGAGTTTCGAGCGCAGAAACCATTTTCGCAATTGTGTTCAGTTTCATATACGGGCACTCGTTGCAAGCACATCCCTCCAAACTTGGAACAGGAATATAATTTTTATGTGGTGCAATTTTTTGAAGCTGATGAATTATCCCGGATTCGGTCAATACAATGATGTCATTTTGAGCCGATGTTGTCGCCTCTTTGATAATTGCTGTTGTCGAACCAATAAAATCGGCATAATCAAGGATATTTTCTGGGCATTCGGGATGAGCCAAGACAGCCGCATTGGGATAGCGATTCATCAAATTGATTACTTCAGATTCGGAGAAAATTTCATGTACCTGGCACGAGCCATCCCAGAGCACCATTTTACGATTCAATTTCTTAGAAAGATAATGCCCGAGATATTTATCGGGAGCAAAGCAAATCGGCGTATCGAGCGGTACAGAATTTACAATTTTGTGAGCATTGGATGATGTGCAGATAATATCAGACATAGCTTTTACATCTGCTGAACAATTAATGTATGAAATCACTACATGGTCATGGTGCTCATCAACCCATTTGCGGAATAATTCCGGTGGTGCGCTGTCTGCGAGAGAACATCCGGCATCCATGTCCGGCACGAGCACGGTTTTAGTCGGATTCAAAATCTTTGCGGTTTCAGCCATGAAATGCACCCCACAAAACAAAATGACGTCTGCTGAAACCTTCTTCGCTTCTTGAGCCAAAGCAAGTGAATCACCCATGAAATCAGCAACATCCTGAATTTCGGCATTTTGATAGTAATGCGCCAAAATCACTGCATTTCGTTCTTTTTTTAATCTATTCAATTTTTCAATTAATTCGCTCATTTTGTTCACCCAAATCAGTTAAAAATTAGTTGCATAGATTTGAAACCTAATGCAACTGCAAATATACCTATAACAACAGATAACAAAACATTCAACATCGCATGAAGCAATAATCCGTTTGTAATCAAATTCATAGTGTCATGCGAAAATGTTGAAAAAGTAGTAAAACTACCTAATAAACCAACAAAAAGCAATAATCTGATTTCTTCGGAAATGAGTGTTGTGCTTTCTACCACTCCGGCTAACATCCCAATGATAAGGCATCCAACCAGATTTACTACCAAAATGCCCACAGGAAATGAAAAGAATTCTGAATGTCCTTCAAAATAAGAAGCTATCCAATACCTTGAAACTGCTCCGATAAATCCCCCCAACCCTACTAAAAGTATCTTTATCATTCCGAAAAATTAATTTATTGTCATAATCATACATTTATCTTATTGATTAATCATTTTTGTTTAATTTTGTTTTTATGTTAATTTCAATAAAATAAAAATGAATAAATCTTATTTAGTGACGGTTTTAATGCTCGTGTCGTGTATTATGTCTTGCGAAAAACAGGAAAGTGAACAGGTCAAACCAAATGAAAATCTAATCCGGTTCCAAGATAGAATAATTGACCTTGCTCCATATTTAGAAGGCTTCCCATTTTCAAATATCAATATTGATTACGAATCCGGCATAATATTTTTCTTTAAAGATGGTGCAAGCAAACAACTTCAATATCTTGATTTTGTTGAAAAAGTTGACTTTTGGGCAGGCAAAACTGTGTCAGATGTTGATTTTTCAAAACGCAATGTTTTTGATTTAAGCTACAACAAAGTTGATTCTTGCTTTTATTGGAATGGTGATGAGCGGAATGATGAAGTGCTAAATATATATAGAATGCATATAAACAGCGGAAAAATTGAAAAATTAACCGATGTACCTTATATTTTCGGCTTTAATTATGACGACACAAAAACTAAAATTATATATGTTGCAAGGCTCGGAACAAAGGAAGATAGGCTGAGTGAAGTAAGAATACTTGATTTGACAACAGGAAAAGAAAAAATACTCTTCCGAGATAATACAGAGATGCTCTTTACATGGGGAAAGCCTTTGCAAAGTAAAGATGGTAAAACACTGATTGTGACGGCAAACAAAAATGGCGACCGTTCATATGGCAATCTTTTATTGTTAGATTTGGAAAAACGGGCAACGAAAGTCATCACAAACGAGACTATGAAGCGTAAAACTCCTGTAATATTTCAAAAATGGTACAGCGACAATGAATTTCTATATTCATCTAACGAAACTGACATCAATAACATTTTCAAATATAATATCCTGACAAACGAAACGATTCAGCTGACTAATCTTGATGCGAATGTGTCCTCTTTTGATTATGTTGAAATAGGTGATAAAAAATTACTTGCACTAACCTCCTCAAATCCGATTAACACAAACATTATGCTGATTAATCCTAAAGATGGGCAAATTTTGAATACGCAAGTGACCGATGTCAATCATCTAATAATTGATGCCAAAGCTAATAAAATCATGTCCACAGGTTCGTCGGCGGCTACAAAGTTCATCATGTCCGAAATTTCGGTTAGCGAGGATAGTTTTAATTTCGATGTCAAATATGATTTGCCAAATGAATTAAAAGAAAAAATTTACCACGCCGATATAGAAAAAATTGACTACCCAACTTTCGACGTTGATGAAAAAACAGGGAAACAAAGACTTATTCATGCATATTTGTACAAACCTAAAAATCCATTGCCCAAAGACAAACAGATTGTTTTGATTCAATCCTTTTATGGCGGCTATAATAATTTCGTATATAGAAATCATTTACTTGCCGAAGCGGGAATTACAGTTCTAAGTCCTGCACCACGAGGTTCTGATGGTTGGGGATTTGATTTCAAAGCAATGAACGACAAAGATTTGGGTGGAAATGAAATTTTAGACCTCATTTATGCAGCAAAATATGTAAATGAGACTATGGAAATACCGCCAAATAGAATCGGAACTTTCGGGGGCTCGCATGGTGGATACGCAGTAATGAGACTTTTAACATTTCCTGGTGAAGTAAATGGTTACAAGGCGAATTTTGATTGGGGTTTTGGAATGTCTGATGCAGGATTTTCAGATATTATTCATTTCTATAAGACTTGCAATATACCGGATTGGGTATTGCTCGAAGCCGGCGACCCCGCTACTGAAGAAGAGAAGCTTAAGGATAGGTCACCATTATATCATGCCGACTTGTTACGCGGGAAATTGTTACTGACCCACGGTGAAAATGACAGCAGAGTGCCTACAGAAGGTAGCATTTGGATGGCAGACAGTTTGAAAAAATACGGGAAAGATTTTGAATTGGTTTTGTTCGAGGGACAGGGACATGATATCAAAGGACTCGAAAACAACATCACTTACTTTAAAACATGGTTTAATTTCCTGAATAAGATTGGTGACTAACATATTTTCAGGGTTTTTTCGTTTTGAATCATTTAAAATAATCATGCAAAATTTATAACATTCCCCCGCCTGACAAAATCACAGACTCAGGTAATTCAATCGTTGATAATACTATAAAAAAACAATAGAACAATATCAATCTCTCAATCTCTGCTCTGGCACTTACTTTGTTTCTATTTATGAACGAAGTGTCGCCTAAATATTAATTTATGCTCATATTACATTTTTTGCTTGTTTGTATAAATTTTTATATGTATGTTTGCATAAGAAAATGAATAACACTATATGGAGGCAGAGATGCTTGGAATTGCGAATTGAAAAAGCCGAGTCATTTCACGGGGATTTAAACAAATCTCAATGATAAATTGTATCTTTATTTACATATTTTCTAGGAGTAAATCATGAAATTTATAGTTCTAATCATTTTTCTTCTCTTTTCCATAACTGTCTCACAGGCACAATGGAAGCAAACAAATGGACCACATGGAGTTTCCTCTATCATGTCTTTAGGTTCAAATGGTGAATATATTTATGCAGGTAAAAATGGTGTAGCAAACGTTTTCGTTTCTCAAAATAGTGGTGATTCTTGGGATAATAAAAGTAATGGGCTCGAAAATATTATACAAGTATCTTGTTTTGAATTTAATATTGATAATATATTTATCGGAACTGCCGGTGGTGGAGTATTTATGTCTTCAGATAATGGAGATAATTGGGTTTCCAAAAATTCGGGTCTTTCAAATTTATTTATTGAATCAATCTATTATATTGACAATAAACTATTTATTTGTTCAGATGAAATCTATTTATCAACAGATTTAGGCAACTCTTGGATTCCTATTGAAACTGGATTTAATATTTCGCGTGTAAGCGGATGGACATATAAAGATAATATTCTTTTTGCAGGACAATATGGAATTACAGGACAACCAAATCTAGGTCTTGGAGTAATTAAGACTACTAATATGGGTGAAAATTGGCAAATTGTAAACAAAGGATTGACTAATCTTAATATTTTATCTATAGTCTCTAATGATGAATTTGTTTATGTTGGAACAGGAGACGGTGTTTTTATTTCATCTGATAATGGTGATAATTGGAATGCTTTTAATAATGGCTTAACTGATTTACATATTATGTGCTTAGCCTTAAATGGCGACTATATCTTTGCTGGTACATATAATGGTTTATTTTATTCTACAAATAATGGCTTGAATTGGATGTCAGCCGGCGATTTATTAAAAAATAAAAGTATCGCTGATATTTTAATCAGAAATAATGAAATATATGTTGCAACTAATAGTGGTATATTTTTGTCAACTGATAATGGGACAAGTTGGGAATCAAAAAATTCGAATATTATTTCAACTCATATCCTTGATATTGCTCTTGCAGAAGATAAAATTATTGCCGCGACATATGCCAACGGTACATTTCAGTCATCTGATAGAGGTGAGGACTGGTCTGAAGTTGAAATTGCTTCTGAAGAATCTATTTTAGGAATGGTAAGCAAGGATAACTTAATTATTTCTAAAGGATATGGTTGGACTAATAAAATATTTCTTTCCGAAGATTATGGTAATACTTGGAATAATGTTTCATCGGATATAGATGCATCATTGGTTTTAGGTGTTTATATAATTGACAACAATTTAATTGCCGGTACAGATATGGGAACATTCAAATCTACAAATCTGGGTGAAAATTGGGTGAAAATTGATACAATTTATGGAATGCAAAAAATTGTCCGACATGATGACAAACTCTTTGCTGCACCACCTTACGAGGGTCTCTTAGTCTCTTTAGACAATGGAACTACTTGGAATAAATATACTGAATTTCTTAATAATAGGTTGGTTACTGCATATGCTTTTGTTGAAAACTTTGTTTACGTAGCAGCATATGAAAGAGGTTTATATATATCATCTGATAATGGTGAAAATTGGGAATTATCTGATTTTGATATTTCTAATAATACAGTATATTCAATCAATGTTGTTGGTGGCAGCATTTTCATGAGTGTATATGGAAGAGGAGTTTTCCAATCTACGGATAATGGCGTCAATTGGAATGAAATTAATACCGGATTCACGAATCTATATATTACAGATTTGTTGGTCTATGGAGATGAAATATTTGCTTCAACGGGAGGTTCAGGTGTTTACAAGGCAAAACTCATTGATTTTGGTGTAGTAAATTCGGTTGAAAACCAAACCGAAGAAATGAACTATCTTTATAGCTATCCCGCTTACCCAATGCCTGCATCGAATGAAGTTAGGACTTTGGTTTATTGGGATTTGAGTTTCGACACAGAAAAATATGACATAGCTGTTTATGATGTATTGGGCAACAAAGTTTCTGATGCTTCGAGCATTCGCATCGAGCCACACACAGCTTTCAGCGGAAACGTGATTTGGAATTGCTCCGGCGTCGAGCCCGGCATCTATCTGATGCGAATCAAGCACGGCACCGAAGCCAAAACTATAAAGGTGATGGTACAGAGATAAAAGGAATAAAATCATAAGATAAACGTTTTCATTTAATTGTATTGAAAAAGAATGAGTTGAATGAAAGTAGCGTTACATACATTAGGTTGCAAAGTCAATTATGCCGAAACAGCGGCTATTAAAGATAAGTTTGAGCAGTTGGGCTATTCGTTAACCGAATTTGGCACCACTGCCGACATCATCTTGATAAACACCTGTTCGGTGACTAATAATGCCGATGTCGAAGCGCGAAAGCTCATTCGTCGCGCCAAACGACAATCGCCGAATGCTTTTTTGGGCGTGATGGGCTGTTATGCTCAGCTAAAGCCCGAAGAAGTTTCCCAAATCGAAGGTGTGGACGCAGTCTTTGGTCAACGGGAGAAATTCCGCGTGCCCTCGCTCGTGCATCAGCTAATCGGCAAAGAGCAAACTCAGGTAAACGTTTCGTGTATCGAGGATTTGCCCTTCGACGTCGCACTCACAACCGATAATGAGCTACGAACTCGTGCTTTTTTGAAGCTTCAGGATGGTTGCGATTATTTTTGCACTTTCTGCACGATTCCCTATGCGCGCGGTAGTTCGAGAAGTATTCCATTTGCTTTGATACCTGAGCAAATTAATAAAATTGTGGCTTCCGGCTATAAGGAAGTGGTGATTTCGGGGATTAATCTTGGGGATTACAGCACTCCGGACGGCAAAACTTTTGCAGACGTAGTGGAATTGATGGATTCGATGAAGCCGGATTTGAGAATTAGGATTTCGTCAATTGAGCCGAATTTACTCAATGATAGAATTTTGCGTGCTGTTGCGGCTTCCGACGTATTTTGTCCGCATTTTCATATTCCCTTGCAAAGCGGTTCGCAGGAGATTCTGAAGAATATGAAGCGCCGCTACAAAGCATCCTTTTTCAAAGATTTGATTTACAAAATCAAAGAAAACATCCCAAATTGCGGACTCGGAATTGATGTCATAGTGGGCTTTCCGGGTGAAACAGATGAGCATTTCCGCGAAACTTATGATTTGCTGGACGAGCTTCCTGCGAGCTATTTTCACGTGTTCACTTATTCCGAACGAGATAATACTCCTGCAGCAAGTTTCGACGGAGTCGTTCCTGTTCATATCCGAAAAGAACGCACCAATCTACTCCGCGAGCTATCTCAAGCCAAGCAACGCTCATTTTATGCAAGCAGAGTCGGGAAAATTGCGACAGTAATCCCCGAATCCTATGATAAAAGCACGAGAACATGGAAAAGTTGGTCGGAAAACTACGTCCGAGTAAAATTTGAAGGTGACGAAAACTTAGCAAAAAGTTTTGTCAAAGTTATGGTCGAATCAGTCCACGGAGACTACGCTTTCGGGACTGTAATCACCGATTAAACAGCATGAATCACGTGCTTGACGACGCCCTGAATCTCGAATTCCCAAAATGGTTTAATTTCAATCGGTAAAAATTTATCGTTCGCCGAAAAAAGGTAAATTACACCGTGGATGTCGCGGTACGTTTTGACAGCCATTTCACCGTTCAACGATGCTATCACCACCTTCCCGTCCACGGGTCTGTCCCTTTTATTTACAACGAGAATATCGCCATCGTAAATTCCTTCGTTTATCATACTTTCGCCCGAAACCTTGACTAAATAAGTCTCTCCGGGGAAAGGTGCCAAATAGCTGTTCAAATCCAGCTTGTTTTTCAGTTCGGCAGATTGTGAAGTGCCTGCTGTGCCGTGTGCATCAAAAACAGGCGCTTCAAAACTGTACAGTGTTTTCAATTCTACTATTTTGTTTACTTTCATTCGTACAAACCATAAATACTTCGGTAATCGAAGCATCAAAATTGAAAAATATTTTGCTTATAAAGAGTGTATGATTTTTGTCACGACGCCAATGATTTTGAACTCCAAATAGGGTTCCATCATTATAGGTAAAAACTGATGATTTTGCGATTCGAGAAAAATTTCGCCATCAATTTCGCGGAAAATCTTAACTGTCAACGAGCCGTTGATAGTGACAAGCACAATCTTTTGCTCCACAGGCTCGATTGAAGTATCCACCACTAAAATATCGCCATCGCGGATACCTTGCGTTACCATGTTCAATCCGCGGACTTTCGCAAAAAATGTAGATGCAGGATGGTCAACGAGGTATTCGTTGAGGTCAATTTCGACACAACTGTCGCTTTCAATCGGATTCGGCAACCCCGCCGCAACCGATGTTTCAAAAAATGGCAACATGATTCTTTGCTTTTCTTTCAATTTGAAACCAAAAATTTCAATCACTTCCATATTCTCCTCTTTATGCTATTTAAAAAAAGAATGTTCAAAATATTAAATTCCCCCAAGACTAATATAATCTTTCTTGCCGAAATTACAAACAAATTTCTTAATTTCGCATAAGAAAATATGGAAAATGTAATAATATATACTGATGGGTCGAGTTTAGGCAATCCGGGACCGGGTGGATATGCTGCGATTTTGATTCACAAGAACCGCCGCAAGGAAGTCAGCGGAGGATTCCGCCTTACCACCAACAACCGAATGGAGCTGAAGGCTACGATCGAAGCCCTGAAAGCGGTGAAGAACGACCCGAAATATATCATAACGATTCATACGGATTCCAAGCTGATTTGCGATGCTTTCAACAAAAGATGGCTTCAGGCATGGATTAAGAAGGGTTGGCGAAAAAGCGACAATAAGGAAGTGCTAAATCAAGACTTGTGGAAAGAGTTACTCGAAGCTGTCAAAGGGCGCAACGTCAAGTTTGAATGGGTCAAAGGTCACGCAGGACAAGCCGAGAATGAAAGATGTGACGAACTTTGCAAAGCGGAGGCTTCGATGCCAAATTTGCCACCGGATTACGTCTATGAGGGCATCAAACCACCTATTGTTACAACGAAATCTAATGTGAAAAAAGAAGATGAAATAAAAGTTTTATCTTTAGATGACAAATTCGTCATTAATAAGAATGGCATTGAAATAGTTTTGGACAGAAAAGAAGTTAAAAAATTAAATGAACAATTAAAATTGATTATAAATGAATGAGATAAATACACGACGGGGTTTTTTGAAATCAATATTGGGAGCCTCTGCCCTATTGTTTGTGGGCAATCGTATTCCCCTTTTTGCCAATCAGGATTACTCGGTAATCGGCGTTGAAAAACTCTGGAGATTAGTCGGTGAATTTGAAAATCAAACAGATATTCCAATTAATGAATTGATGTTCAAAATCGCAAATCACTTCATCGGTACTCCATACGTCGGCAATACGCTCGAAGGCGGTGATGGTGAATTATGCAGAATTAACTTTGAAGGACTTGATTGTGTCACATTTTACGAGCTTGTGCTTTGTCTGGCGCGTTCATTCAAACAGGGGAATTATGACATCAATAGTTTAGTCAACGAAGTGACTTTTGTCAGGTACCGTGGTGGTATTCTTGACGGCTATGAATCGCGATTACATTATACTTCGGATTGGATACATGATAATGTCAATAAAAATGTAGTCACAGATATTACCAAGTCATTGGGCGGTTTAAAGTTTGAGCCAAAAGTCGGCTTTATGTCATCAAATCCCGATAAATATGCAGCTTTGAAAAATAATCCTAAATTAGTTAAAATAATTAAGAAATTTGAAGATGAAATTAATTCTCGCAAACATTATTTTATTCCAAAAGATAAAGTAAATTTAATTGAAAATGAATTACAAAATTCAGATATTATTTGCATTGTAACTTCGATAAAAGGATTGGATTATTCGCATACAGGAATTATCAGCAAAGCCGAAAATGGCGATGCACATTTATTCCATGCGTCCACAAATCAAAAGAAAGTAATTATTGATGCTCCAATTTCCGAATATCTTAAAAAAAGCAAAAGTGCTACAGGAATCACGATAGTTCGACCATTAGAAATTAAATAATAATTGCCGATGCAAAATATTTTTACTCAAATTCGCAGTTTTAGCAAAGAATTTTGGTTGCTTAATTTAATTCAAATGATTGAGCGACTTGCATATTCGGCATTAGTTCTGCAAATGGCAGTTTATATTTCTCAAAAAGATATTGTCGGCGGTTTGCATTGGGAACACACAACCAAGGGTATGATTTTTTTCGTGTGGGCATTGGTGCAGAATTTAATACCGGTTCTGACGGGTGGTTTGGCAGATAAGTTTGGCAGAAAAAATATGATATTTATTTCAATATTTTTCGCAATAATCGGATTTTATTTATTTGCATTTCAACGCGAATTTACCGGAGTTATGACTGCCGCTGTTTTCGTAGGTATAGGTCTGGGCAGCTTCAAACCTGCTTTGCAGGGATTAATTTCCAATTCGATGCGCGATAAATTCACATCAATCGGCTGGGGATTAAATATTATGCTAATTAATGTTGCATTCTTTTTTGCTCCTGCCCTATCGAAATATTTAGAAGAAATATCCTGGCAAATTTTCTTTATCGTGACCGGTTCAATTTTAATAATTATAATTCCATTATTATTTTTAATTAAAGATGATAATGATAAAATTAAAAATGAGCCTTCAATCACAATTAAGGAAATCTTAATCGGTGTTTTACGACCCCAAATTTTGAGTTTTGTTATTATTATGGGTGGATTTGCGATAATTTATATGCAATTCTACGAAACATTGCCCAATTTTATATATGATTGGGTTGACACTTCGCAAGTGGCTAAAGCATTAAATCTCCCGGATTATATGCTCATGACGACATCACTCGGGACAATGATTGATTTCAAATGGCTTTATACGCTCAATTCGAGTTTTATCGTGCTTGGAGTTGTCACGGTTTCATGGCTGATGTCCGGTGTGAAGCTCAGATATGCGATTATGTTTGGCATTACGACAGCAAGTCTTGGGCTATTTGTTTCGGGAGCGACACAAATTGGTTCGATGGCAGTGCTTGGGATGCTGATTTATACTCTGGGAGAAATGATTACAAATCCGCGATACCTTGAATATATGGCTTCGCTCGGCACCAAATCACGTCGTTCGGTCTATTTGGGCTATCTCAACATTTCATTTGCGATTGGGCTTGCAGGTGGTTCTTTGCTTGGCGGCTTTCTATACAATGAGTATAGCGAGAAAAGCACGCTTGCAATTCGCTATTTGGAGGCTCAACAAGTAGATATGACCCAAATCACACATTCCAACGCAATGGATAAAGTGGTTCAGTTTACCAATACCTCGATTCAAGAGTCAACTTCGATGCTGTGGGACTTATATTCGCCCAACAAAATATGGTACATTTTCTTAGGTATCGGAATCTTTTCCACATTGCTAATTTACCTACATTCAAGAATTTACCATAATCAACCGTTAAAATAAGCTGATTCAGGTCATAAATTTCCTCATTTTCTTTTTCAAATCATTTGTTTAATAGCTCCAATGTAGTTAATTTAATATTTTTGTAATTAACAATATTGATAAATTAATTTTTTGTTAGAAATGAAGGAGTTTTATGGAACATGTTAACACCGGTAAAAGCGAACTACCTGAAAACGCTTACCGTGAGCTAAATCCCGGCGAAGAGTACAAGCCTGTAATGCCTGCGGGACAAGTTTTCCCGGAAGTCACGGCGTATTCTGTCGGTATGGGTTTGTTGATGGCTGTCATATTTTCTGCTGCTGCTGCATTTTCGGGCTTGAAAATCGGACAAGTTTTCGAAGCCGCAATTCCAATCTCTATTATTGCCGTTGGTGCATCTTCTTTTTTCAAGAAAAAAGGTGCTCTGGGGCAAAACGTTATCATTCAATCAATCGGTGCAAGCTCCGGTGTGATTGTGGCGGGCGCAATCTTCACGATTCCCGCTTTGTATATTTTGCAATATAAATATCCCGAAATTGAAGTAAATTTCTTCCAAATATTTTTCTCCTCGCTCTTTGGTGGCTTCCTTGGAATATTATTCCTTATTCCGTTCCGCAAGTATTTTGTCAAAGACATGCACGGTAAATTTCCATTCCCTGAAGCCAAAGCTACAACCGAAATCCTAATGACAGGCGAATCCGGTGGCAAACAAGCCGGTATCTTGATTGTTAGCGGGCTTATCGGTGGACTTTTTGATTTCATGTTCCATTCAGTCAAGCTATGGTCGGAAGTTGTGACATCGAAAATTTTACCTATTGGCGCCTCTTTGGCAGACAATGCAAAAATTGTAATGAAACTCAACGTCTCGGCACTTATATTCAGTTTTGGGTATCTCGTCGGGCTTAAATTTGCGACAATTATTGTTGTAGGCTCATTACTTTCATGGTTGGTTTTGATTCCTCTAATGAATGCAATGGGCAATATTATTGCCGGTCCCGAAGGTGTCGGCTTTTTCTCGGCAATGTCTGCTGAAGATATTTTCAGATTATATGTCCGTCCGATTGGTATTGGTGCAATTGCAATGGCAGGCGTCATCGGTATAATTAAATCTTCGGGTGTAATTGGAAGTGCTTTCAAATTAGCCGTAGTTGGGTTATTTGGTGGCAAAGACGGCAAAGAAGAAGCTGTCATCAGGACTCAAAAAGATATTAAAATGACATTTGTAATATTTTTAGCATTGTTTACAATTATTGCAATTTTCATTTTCTTGATGTTAGGCACTTCTATTACTATGACGCAAGCTTTAATTGCCTTGGCTACATTGGTTATTATTTCCTTCTTATTCACAACTGTTGCAGCTAATGCAATCGCTATTGTTGGTACGAATCCTGTTTCGGGTATGACGCTGATGACATTAATTGTATCTTCGATAGTGTTGGCTCAAGCAGGTTTGCAAGGACCTCAAGGCATGGTTAGTGCACTGATTATCGGCGGTATCGTGTGTACGGCACTTTCGATGGCAGGTGGTTTTATCACAGACTTGAAAATCGGCTACTGGTTGGGTTCCACTCCGTCTAAGCAGGAATCATGGAAATTCTTGGGAACTCTCGTTTCTGCGGCGACAGTTGGCGTGGTAATTTACATTTTGAGCCAAGCATATGGCTTTGTAAAGACCGACGTCTTCACCGACCCATTAGTCGCACCACAAGCAAATGCTATGGCAGCCGTGATTGAGCCGTTGATGTTGCAAGGTGCAGAAATCCACTGGATGCTATTCGTAGTAGGTGCTATTATTGCAGTTCTTGTGAATTGGCTGAAAATCTCACCTCTCGCCTTTGCATTGGGTATGTTTATCCCATTAGATTTGAACACACCGTTAATAGTCGGCGGATTGTTGGCTCACTATATCGGCAAAAGCACCAAGGACGAAAAACTCGCTAACGCACGAAGCCAACGCGGCACTTTGATTGCATCGGGCTTTATAGCAGGTGCGGCACTATTTGGTGTATTAGGAGCTTTGATACTATTCATGAACAATGTGGGCTGGATTAATCTCAGCCTGAACTCAAAACTATGGTCTGAAGGAGCGATTGGTTCCGAAATTCTCGCTTTGGTAATGTTCATTTTATTAGTAATATATTTCGTTTGGGAGACGATGCGCGCAAAGCCGGATAACGATTAATATTTGGCATAGCATCCGCTAATGATGAAAAGCTGTCTCGAAGGGGACAGCTTTTTTTTTGTGGTGTCGAATTTAAAAAAAATCTTAGATTTATAAAAATATATTATATTTCATTTGGATAGTATAAAATAAAATATTATTTTAGCAATGTTATGCTTGGAAATGAAATATTATATATATATTGTAGTTATAGCATTGACTTGGACTTACTCACTTTCAGCTCAAAGTGAGATTGGCGATTTTGCACCAAAAACTGATAAGATTGTAGAACACTCCGACGTTAGATATTTTTACGAGCCATTCCCTCTGGAAAAAGGAACTTATTTATTGCAACTTGGTGGTTCGATTTCACTTTTGCCTATCCCAATTATCGAAGTAGAATTCCCGGTACCTGCAATTGATTTGAACTACAAACATTGCATATTTAAGAATGTATCGCTAGTTGGTGTATTGTCAACTAATTATTATTCGAACATATTGCATAGTGGAATTCAATTCAACACTAATTTCTCGCAGTTCAGTATTGGTGTGGCAAATCATGTTGGGACATTTGCAGGCTTTATTAATATCGAAGGGCAGTTTGAAAACAATACAGCTTTTGCATTTTTCTATATGCCGATAGTTCGTTTGGGTTGGCGGATGAATAATGCGTCTTTTTCTGCATCATTTGTAGCATCCTACATTTTCAAAAGCGAAACTAAAGTCAGCGATATTGATACTCCGGGTCCACAAGGTAATTGGAATGACTTCTTCTGCACAGTGGCACTTGAACAACCAATATTCAAGGAGACGTTACTTTCAATCGGCTTAAGTTTCACTATTTCACGAACTCCATACCAAGCATGGCTTTTATTTAATACAATAGACCAATACCAATATGTTCCCGAATTTTTCTTTTCATTTCAATTATGATTAAAACATTTATACTATATTGGATATTATTAATTTTAACTACTTTAAGTGTTTCAGGTAGTGACAAGTTCGTTTATGATATTAATCTGATTATATCGGGTTCACCTACTTTCAGTATTTTCAAAGATGAGCGAATTCCCGGCTTAAAGGAGAAAACAGCCTTTGGCTATGGATTTACGGGGAGGGCAATGTGGCATCCCGACCGGAATTTATCTTTCGGTATTATGTCGGGTTATTTGCTTTTGGCTAACGACGAAATTGAAATTAAAGCTCAAACAAATGATGATAAAAAATCGACGGCGAATGCTGTTTTGAATGCAGTACCACTTCAATTTGTGGTATCCACCCAAATAGATGGTTTCGAGGCGGGGATTGGAATGGGTCCATACGTATTAATCAGCAATATTGAATACGAAACAATCGCGATTAGTAATCGTTATGAGCTCGGACTTACTCTTTTCAGCTCCTATACATTCCCAATTACAGAGCAAATGGATATTGGTCCTGAAATCCGAATATTATATTTGAGCTATCGGGGGATTTTTTCAATTATGCCAACTTTCACTCTTAGATACAATGTTTGGAGTTATTAATGAAAAAATTGTTTATGTTATCTATAGTTGTATTGGTATCATGTATATCGGAATTACCCACATCCCCAGAATTAAAAGTAGATTTCGAACTATTCGAAAATATTACTCATCCCTTATGTGATAGCACCAAATTATTTATGGATGGAGTATATGAAGTCCTCCAAGGTAAGGAAATATTCGGTAGCGAAGTTGTTTGCAAATGGTTCGATAAGCGTTTAAGCATAATATCCACTCATGACGTAATATATTCCGAGAATGTTGGGGGTGCAGTCGCTGATACAATTGCTTTCACCGGATACTTCCGAACTGTTAGGTCTGCCAATGCCGCTCGAATGTCATTATTAATATATCCGGAAAATGGCGGTCAAGCTTTAGTCTCCAGAATAGCGCCGAATATTGTAACTTTAGCCGGCAAAACTAGCGACGGATGCCCTTTATTATTTAAGAAAAAAAGAAATTTATATGGTGGTAATCGAGATTTTCAGATTATAGCTCATCGTGGTGGCGGAAGAAATTCGGAACGTTTAGGTTTCTCCGAGAATAGTATCGAGATGATAAAGCATTGCAAAGTATTGGGTTCCACGGGTATTGAAATTGATGTAAAACTTACCCGAGACGGGCATGCAATTATTTTTCACGACAACACCTTTTCCCCGCGTACTGTCAATGGGAGCTATCTTCTCGGCAAAGTTGATAATTTCGACCTGCATCATATCAAATTATTCGGCCGATTAGTTTGTGGTGAACAAATTCCTACGCTTTCCGAGGCTTTGACTGCAATTATTGAAGATACAAAATTGACTATGGTGTGGCTTGATGTCAAAGACGTGAATGTAGTGGATGAAATAATCAGAGTTCAAAGTGAATCAATTAATTATGCCAAATCATTAGGTCGGGATATTCAAATTCTTTTAGGAATACCTGATAAGAAAGTATTAGAAGCTTATAAGAACAGCAAGCTAACAAATACAACCCCGATTTTGATTGAATTAGACCTATCAATAGCTCTCTCAGACGATTTTCCTACATGCGAAGTTTGGGCACCAAGATGGACTAACGGATTCCAAAACTCAAAAGTGGAGTTGGCAAAAAATGCCGGCATGAAAGTCTTCATCTGGACTCTCGATGTGAAAGATTGTATATATGACTTTATAAATAATTCCAACGTTGATGGAATTTTGAGCAATTACCCTTCACTTGTTGCCGGCATTTATTATTCGCAAAATAAGTAATCCCTTCGCCCCTACTCAGTTTTGACAAATAAGTAGGAGCTTCTTGTTGTGCTGTTGGTGAGTGCCAAATTGTATGTTCCGGTTGGGAGTGTGCTAATATCTATTCGGTTGTTTTGAAGGGCTTGCGACATAATTGTGCGACCTAACAAATCGGTGATTACAAATGCCGAAAAGCGATTCAAGAGCTCTTGAGGCAACTCTAAATAGCTGCTTGCCGGGTTTGGGTATATGTAGTGCTTTTCAGGGGAATCCAAAACGGAAACGGGTGAATTTGTATTGAGTGTGACGACAAACAATCTCTCAGTTGGATTTTGTGGGTACGAAACATCGGCATCGAGAGTTACAACTAAGTCAGTCGAGCCGGTAGTGCCAACAATGGTAACCAATGAGTCTTGGACAAACATAAAACCGGGAGCGTCATCGCCGGAACCACCATAGACAGTAGAATACAAAATCTGAGTTAAATCGCTGCTTACTTTTACGAGAGCTGCATCATTGTTTATCCCCTCTTTATATTCAGTATGCCCAACTTTAAATGATTCATTACCTTTCTTCGGAAATCCATCAAAATGATAATTTGGCAAACAAATTGTGATTAGAATATTATTTTCGTCGTCAAGTGTGGCATCGGAGCCTGCATTTGGATAATACCATGCGGTTGTAATATTAAAAAATTCAATAAAATATCGCCCCGGAATAATTCCGGAACGCAAATATTCCAAATCTGTGTTCAATTTCAAAATACCGATTTTACTCTCCTCAAACATTTTTCTACCAGTCCAATCATTTTCTGCCGGCTTGAGACAATCTTCATGAAGCCAAATTTCGTCGAGAACTTCTTGCTGTATATTACCAATCAACACTAATTCATCATTTTTATCAATAAAGAAGTGTCTCACCTCAGTGAATCCAACGGCAACTGTTTTGACAAAATTGTAATTTTTGTCAAACTTATGAATTGATTTAAAATGATTCCTATATCGTATGGGAACAGTTCCTGTCCAATTTCCTATCACATTTTCATACTTGTAAACATAATCATAAGGAATTTTATTTAAAAAATAAATATTTCCTTCAGAATCGGAAACTATATTAGAACTTGCAGGAAAGCGGTTTGAAGTAGAATAGGGAATTAATGTAGCAAATTCGATTTCTTGAAAATCGCTGCTTACGACTACTAAATATGGATAAAAACAATTTTTGCTAAATAGAGAATCACAACCGGAATAATATGCATTTTCCGTTAAATATGCATATGTTTTACTACTCCCTGACTCATTATAAGATAATATTATTCTACTATCTGAACTTAAATAAATATTTGAGATGTCAATAGAAGGAATTCTAATACCTTTAATAATTTTTTTATTTGTGAAATTAATTTTTAAAAGGCATAAATCCCCTTTAATATCAAGGTCAATAATGTTATAATCGGAAAACTTTTCTTCTGGAGCATATAATGCAATTAATAAATGCTCATCATCGAGAAATAATATTTTATTTGAGCCAACATATGATACAACAATATATTTTTTTATTTGCTTAAAATCTGAATCATAAACAATAATACTTTCCGGATATACTAATTCAATATTTCCGAAATAAATAGTATCAGTATAATAGTTCAATTTAAAGTATTCCCATACTCGCATCCAATATTCATCTCCCCTTTTATCGACATTAAAAAACCCATAATTAGGTGCAATTGCCGTTTGGTTATATAAATAGGAAGAATAGACCAAAGGGTCAATAGTAATTTTTTCTTCATTATTATATTCTGCTAAATCAAATTGAATTTCTCCTGTTTTATTCATATTAATTGATGTAGGGAGTTCTTCACCACTTGAATTAATAAATGTTTTAATTTTTCCCTTTCGGATTTCACCAAGTTTTGTTTTGATAATCAATTCATTGTCAATTATTTCGCCACTTTGGGAGCCCTGCACTAAAATTTTTATTTGGTTAGAGTTAGCTGATTCGCCAAGTTCGAAATCGTAACGAATATTATCGCCTTCGTAATAAAATTTCAAAGAAATATCGGGATAAATATTAGAAATTATTAATTCTTCGTAGCATGGCACATCCCAGTACCAATCACTATTTGGACCGTAATTCCAAAAATCAAAAGTAATCGGGGATATTCTCCCCGATATTATTTTTCCTGTTATTTTATTTTCAATTTGGCTTCCGGCAAAATGCAATCGTAAATTATCGCTACTTAATAATGCTTCATTCCTTTTATTTCCGAATTCATCTTGCTTTTCTTCGACTTTGTTAACTTGTTGATGATTAATGTATATACCGCTTTTCGCTATTACCATTTGATATCCTTCCCCACTCCCTGCATACATTATATCACTATCCCATTGCCCAACATTCTTTATGAATAGCTGTTGGGCGGAAAGTGATGATGGAATGAGTATCAACATCACCATGAAAATTTTCAAAAGTGCTTTGCCAAACATGCTTTTAGTTCTGCTGTCTGCTGCTCCAAAAGGCAAACAATGGCTACGAGTGCCGTAGCCAAGTCCAAATTCAGTCAAAGTTTTCATCTTTATAACCGATACAAGTTAAACATATTTTAAAATACTAAAATATTTTCAAACAAGCAAAGATTTTTACAAGCAAAATAACTAAACCCAAAATAAATTTTTGTTAAACTTTTTTTCATTTTCAATTGTCTAAGACTAGTTGTTTGACTTAAAATTTAAATTGAAATTGAAAATGAAATTTTGCATAAAAATTGTATTAGTGTTTCTATTTTGTCAGTTATCAGTCTTCTCGCAAGTTGGTAGTTTGAAGGGCAAAGCAGTCGAATCCGAATCCTCAAAAGCTATTCGAGATGCCACGGTGAGCATTATTACTATACCCGATTCGAACAGAACTACTCAATCAACTCGTCAAAGCGGCGAATTCAGCTTCGATGAAGTCAAGCGTGGCAAGTATCTAATCCGAATTACTCACGTCGGCTATATGCCGATTGAGCGGATTTTCGATTTTGACGGCAAATCGCTCGATATGGGCAATCTTTTCTTGCTTCCTACAAGTTCGATGACGGATGAAGTTACAGTTACGGGACAATCCGTTACTGCGGAATTAATGGGCGATACTACCCAATTCAACGCTTCGGCATTCAAAACAACTCAAGATGCAAGTGCTGAAGATTTGGTGCGAAAGATGCCCGGAGTAATCGTCGAAGACGGTCAGACCAAAACTCAAGGCGAAACTGTTAAGGAAGTTTTGGTTGACGGGCGTCCTTTTATGGGAGATGACCCAACTGCAGCACTGAAAAATTTACCCGCTGAAATGATTGATAAAATCCAAGTTTTCGACCGACGTAGCGACCAAGCCGCTTTCACCGGAAACGACGACGGCGAAACTTCTAAAACTTTGAACATTATCACAAGAGCGGACATGCGAAATGCTTCCTTCGGTAAGGTTTATGCAGGGTACGGTACTGACGACCGCTATAATGCAGGTGGAATCGTGAACTTTTTCAGCGGTGATTCGCGTTTTGCGATTTTATTTCAATCCAACAATTTAAATAATCAAAATTTTGCTTCCGAAGATTTGTTGGGCGTTATGGGCGCATCTTCCGGTAGAGGCATGCCGCCGGGTGCCAGACCACATGGTCGAGGTCCCGGTGGAGGCGGCTCCTTAAGACGAGGAGGTGCGGATATTAATGATTTCATGGTCTCGCAGCAATCAGGAATTGTCACAACAAATGCTTTTGGTATCAATTATTCGGATAATTGGGCTCAAAACTTTGAAGTAACAGGCTCCTACTTTTTGAATCATACCGAAAATGACCGTCGTGAAAATATTTTACGCGAATACATTTTGAATACTCCTGAATCGCAAAGATCTGAAGAAATTTCCGAGAGTTTGTCGAATAACTGGAATCATCGTTTTAATATGCGGATTAAGTACAATATTGATTCGTCAAATTATATGATTATCAGACCACGTTTGTCATTCCAATCCAATGATGGAGTATCTCTGACTAATACAGGGCTTTTGATTGATAATCAATTAGCTAATAATACACAAACTGACTTTGATTCAAAACTTCAGGGAATGAATTTATCCAACGACCTTTTTTACGGACATAGATTTGCGAAAAAAGGACGCGTATTTTCAGTTCAACTTTCAACTTCCTACAATGAAAACAGCGGAGACAATAGGCAAAAGTCAATTTTTGAAGAATATTACGAAGATGAAGATTTTTCCGATTCATTAAGCCAATTTGGCGAACTTGATAAAAACGGTTATGAAATTGAAACCGAATTTGAATATACAGAGCCCCTGTTTGAAAATTTTTCGGTAGAATTTGAATATGAAAATACGATGCGACGAGATAAATCCGACAAATTAACTTATATTGATAATAATGACCCTGAGACTTTGTTAATGCCTGTCTTAAGCCCAACATTGTCGAGTATGTACGAATCGGATTTGTTGACGCACGTTGCAGGTGTATCGCTTAGATATAACAATGCAGGACTCATGGCATCACTGAGAATGAGTAACGAATGGAATACTTTGGAGAATGTCTCGCAATATCCGAATAGTTTTGACGAAAAGCGGCAGTACAACAATATCCTTCCGCGATTTTTCATGCGTTACGAATTCAACAAGGAATCCAATCTAAGGATGTTTTATCGCAACCGAGTAAGTTTACCTTCGATAGACCAATTGCAAGAGGTCTTGAATAATAGCAATCCAATGAATTTATCAACCGGTAACACAAATCTGAATGAAAGCAGCCGCCACGATTTGATGATGCGTTATTCCAAAGTAAATCAACAAAATTCAGACATGTTTTTTGCGATGATTGCATTTGGTAAATCCGATAGTTATATTTCCAAGAATACCTTCGTTGCGGCTCGCGATACGATGCTTTACGAAGGTATAAACTTGCCTGCCGGCGGTCAATTCACTCAACCTATTAATATTGACGGCTTCAATTCAATGCGCTCTTTTTTGAGTTACGGGAAATATGTTGGCTTGATAAAATCCAATGTGAATTTGACAGGTTCATTCGATTTCAGCCAAATACCAAGCATAATAAATGAACAACGCAATGTTGCCGAATCTAAAAATATTTCGCTGAACGCAGTCGTTAGCTCCAACATAAGTACAGAACTCGATTTCACAGTTTCGACAACATCTATGCTTAATTATGTGACAAATTCGCTCGTTAAAGATTTGAACTCGGATTACTTTATCCAAAAATCTTCACTCAGATTGAATTGGATTTTCTTAGGTGGATTTGTGGTAGAATCAAATTTCGAGCATCAGTATTACAAAGGGCTTTCGGACGCCATCAATCCAAATGTTTATCTTTGGAATCTGAGTTTTGGGAGAAAATTCCTCAAGGACAACAGAGCGGAATTGCGAATCACCGCATTCGATGTGCTGAAGCAAAATAATGCCATCACACGGAATATTTCCGAATCATACATTGATGACGTTCGCTCGAACGTGTTGCAACAATACTTTTTGCTGAATTTCACTTATAATTTGAGAGTTTATAATTTATAGAAAATTGCGCTGCCTATTTCACCTAATTCAAATCAACAATCTGATTTTCAGTTTTCAATTGAATTAATAAGGTGAGAGATGACTGATTACAACAATTCAATCCAAAACGAAACTTTATATTTGCAATAAACGTATATGCAATGTAAAGTTTTTACAATTATTTCTGGAGTTTAAAAAAAATGAGTCTAAATAACGAAGAAACTGGAACAAGACCAAATCAACCGTCTATGCCACCATATCCTCCTCCGCCATATCAAAGAAAGCGTAGTTCAGGTTGGGTAATTCCACTCGTAGTAATCGGTGCTTTAATAGTGATTTTCTTTATTTTTATCGCAATTATGTTTGCTTCTTTTGGTTCAATGTTCGATTCAAAGGAAATTACAGTTAAAGAAAATTCTGTTCTATATTTGACATTTGATGACGGGTTGCAAGAGTACAGCAAACAAAGTCCATTCAGCATTTTTACCGGAAGCTCGGGTGGCGCTTCATTTTTGCAAACCTTGCGCGCAATTGAAAATGCCAAAACTGATGATAATATCAAAGGTATATATCTAAAACCGGGCTTGACCGGAATTGGATGGGCAAAATCAATGGAAATGCAAGACGCACTCGAAGATTTCAAATCATCAGGTAAATTTATTTATGCATTTATGGAAATGGGTGCCGAAGGCCAATATTTCCATTCTTTACCCGCTGATACTATCTTCGTTCCGATGGAAGGCTTGGTAGAAATGAACGGATTTGCAGTAACATCTATGTTCTTTACGGGTTTGTTCGAGAAACTCGGAATTAAATATCATGTAGAGCATTTCGAAGATTTCAAGTCAGCCGGCGATATGTTTTCTAAGACAAAATATACAGATTCAGCTCGTCACCAAACAACTGTGATAATCAATCAAAGAATGGAAAATTTTGTCAATGCGATTGCAAAATATCGGAATTTGGATAAGGAATTCATCAAGGAAGCGCTAAAAACAGGCTATTACACAGCAGACAGCCTACAGGCATTAGGTTTCATAGATGTTATGGCTCAAGAGATGAGTGTGCTCGAATTTATTAAATACAGAGCCAATGGTGACGCATACAATTTCCCGCTAAATGTGCATGAATCAGCCGATTCTTACACAGATATAGACTATGAAGGGAAACTCAGATTTATTTCACCTGCAGCATATATTTCGACTATACATTCTGATAAGAGTGAAATTCATGACGAAAACGTTACTATCGCAATAATCAATGGCGTAGGCGGTATCAATTCCGGTCGTGATAATTCATTCAGCGATGACTATTCGATTCGTTCCGGTGATTATGTTCGCCAACTCCGCAAAGCCAGAGAAGACGAAAATGTGAAAGCAATCATACTTCGCATTGACAGTCCGGGCGGTTCGGTAATCGGTTCTGACGAAATATGGGAAGAAATCATTAAAACTCGCAAAGTCAAACCTGTTTACGCTTCGATGAGTGATGTAGCTGCATCCGGCGGATATTATATGGCTATGGCTTGCGATACTATCATTGCACATCCTGCTACAATAACAGGCTCAATTGGTGTTGTACTTGCTATTCCTAATTTCACAGGCACTATGGATAAACTCGGAATCACTACTGACACAATAGCTTCCAACAAGTCAGCACAATTCCTAAATACGCTTTATCCATTCGATGATGCATCAAAGCAAAAATTATATACAATTTCAAAAGCTATGTATGACCGCTTTTTGAACAAAGTTGCAAAAAGCCGTAACATGACGTATGATGAAGTACGCTCATTGGCACGTGGCAGAGTTTGGACGGGCGAAGATGCTATGAAACACAATCTCATAGATGCTCTCGGTGGATTGGATGACGCGATAGACATGGTGAAAAATAGATTGGGAATTCCACTTGATAAAAAAGTTTATGTCAGGTCATTCCCAGAAGCCGAAGATGAAATGGTAGCATTTTTAAGATTAATTGGATTGGGAGATGATGACGATAGCGAATTAAAATACAAAACAAATTTTGTTGAAGCTCTCGGATTCAGCCAAAACCAATACACCTCTTTAATGGATATGATGCCAAAAGCAATTCAACCACATTTAAAACATGCTTTAGATATGTACAAAATGTCAGAAAAAGAAAACGTTCTTATGTCAATGCCCTATATGATTGAAATCAAATAGAGTTACGAAATTCACTTAAAGTTAAATAAAGCTGTCTCTCTAAAATGAGACAGCTTTTTTTTGTGGGGTTTTTACAATTACCATCAATATATATTTTTTAAAATGTTAATACTTTGTCGCAATCAACAGTCCATTGGGCAAATTCTTTCATATTGCTCAAATTCACCCCTTCAATGAACGAAATTTTGTCAATACCACGAGCTTCAGAACATCCACCACAGCTCTTGACTTCTCCTCCTTTTTGGATTACAGATTTTATCATCCTTTCAATATTATAATATCCGTTTGGAGTGTTCTGATTAGGAAGACCACATAGAACAGCATCTGCCAATAGGAAAATTTTAATTTCTACTTTGTCGCAATGTTCTTTTTGCAAAGTCATAGCCATTCTTAAAGCATTGTATGCTTTTTCAGTCCCATAAGGAGCGTCATTGATGATAATCAAAATTTTTTGCATATTTTCCTCTTTTCAAATTTTAAAGTTTAGTTCTGTATCATCCTTTTTGGATCGCAAATATTCCTATTCACAAACTTAAAGTATTTACGTCAAATTTGCAATAAGTGTCATAATTTTCCACGATAATCACCACAATAACAAAAAAAAAACTCCGCTTTATGGGCGGAGTTTCTTAGAAATTAGTGAAATACTATTAATCGAAGCTTTTGACAACTTTTTCGATTTTTGCAACTGCCCAATCAATTTCATCTTTAGTGATGACGAGTGGTGGTGCAAAACGAATGATATTGACGTGAGTTTCTTTACATAATAATCCTTCTTCTTTGAGCTTTTCGCAATATGGGCGAGCCTTAGTTTTGAGTACAAAGCCTATCCACAATCCGCGTCCACGTACATTTTCAATCATAGGACTGTCAATAGCGCGAAGTTTTTCCATGAAATAGTTGCCCATTTCGTTTGAACGTTCAATCAATTTTTCGTCAACCATTACTTCAAGTGATTTCACAGCAACTGCTGCTCCGAGCGGATTGCCGCCGAAAGTCGAGCCGTGTTCTCCCGGATGAATGACGAGCATTACGTTTTTGTCTGCAAGTACAGCCGATACGGGATAGAAGCCGCCGGAAAGAGCTTTGCCGATGATTACCATATCGGGGCGAACATCTTCGTATTGGTGTGCGAATAATTTGCCGCTTCTGCCCAATCCTGATTGGATTTCGTCGCAAATGAAAAGCACATTGTTTTCGCGACAAATTTGCTCTACCGCTTTCAAATAGCCGTCCGGAGGAATTACGATACCGCCTTCGCCTTGAATTGGTTCAATCATTACGGCTGCAGTGTTTGGTGTGATTTTGCTTTTCAAATCTTCGATATTACCGTATTCATGCATTGGGAAAGCTTCTGTACAATATGGTCCGAAACCTTTGTTGGAACTTGGGTCGTCAGAAAAGCCTACAATTGTAGTTGTGCGACCATGGAAGTTACCCGTAGCTACTATGATTTCAGCTTTGTTTTCGGCAACGCCTTTCACATCATAAGCCCAACGGCGTGCTAATTTGATAGCTGATTCTACTGCTTCAGCTCCTGAGTTCATCGGCAATGACATTTCATAGCCGGTGAGTTCGTTCAATTTTTTGTACAATCTTGGTAATTGGTCATTTCTGAAGGCGCGGCTTGTGAGAGTCACTTTTTTAGCTTGTTCCATGAAAGTTTCCATGATTGCCGGATGGCAATGACCTTGGTTGACTGCCGAATATGCAGCGAGGCAATCGAGAAAGCGTTTGCCTTCAACATCAACTACCCAGCAACCTTTTGCTTCGTGAATCACCACATCAAGCGGATGATAATTATGGGCACCGAGTTCATTTTCGATATTGATATAATCTTGAGTATTCATATATTTATTCCTTATAATATTATTAATTGTCAAATAGCATAGTTAGAAGTGCCATCCGAACGTAGATACCGTTTTCGGATTGGCGGAAGTATTTGGCGCGATGGTCTGAATCAACTTCGTGGCTAATTTCGACCGAACGCGGTAATGGGTGCATGATTATGGCGTCGTTTTTCATGACTTTCAACACATCGGAATCAATATTATAGACCGATAAATCAATCTTTTTTGATTTCAATCTATTTTGGTTGATTCTTGTTTGGTAAATTACATCAACTCTATTTACAATACCTTTTGTAGTGTTTGCCAATTCGTAGCTTACATTACGTTTATCGAGATATTCCAAAATGTCGGGTTTGATTTGCATTTCATCGGGAGCTATAAAATAAAGCTTGGTTCGGTCATATTTCGATAGCAAATATGCCAATGAGCGAACTGTTCTGCCTGTATCCAAAGCACCTATAAAAGCAACCGACATACCGTCGAGTGTGTTACATTCGCTGTAAATGGTATATAAATCCAAAAGTGCTTGAGTTGGGTGCTGTCCGCCGGAACCGTCACCTGCATTGATAATCGGAACTGTCGAGACCGACGCGGCGCGCTCTGCCCCACCTTCTTCGACGTGACGAAGAACAATAACATCCGAATAGTGGGCGATAATACGAATTGTGTCTTCGAGTTTTTCGCCTTCAACTTCGGAAGAAAATTCTCCGGCTTGTTCTGTAGTCATTACTTTACCACCAAGTCGGTACATAGCCGATGCAAATGAAAAACGAGTTCTTGTAGAAGGTTTGTAGAACAAATTTGCCATAATTTTATTCTCATAATCCTTTGTTCCGCCACGAGCAACGATTTTTTTCATCAGCTCGGTGCGTTCAAACAATTCCTTTATCTTTGGCAAAGTAAACTGTTGAGATTCGATTACATGATTTAGATTCATTTTTGTTTCTCTTAATTTTTTAATTAATTTCAATTCATTAAAAATGGCAAATTACTTTTTAATATGTGTTCCGGCATTACCTTCTAATGCATCCATCAAATGTTCGTAAGAAGTAATAATAGCATGGCGACCGCCGTTGCGAATATATTTGACAACAGATTCGACCTTAGGACCCATACTTCCCGCAGGAAATTGACCGGCATTGTGGTATTCCATAAGTTTGTCGGTGGTGACTTCGCGTAAACCCTTTTGAGTTTTCTTTTTAAAATCAAGATAGACTTGGTCAGCGTCAGTCGAGATGATGAACAAATCAACATCGAGTTTATTTGCCAATAACGATGAGGACCTATCCTTATCAATCACGGCTTCACTCCCGACAATTACGCCTTTACCTTTGTCAATAACGGGAATTCCGCCACCACCAAGAGCAATAACTACAGCACCGAATTCAATAACTTTATTTATAATTTCAAGTTGAAGCACTTTTTTCGGCTCAGGGGAAGCAACTACTCGTCTGTAACCACGTGCCGCATCTTCTACAACGTCCCACCCAAGATTTCGCTTCTTTTCCATTGCCACTTCTTTGGTATAAAATGGACCAATCGGCTTAGTTGGATTTTTGAAAGCAGCATCTTCGGGGTCAACGGCTACCATAGTCGGTACAGTTGTAACAATATGGTCGAGTCCGTTTTGGCGAAGTTCATATTCTAAAGCGCGGTGCATTATATATCCGATTTCGCTTTGAGTAGTTGCAACGCACATATCCAAAGTATGTGTGTAAACTTCGCTTGCTGCGCGTTCCGACCTGAGCAATGCAGCACCGGCTTGTGGTCCATTACCATGAGTAACAACAACGTGCCATCCTGATTTAATCATCTTTACGATGCTTTTGGCAGTTTGGTGAGCGTTGTAATATTGTTCTTCGATTGTACCGCGTTCGCCGGCTTTGATTAAGGAATTGCCGCCTACAGCGATGAGTGCTTTCTTGTGCATTTTAGTCACGCTTCATGAGTTGATACATAATTGCTTTTTGGGCATGAAGTCTGTTTTCAGCTTCAGGGAATACAACTGAATTTGGAGCATCAATAACTCCGTCAGTTACTTCCCATCCGCGATGTGCAGGCAAGCAGTGCATAAATATAGCATCTGATTTTGCTTTGGACATCAAATCTTCGTTTACTTGATAAGGCATAAAGATTGCTTTACGTAAATCAGTTTCAGATTCTTGTCCCATCGAAGCCCAAACGTCTGTATAAACAGCATCTGCATTTGCCACAGCTTTTGCAGGGTCATGTTCGACAACAATTTTAGCACCTGTTTCTTTAGCATCTTCAACAGCTTGTTGATATGCCATCAAGTTTGGTTCATATCCTCTGGGGCAACCGATTGTAACGTCAACACCCAATCTTGCACCTGCATCCATCAACGAATGAGCCACATTATTGCCATCGCCCATATAAGTAAGTTTCAAACCTTTGAAGCTGCCTTTGTATTCCTTAATTGTCAAGAAATCTGCCATAGCTTGGCAAGGATGCGAATAATCGGTCAAACCATTAATAATCGGAATTGAAGCATACTTAGACATATTTTCAACTATATCGTGCCCGAAAGTACGAATCATGATGCCTTGCACCATGCGTTCGAGATTTTTGGCTACGTCGTAAACTGATTCACGTTTACCAAGATTGATTTCTGCCGGAGATAAGTATAATGAATATCCTCCAAGTTGCTGGATTCCAACGTCGAAAGTTGTGCGAGTTCTGAGAGATGGCTTTTCGAATATCATAGCCAATGTTTCGCCTTGTAGGGCATTAGCATATTTTTTTCTGTCTTTTTTCATGTCGAGAGCAATCTCGAAAGTTTCGTGAATTTCCGGGTTCGTAAAATCACGAACCATTAAAAAATCTTTAGTCATAATGATACCTTTTGAATATTATTTTATAAAATTATTAAAATTATTTAGATGCAAATTTTTGAACAGGAATGATGCTACGCTAAACCGGAGCATCAGTTGTATAGTGTTTGAATTGGTTTATCTTCCAAGCGCGATTTTTAGGACGCTCGTTCCCAATAGGCTTCTCGAGCGTGTTTTTGACACTAAAATAATATTTATTTAAACTTTTTTTCATAAACTTGTCATGTTACTGTATTACAAAATTATGAAAATTCGGTGACATTAACTAAAAAAAAGGGATTCATAATTGAATCCCTCGTATAAAATTTAAAAACGGAATGGTACTTAGAACTGAGTCTTAGTTCCTACATATTCCGAATTGTCAAAAGCCAAAATCGGTAAGAAAATTATACTGAGTAGGATAAGACCAACAGCAAAACCTGTGCTTTTATTGTAGGCTTTAGCCAAATCCAAGTACAGAATAATACCAAAAATAATGTTTAAAAATGGAATCAGCAAGAGAACTATCCACCAAATTGGGCGACCCACAATTTTAAGCATAATAATTATGTTGTAAATGGGTATCAGAGCAGCCCAACCGGGTTCTCCGGCTTTTTCGAAAATTTTCCATAAGCTAATAATACATATTAAAAGTATTATCAACCCGAAAATCATAAATCCTGCACCAAGCGCTAACAATCCGCCACCGACTTCGGGGGACATACCGTCTGAATAATCCATAAGACACTCCTGAATTAATGAAACTTATAAAAAATGAGAAAGATTCTCAATTATTTTAGTCTTTGAAAAACTTTTTCAATGATTGCTTAGAGAGTTCAACATGTTTGGGCTTTATATGCGACAAAACTATAGACACAGCGGCTACGAGAGCACCAAGGTCATCACTATAACCTACCATAGGAATTAAGTCCGGGATTGCATCGAGCGGTAAAATGAAATAACCCAAAGCGCCGTAGATTACTGTTTTTGCCCAAGTTGGGGTATCTTCATCTCGCACGACATGATATAGAACAAAGACTTTTGATAAAATTTTGTAACTCCATTTTCCGGCATTCATTTTAATCTTAGACCAAAATGATTTCTCGTCGTAATTTCGAGCTATTTCCGGATTAAGCAATATGTCTTTTTCGATATCTTTCATCAAAAGTTCCCTACAACACTTGCCGCAGCAACTGAACCCGCTACTGAAGAGGCGATAATTGCTGTTACTTCGTTATTAATATCGGCTACAACTTTGCCTATTCTTTCATTTTTTATGTAATCTTCGATTATATTCGCAGCTTGGCGACGTTCATCTTTAAGGAAAAGCTCATCAATCAAATTTGATGCTTTTATCAAACTCAATAAGGCTAAAGTACGGTTGTCAGGCTCTTCATTTTCCAAAACGATGCGTCTGATGGCGATTCGGCTCAATACTTCGGGCATTGGGTCTTGGGTGGGGAATCTTTCTACGGGAATCAGCCAAAGAATCTTCTTCTCTTCACGCTTCAAAACACCTCTGTCAACAAGTCCTGTGATGATTTTTTCAGTCAAATCATCAATTGACGAATTGAAATTCTTTATCCAAAATGAAGTATTTTCGGGCTCTACTTTCACTTGAATCAGTCCATGTGCTTCATCAAGCAATTTATTGTCCGTAGGTGATGAATCAATTGAGTAAATTTTTTCGTCACGAATCTCGATTTTTTTAGCTATAAATAAGTCTAATAACAAGGCTCCTGCTAATCCAAATGGCAGAGCGGTTGATACCGATAATAGTATTTCACCGGTTTTGTCATCCATGCCAAGCAAAAGCAATTCTTCAGCAAGTGTCAATTCCATAGAATAAAATTTTTAATGTTAAAAAATTCAAACACAATATAATCACTATCATCAAAAAAAACAAGTGAATTTAATCTTCAACCGGTGTTTCGATAATTATTTGAACTGTACGGCAGTAAAATCTTCCTTCTGGGGTGTCATTGCTATAAAGCAACATATCTTCGCCGATACCTTCGACGATAGCATTTTTGAGTTTGAGTCTGTCTGCTACAGATTTCGCTCTGCGTTCGGATAATCGCTTATTCACATCGTCGTCGCCCATAGCATCTGTATATCCACGAACATAAATTTGTGATTTTTCAGTTGCCCGTTCTTTGATGAAGTCCAAAACTTTTCTGTGCTCGGAATGCAATTCATGCTTACCGAAATCGAACAAAATTAAGCTGTAATATTCGAATTCCTTATCTTGAATTCGCTCGAGTCGCTTACGGTCTATAGTTAACTGTTCAATTGGCAATCTGTTTTTAGGCGATTCCAAAGTCTGACCCAAACTATCTGTAACTTGGATTGAATAGAAAATATTTCCTGCAGTGCGCGGATAATATGGTGTTTTGTCGTTCAATTCCCAATCGAGTTCCTTCTTGGGGTTGCCCGAACCTTTGAAATTTACCAATTCATTACCGTCAAAGCTGGCATTTACTTTCCAATCCTTGATGCCAACGGCAGATTTCGTTTCTGTGATAAATCTCAAATCATAATCGCTTATAATTCTAAGTGTATCAATAGTCACAACAGGCTCGGTGATACGCCAATCAGTGGAAGTAATTTCGACGCGACGGTTTTCTTCAGAACCTCCGGGCTCGTCATCACGAGTAGCTTTTAACGGCAAATTGCGACTGTCAATCGGCATTCTAGTACCTTCAATTCCCCAAACATCTCGTAAATAATCTCGAACATTCACGGCTCTATCTCTCGACAAATCCTTGTTGTTGCGTTCCTCGCCGATGTTGGAGTTGCAGCCTGTGATTTTTATCGTTGCATCAGGATAATCCCTCATGCGTTTGCCCACAATATTCAAGACATGATAATATGTTTCGAGTGCATCTAAATTTTGCAAATCCTTATTTGTATAAGATTCAGTTTGGTTCGGATTCAACCTTTTATATCTGCTCGGAATGTCCGATGACAAAGAATCAAAGAACACATATGTCAACAATGGACGCAAATTGAGCGAAACAAAATCTTCAATCTTAATGTTGAAATTTTTATCTACTTTGCCAAGTGAATCTACTTTTACAATCATTACAGATGCATCCAATACCGGTGGAGCTATAGGCAAATCCGGTTCCGGAAACGGTGGCGATGGTGGTGGTGGCGGTGGCGGTGGCGGTGGTGGTGGTTCCTTATATTTGACCGAAACTCCGCCGCTAATCGAATGAGCATTCCAACTTACTCCCTTTACTACCGGAGTTGCATTAAATGTAAAGAACACTTCCGGTGATAGAATCACAGATTTGTCCTTATTCATCGGGAAATGAGATCCCGCTCCGATTTTGATTCCAAACTGAATGTCCGAAACATCGGGAATGTCGCCAAAAGATAAATTCCGCTCGCGTGTGCCATCATTATAAGTGCCTCTATCAGATGGCGAGATAATTTTCTCGGTTTGGATATAGTGTGCATTTGCTAAATATCCGATTCGGAAACCTGCATATGCAATCAAATCCGGCATGAAATAATATCCTGCCATAGGTTCAATTCCGATTGTGCCATAATTGGCTTGAATGCTATGTTCGAAAATTCCGATTTGAGACACTCCATCAATGATGATAGTTCTCGGCTCATCTTCAGACAAAGTTCCGTCATAGCTTGAATAGCCCAATCGTACAGTTAGATGCAGTTTCTCATCCCAAGGATATTCGAACAATCCACCGAATGCAAATCCGGTGCCTGTCCCGAAGCTATAATTCGGGCAGCATCCTGCTACATTCGGTAATTTGGAAAAATCTGCTGTGTGGAGATTATACGAGAAATGTCCATAAAGCCCAAATCGAGGTTTGAGTTCGTAGTTTACGCTGTCTGCTGACGAATCTGTGGCTGTATCACCGTTATCGGCATGGCTGCTGAAAGTGAACAACAAAAGGAATATTAATGAAAGGCTTAGTTGCTTTAACATGTATAAAATTTTATTTTCCTGCTTCATTCTGCAAAATATCAATTTTGATTACTAAATCATGCAAATATAATCAATAAAAATTTTGAAATTGCATAATCATGTCTTGATTTTTTTCATAATTTTAAAAATATGTATATTTGAAAAATCAAAATTCTATTCAGGTGACAAATGAAAAAGTATATTTTAATAATTTTCGTAGCAATTATAAGCTCGCAAGCCGCTTTCAATCAGCAACCACGAATTGACAAAGGTATGATGATTGAACCCAAAAATGAAACTTGGGACAGCATGAAGGTCCATATTGAAAAATTTGAGAAAAAAGAGAAAGCACAAAAAAAACGTTTCATGCTCGATTTTTCCAATATCAAAGTTCCCGACAATCTCGACGGATTCAAAAGCGTGTGGCATAATGACCCTGTCAAGCAAGCATCCACAGGTACTTGCTGGTGCTTTGCAGCGACTTCATTTTTTGAATCTGAACTGAAACGCATTCACAACAAGGAAATCAAACTTTCGGAAATGCACACAGTTTGGTATCAATATATCGAAAAAGCTCGGCGATTCATTTCCGAACGAGGTGATTCAGAATTTAGCGAAGGTTCGCAAACCAATGCCGTTATGGCAATGTGGAAAGAATATGGTTGTGTTCCTAACGAAGTTTACACAGGAATGCTTCCCGGACAAGAATATCACAACCACAGTAAAATGGTTACTGAAATGAAATCCTATCTCGATTTTTGCAAAACGAATAACATTTGGAACGAACAACAAGTTTTGGACAATATCAAATCCATTTTGAACAAATACATGGGCGAGCCACCAACCGACTTCACTTGGAACGGAAAAAAATACACACCAAAGACCTTCCGCGATGACGTTGTGAAGCTGAACCCGGACGATTATGTAGATATGATGTCTCTCTACGAACAAGGATTTGGGAAGAAAACAATTTATGATGTGCCGGACAATTGGTGGAAATCGCATGATTACTACAATATTCCGCTAAACGATTTCATGTCGGGGCTCAGAAGTGCGATTCGCAACGGCTATTCGATGACATTGAGCGGTGATGTGTCCGAAGCGGGAATTTATTCCTATGCCGATGCCGCCGTAGTGCCGAGTTTTGACATCCCTTCAGCCTATATTGATGACAATGCGCGTCAATTCCGTTTCAGCAATGGCAGCACAGGCGACGACCACGCAATACATCTATGCGGTTGGTTCGAAAACGAAAGCGGTACATGGTATTTGATAAAAGATTCGGGAAGCGGCGCCAATAACGGAAAGTTCAAAGGCTATTACTTATTCCACGAAGATTACATCAAGCTCAAAATGACCTGTTTCCTCGTTCACAAAGATGCCATCAAAGACATTCTGAAAAATTTCGACTCACAAAGCAGGTATGAGTAGGGTAAAAATACAAATCCCCCTGCTCGCAAGCTCGCTTTCCCCCTTTGGCAAAGGGGGATTAAGGTGGATTTCTTATTTTGTTTCTCGTCCTAAAACATTGACAAACATAGCCCACGAATTTATTAGATATTCTCTGATGCTGAAAGATATTCAGAAGCTGTCATAACCGGCAATTTCGACTTTTTGAAATCCTTCAAATTCCGAGTTAAAATTATATCTTGTCTGTTTTGCAATGCGGTATGATATTGTATTGCATCTTCAAAATCTTTAAACAAAGCATCGGTCAATGCCATATCAATAGTTTTTGCTGTAATTGGCAGTATATTGACTAACATTCTCAATTTACCAAGAATTTCGCGACTCCGGATTGCCGATAATTTCTTCGACAAAATATAATTGGTATTGGCAAAAGTCAATGGTGAGACCGAAAGTTTGATTTTTCCATTTTCAGCAAGAGTAAAAACTTTAGCAACGGCTTCGTAGTGCGGTTGACGCATCGTTAACAAATCAAGAACAATATCATTGTCTATGAAAATGTTTTTCATTTTCGATTATTGATATTTGTTCATGAGGTATTCGGCATAATCGTCTCGGGCATCAACATCCGATTCAATTTCAATAACGCCTGAAAGTTCAGCAACTAAAGGAGAAATTGCAATGTCGCCGCGATTATTATTAATCAACGAATTAAGGTAATTCTCAATCAATTGCGACAGACTCGTCTTTTTTGATTTAGCGAGCAATTTAGCCTCTTCAACAATGCTTTTATCAATATTTAATGTCAGTTTCGTATCCATATATTCTCACGTATATATTCTAATATTTTATACGTACAAATCGATATTATATTTTAGGACTAACAATACAAATCCCCCTGCTCGCAAGCTCGCTTTCCTCCTTTCAAAGGGGGATTAAGGGGGATTTCTTATTAATTCACCACCCAAAATTTACTAACATATTCCTTTCCGCCATCTTTGATATGTAAAAAGTATGTGCCGCTGAGCAACTCAAGGGGTATGGGAAGGTTGCATGTTGGTTTGTTAAATTCCAATTCACGAATGATTTTGCCGTTTAAATCTGCGATTTGACCGGTTATTTGTGAAGATTTAAAATTTGGATTTTTGATGTGCAAAGTTTTATCTTTGTATTCAAAAGTAAACGGAGCCAAGTTTTCGGTATCTATACTTGCACCTATAAAGATTTTTTCAAAATCATAGCAATGTATTATTTCATTTAGCAAAACCATTGAATTATTAGTTTCGTTATGTTCGGGATATCCTGAAAATTTTTTCTTGGTATATATAATCTCGTTATTACCCAATTGGACTATTTTCAAAAATAGTGGTTTTAAAGACGCACCCACTATTGTAATAAAATCATTAGTGAAAAAACCAAAACCAAAAGCAGAATCATAATATTTGTGAAGTGATAAATTTTCTATATTATATACATGTAAATGTTCTCCATTCAATCCAAATCCTACAAATCTTGAATCAGGCGAAAATTTAATTGAGTTGACTTCATTATCAGCATCTATTGTTGCTAAATTTTTAATTGGTTTCCAAGTTACCGCATCATAAAGTAAAAGTATGGTCTGATTTTCACCTCCAGGATGGAAAATAAATCCACCTATTGCTAAAAATTTACCATCGGGTGAAATAGTAAAATTCCAGATGCCTATATTGCTACCTACTCCAAAAAAGCTCTTTTCGTCGGTAATGTAATTATAAAGACAAAATTGTTTTTCCGATTCTTCATAAGATGTTCTTATCAAGAGACGTTCATTGTCCGGCATAAAATCAACACGACTTGAGCTTTCTACGTCTAACTTTTTAACTATTTCACCTGTCTCATAATCAATGACAATAAGACTATCAATACCACCTGCCAGATACTTACCGTCGCGACTCAAAGCATAAAACTCAAAGTAAAATGGAAATTCACGGATTACTTCACCAGTATTTCCGTTTAACTCAGTCACAGCCAGTCCCTTAGATGCAATTATATTGCCATTGGGGTGTATAACAAATGAATTGTAACCATTTTCAGTCTTCCATAGCAGATTGGGGTCGGGGTCAGGCTCTTGAGCCAGAGTAAAGTTGCAATACAGTATTGCTACTGCGAGAAATAAAAATGCTCTTTTCATAAAATTTCCTTGAAATACTTGTTCCGTATATATATACTATGACACATGAACGCCGAAATTATCTCAAAATTAGGGAAAAATTTGGGAAATGTGGAAAAAAAAATTAGATCACCTCACCGCGACCCTTCGACAGGCTCAGGGAGCGGGGGGATTTTGTAGGGACAGAAAAGCGTTCTGTCCTTTTGCTATTGTAGGGACACGGCGCGCCGTGTCCCTACAATTTTAATTCCCCTCTTGAGGGGTGTCTGCGAAGCAGACGGGGTGGTTGTCTTATCTTTTCCCACGGTTAAAACCGTGGGCTATGTTTACGTTCGTTTCAAACCCCACGAATAAATTCATGGGCTATGTTTGTCAACGTATTTCAGGACGAGAAAAAACAACACACCCCCTAACCCCCTCTTGATAGAGGGGGAACGGGTTTTGGGGTATTTTGGTTGTTTTACTCCCTCTCCTTCGGAGAGGGTCGGGGTGAGGTTTCTTCGTTTTTCTTGGTAATCTTAAATATTCACAGCTTCGCCGTATGCTTGGGCTGCCGCTTCCATGACTGCTTCACTCAAAGTCGGGTGAGCGTGAATGGTCTTATAGATTGTTTCGGCAGTAGCTCCGAGAGAGCGTGCCAATCCCATTTCTGCAATCATTTCAGTTACGTCGGGTCCAATCATGTGTGCACCGAGCAATTCGCCATATTTGGCATCGAAGACCAATTTGACAAAACCTTTTGCTTCGCCGATTCCGTGTGCTTTGCCGCTTGCAGTAAAAGGGAATTTGCCGATTTTGACGTCGTAGCCTTCGGCTTTCGCTTTTTCCTCAGTCAAACCAACGCTTGCCACTTGTGGATTGCAATATGTACATCCCGGGATATTGTTGTAATCTATGCCTTCGCCACCGTGCCCTGCCAAATATTCAGCTAATGTCACAGCTTCTGCGGATGCTTTATGTGCTAACCATGGAGCTCCGGCAACGTCTCCGATTGCATAAATGCCATCAACGTTTGTTTTGCAATATTTGTCAACCTTAATAAATCCTTTTTCGGTATGAACGCCGACGTCTTCCAAGCCGATATTCTCGGTGTTAGCTTGGATACCGATAGCGTTCAAAGCCATATCTGCAGTAAGGACTTCAGTTTTGCCGTCTTTTTCGACAGTTACTTCTACCCCATCACCTTTGGCGACAGCAGATTTTACCATATTTTTAGTTTTAAGCTCAATTCCCGATTTGCGGAAATGGCGTTCCAATTCTTTTGAAATATCGACATCTTCGATTGGCAAAATTCTGTCCATATATTCAACTATTGTCACTTTCGCTCCGAAAGCGTTGAAGAAGTATGCAAATTCGACACCAATCGCACCTGCACCCATCACGATGATAGATTTTGGTAAAGTGGTTCCGAGCAAAGCTTGAGTTGAAGTGATGATTTTCTTGCGGTCAACTTCGATTCCCGGGAAAATTCTGGGTCGCGCCCCGGTCGCAATTATTATATGTTTTGCTTTGATTGTATCAGTCGCTTTGCCTTCAGGGTCGCTGACTTCGACAGTATTTTTCGATACAATTTTGCCATGACCGACAACGGTATTGACTTTATATTTTTTGAAAAGAGATTGGACGCCACGAGACATTTGACTTGCAACTTTGCGGGAGCGTTCAATAACTTTCGGGTAATCAACATTGATATTTTCAATTCCGAAGCCGAAATCTGAGGCATGGGAAAGGAAGTGCATATATTCAGCGCTTTTGAGCAATGCTTTGGTAGGGATACAACCGATATTCAAACACACTCCGCCGATATCGCCTTTTTCGACACAAATCGCACTCAATCCTAATTGTGAAGCTCTGATGGCAGCTACATAACCGCCGGGACCTGAGCCGATAACTAAAACGTCGCATTCGTGATTATTCATAATTCTAAACCTTTTTAAGTCTTTAATAAAATAAAATTGTTCTTCAATTGCCTATTAAATTATGTTATAGACATTTAAAATTCATAAATATTTATATTCTTGTTTGAGAATTCATTCATATATTTGAATTCATGTAAATTTTGCTTATTTTTAATATTCTTTACGTTACGAAATTAAATTTTAGAGTACAAAAAAATACAATTTTTTGTTCAAGATACGAAAATTTGGACTATTTTTAGGATAAAAGATGAAAAAAGATAGAGAATTATATGCCCTGATATTGGGAGTATCGAGCGGTTTCGGCTTGTCTTGTGCCCGTGAATTAGCAAAGATGGGATACAACATTTACGGTGCTCACCTTGATATGGGCTCTGCCAAGCACAAAGCAGAGGAATATCGCCAGGAACTCGAATCATTCGGGGTGAAAGCGATCTTTTTCAATGCTAATGCCGCAGATGACGGTGTACGTAAGGAAATCGTACAAGAAATTCAGAAGGATTATAACGAAGTCGAAAATCATACACTCAGAGTGCTTATTCATTCGCTCGCTTTTGGTGCGATTAAACCACTTTTCGCCGAAACTCAAGAAGGCAGCGTTTCCAAGAAGCAAATCGAAATGACGATGGATGTAATGGCGAATTCATTAGTATATTGGACTCAAGATTTATTTTTCAATAAACTTTTGGCACCGAACTCGAGAATTTTTGGATTGACTTCAATCGGCTCAACGCGTGCGATGAATAATTATGGAGCAATTTCCGCCGCAAAATGTGCATTGGAAGCATATATTCGTCAGATTGCTATCGAATTGGCGCCTTATCAAATCACTGCAAATGCAATATTGGCAGGATTGACAGATACTCCGGCAAGTAATAAAATTCCGGGATTTGCAAAGATGTTGGCTCACGCTAAAGAGCACAACCCTTTCAATCGGAATACTGTGCCGGATGATGTTGCAAAAGCAGTCGCATTACTCGCAGACGAAAATTTCTACTGGATAACCGGGCAGGTACTCGGTGTTGACGGTGGGGAAAGTATAATGAACTTCATAGAAACACACTAATTATCATATACATTTTATGAAAAGAAACAACGCATTAATATTAGGAATTTCAAGCGGTTTTGGCAAAGCAACCGGAATAGAACTAGCTAAACGCGGGTATAATATCTATGGCGTTCATCTTGATTTGGGCTCTGCTCGGAAAAAAGCAGAAGAATTCCAAGAAGAACTTGAGGCTATGGGCGTCAAGGCGAAATTTTTCAATATGAATGCTGCTGATGCCGATAATCGCAAGTCGGTGGTTGACGCACTAAGAGCGGATTTTGATATGGACGACTCCTATTTGGGCGTTTTTGTTCATTCGATTGCATTTGGTACTTTGGGACCTTTTATTGATGAAAGTGTCGAAAAGCAAATCACCCAAAAACGTATCGAAATGTCGCTCAATGTGATGGCTAACAGTATGATTTACTGGGCTCAGGATTTGTTCAATGCCAAATTATTGGCTGAAAATTCGCGATTATTTGCGATGTCATCAAATGGTGCAAGAGTAGCTACAAACCAGTACGGCACTGTATCACTGGCAAAAGCTGCATTGGAAAGCATCGTGCGCCAATTAGCATTTGAGCTTGCTCCGTATAAAATCACTGCAAATTCGATTATGGCAGGACCCGCAGCCACTCCGGCATCGGGAAAGATTCCTGATTTTGAAAAAATGCTTAAAATTGCTCGTGAGCACAATCCATACCAACGAAACACATATCCCGAAGATGCTGCAAAAATGATTGCTATACTCTCTTCGGAGGAATCGGCTTGGTTGACCGGGCAAACAATTATGGTTGACGGCGGGCAAAGTATTTTCACATATTTACCCGATTATTACGGCTAATAACTAAAAATTATTCATTTTTATATAGAGGATTTAATGTTTGAATTGAATTTCACTGAAGAACAAACGATGTTGCGAGAAATGGTTCGCGACTTTGCAGACAATGAACTAAAGCCAATAGCATCTCAAATAGATGAAAACGAGGCTATTCCTATGGAGATAATCCGAAAGATAGGCGAACTCGGCATATTGGGTGCTGCTTTTCCAATAGAATATGGAGGCAGTGGTTTCGGAGAAGTCGGTTACTGTATTATCCAAGAGGAAATTGGCAGAGCTTGCCTTTCGACAGCTACTTTCATTGGTGCGCATGTTTCGATTGGTACAAATGCCATCTATTTGGGTGGCAGCGAAGAAATTCGCAAAAAATATGTAGTACCTTTGGCATCAGGTGAAAAAGTGGCAGCATTTGCTTTGACTGAAGAGCGCGCCGGTTCCGATGCTTTTGATTTACGTACTAAAGCTGTCCCTGACGGCGATGACTGGATAATTAACGGCGAAAAACAATGGATAACCAACGGTCCATTTGCCGATACATTTTCGGTTTTTGCGCGTACACCACGTGGTATCACGGCTTTCGTTGTTGAAAAAGATGCTCCGGGATTCTCTTCGGGTGCACCTGAAAAGAAAATGGGTATTCGCGGTAGCAAAACATCATCATTGACTTTTGATAACGTACGAGTGCCAAAAGAGAATATGCTTGGTGGCGAAGGTCGCGGATTTTTGCTTGCAATGAAAACTTTAGATGCGGGCAGACTCGGTCTTGGTGCAGCTTGTTTGGGCGCTTGTAAAGAATTGCTCGAACTTTCGACTAAATATGCGAAAGAACGCAAGCAGTTCGGCGAACCTATTGCAAATTTCCAAGCGATTCAGTTTATGCTTGCCGAAATGGCTACCTTGATTTATACTTCAGAATCATTGGTTTACCGCACAGCAGTGCTTTATGACAAGCACGAGATGCTTTCACGCCAATCTGCAATGGTAAAACTATTTGTATCAGAAGCTTTGGACAAATGCGTTGATTATGCAATGCAAATTCATGGTGGAATGGGCTTTTCACGCGAAATGCCAATCGAAAGATTTTACCGTGATTCTCGTATTAATCGCATATTTGAGGGCACTTCGGAGATTCAGAAACTTGTAATCGCCCGAGATATTATCAAGCGAAACGGAATTGTATAATTAATTTTTTGATTAGATTATGGGACTGACTCTAAGGGGTCAGTCCTTTTTTTTTGAATTAAAATTTGTTTTTCTAAATATTAAACTTTATTTTAGCTAATGCTAATTTATTAAATAGGGAGAATATGTCAGAAAAAAGTACAAAACCGAATTTCACACAACGCTTTCTTGATAAAGTTGAGAGAGTTGGAAATAAATTGCCACAACCCGTGAGCCTGTTCCTAATCTTGATAGGCATGGTATTAGTGGCTTCTTGGATAGTTGCGATGATGGGTATCACGGTTGTTCATCCGGGCAACGGCTCGGAAGTGAAAGCTGTTAATTTATTATCCGCCGAAGGCATCCGCAGAATTTTTGTTGACATGGTCAAAACTTTTACTGATTTCCCTCCCTTGGGATTAGTATTGGTGGTCATGTTAGGGATTGGAATTGCAGAACGTTCGGGCTTTATTGCGGCTGCTCTGAAAGCTTTCGTAAAAAGCGTCCCAAAGCAATTGGTAACATTTTCGGTAGTTACTGCCGGAATGCTCTCGAGCGTCGCCGCTGATGCAGGTTATGTTGTACTAATTCCTCTTGGTGCAGCGATATTTTACGGCATGAAAAGACATCCTTTGGCAGGACTTGCAGCAGCATTTGCTGGTGTTTCGGGTGGTTTCGGTGCAAATATCTTTCTAACAAGTTTAGACCCTCTGATTGCCGCTTTTACCGAACCCGCTGCACGCATTATGGACCCAAGCTATACTGTTGATGCTACTTCCAATTGGTACATCATGGCTGCCTCAGTTCCCGTTTTGGCAATTGCCGGCACATGGGTAACCGACAAAATCGTCGAACCGAGATTAGGCAAATACGTCCGTGAAGGTGATTTGGAAGATGAATCAAATGAATTAACAAAGTTAGAAAAAAAGGGTTTGCTTTTTGCAATTTTATCTATGGTAGCCGCATCAATTATCCTAATGTTTATGGTTATCCCCGAAAATGGAATTTTGCGTGATGAAGACGGTGGAATTCAGGTATTTTTAAGGAGCATCGTTGCAATTATGTTTTTCATGTTCCTCATACCGGGATTAGTTTATGGCATTGTCACCAAAAGTATCACAAATGATAAACAAATGTCTAAGATGTCGAGTGAAGCAATGGCTTCGATGGGTGGATATATTGTTTTGGCATTCGCTGCGGCTCAATTCGTGGCGTACTTTAATTGGTCGAACTTAGGGCAAATCGTCGCTATTAGCGGAGCAGATTTCTTGCAAAATATCGGTTTTACAGGAATCCCACTGCTTATAGTTTTTATCATTGTTTCCTCAATTATAAATCTGGCAATTGGTAGTGCATCTGCAAAGTGGGCTATTTTGGCACCAATTTTTGTACCGATGTTTATGTTGATGGACCCTGCATATTCGCCCGAAACAATTCAAGCGGCATATAGAATTGGTGATTCTTATTCAAACATTCTCACTCCGTTGTTGCCATACTTCCCATTGGTGATTGTATTCGCTCAAAAATACGTGAAAGATGTGGGAATTGGTACCATTATTTCGCTTATGTTGCCTTTCGCTATAACATTTGCAATCGTCAGAATACCGATGTTTATAGCTTGGATTATGCTCAACATCCCATTGGGACCGGGAGCTCCAACCTATTACATTCCTTAATCAATCGCATTTCAAATAAAAAAATTATTCTGCTTTCTTAGCCTTGCTTGCCCAAGCATCTTTCATGTCTTGTTCGAGCTTTTTCTGCAAATCCTTGTTGTCGCTGAGGATTTTTTTCAATCCTTCACGACCTTGTGCTCTGTCAGTACCGTAAGTGTACCATGAGCCGCTCTTAACAATGATTCCGTATTCAGTTGCCACGTCCATCAAATCGCCAAGTTTTGAAATGCCTTCATTGTACATGATGTCAAATTCTACTTCCTTGAATGGAGGAGCAACTTTATTTTTGACAATTTTGCATCTAACGCGGTTACCGATGATGTCCTGCCCTTCTTTGATAACTTCTTTGCGTCTGATGTCAATTCGGACAGAAGCATAGAATTTGAGTGCATTACCACCGGTTGTAGTTTCGGGATTGCCATAAATAACGCCGATTTTGCTACGAAGTTGATTAGTGAAAATCACAGTAGTTTTGGATTTGCCGATAGCAGCATTTAATTTACGCATAGCTTGAGACATCAATCTCGCTTGCGAACCCATTTGAGCATCGCCCATATCGCCTTCAATCTCTACTCTTGGAGTAAGTGCTGCAACAGAGTCAACTACTACTACGTCAATTGCACCGCTTCTGACCAAGGTTTCGACGATTTCAAGTGCTTGTTCGCCAAACTCAGGCTGCGATAGCAACAGATTGTTGAGGTCAATTCCAAGTCTTTGAGCATAATTAATATCGAGAGCGTGCTCTGTGTCCACAAAGGCAGCCAATCCGCCATTTTTTTGTGCTTCGGCGATAACGTGCAAGCAAACAGTAGTTTTCCCTGAAGATTCAGGACCGAAAATTTCGATGATTCTGCCGCGTGGCACTCCACCGATACCAATTGCGGCATCAAGTGAGAGGCATCCTGTGGAAATTGCTTCTACGTTTACGACGTGTTGGTCGTTTAGTCGCATTATAGAGCCTTTGCCGTGTGCTCGTTCAATTTGGTCTATTGCAATTTGAACGGCTTTCATTTTGTCGTCCATTAACTTGATGGACGTAGAGGTTTGAGGTGTTTCTTTTGCCATAATTCTTATTTGAAAATGTATAAAATCAGATAAGCAAAATAAAATATTTCGTTCAAACTTCGATAATTATTTTAAATAATGTTACATTGCATCTGAATTTTTTTAAAATTTCAGAATAAAAAATCATGAAAACGAACATACTATTAATTGGAAGTGGTGGCAGAGAACACGCTTTGGCTCGTGCTATTGCGGAATCGCCTTCTGCCGGAATGTTGTACGCCTTACCGGGTAATCCGGGCATACTAAAAACTTTTCAACATGTCAATGCAAGAGTTGAAGATTTCAACAGCATTAGCCAATTTTGCAAACAATTCGCAATTGACCTCGTAGTTGTTGGTCCTGAGCAACCTTTGGCTGATGGGTTGGCTGACAGACTGATTCTCGAAGGAATCAATGTTTTCGGACCTATTTCAGCTGCAGCAAAATTGGAATCATCAAAGGATTTTGCGAAGGCTATGATGCTCAAATACAAAGTACCTACTGCAGCTTATCGGACTTTTACGGCTTCGCAATACGATGAAGCACATCGATACATTGATGGTCACACATTGCCGATTGTGCTCAAAGCTGACGGTCTGGCTGCAGGTAAAGGTGTAATCATCGCCGAAAATCATTTTGACGCTCATAATGCTTTGAATGAAATGTTCTCCGGATTGTTCGGGAATGCCGGAAATAGAGTGGTAATCGAAGAATTTCTTCGTGGCGAAGAGGCTTCGATTTTTGCAATAACCGATGGTACAGATTATTTTTTGACACCGGCATCGCAAGACCACAAGCGGCAATTCGATAACGATGAGGGCAAAAACACCGGCGGAATGGGTGCATTCGCTCCTGCTCCAATTGTCACAAAATCTGTTCTTCAAAAAGTCGAGGAAAGGGTCATCAAACCGCTCTTAGAAGGGATGCAAAAGGAAGGCACTCCATTTATCGGCTGCCTTTATTGTGGATTGATGATTGAAAACGATGAGCCGAGCGTGGTCGAATTCAATGTGAGATTCGGAGACCCCGAAACCCAAGCTGTGCTTGAATTGCTCGAAGGTGATTTTGCAAAATTGCTCTATACGGCAGCGACGGGAAAAATTGATAGAAATGCTGTTAAAGTGATTGAAAACACCTTTTCAACTTGCGTAGTTCTTGCTTCAGGCGGATATCCCGATGATTACGAGAAAGGATTTGAAATCACAGGAATTGAAGATGCGATAAATTCAGGAGCAAATGTTTATCACGCAGGAACAAAATCCGAAACCGGCATGATACTTACAAATGGTGGCAGAGTGCTTGGAGTTACTGCAAAGGGCGATTCATTAGCAGAATCCATCGCCAATGTCTATGATGCTGTCAGTCACATCGTTTTTTACAACATGATAAATAGGAAGGACATCGGATTCAAAGGATTGAAATTCTTTTGATGAAAAATATAATATTTTTTGACGGTGATTGTGGAATTTGTTCGCATTCTGCTGATTGGCTTTCACGAAGATTGGACAATCAGGAGTTCGATATTATTCCCTTTGATGAAAATCACGAAGTAAGCAAAAAGCTGAATTTAGATATAGAATTAGCTTCAAAAACGGTCATTTTGGTCAAAAAAGGCGCAATTTTTACAGAATCGTTTGCGATTTTTGAGATAGCTAAATCTCTAAGTTTCCCTTATAATATATTTGGAATATTTGCCAATAAGTTTTGCTCCTTATTGGCAAATCCTTTTTATAGATTAATCGCAAAAAACAGAGCCGCAATTTCCCGAAAATTGGGACTGCAAGCTTGCAAAGTTAGATACATTCAATAAAGCGACTAATGCTCCTCTGGATGCGAGTAAATGCTTTCGTATTTGTGAGGATTTGTGCTTGTGCCAAAAGTAGCCTCCAAACCCTTGATGAATTCTATCTTTTCAGCTTCAGTTAGTTTAGCTTTCGAATGGAAAAGTGAGTATAACCTGACAGGCATATCGCCACGTTTGACTTCGCGTCCCGCATCATTGGCGTGCTCCAAAACAGGTTCGGAGATATTGAAATATTCACGACCTTTTTTAATGTCGTAATCCACCATGAATGAAAATGGCGCCACGTATGAATACCAGGGCCAAACAGTTTCGTTACTGTGACAATCCATACAAGCGCGGGCAAAAAGTTCCTTAGTTTTGGGTGAATCCCAATCGGGTTCGTAATTTACAGGCGGATTTGAACGGTCAACGGGAATAAACTGAATCCCAATTAAAACAACAAGAACAACAATAACCCAAATATTTATTTTTTTATTTGTCATGATTTCTCCAATATTTATAAATCAACTTCTAAAACTATAGGACAATGGTCTGAGCCTTGTACATCAGGCATGTGATAAGAGTTTCGGATAGCACTTTTGAAATTGTCAGTCACAAAATGATAATCAATCCGCCAGCCCACGTTACTCTCTCTCGCTCTTCCTCGTTGGCTCCACCAAGTGTAATTGCCACCATCTTGATTAAACATTCGGTATGTATCAATATAGCCCATATTTACGATTTTATCTAATTTTTCTCGTTCAATTGGCAAAAAGCCCGAAACGTCTTCATTTTCTTTGGGGCGAGCCAAATCAATCGGAAAATGAGCAGTGTTATAATCGCCACTAATGATGACAGGTTTCCCTGTGGCTCTGACTCTCTCGACATGATTGAACAGTGCATCGTAAAACTCGAGCTTATACTCTACCCTATTCATACCTGAAGTGCCATTCGGGAAATATATATTGAAAAGAACGAAATCCTTGAATTCAGTCTCGGAAACTCTGCCTTCGATATCAAAAATGTCAATTCCAATGCTTGTCTCAGAGCGAATTGCTTCAATCTTAGAGTAGGTTACAACGCCGCTGTAGCCTTTGCGAGCTCGAGAATGGTTGAAATATCCGACATAGCCGGGAGGAAATCTTAACTCGGGTATGATTTGCTCAGGTTCTGCCTTTGTTTCTTGTAGCATTATGATGTCGGGGTTTTCCTGTTCTATGAAGGCGAAGAGCTTGTTATCACGTGATACTTGGTCATATTTTCGCGATGGATTTTGCCCAAGTAAGGAGCGGATTCCATTTATGTTCCAAGATATAATTTTCATATTTTCATTCTCGTAATTAATATTTTAGTCAATACGAAAAGTAGCGAAAAAAATTATAATCTTATTATCGGAGATATGATTTGTATCTCCTAAACTATAATTTTAGAGTAAATTCAGCTTGATTTGTAATCAGGTTTAAACTTAGTTGAAAACTTGACCGATTTTTTTCTTAAATTTGTATTTTGTATAAATTCATAAGCACGTTTATTGATTAGTAAATGGGAAACATTGTCGGAAACTCAGGTAGCCGATTTGAGAATTTTCAGGGCTAAAAGCATCGAAAGATTGAACCCCGTTAGTATGCAACGAGGTTTTTTTACGGTTCTTGACTCACCTGATTGGGTAAATATCATTCCTATTACTGATGACGGCAATATCGTTTTTGTGAAGCAATACAGGCATGGGTCTGATTCTGTCAGCTTAGAATTACCCGGTGGATTGAAAGAGAAAAACGAATCCGCACTTGATGCCGCAAAACGTGAATGTATTGAAGAAACGGGCTTTATGGGCTCAGGCGAACCGATTCAAATTGGTGTCAGTCTCCCCAATCCTGCTTTTTTGACTAATAAATGCACAAGTTTTGTATGGTTGGATTGCAAGAAATTAAGCGTTCAAAATTTGGACAGCCACGAAGTGATTGATGTAGTGACGATTCCGATTCCTGAAATTAGAAATATGATATTATCCGGTGAGTTGAATCATTCGGTAATTCTAACAGCATTATTTTATTATTCTTTAAAATATGGTTTATAGACAATGGGCAAAGTAATAGCAATAGCAAACCAAAAAGGCGGAGTAGGCAAAACTACGACTTCTATCAATTTATCTGCATCACTTGCAGCAAATGAGTATAAAGTATTGCTGATAGATATTGACCCTCAGGCAAATACTTCTGCCGGAGTGGGCATTGATACTAAACGTTCCGACCACACAATTTACGAAGTATTAGTCAATGACATCGAAGTCAATTCTACGATTATGCAAACTGAGATGCCCTACTTGTCACTTTTGCCATCGCATATCAATCTCGTAGGCGCAGAAATCGAAATGGTGAGCATTAAACATCGCGAACTTATTCTCAAAAATGTTTTGAAAGATATTCGTGATGATTATGATTTTTTGATAATTGATTGTCCCCCGTCTTTGGGATTATTGACTTTGAATGCATTATCTGCTGCGGATTCGGTACTGATACCTGTCCAATGCGAATATTATGCGCTCGAAGGGCTCGGACAATTGCTCAATACAATATCAATTGTGCAATACCAACTAAACACAGATTTGGAAATCGAAGGCGTGCTTCTGACAATGTTTGATTCGAGACTTCGTTTGTCCAACCAAGTTGCAGAGGAAGTCAAACAACATTTTGGAAAAAAAGTATTCAAGACTGTGATTAATCGAAATGTAAGGTTATCTGAAGCACCAAGTCACGGATTGCCGGTCTTACTTTACGATGCGACTTGCTCGGGCACACAAAATTATATAGACCTTGCAACTGAATTAGTGGATAATAACAGAAAATTTTTGAGAAATAATGAATAAGTTACCGAAAAAGAAAACGGGTTTGGGCAAAGGTCTCGGAGCCTTGATTTCTTCAGTTGAATTTGATACCGATAAGGGATTCAGTTTGAGTGGCAAAGAAACGGCTGAAAGCAAATTATTTGCCGAAGTAAATGTCAACGAAATAAGAGTCAATCCATATCAGCCAAGGAAAAACTTCGACCCGGACGGACTCGAAGATTTGACTAATTCTATCAAAAAGCATGGAATATTGCAACCGATAATCGTTCGCAAAACAATTAACGGTTATGAATTAGTCAGTGGCGAGCGACGTCTCAGAGCGTCAATCGAAGCTGATTTAAAGGTCATTCCGGCTTACGTTCTCGCTGTCAAATCTGATTCGCAGATGCTTGTAATAGCATTGGAAGAAAATATTCAGCGAAAAGACCTCAATCCGATGGAAGAAGCGTACGGATACAACGAATTTATCGAAAAATTTAATTATACTCAAGAGCAAATCGCCGAATTATTTAACAAGGACCGCTCTACTATAGCAAACTTTTTGCGACTGTTGCGATTGCCGCTCAAAGTGCAGGAAATGCTTCGCGAGAAGCGTCTGAGCATGGGTCACGCAAGAGCATTGTTGGGGTTGAATGATGCAGCAAAGATGATTTGGGCTGGAAATGAGATAATTGAAAAGAAATTGAATGTTCGCGACACGGAAACATTGGTTAAAAGAATCGAATCGGGTAAAATTGCAATTGACAAACCCAAGGCAAAATTCCCCGAGAAAAATCCAATAGCCGAATCAACAAAAGCAATTTTGAATGATAAGGCTGACAAACTTCGCGTAGCATTCGGAACAAATGTGAGAGTAATTCCAAAATCTAAGGAAAGCGGCATTATCGAATTTGAGTTTTATTCGTCTGATGATTTGGAAAGATTGATTGAATTGTTTGATAAAGTGAAAGAATATTAGGATGAAGACATTTCAAAATGTTGCTACTTTTCGTGTAAGGTATGCCGATACTGACCGTATGGGCTTCCTGTATAACGGAAATTACTTAACATTATTCGAAATCGGTAGAACTGAATTAATGCGAACCCATGACATGAATTACCGCAAAATGGAAGACGAAGGTTTTATGCTACCGCTTACTCAGGCATATGCCAAATATAACCATCCGGCTTATTATGACGATGTTTTGGAGATTCAGGCCGCTTTAGAATACACAGGTGGCGCTTTGCTAAGGTTCAATTATAATATTTTGAAAGATAATACGATAATAACAAATGGATTTACAGAGCATATATTTATGAATTCAAAATCGCGTAAGCCTATGAAGCCGCCAAAATTTTTCTTGGACATAATTAACGAAAATAATTAAGGGAAAAGACTTGCCTATGGCGCATATCTACGTTTTCGATAACAATATGGTGACAAAATGAACAAACTTAAATTTGCCGTTGTAATATTATTATTAGCTGCTGTGAGCGAAGGAATTGCGATTGACTCGCCTTTCAGCTTTTTGAGATATGTTTCGAGCGCCCGTGCATCAGGACTTTCAGGTTCCTTCGTTGCTATGGAAGATGACCCTACGTCAATGTATTTCAATCCCGCAACAGTCAGTACGATACACACAAAACCTCTATCGGTGACTTTTTTGAAGCATGTATTGTATATTAATTCCGGCAATGTAAGTTATACTCATCATACCGAAGAAAGTGGCTCTTTAGCCGCATCAATTGGATACACAAGCTATGGAGCATTCGAATATGCCGATGGGATGGGCAATCGTGATGGTCGCACTTTCGGGGCAAATGATTTCTTGTTCGGTGTAAGCTATTCAAATGAACTCGACAAAGATTTTTATTATGGATTGACTCTAAAATATATTTTTACGGGAATTGAAGAAGTAAGCACTTCTGCGGTTGCTTTCGATGCAGGTCTCTTGTATTTATTGCCCGATGGCAGAACCAATCTTGCAATGTCAATTTTGCATATTGGCACTCAAATCACGAAAATTGGCAATCAAAACGAACCTTTACCTTTGGATTTCAGAGTTGGCTTCAACCACAGATTGCAAGGTTTGCCGGTTTTATTCAATTTATCATTGCATCATTTGTCCGACCAAGCTGATAACTTTTTTGATAGATTCAAAAGATTCAATGTAGGCGCCGAAATTTATTTGGGCGAATACATTCAAGCAAGATTGGGCTACGATAACGAAGCTCGCTCACTCACATCATCGGAAGTGGACAAAGGCTTGACCGGATTTTCGGGCGGCATTGGTGTCAAAACCGACATGATTAATTTCGACTATGGATTCACTCGTTACGGTTCAGCCGTCAATTTGCATAGATTCAGCATTAGTTTAGGTGTAAAACAATTATTCTAAGAGGGAAAATGAAAGTGCCTTTAAAATTTTGCTTATTGTTTATTTTTACTACTGTTCTATTTTTCGGAATAAACCCCGATTCTACATATAGTCAAACCGACAAAAAAGCAGTCATGCTCAAGCCCGGAGTAAATGCCGGTGATTTATTATTTGCTTATAATCAAATTGATGATGTAGAAATCGCAGGTGCGGAAGTTAATTCATTCATCGAAGTCAAAACCACGCTCAAACCATTTATTGATGAAATTTTGCAAAAAAATATAACCGAAAACACGCCAATCAAATTTGAAATTGCATTTGCAGTAGCAAACAATTTTGTAGCATTCTTGGAACGTTCCAAGTTGAAAGGCTCTGAAGCGCTCAAATACAAACGCGTAGTTGATGCTTTTAGGTTGGCAGCACAAGAAGCCACAAATGCTTCTCCGAGTAAATAAATTTAGCTAACAATAATGTTTTTCGCATTTATAAAATAAACAATAAATCAGATAGAAACAGACTTATGCTTTGTATATACAATACTTCGATTGAGCCATATATCAACATGGCAACCGAAGAGCATCTTTTCAAAAATTTCCAAGACGATATTTTCATGCTTTGGCGAAATAACAACGCCATTGTAGTCGGCAAACACCAAAACACTCTTGCCGAAATCAATCTTGAGCATGTCCGCCAAAATGACATCAAAGTGGTCCGAAGATTGTCCGGTGGCGGTGCAGTTTTTCACGATTTGGGGAATCTGAATTTCACGTTTATCGTCAATGGCGAAGACAGTAACTTGGTTGATTTTCGCAAATACACTCAACCAATTTTAGACGTTTTGCAATCACTCGGTGTAAATGCAATATTCGAAGGACGAAACGATTTAACAATCGAAGGGAAAAAATTCTCCGGTAATGCTGTTCATGTCATTCGGAATCGCGTTCTTCAGCATGGCACATTGCTTTTCACATCGCAAATATCCGATTTGACTGAAGCACTCAAAGTCAATCCCTTGAAATTTCAAGATAAAGCCGTAAAATCAGTTCGTTCGCGCGTTACAAATATTAGCGAACATCTGCCCCAACCTATTGCACTCGACGAATTTACACAACTGATTATGAAGCACATTCAGTCTATTTATTCTGATGCCAAAATGTATGAATTCAATGCGGAAGACAATGAAGCGATTAAGAAATTAGCCGACGAGAAATATAGCACTTGGGATTGGAATTTTGGCTATCAGGCAAAGTACAATTTTGAAAAATTGGAAAGAACTTCAGCCGGAAATATCGAAGTCCATTTAAACGTTGAAAATGGTTTCATCAAAGAGTGCAAAATTTACGGCGATTATTTTAATACGGCTGAAACTTCCGATATTGAAACAGCACTTATAGGTGTGAAGCATGAGTACAACGTAATTTCAAATCTTCTGAATCAATTTGATTTGGACGCATACTTTAGAGGAATCGCCAAAGGAGAGCTTGATAATTGTTTCTTTTAACCTTAAATTAAGTTTAGCTTAACAAAAACTTTTCCACACTCTCTCAAATTTTTGCTTTACATCGTCATAAGTCATAAATTTTAAAACATTTTATATGGAGTCAATTTTATGACCGTCAGACTTGGGAGCATTCAGAATATCGCTGCTAAGAAGAACTACGATACTTCGTATTTGAAACCAATGGACAAGCCTGTTTCAGAGTATTTCAACCAATACGTCTTTGGTCCTGAAGCCAAGAAAAAGTACCTTGCGATTGATGTTTACGAAAAATTCGAGAATTGCATCGAAAACGATATCGCCTTAGATTCCGATACAGCCGATATGATTGCCATTGGACTCAAGAATTGGGCGATTGACCATGGAGTAACTCACTATACGCATTGGTTCCAACCGCTCACCGGCAAAACTTCCGAAAAGCACGATACTTTTTTCAAATTTGACAAGCATTGGCGAGCTATTGAAATGCTTTCAGGATTGGAATTGATTGTGCAAGAGCCCGACGGCTCGAGTTTTCCGTCCGGAGGATTGCGAAGTACACACAATGCCCGTAGTTATACTATCTGGGACCCGAAATCTCCGATTTTCATTCGTCGCGGCAAATATGGCAAAACCCTTTGCGTTCCGGCAATTTTGATTTCATATTCCGGCGAATCGCTCGACATGAAAGCCCCTCTGCTCAAATCTATGAGTTTGCTTAACAAGGCTGCAGTTGGTGTGTGTAAATATTTTGATGAAAATATCAACAAAGTCATCCCAACTCTCGGCTGGGAACAAGAATATTTCGTGGTTGATGAATCATTGTTCAATGCACGTCCGGATTTGATTTTGTGCGGTCGGACTCTTTACGGTAATGCTTCAGCACGCGGACAACAGCTCGAAGACCATTATTTCGCTTCGATTCCCGAACGTGTTTACAATTTTATAATTGATTTCGAACAAGAAGCCTTGCGATTGGGGATTCCTATTAAGACTCGTCACAATGAAGTAGCACCGAATCAATTTGAATGTGCACCGCATTTTGAGTATGCAAATATTGCCGCAGACCATAATTTGTTGCTGATGGATAAAATTGACCGCATATCGAAAAAACATGGATTAAGGGTGCTGATGCACGAAAAACCCTTCAACGGATTAAATGGCTCAGGCAAACATAATAATTGGTCAATGTCCACGAATACGGGCGTCAATTTGCTCGAACCGGGCGACCATCCCGAAACTAATTTGATGTTTATGACTTTTTTCATAAATACGATTTATGCAGTTTATAAACATGCCGATTTATTGCGCGCCAGCATCGCCAATGCCGGTAATGAACATCGTTTAGGTGCCCATGAAGCTCCTCCGGCAATTATTTCTGTATTTACGGGTGATAATGTGCAAAAAGTTTTAGATGCATTCAAAAACGGAATTGAATACAAGGATGAAAGTGTTCAGGTAAATTCGGGATTGGAGCATCTTTTAGTGCCATTCCATAAACTCCATACAACTGACAGAAATCGTACTTCGCCATTTCCATTTACCGGAAATAAATTTGAATTTCGTGCGGTAGGTTCATCGGTAAATGTGTCTAACCCTATGACAATATTGAATATAATAACTGCGGATACATTTTCCGAATTCAAAATTAAAGTTGACAAACTAATTTCGAAAGGAAAAGAAAAGGAAACTGCAATTAAAAATACTTTAATTGAAATGTTAATCGAATGCGAACCTATTATTTTTAATGGCGATAATTATAGTGAGGAATGGGTACAAGAGGCGGAAAAACGTGGTCTGCCAAATCTCAAGACGACACCAATAGCCTTAAATGAAATGATTAAAGAGCATAATATCGAGTTTCTTGCTAATACCGGCGTTTTCAGTCGTGATGAGATAATTGCTCGATATAATGTCGCAATTTTGGAATATATTCATAAATTGGAAATTGAGGCTGTATTAGTTGATGAAATTGCCCAGACAATGATAATTCCGTCGGTTGTTTCATATCAAAATGAATTAATTAAAAATGTTCAGGGATTAAAAGAAATCGGATTAATTGCCGAAGCTGAAGCTCATAAAAATCAATTAATTAAGATTTCATCTCATCTCGAAGGTATGATAAAACATTTGAATGAATTGGAAATAGAGCGCAAAGCAGCATCTCAAAAAAGCGATGATGCCGAAAAAGCAGAACATTTCTGCTCAAAGGTAAAACCATTATTCGACATAATTCGCTCTCATGCAGATAAATTGGAGTTGATGGTGGACGATAAATATTGGCAATTACCAAAATATCGCGAATTATTATTTTTGCACTAAAATAAAAGTTTAAATAAGTAGAAAGTGAATTAAAAAAATAAAAGGGTGAATGCGACTGCATTCACCCTTTTAATATTTCAGTGCGAGAAGAATTAGAGTGTGTATCTTGCACCCATATAAATTTTTCTACCCATAATCGGTCCCCAAATCATCGAAGTATCGAAATACGGTCCGAATGGGTCGTTCGCAGCGATAATAGGGTTCGGCTGAATGAAATTGCTGAGGTTTTCGCCACCTACATAAATTTCAAATTGCCCGAAACGCTTAGTGACTTGCGAGTGTAGCATCAAGTAACCCGGGAACTCATCTCCTAGACGGTATTCTTCAGGATTGTTTGCCGTAGATGGCAATCTACCTTTGCCGTTGTAATCAAAAGTAAAATCGAAACTCCAAGATTCGTCAGGCAATGTGTAAGCAAGATTCAAAAAGCTTTTGACGAAACTTTGCAAAGGCTTATCCATCAACACCCCGTTATAGGTGCTTTTCACATCATTAATTCTATACGCGGTTGATGCTGTAAAGCCGCTGAACGGTTCGATAATTAAGTCAATTTGGAAGCTGTTTGAGTATGATTCGCCATCGAGATTTGAGAAATATATCGAATTTACATCTCTATCCATATCCATAACTACTTGATTTATAAACTGTGTATGGAAATAATCTATATTAAGTGTGAAATAAACGCCTGCGAAATCGAATTCCGAAGTAGTATTTAGCCCGTAATTCCATGCTTCTTCTTGATTTAAGTCACTTTCGATAATAATATTTCTCGATGAAGCAAGGATTGCAGAATTTTCTGCATAAATATAAGATGAGCGATAGCCCTTCCCTGCAGAGGCTCTGAATACTGTACTTTCAGTCAGGTCATATTTTATGTGGAATCGAGGTGTGATAAAAGTTCCATATAGATTATGATTATCCGCTCTCAATCCTGCAGTAAATATGAAGTTTTGAAGTCCTGAATAAGAAAATTCAGTGAAGATACCCGGAACAAGTTCGTTACGATTTGTCGGGTTTAAATCCAAATTTTCATTCAAATTATCGTACTGAAAACTTAAGCCGGTGGTCAATTTAGCGTATTTTTCTTCTGCTTCGTAATCTGCAAAACTATGGTCGTAAATGAAATTCGCATAAAATGAATTTTGTTCGCCATCATAAGTACGTTTGCCGAAAAAAGATTTTTGGCTATGATGAGTAAATGAAACAATCGTTCCAATTGAAGAAAGAGCGTCATCGTCCAACAAAAATCCATTTTTAGAAAACACTTGGAAACGATTAGTTTTAATGTCAATGCCGTAGGCTTCTTTATTAATTCCACGCAAATAATCACTTTGTCCGCCTTGGCGGTCTTCAACGATAATATGTGCTCCTGTTACAGATTCGTATCCGTCATACTGAAGTTTCCAGCGGTTCATGAAATTGAATTGCTGTACCAAAGGATGGTCTGTAAAACCGTTTCCGTTGTAGTCATGATCAAAACTGCTGCTATTTCCATGCAATAACATCATCGTACTTACTTCATCAGATAATCTGTACGTTGCGTCAACATTTGCTTCAAATCGCCCAATTTCTTCAGTAAACACATTGAAATGCATAGGGTTATATTCTTCAGGCTTTTTGAAATCGAGATTTATTTGCCCGGTAATTGATTCATAACCATTTACAACGGACGATGTACCTTTTGAAATTGAAATTGATTGCATCCAAGGTCCCGGAACGTAAGACAAACCAAATGATGTAGCCAATCCTCTGAGTGACGGAACATTCTCAAACATCAACTGGCTGTAAATACCTTGCAAACCGAGGAGTTTAATCTGCCGCGCGCCTGTAACGGCATCTGAAAATTCGACATCTGCAGCGGCATTTGTCACAAAACTTTCAGCCAAATTACAGCAAGCTGCCTTTTGTAAGCCTTTTTCGGAGATTTTAAAATTGCTTGACATATCCGATTTTGAAATTGTAGCATCATTCATCCTTCCGGTTACTGTGACTTCATCGGTCGTAGAAAATGTATTCATTACAATTTCTAACGAACCTTCATAGTCGTGGACATGGACGGTGTCGCTGACATAACCCAAAAAGCTGACGATCAAATTGTGACCATCTTCGATTGCTTCAATTTTGAAGTTGCCCTTATCATCGGTTAAAGTGCCGATATCGGAATTCATCCATGTGATGCGGGCTTTGCTCAATGGAATTTTTTCCTCTTCCGCACCCACTCCATATACAGTACCTGTTATGTTTTGTTGCGAAAAAAGATTAACATTTATAAAAAATATTGAAAATAAAATTAACAAAATATGATTTCTCATTGATTGATCCTAATTAATAAAAAAAATTAATTGATTGTATAGAAAATACAAAAAAGGAATTACAATGAGGATTTGGGGAGTTCTTCTCGTTCGAATTTAGAAAGGAGGTAAATAAATTTGATTAAATTATCTTTAAATCCTGAGTAAAGCATTTTTAGCCGCTTTTCCCAAGTTTTGATTTCGTGTTTTTCGTAAAAATCAATAGCAAATGTCCGAATATACTCAGTCGGATATTTGATTAAGTATTCATGAATTGTGTTACTCAGGAATTGTTCGTCAATCTGAATTACAGTAATCGTTTCTTTGCAACATTTTGCAACGCTTAATTCAACCGGATAATTGACTTTTTCGGATTCGACACCGCAACAAGACGCTGAATGTTCCTGTGAAATCTCGCAAGAAGATGCTTCACTTTCACAATGACAATCATTTTTTTCGATAATATTGATAGTAACTTCGCCGGATATGCCACATAAGTGTTCATGCAACGTGACTCCAATGGTGACAGATAAGGTTGTCACCATCAAAATTACAGACATTATGTATTTTATCATTAACATATCTATATAAACACTAAAAAATGCAAAAAGTTACAGTACAAATATATGAAAATCTACTTATTTATCAAAATTTTTCGCAGCGTTCCAAATTTCGTCCATCTCCTCCAAAGTCATATCATTGAGGTCAAGCCCACGTTCAATAGCAATTTTTTCAATATAGTAAAAGCGTTTGGTGAACTTGTTGTTCGTCAGATGCAAAGCTTGCTCTGCAACAATGCCTTCAAATCGTGCCGCATTTACCAATGCAAAAAGCAAGTCGCCAAATTCCTGTTCAGCTTTTTCATTATCTCCGCTTTTCAGTTCATGACGGAATTCTGTGATTTCCTCGAAAACCTTTGCCCAAACGTCATCGGGATTATCCCAATCAAATCCAACACGAGATGCCTTGTGCTGAATTCGTTCTGCTCTGAGCAAAGCCGGAAGATTATTCGGGACGCCATCGAGTACTGACTTTCTTTCTCCGCTACCGGATTCCTTCAGCTTCAAGGCTTCCCAATTTTGCATCACCTGCTCTACCCCATCTACACTCGTGTCGCCGAAAACGTGCGGATGACGATGAATCATTTTCGCTGAGATTTTCTTAACGACATCTTTTAAATCGAATGCCTTCCTTTCCTCGGCTATCACTGCATGGAGCACAATATGAAGCAATATATCGCCTAATTCTTTCGAAAATTCGGCATCGTCGTTTTCGTAAATTGCATCAATAGCTTCGTAAACTTCCTCTATCATCAGATGTGCAATCGAGCGGTTAGTCTGAGTGCTGTCCCAAGGACAATCTCTACGGAGAATTTTCACAATTTCAACAAATGCTTCAAATTGCGATATTGCATCCTCCGGATTGGAAGGAAGCGGGATTTCAGCTTTTTTATTCATTATCAATTCCTTCACTTTCGATTACAGATTCTGCGAATTCAATTATTTGCTTATATGCTTCATCTAAGGAAATATTTTTCACTCTTGCCCCGGCTGCGTTCAAATGCCCGCCACCACCAAAATGCGAGCTAATTTTCCGCGCTGAATACTCGCCCTTTGAGCGCATTGAAATCCTCAATTCATTGCTACCTATTACCTCTGCTATCATCACACCAATTTTTGTCCCATCAATTGAAAGAGTATGATTGACGAAATTGTCAATGTCGTCGTTTGAAGCATTTGCGGAACGGAGCATCTCGGCACTTATTCGCATTATTGCCAATTTTCCGCCATAATGTAGCGTGATATTTTTGAGCGCCGAGCCGAGAATATGTATGGAATTAATGGAATTTGTGTTATAGACCTGCTCGTAAATTTCGACCGGATCGACGTCATATTGCATGATATCGGCTACGATTTGATGAGTGCTTGCATCAGTTCTGGGGAAGCGGAAACTGCCCGTATCAGTCATAATTGCCAAATAGAGATTTTGTGCTATGTCGCTATTCATTTCAATTTCGAGAAATTTCAAAAAATAATACACCAACTCGCCTGTGGATGTTGCTTGGGTATTGACAATGGACAAGTCTACATTTATGTTTGCTTCCGTATGATGGTCAATCAATAGTTTATATGCTTTAGATTCATTGAAAATCGGTGCAAGTGTTCCGAGACGAGACGAATCGTTTAAATCGGCAATGATTATCAAATCAACTTCCGAAGCATCAAACCGGTAATTTTCATGACTTTTGATAATAGAATCTCTATCGGTAAACATCAAATTATATGGTGTTGGGTCGCAATTTACGATTTCAACTTTCTTGCCTATCACTGTCAAAGCATGGTAGAGAGCGAGCTCTGAACCTATTGCGTCGCCATCGGGGTTGCGGTGAGTCGAAATCCAAATGCGTCCGGATTTGTGTATGGCTGTGCGGGCTTGTTCGAATGCCGGATATAACAGATTTCGAACTTTTTCGGGTATTTGCAATTTATCTCCAAAATTTACTTCTTAACTGAATTATTAACGTAAGTGACACGAAATATTATTAGATTTGTACTTGATAAAATTTTGAGATTTGATAGAATAAATTGAAATGAACGAGGAATTAAATACAGAGCATAAGCCATATAGCAAGTATCGCCCGAAAGACGATGACAAATTTTCCGGGTTTAACATGAAGTTTGACCACAAACAGGCATTGCCATATCTATATGTAGTCGGGATTTTTCTTGTTTCTGTCTATTTTTTGTTGCTAATTTTTGATGCGTGGTTAATGCCTGCGTTGGTTCATAACCGTGACCTCGTCAAAGTGCCGGAAGTGACAGGCACGAATTTGCGAAATGCTTCAAGCATTCTGAAGCAAAATGGATTGAACTACGCTGTTTCTACCCAACAATATAGTGAGGAATTCCCTCCTGAAACAGTAATCAAGCAGGTTCCCAGTTCGTCAACTAAAGTAAAAGTTGGGCGAACCATCTATCTGACTGTAAGCAAAGGCAAAGAAACAGTTGCTGTCCCCCATTTGATAGGGATGCACCTAAGCACTGCACGATTTGAATTGATGAAACGCGGCTTCCAAATTGGCGAAATAACCTATGATTTCTCGGACTATATTCCCAAAGACTCAGTAATGAGCCAAAGCAAAAATTCGGGTCAGCTGATGCCATATGGGCAGATAATTGATTTGGTCGTCAGCAAGGGTTCAGATGCACAAAATCCCGTTCCGGTGCTTTTAGGGCATACTTTAGAGGAAGTCAAAGCGATTTTGGAAGAAAAAGGCTTCGTTTTAGGCAATGTTCAATACATTGGAAGCGAAACTTTCACTTCAAATACCGTCATCGGACAAAGCCCCGCACAGACCGAATTGGCACCGCTCGGAGCGAGTATTGATGTGATTGTTGCCAAGTGATTAAACCTTTTATGCGTTCAATTGTCTAATTTCTGTAAATGATTTTTAAATTAGACTTGGAGTATCAAAATGAAACGCATCTTAGCAATTACAGTTTTTATAGCATTTTCATCAATCCTATTGTTTTCGCAGACTCAAAAAAACTTCGACGATTTGAAAGCGGACATCCGGACTTACGCAGAACAAAACATTCACCCCCAAATGAATATTTGGAAGAGCCAAATTGACAAAGAATTGAATAGCGATGAATTGGCGATTTTGAATAATGCGAGAGCAAAAGCTACCGAATTCAAGAAAGACGGACTCGAACACATGAGAAATTTCACACCGGACAGAGGCAACAAAGGCGGCAAAAAAGGCAAAAATAATCCGATGAGAGAGCAAATGCAAGAAATGCATAGTCAGTTACTACCTATAATCGAGAACCATTCTGACTTTTTCGCAAATTTAAAAGAAGAAATTCAGCCAAAATCGGAACAATGGCAAAATGACATGCGAACTATGAAACGCGAATGGAAACAAGAAAACGTCGAAAAACCGGAATGTACGAACGATTCGGCAAATTGCCCAAATTATGGCAAAGGCAAGGGCAAAGGCAAACATGGCAAGGGTAACAAATTCGAAAAAAATCCACAACATCAGCTAATGAGAGTGATGCTTTGGGACGGTAGTCCATTTGAAGACGAAGCCAATCTTTTCCAAAAATCCGACCAATCTGCAGCACGATATAATGCAAATGTATTCCCCAATCCTGCAAATGATGCAATCAATCTCGAATTCAACGCACCTACACAGGGCGTATATGAATTGACTATCAGCGACGTATCGGGCAATGTGGTATCTAAGCAAAATGTCAATGTATCAAGTGCCGGCAAAATCAATCACGTCATCACTGGAGTGAGTCTGGGCAATGGCGTATATAACTACACAATCACCAAGGGCGGCATTCCAGAATCCGGTAGATTTGTAATCCAAAAATAAACACGTAAAATAATCGCTCTCTAAAACCCTTGTCAGACTTGATTTGATGAGGGTTTTTTGTGTAAGGAGCATTCAAGACATTCAGATTACATTTTTTTTATGGAAAAGTTGATAAAATATTTGGAAATTTAAAAAAGCTATATTATGTTTGCAAAAGCTATTCGTGATAAGGAACTTAAAAAGTGTATTGCGAATAGGAAAAGTAAATTTTTAACAAAAATTTTGTGGGAGGTTTTATGAGGGTCGGAGATGCTAAATATACATATGAATATTTAGACACAGCTAATTTAGTCGTACCTAAAACTCCTTTTTTCAAACGAGCGAAAATTCAACAAGATGAAAACGAAGGCTCAGGGATGTATTACATTGGTGCGTATTTTAACGATGAGCCGGTTGGCAGTCTTATTCTTATTTCATTAACTCAATAATATAAAGGGGCTTACTTATATGGTAAGCCCCGAATTTTTTTCAAGGAGAGTGATTTATGAAAATATTATTAATTTTTTTATTTTTATTGTCATATTTATATTTCCCTCTCTATTCTCAAGATTTTTATCAATTTGATTTTGATGATAAGAAATTAAGTATTTATGATAATTCAAAATTACAATCAATTGATGAGTTAATAATTATAAATAAATCAATTAGCCCGGGAGATAGTGTTTTTATCGATTTATCATCCGAAATCAATAATATTGATAAAATACTAAGTGTAAGCTCCAATTATTATAAAAATTATAATCGACCGTTTCCAAACCAATCTGAATGGGGTGCAACTAAAATACTCGGTAATAGTTTTACATACTTTCTAAATACTAGTTATAATTCTGACTTATTATACTTAATTGTTGAAATAATAACTAAAGAGAATGTAATAAGAATAGTTGAACTACAAATACCTGTTAAATTTAAAGAAGTGTCAAATTGTAACTTTTTGGGCAATTATATATGTAATGGAAATTTCAATGAGTTTAAATTCACATCATCTTTAGATTATTTTCATCCGTTAACTGCTGCGTGTGCTAATGCCGGCATTCAACAATGGTATGGCTCGAGTTCCGATTTGTACGGAAGAAATATATATTATAAACCCTCATCAAACTCGCATCCGTATTCTCATACATCTTTAATTTCACATTATTATAAACAGCTTTATTATGATTATAGTAGTCACGGATTTAAAAGTCATGTTTATTATAATCCTGAAACTTATGATGGCGATATAAAAAACATCGCTTATATTGGAGCTCAAGTTGTTTTAAATGCAGGGAGGGAACCTTGGAAATCAAAATTCGAATTAAGAGGAGAATCAATCTACCAAAATTTAATTAATCCATTAATACCATCCAAAAAATACATACTGGAATTTCAGGTTTTAATAAATACACATAATCATAGTGGAACTATAAATAATGTAATTGATGATATTGACGTATATGCTTTATCATATTTAGCTGACTATGACCCATGTTCATTCACAGAATTCAGAGAATTATTATTTAATCTTGATGACAAATTTCTAATTGATAAAACTTTACTTGAACACGATAAATGGATTCATGTAAAATCCGACGTATTTTCTCCTGATAAACCTATGACTTGGTTTTGGCTTGGTTATGGAAGAGAAGAAGGTGCGCTTGACATTTCTTATCGTTATGGAATGTTTTTTGATGATGTAATAATAAGAGAAGCCGGAGCGGGCATAAATAGTTCTGTCAGCACTTACTATCCCTGCATTGGTGACACATTGGAATATAAGTTCAAAATATGGAAGGACGACCCCGACGACAAAAGCGATATTTCGGTACACAACTTGCTCCCCAAAGAGTTTGCCTACGTTTCGGGCGATTTCCAAATGGATTCGGACGGAATTTTGAAAACAACGATTCCCGGTGCCAATTTCGACGAGCGAGGAATTGCATGGTTAAGCATCAGAGCATATGTTCCGCCAAACGACACTTTGCACGGCAGAGAGCTTACAAACGAAGTATATTTCCCTGACATGCCTGTGGCACATCGCCCTTCAGTCGGCAAGTATAAAATTTCTGTCTATCCGGGCAGAGAAATAATTGAGATAAAACATAGTGCCAAATATAAAAACAAATGCAAAGGCGACACAATTGAAATAATCGTCAATATTACTAACACAAGCAACGAAGCAATAGACGACCTAAAAGTAACTCTCTACGATTCGGAAATTCTGACAAAAATATACAAACAAGTTCAAATATTTGATTCTTCGTTGAACCGTTGGACAGATGTACTCAGACCGGAATTATATTACAACGACAAAATTGTAAATAGGTTCGGATATTTGGAAGGTGAATATATTTCCGATGAAAATGATGATATAATACTCTACAGCATCCGAGTAAAACCTTATTCGAGCGTGATTTTAAGATACTACGGAGTTTTGGCGCACGATGACAGTGATTTGATAGTCAGAACTTCGGCACATCCGCAGCACCAATCATGCTTATCGGAGAAAATTGATATAATTGAATTGAACAAGTATAGTTTCACAAAGCGCTTCTTCCCTACTGATACAATTTCATGCTCTCCAATCGTTTTAGAAAGTCCCTATCCTGAGTACGAAAATCATTGGAGCGACGGAAGCAGTGGCAATAGCATTACAATTGACAAATCAGGTGATTACACCCTGACAGTCGTTGATAATTTAGGTTGCACGGAATCGCATATGGTTCACGTTCACTTAGAGCCGGAATTTGAGGTCTATACGCGAGTTACTTCACAAAATCATCCATTCGTCTTCAAAGGCGATACAGTTGACTTGGTGGTCAAGTTGAAATATGCCGATGCCATCACCTACCGGAAAAAAGTAGAATTTATATTTGAATTCGACGAAGAGCAACTCACATTGCTCAATCAGGCTTGGACGATTAATAAAATTGATTCATCGGGAAGTAAAGCCATTTACCGCTATTCAGGAATCTGGACAAAGCCCACAGGATTCAATAAAGATGTGGAAATTAAATTAAGATTTATCGTTCACGATGTCAGACAGAAGGAACCGGAGATTTGGGTCAAAGACCTTCGAATAGATAATTGCTTGTACCTTGCTATGTCTGAGTTGCAAATTTATTTGAGTAACCCAAACGTGGTCAAAATCGGTTTGCCCAATAACAATTCCAACTCATTAGAAGTGCTGCCATCGCCATTCAATGATAAACTCACCGTGCGAATGCAAATTATTGAGCGAAACGATGTGACACTTCAAATCAACGACCTACTCGGCAGAGTAAGTGAGCGAATTGAATTCCCCCGTTTAGGCAACGGAATTTTCGAATATGAAATCAACACCGCTACCTACACAAACGGCTTCTACAATGTCTGTATGATAGTGGCAGGCGAAATAATATGCACAAAATTAGTGAAAATTGATAATTAGATTTTTTGTAATCTGAACTATGATTTTTTTGATTTGAATTCACAACCTTCCGAAGGTTCGAAACCTTCGGAAGGTTTCTTATCGCCTTTGTAACACCTGACGGGAAAAAACAGCGTTCTGTCCGAAGGTCGGTCATTCTGAGCCGAAGGTGAAGAATCAAGTTTTCATTAAAGGCATGGATTCTTCGCTTTGCTTCAGAATGACTACGATATTTATAATTTGATAGTTCATCAAATTTGCAAATTTATCCTATTTTTGTAATGCTTGTTTATGAAAATATGATGAATTGATGATAGATTTTGTTATAATTAACTATAAAACCGGAGACTTGACGTGTAGTTGTATCAAATCAATTTTTGATACTTATAGCTCTGATGCTAAGATTGTGGTTGTGGATAATGCCTCGCCGGATGACTCTGTTCAGATTATTTCGAAGAATTTCCCCGATGTTAAGATTATCAAAAATGAGGAAAACAAAGGCTACTCCTATGCTGTAAACGTGGGAGTGCGAGCAACAAATTCCAAATTAGTCATCGTGAGTAATGCCGATATAGAATTTCATCCTCAAAGTCTGCTAATTGCCGAAAAAGCACTATCGGATGATGAAAAGATTGGTGTTTCGGGTTTCTATGAATTTTACCCGGACGGAAAGCCCCAACGAAGTTTTGGGTATTTTCCGGGCTATAAACTCGCTTTGATGGATATGTTCTTTATACGCGGGATGAGAGATAATCTGCATACTATTAGCAGAAAAAATAAAATAAATTCGACTGAAATTCATAAGGTTGAATATGCCGATGGAGCGTGTCTGCTTATCAGGCGAGATGTGTTTGAACAGCTATCAGGATTTGATGAAGATTTCTTTTTCTACACCGAAGAGACTGATTTTTGCCGCAGAGTTTGGGATTTGGGTTATAAAGTTGTGTCCAATCCTAAAGCAACAATAACGCATTACAGAGGAGCAAGTGCTACACAAGATTTCGTTGTCCTCCAAAAGGAAAAAATGCTTGCAGAAAGCAAAATCAAATATCTTTTGAAACACTGTTCAAAATTTGAAACACGTTTTTTCATATATTCGCAATGCTTTCATTACCTCGCTTTAGCATTGAAAGAGTTTGTAGTTTCGATTTTGACTGTAAAAAAGCGATATTTGCTAAAAAGTAAAATGAAAATCAAGCTTTTCAAATTATGGTTTGGAGTATCTATAGATTGATGTAAGTATAGAGAAATAGTTTAAAAAAAAATGGACTACTTGAATTTCAAGCAGTCCATTATACATTTTAATAACAATTGATTAACGACGAGCTTTTTTATCAGGTGTTTTATCTCTGTCTCTCTTCACAGTACCGCTCCAATTTATAGTACCGTCATTTGCAAGTACAATCCCCGAAACGTGTGGTGTGGACATTGATGTACCTGACATAGTAGCATATTGTCCGCCCTTATACGTTGATTGGACGCTAACGCCCGGAGCAGAATAATCAATTGGAGGGTTTCCATAATTTGAAAAAGAAGCGAAGTTCCCTTTATTGTCAAATGCAGAAATAGTGAAAACATTTACAGCATCAACTCTTGCAGGAGAATAATTAGAAGCAGGTTTTCTAGAATTGCCTGCTGCTATAATTACATAAGCCCCTTTAGATGCTAATGATTTAACAGCATTATCAAGTGTGGTCGAAGCACTACCACCCAAACTCATGTTGACAACGTTCGCTTTTCCTGACACCATATTTGCACCAATATAGTCTAAGCCTGCAACGATTTCCGAAATATAACCACTGCCTTTGTAATCCAAAACTTTAACAGCGATAAGTGTTGCACCGGCACAAACTCCCACTACTCCGTAACTATTGTTCAAGGCTGCAATCGTACCGCCGACATGTGTGCCATGCCCATGAAAATCATCAGGTGTATTCGCATCATCGCCTCTATTGACAAATGTTTTGCTTAAATTCAAGTCAACATTCAAGTCTATATGGTCTAAGTCAATACCTGTATCAACAACCCAAGCAACTCCGGTATTTGAGGTAGCTGTGACAAAGCCACCAACAGCATTTATTCCCCAGGGAGTTGTCTGTGCTTGCAATTCAGGACTTTTACCGCTTTCATTATCAACACTAAAAAGTTCATCAATCAACCTATATTCTTGGTCGGGTTCAATGCTGATTACTCTTTTGTCATGGTTTAAGGAATTGACCTGTTCAGGATTTAGTTTAGCGGCAAACCCAAGAAAAAGCGAAGTGTAAGTACGAGTTATATTCGTTACATCAATATTGTTGTCTATCAGTATGTTCATTAACGGGTTCTTTCCGCCATTCCGCTGCAACTCGTCAGTTGTTTCGATAATGACAATATAAATATTGTCATTTAAATTTGCAGATTCTGTAGATGTTGAATCTACAGGCACATTGGTTTCGCATGAATTAAATAGCAAAACCAATAATGCGAATGAAATAACAATCATCAGTTTATTCATCTCTGAATCCTATATTTTTGTAACAAAAATAAAACATTTTTTCTTTCCAAATGCAAACATAATAATAGTTTTAATACTAACAAAATTATTTTTTTTGTTAGTCAAAATTTAATGTTAAATAAGCGGTATTTATTAAGAAGGAATTGGTTTTAGCCTATAGAAAGGCAATCAATTTTTCAGTTTCAATTTTGACTATAAAAAAGCGATATATGATTAAAAGCAAAATGATAATCAAGCTTTTCAAATTATGAATTGGAGTTTCTATATATTGAAGCAATTTGGAGTAATACGATTACTCAAAGTTTTATATAAAAAAAATGGACTGCTTGAATTTCAAGCAGTCCATTATATATTTTAATAAAAATGGATTAACGATGAGCTTTTTTATCGGGTGTGCCATCTCTGTCATAGCGTACAGTTCCATTCCAGTTAATACTACCGTTATTGGCAAGTAAAATCCCAGAAACGTGTGGTGTTGACATTGACGTACCAGACATTGTAGCATACGATCCGTTCTTATAAGTTGAGCGTATACTACGCCCCGGAGCAGAATAAGCTATAGGTGGGTTTCCATAATTTGAAAATGAAGCAAAGTAGCCTCTGCTGTCATAAGCAGAAATTGTGAAAACATTAGTAGCATTTACTCTTGCAGGAGAATAATAAGCAGCATTTCTTCCGTAATTGCCGGCTGCTACTACAACATAGGCTCCTTTTGATGCTAATCTTTTAACAGCATTATCAAGTGTAGTCGAAGCGCTTGCAATAAGACTCATATTGACGACATTTGTTCTTCCTGACACCAGATTAGCGCCAACATAGTCTAATCCTGCTATGAATTCAGATATATATCCATAGCTTCTGTAATCCAGAACCTTAACAGCGATTACTTTTGCACCGGCACAAACTCCAACTACTCCGTAGCCATTGTTTATGGCGGCAATAGTACCGGCGATATGGGTACCATGCCCATTAAAATCCTTAGCGGTATTTCTATCAATTCCGCGATTTACAAATGATCTGCTTAAATTCAAGTCAACATTCAAATCCGGATGCATTAAATCAATTCCTGTATCAAGAATCCAAGCAACTCCGGTATAATAATTGGCATTTACAGATCCGCCAACTGCAGGTATTCCCCAAGGAGTATACTGAGATTGCAATTCCGGACTTTTACCGCTTTCATTGTCAATACTTTCCAGTTCATCAATCATCTGAATTTTTTGGTCAAGTTCAACGCTGATAATTCGTTTGTCATTGTTTAAGGCAATTACTTCTTCTTGACTTAATTTAGCTGAAAATCCAAGAAAAAGTGAGTTGTATGTATGTGTAATGTTCGATTCGTCAATATTGTTCCCCTGTAGTATGTTCATAAGCGAATTTTGTCCGCCAGCCCCTTGTAACTCGTCAGATTGTTCGACAACAACAATATAAGTGTTATTATCTGAATTTGACATATCTGCAGATGTAGAATCTACAGGCAAATTTGTATCGCAAGAATGAATAATCAAACCACTTAGTGCGATTAAAATAGCAATCTTCAGTTTGTTCATGACTGAATCCTATATATTTGGTACAAATGTTAAAATATTTTTTTAACACTTGCAATATAATACAATAAATTACATGACCAAACAATTAATAATTTTATTAATTATAATTTATTTTCTTAAGTATTTTATTCCATAGGTAAATACCTCGCTTTAAGCCCATAGCAAGGTAGATCGTTCAAATTGGAGAAAGCACTTTAAGAAAATTATTAATTTTTGCTCATAGTCGTAATGCAATATTGATACTTTGGAATGTATCATAAACCCATTTATCATTATTTTCGGAGAATGGAATTGTAATTTTCGTCAAACAATAACTAATACTGAGGTTTTTATCAATGACGTTCCATATCTTAGAATTGTGTTGCGATTTCAAATATTTTGTAATTCCTCTAGAAGAAATTACGACACCATCAGATGGAAGCATCGTATTGCTTGTGTATGACCAACCTTTTAATATTGTAAATGTTTCGAGAAGAGAGATATTCCAACCGAATCCTGTTCTTACATATGAATTTGCATTCATAAATATCAAGTTATCTACAAAACTGATTTCGTTAAACGGATAATCATATGCAAAACCTGTGGAATCGTAGTATGTAAGCGATTCCATTGCTGCCGCAGACCAATTGATTTTCATCAATTCAAGCTCGAAATCATCTTTTTCATAATTTAGCCCAACAGACATACTATATCCTGTGGAGGAAGTTTTGGGAAATGGCTCTGAATAATAAAGATAATCAATCTCGGAGCCAACATTAAGCATTGCCCAAGCAAGATTTGCTCCTATATCCACAAAAATATGATCCAATAGTTTAGCTTTTTTTAGAATCGGTAGGCTGACTGATGCACCAAAATCAATTGCATGACCGGTTCCGGATTCATAACTTTGATTGAAATTCAGGGGCTCTAATTCTGAGTTGAAAATCTTATATGTCAAACCTAAGGAGAAATGAGCATAATATTCAGCCGAAGCACTTATTGCAAATGATCTTGAAGATTCCGTTGCAAAGTATTTACCTATTATATTTCCATTATCGTCAGTTTTTGTAAATTCTCCGTAATCAGCATCCTGAAACATTAACGCCATCCCTATAGTTAGCGGGAAATTAATATGCTCGTCCAAATTATAACCGATATTCAGAGCAATATTTTTAAATGGGATTTCCGACGGATTCATAGTATTTGTACTATATGTGAACAGCAAATTATCCTCCCTCATGAGGGAACCGAGATGAGCAGGATTATTAGAAAATGAGGTGGCATCCGAAACCGGGAAAGCAACTCCGGCGCCGCCAACGCCCATTATAATTGGTGAAGCGCCACGTGACAGTATCAGAGCACCAGTTCCAACTGGCTGTTGAGCTGATAATACAGAAATATTAAGTAAGACAATGGCTATCAAAGCAAATATTTTTAACATTCTAAGACTCCAAATTTATTACTAATTCAATAGCAAAAATAATCAAAATTTCAAAACACCCTTTATATTGTATGTTTTCAATAGAAACTCGTCACTAATTTATTAATTAGCTGCCGGTAATTTTTTATCTACCTTGACCTATAGCTGAAATTCACAAATTCTTTTCAACTATTTTATTGTCATTTCTGTAACATGTATTATATTGCATATGTAATATTACTGATTAGCAATATAAATTTATGAAAAGTGCATTGATAACTATAATGCTCCTGATTTTAACGACAAAAGTCGTAGCTTTAGATAGTGTTCAAAATGATAGATGCTTCAAATGTCACAATTCACCTACATTGTCGGTTCTTGCTCCTGAGCTTGGCTACAAAAAAAACTACCATGTGGATAAAGCAAGTTTCTTAAATTCAAATCATGCAAAATTAGATTGCATAGTTTGCCACAAAGGCGAATATGGCATGTGGCCCCATAATAATGATTCGGCAAAATCACTAACGTGCTTGTCGTGTCATTCATCGGGTTCAATATTTTTTTCCGAAAAAGCTGAATATTCTCAAAAAAAGTCAGAGCTATATTTCAACGATATCCAATCTGAATTCTCTTCATCAGTACATTTTTCAAAATTAGGCGACAAATTTTCATGTTTTAGTTGTCATGACCCTCATGTTTTCGAGAGAAATCGTCTGCCAAATTTCGACAAAATCAGTTCGGACAACAAAATGTGTCTTAATTGTCATACTCAAACAGAAAAGTTTGTGAGCCTTACTGAGAGGTCTATGCCCGATATCAATTCAACGCATGAGTGGTTGCCAAATATCAATAAACATTTAGCAACTGTTAGATGCGTTGATTGCCATAGTTCGTACGATGCACCTAATCTTTCCCACAATATTATGAGTAAAGACAAGGCTCTCAGAAACTGTGAGAATTGCCATACAAAGGATACAAAGCTTTTCGATAAACTTTATCGCTATACTTTAAGAGAAGACCGCAAAAGTTACGGTTTTGTAAACGGTTCATTGCTCAGCCGGGCTTACGTTATCGGCTCGACAAGGAATGCAACACTTGATATTTTGAGTTTAATCATCCTAATCGCCACAATGAGTGGAATCGCTTTCCATATAATACTAAGAATAATAACTAATAAAAATAAAATTTAAAAGAGTATAAAATGAAATTCACAGAAAAATTATCAAATTTCTTTTCGCCTTTGAAACCGAGAAACAAAAGAGCTTGGGCAGCATATTCATTGATTGCAATTGGCGTATTCGCCTTGATTTTTATGACATTTCTTTACAATCCAATTTTTGAATCCTACACAGGTGTAACCAATGAACGCTTAACGTTCGACACTTCTGTCGAACTTACAGATTCAGAGTTCGAAGCATTAGCTGAAGATTTGACAAAGGAATTGAGGCTCCAAAGAGCTAATAAGTCAATTAGCGAAGAAGATGAATTTTCGCGAAGCGTAAGAATCAATACTTTGATGCGAACACGTTCCTATAAGCAAAAAAACGAATTCAGCCATATAAAATACTTCCGTGATGCCGGAATTAGACAGTACGAAGGACCCAAAACATGTTTGCAATGCCATGAAACAATGAATGTCCATTTGCCTGATGGAAGCAGCAAAAAGGTAAACACAATGGAAGACGTCCTTTCGACTGTTCACTTTAAATTCCAAAGTTCAGGTGACGTTTTTTCAACTTACGGTTACGATGGTAGAAAGGTCAACGAAGGAATGCAAAAAATTCCTGTAGGGAAAATTGACAGAGCTTGTGGCATTCCCGGCAGCTTTTCGTGGACCGGGTGGGCAGCATTAGTAGAAACTACACCCGAACATCATGACGAAAATGGCGAAGTATCAAAATCATCAAAAACTGTTTGGAGAAGCGAAGGTTGCGGGCAATGTCACATTGGTGGGAATTATCACCCGGCAACAGAATTGATGATGCCGATTGGAGACATACCAACATTTGTTCAAGACGGAATTGATTGCCTAATATGTCACTCCCAATCCTACGATATGAATTATAAATATGTTGTAAAAGATGACAATGGCACTCGTTGGAATCAAGATAGGACAATGCGCGCCGCACTAACAGTAGGTAAACCACAAAACGACAACTGTTTGAATTGCCACCAACATAATATGGGTGGAGATTTGTACGAAAATAATGTTTCAGCAAAAAGCTTAGGCTACAAAAATCAGCGATTACTACATCCCGGAGCTAAGCGTGGAAACCCCTTCAGCTACGAAAACGACGTTCATTACAAAGCAGGTTTGCAATGTACAGATTGCCATGTGCCTCAGGGTCATAAATTACCCCGCGGTACAAAAGGCACAGACCTTGTATCGAATGATTTGCCCGACGTAGAAGTAGCTTGTGAAAATTGTCATACCGACGCTCCGCACACTCGCAGCAAGCAATTCAGAGTGATTTTGAATGGGCACGTGAATCGTTTGGCTTGCGAAACTTGCCACATAACTCATCTTGAAAATAAGAATGTTGTGCTCCGTGATTGGGTCTATCCGACTTACGAACCCGAAGAAGGATTGTACACACCAACTGATATTTACCGTTCAGGTCAAGCCGGCAAAGGCTTCGCATATTTATGGTTCAACGGCAACGGAACTTTCCTAGCAAATGCCTTAGGAGACAATCCAAATGGTTTGGGACTTTACAATCCATTGATGAATCAACTGACAAAAATCACCGACCCGGAAATCATTCTTGCCGTCAGAAATGCCGCAATCGAACTGAAAAAACAATATCCTGACATTGACATAGACCAATACGTGGAGCGCGTTACGAATACTTTGAGCGTTCTTCCTCCTGAAACTGTTAAAAAACGAGCAGAAATGATTGAGAAAAACCTTCGCTCGATCATGAAACAAGGGAAAAGCAAAATATATCCATTCAAATTGTTTAATGCCAATATGTATGAAGATATGACCAATCAAGGACCATACGGAGCTATGATATTGCCATTCGATTACCCGACATACTATCAGACCGGCAAAACAAGAAACGCAGTCATGAAGGCTATTCAACATCCAATTGTCAAGCGTATGTACGAAACACCCTTCAAACTCTATATGATGGATGAATTTATGTACTACTTCGGCGTTGACGGCTGGAAAACCGAATATCCGCTGAAAGATGGCAAACTTGTCAATGTCGAACCAAATTGGATGCGTCAATTCGGCACATTGATGGTCAACCATGGAATAACCGGCAAAGCATTCGAATGTAAAGATTGCCACTCACCCACCGGCATCATGGACTTCGAAGCTCTGGGCTATAGTCCAGCGAGAGTCAAAGATTTGCAATATCTCGAAGAGCTGAAAAACATGAAAATCACTGATGAATCAAAAACCAAGCAGAAGAAAACTATTTCGAAGCGGTAGATGGATTAACTTTCGATTAGTGAAATATATTTCATTCTGTTGAATTCGAAGTCGAAATTAGGGTTGGAATTCATATGCAATTTAACTTTTTCGATGTATTGACGATTTTGGTATAAAAAATCTATCCTTTCGGCTAAATTTCCCTGATTGTAAAAAAGAGATGAAGTCTTGATATCATCATAGGTCATGAAGTGTTCGTGGCTCAGTAGCGGAACATTATGTCCGAAAGATAAAAGGTATGTTCCGCTGATTTTGTTTGTCGAATAATTAGCGAAGTTGGCATATTCGGGATGAATCAGCGTTGCCAATAAGTCAGCCTTGGTAATATATGAACGAAATGTATCCCAATCAACGAAATCATCGAACATGATTATATTATTCTGCAAATTATTTTCATTAATTATTTTTCGAATTTCATTGCCGTAGCCTTTTGAATGCTGAGATTTGCCTAAGAGGATAAATTTAATGTTTTCAGGCAATCTCTTGGCTATGAGCGAATCTAACAGATGAAAGTAATCTCTTCTGTCGGATTCGACCAGCCCTGGGATTACTACCCAAAATTCATCGCTTGGTTTATTGATTTTTGGTGTATAATCAGGATACGAAATCGGATAAATCCATGATTTATTTAACTTTGCATCAGTTTTAATATTATCCCAAATATATTTATTCAAGGCGAATATTTTTTTTATTTTGGGCTTAATGATTCTATTATAAGTGAAACTTCTGCTTGTCAGATTTCCGGCATTATGTATTATACCTGCTATGTTTCTATTGCCAAATGGAAATAAGCAGAAATTTCTTACAGGAGTTCCGCCAATAGTGTTCAAAATAATATTATTGATTTCATTTTGCTTGATAATTCTCCAAGTTTCCCGGATTTGCTTGAAATCACTAATTTTCCCTTTGCCAAATTCCAAAAAATAAAGGTGGTCAATGTTGGGATAATTTTTCATTCTATCGCCAAAAATCGAATTGCCAATGAAAAAAGTTTCGTAACCGGATTGCTTCAAAAATTCAAATTGAGCGAAAAATATATCGTCATGAGATTCTCCGAATTCACATAAAACTGCTTTTTTCATTTTCGATATCAATATTAATCATTCAACAATGCTATGAACACGCTTTTGACAATATTAAATTGCTTGATTGGCTATATTACATCTTCAGATTTTAGCTTTGAAGCGTCTTCGTCATTGAGCCCAATTAATGACAAAATCTCCCGCGTGTGCTCTGAAAGTTTCGGTGGTGCTTTGGTCACATTCGATTCCGTTTTGCTGAATTTCGCTGTTGAGTTGAACGCTGCGACTGTTCCGATTCCGTCTATTTCCACATTTGTAAAAGTATTTCTATGGCGAATTTGAGGGCTGTCAAGGGCATCGCCAAGTTTTAAGATTTCCCCTGCCGGAATGCCCGATTTATTCAACAGCTCAACCCAATATTTTGTCTCTTTTGCTTGAAGTTTTTCGTTAATATATGGAGTGAGTTCGAATCTATGTTTTTTCCTGTGGTCGCGAATCTTAAATCTTGGGTCGTCCTTCAATTCGGATAGTTCCAAAATATCAGCCAAATCTTCCCACTGCTCTTGCTTGTTTGCAGCAATATTTATGTGACCGTCTTTAGTTTTGAAAGTACCACTCGGAGCAGATGAAAAGTTGTCATTGCCCAATAGTGGCGGCTCTTGCCCTCCTATCATTAAGTTTGCGGCTACCCAACCGAGCAATGGCATTGTGGAATCAATCAATGCAACATCAATGAACTGCCCCTCGCCGGTTCGCTCCCGATGATACATAGCGGACATAATTGCGAATGCTGCATTAAGCCCGCCGACAGTGTCGCAAACGGGAAATCCTGCACGCAATGGATTGAGAGTTTCGTCGCCATTTATCGCCATCACGCCGCTCAAACCTTGGATAATTTGGTCATATGCAGGTTTGTTGGCATCGGGACCTGTTTGACCGAAACCTGATATAGCACAGTAAATCAGTTTTTGATTATGTTTTTTCAATTCTTCATATCCCAGACCAAGTCTGTCCATAACTCCCGGACGAAAGTTTTCGACAACGATATCAGATATTCTAACCAATTCTATAAAAATTTCTTTCGCTTTATCTTTCTTCAAGTTCAAAGTCATAGATTTTTTGTTGCAATTTTGTGCTATGAAGCTGGTGCCCATGAGCATATCGTTGTATTCCTTGACGCATCCGAGATTGCGAGCCAAGTCTCCCCCAACAGGATTTTCGACCTTGATAACTTCTGCGCCGAGCCATGCCAAGTGAAGCGTTGCAAAAGGTCCCGACAAAACGTTTGTCAAATCTAAAACGAGAATTCCTTCTAAAATTTTCATTTTGGTTGCCTCTTAATAATTTACTATACCGGTATTATAAACATAGCTTTGCAATTTTTTCTCGAAAAAGGCTTCGGCTAATCGCGACACTTCAGTGATTTTTTCAATTTGTATATCAGTTCTCAATTCGTTTCGATGTAGTAAATGCACAAAATCCTCAGTTGAAACGTTCCCTGCTGCAACTTTTGTAAAAGGGCATCCACCTAAGCCTCCAAAAGCAGTCTCAAAAGTTTTCACACCGCAATTCATTGCAGCATAGCAATTCGCGATTCCAAGCCCGTAAGTATTATGGAAATGCACAGTGATGTTGGCATCTTTATTCATTCGGTAAACCTCTTGAATTATTCGCTCTACTTGCTGTGGATATGCGTGTCCTGCGGTATCGGCGAGCGAGATATTATTCAAACTCTTGTTGAAGTAGCTTTCGATGATTGATAAAACAGTCTTCTCGCTAATTTTGCCTTCAAATCCGCAACCAAAAGCAGATTGGACGGAGACCTGTACATTGCTACCATTACTTTTTGCATCAATCGCCATCTTGGATATTCGCTCTAAAGCATTGCTTACGCTCATTCCCGTGTTTTTTTGAGAGTGAGTTTCACTTGCCGAAACTCCCATACATATCAAATCCACTTGTGAAGCGTATGCACGTTCAAGTCCTTTTTCGTTGAGAACTAATGCAGATAGAGTGATAGTGGGCTTATGTGATTTGAAATATTCCAAAATTTCGTCTGTGTCTGCCATTTGAGGCATCTTTGTTGGGTGAACAAAAGACCCGATTTGCAAAATGTCTATGCCTGATTGAGCCAATTTTTCAGCCCATTCGATTTTATTTTGTGTAGGTAGAATTTTTGATTCATTTTGCAAGCCGTCTCGCAATCCTACTTCATGAATTTTTATTTCGGACATCATTTTTATCTGTCAATTATTATTATAAATTCATACAAAATTACTCATTTTTTGAGAAATCAAGTAATTTAAAGTGAATATCATAGCGACAAATCCTAGAATAGTGCAAGAAATATCAAATAGTGACAATTGTAATCAATATCACAATAAAGTTGCTTGTTCTCGTCTTGAAAATGTTAAATGTGAAATTATGAAAATGGTGTTGTGAAATGTTTGAACCACAAAAAGAACTGATAAAAGATTTGCAAACTCGCTCGAACAATTTGCGGAGGTTCCTTTGACATTGACGGCAAACAATCAACTATTGAAGCAAATCGTGAGCTAAGCGAATCTGAAGACTTTTGGAATGATACAGCAAAAGCTAAAAAGCTGATGCAAGAAACGTCTGAGCTAAATGAATGGGTAAACGTTTGGCAAGAAATGGCAGACGCAATTGAAGATGCCCTAACAATGTGGCAAATTGCAAATGAAACCGAAGATAATTCGCTCGAACAGGAAATCAATGATGAAATTAAAAAGGCGAATGATTTCGTAGAAGAGCTCGAAGTTCGGAATATGTTGGGCGGACAAGATGACGACAGAACGGCACTTTTGAATATTAATGCCGGAGCCGGTGGAACGGAGGCTCAAGATTGGGCTGAAATGCTAATGAGAATGTATATCAGATGGGGCGAACGCAGAAAATTCAAAGTTTCACTACTCGACAGATTGGACGGCGACGGTGCAGGTATTAAGTCCGCTACTTTAGAATTTGCAGGGAAATTTGCTTTTGGATATCTTAAAGCGGAAAATGGAGTTCACAGATTAGTCCGCATCTCCCCTTTTGATAGCAATGCAAGGCGCCACACATCTTTTGCATCAGTATTCGTATTTCCGGAAGTTGATGATGATGTCGCAATCGAAATCAACCCTGCTGACTTAGATTGGGATACTTTTAGAGCTGGAGGCAAGGGCGGTCAGAATGTTAATAAAGTTGAAACTGCAGTCAGATTGCGACATTTACCGACAGGTATCGTTGTAGCTTGCCAAGAAGAACGTTCTCAATTTCAAAATCGCGAACGTGCAATCAAAATGCTCAAATCTCGAATTTACCAAAAACTCCGCGAGGAAGAAGAAGCCGCAAAAGCTGCAATCGAAGGAACCAAAAAACGAATTGAATGGGGCAGTCAAATTCGCTCATACGTGTTCCAGCCTTATACTATGGTCAACGACCACAGGTCAGAGTTCAAACGCACCGATATTCACGCTGTAATGGACGGCGATATTGACGATTTTATAAAAGCATTTTTGCTGTTAGGAAATTAAGTATAAATTTGTAATACTATGAAATTCATTAAACATATTAGTTCTTTAGTTACTGTTGACGCTCAGGGAAAAACCGAAAAAATCGGTGCGGAGATGAATAATATCGGCGAAATCCATGATGGTGCCATATTATTTGACGAAAAAATTCGATTCGTCGGGACAACAATTGCTGCATTAGAATTCATTAAAACTAATAATATTCACCCAACTGAAACTTATGATGCAAAGGGAAAAACTATTCTTCCCGGATTTGTTGATTCACATACTCACATAGTTTTTGCCGGGAATCGCTCATCGGAATTTGCCCGCAGATTAAGAGGCGTGACATATCAACAAATTGCCGAAGAAGGTGGTGGAATCCAAACCACAGTTAAAGCTACACGCAATGCCAGCATCGAAGAATTATTTCAAAACGGTATGAAGCTTGCAATTTCGGCAATGAAACACGGTACGACTACGGTTGAAATTAAAAGCGGATATTCGCTAAATTTGCTTGGAGAATTGAACCAACTATCAGCAATTAAATTATTGGCAGATGAACTCCCGATAAATATCAAAGCGACATTTTTGGGTGCACACGATTTTGCACCTGAATTCAAAAATGACCGCGACGGATATGTGGATTTAATTTGCAATGAGATGATTCCGGCTGTAGTTGAGCAAGGAATTGCCGAATATTGCGATGTGTTCATTGACAAAGGATATTACACACTCGAGCAAGGCGAAAGAGTCCTCAGAGCAGCAAAAGAAGCCGGATTGAAATTGAAAGTGCATGCTGATGAGCTTGCCGATGTTTCAGCTGCAAAATTAGCGGCAGAATTAGGAGCCGTTTCTGCTGACCATTTGCTTTTTGTCTCGGACGAATCAATCGAAGCATTGAAGCAAAGCCAAACTGTTGCTTGTTTGTTGCCCGGAACAGCGTATTTTATCCGAATGCCTTATGCCGATGCAAGAAAAATGATTGATTCGGGACTTATAGTTGCAATTTCTACCGATACAAATCCGGGTTCGAGTTTTACGGAAAATATGCAACTGATTTTATCACTTTCTGTAATCAATATGAAAATGACTGCAGAGGAAGCTATTGTTGCCGCAACATTGCACGGTGCAAGAGCCTTAGAACTTTCAACGATAAAGGGAAGCCTTGAAATTGGCAAAGATGCTGATTTCATAATTTGTAATTGCGATTCATACACAGATATTTTTTATCATTTTGGCATCAACCATGTAGAGTCAACTTGGATTGGTGGTAATAAAATTAATTATTAATTCGGAGGTTTTATGTCATTTGATGTAACAGGTAAATTAGTTGAAAAATTTGATGAACAACAAGTAAATGATACATTCAAAAAGCGAGAATTCGTGATTGAAGTCAGTTCCTATAATAATGCCTCAACTTATACTGATTTCCTCAAATTTCAATTAGTACAGGACAAATGTGCATTGATTGATAATTTTGGTGTCGGTTCTTCTGTCAAAGTGCATTTTAATTTAAAAGGCAGAAAATGGGAAAAGGACGGAAATACTATGTATTTCAATATGTTAGATGCTTGGAGAATCGAAAACAACACAGACCAAGTCTCAAATTCATTTGATGACGGTATCGTTGTGCCTGAAAACGAAGATGTCCCTTTCTGAAAAGTCATCTCAAGTTAAGGTAAATTATAAGTTAATGGCGCTCCTATTCACGGGAGTGCTTATGGGTGCGTTAGATATAGCTATTATTGGACCTGCACTTCCGGCTATTAAATCTGCGTTCAACATCTCCACCAGAGATGCATCTTGGGTAATCAATATTTATTTGTTGATGAACATGCTTTCTGCACCATTGATGTCAAAACTATCCGACATACACGGCAGGCGAATTATTTATATCATTGATGTGGCATTGTTCGGAATCGGCTCGATTGTTATTGCTTTAGCACCTGATTTCACCACAGTTTTGATTGGCAGAGCGATACAAGGATTTGGCTCGGGAGGGATATTTCCCGTTGCTTCGGCTGTAATTGGCGATACTTTCCCAAAAGAAAAACAAGGCTCCGCTCTCGGTATGATTGGAGCCGTTTTTGGTTTAGCATTTATAATTGGACCAATTGTTGGCGGACTTTTGTTGATGTATAATTGGCAATTTATATTTGTTATTAACATTCCAATTGCCATCGTTGTCATATATTTTTCAAGGACTTTACTCCCGTCACTTGTCAAAAAAAGGAGGAAGAAATTTGACCTCCTTGGCACTTTTTTGCTCATTAGTGCACTCGCCGCATTATCAATCGGAATAAACAGAATCGAATCCGATAATTTTTTGAATAGCATTGTATCTTGGCAAGTTTTGCCTTTTGTGCTTTATGCTATTATAGCTTTGCCAATATTTTACAAAGTTGAAGAAAAAGCCGAAGACGGTATAATCAAAATTGAACTGCTCCAAAATCCGGTTCTGAGACTGACTTTCCTTTTGGGGCTATGTGCAGGTTTGGCTGAAGCAGCTGTAATTTTTGTCCCCTCGATGTTGACTAAAACTTTCGGAGTATCTGATTCGACAGCAAGTTTCATGTTGATACCAATGGTAGTTGCGATGTTGATTGGAGCATTACTCTCAGGGAGAGCTACCGATAAAATTGGACCAAGATTAACGCTAATGATAGCGGGTTTACTGACTTCATTCGGATTCCTACTTGTTGGGTTCAAAGGCGACGAACTTTATTGGATGTATTCGGGCGGAATTTTGATAGGGCTCAGTTTAGCTGCATTATTGGGTGCCCCACTCAGATTTTTAGTCAATAGCAACACCGATAGAGGCATGCGAGCATCAGGGCAAGGCGTAGTCACGGTTTCTACGGGAACAGGACAAATCATTAGTGCTGCACTGCTGGGAGCATTGATAACAAGTCTGGGCAACAGCATTCAAAGCTATATGAGTTCATTTCTATTTGTTAGTATAATTGGCATTTTCGTCGTTATTTTGGCTTTTATGTTGCCCAAAAATAATATTGCCCAAATCAAAACGTGAATTTATTTAGTTCACAAATAAAGATTTGAATTATGAAAACTTATAAATCGCTCTTGATTGCATGTTTACTTGTGGGGTTCTGTGCTTGCGAAACCAACCATGCCCAGGAAACTTTCACTACAAGAAATGTGGCAACGAATTTGAATACTCCTTGGGAAATACTATGGGGACCGGATGATCACATCTGGATGACCGAAAGATACGGCAGAATCAGCAGAGTTAATCCTGAATCAGGTGCATTGCAAGTTCTATATAATATTGATGACGTTTTGCAAGGCAGTGAACGTGGATTAATGGGAATGGTATTACACCCAAACTTTGCTACCGAGCCTTATGTATATGTGGTTTATACATATGGAGCAAATTCATCAACACGAATTAAAATTATCAGACTAACTTATAACGGTACAGCTTTAGAATCGCCGATTACTTTACTTGAAAATATTCCGGGTGCAGGAATTCATGACGGTGCAAGACTTTGGATAGACGAGGATTTGAAATTATTTGCTACAATTGGTGATGCCGGAAATAGTTCATCGGCTCAAAATACTGAAAGCATAAATGGCAAAGTGCTGAGAATGAATCTTGACGGTAGTGTACCTTCGGATAATCCATTTCCCGGAAGTTTAGTTTGGAGTTTTGGGCATCGCAACCCTCAAGGATTAGTTATGGTAAATGGAATACTATATTCCTCCGAACACGGTCCGAGTACTGATGACGAAGTAAATATCATAGAAAAAGGTCGCAACTACGGATGGCCCACTGTAAACGGCTATTGCGATACACCACAAGAAATTGCATTTTGCGAAGCGAATAATATCGTTGAACCAATTAAGTCACTATATCCGACATTTACAGTAGCAGCAGCAGGTTTGGATTATTATAATGGCGATTTGTTCCCTAATTGGAAAAATTCCTTATTGCTCACAACACTTAAAGCACAAAAACTGGTTCTTTTGAAATTATCTCCCGATGGAAAAAGTGTAACAAGCGAAGAAAATGTTATTGACGGGCAATTTGGCAGATTGAGAGATATTTGCATCTCCCCCAACGGCAGAATTTTCATTTCAACAAGCAACAGAGATGGCAGAGGCTCGCCCAAAGCCGAAGATGACAGAATTATTGAGTTAGTGTCAAATGTTCAATCAATTAAACCAAACAGTTCAGGTAGCATTAGATGGTTGAGAATTTTTCCCAATCCAACTTCTAACGAATTGCGAATAAGCCCAAGTGATTTGGTTGTTGATGCAGAAATTGAAATTGTTGATTTCTTGGGCAATGTAAGATACAAAGCATCAAATCTTAATTTGGATTTGAATCATTCGCATTCAGTCGTGCTCGATAAAGAAAATTTCGTTTCAGGAATTTATTACGTAATTTTGAAATACGGAAATAAACTGATTAGCGAAAAACTTATATTGAATTGATGAAAAAGAAAGTAAAGCCCGAATGGGTCCCTGATGACAGTGGTGACGAATTCACAACCTCTGTCATGCCGGGAATTACACTTGAGAGTTCGCCTCAAAAAAACAAAAGACTCGGCAAACAAGATATTGATATTGACACTTTAGCACAAGGTGTGATTAGTGGCGATAGAGTATTATTGTCCAAATCTATCACTTTGATTGAAAGCAATCTTCAAGCACATATTGACAAAGCACAATTATTATTGAAGCAGCTTCTCCCTCATTCAGGGAAATCAGTCCGAATCGGTATTACCGGACCGCCCGGAGCCGGAAAAAGCACATTTATCGAAGCATTGGGAACTTATCTCTGTCGTAACGGTTCTAAAGTGGCAGTTTTGGCAATTGACCCCAGCAGTACTATTTCTAAAGGTGCTATTTTGGGCGACAAAACGCGTATGGAGGAACTAAGCAACCAGGAAAACGCATTTATCCGCCCTTCGCCTTCCGGTGGTACGCTCGGTGGAGTTGCTCGCAAAACAAAAGAATCAATCATAGCTTGTGAAGCCGCAGGATTCGATGTTATTTTAATCGAAACTATTGGAGTCGGGCAAAGCGAAATCACCGTTCGTTCTATGGTGGATTGCTTTTTACTTTTACTTTTGCCGGGCTCGGGCGATGAATTGCAAGGAATTAAAAAGGGCGTTGTAGAATTAGCCGATATTTTGGTGATTAACAAAGCCGAAGGAAAATATCTTGAGCGCGCCCAATTGACTCAAAGTGCCTACCAAAACGCTACACAACTATTAACTCCCGCAACCGAAGGATGGATACCCAAAGTTTTCACATGTTCGGCATTGAACAAAACAGGTGTTTCCGAAGTTTGGACTGCCATTAACGAGTTCCTAATCAATGTCAAATCTTCGGGTGTTTTCGATTCGAGACGGAAAAAGCAAGTTATAGATTGGATTTATGCAATGATTGAAGAAGAAATTAAAAATCAATTTTATAATAACAAAATCATCACAAATTTGCGCCCCGAAATTGAAAAGAACGTCTTAGATGGCATTATCACTCCTACTCAAGCAGTTCGCGAATTATTAAATAACTATCATTTATGACACTATTAGCAGCAACAAATAATCAGCATAAAATCGAAGAAATTAGAGCCATTTTATCTGATATTGACGGATTGGAAATCGTAACTCCAATGAGTTTGGGAATAAATATTAACCCTGATGAAAACGGAACAAGCTTTGAACAAAACGCAGAAATCAAAGCTCGAGCCTTTTATGAAGCTGCCCGAATTCCGGTAATTGCAGATGATTCCGGATTGGAAGTTGACCAATTGGACGGTTTGCCCGGAATCAATTCCGCTCGATATGCCGGAATTGACGGCGACGATAAAGCAAATCGGGAGAAATTACGCTCAGAATTAAATTTTTCAGAGCTTGTCACAGCTCGGTTTAGATGTGTGATTTGTTATTTCGACGGCACTCAAACAATTTTTGCGAACGGCAAAGTCGAAGGACAAATCATTAATGAAGAGCGTGGGAGCATGGGATTTGGCTACGACCCGATTTTTATCCCCGATAATTTCGACATTACTTTTGCGGAAATGGATAGCATTTCTAAGAATAAACTCAGCCACCGTGCAGACGCTTTGAAACAACTTAGAGCAGCACTTAGTTTGAGAATTTGATTAAACATAGAAAATTATTATCCACACTAAACAATATTTTTCTAAATTATAGGTTTATAGTCAATTGACAAGTTAAATGTTTGATTTTTATTTAATTGAGTTTTTGAATTTATATAAATATGCAAGTAAATTTACAAATATGTTCCATAATACAAATTTAATAACAATATGATTGAATTGCTGTACTTAGTACCTGCCACGGGTTTGATAGCCCTGATTTTCACCTACATTAAAGCCCAATGGGTAACAAAACAAGACCCCGGAAATGAGAAGATGCAAAATATTGCCTTGTTCATATCCGACGGTGCAAAAGCGTTTTTAAAAGCAGAATATAAGGTGTTATTCTTCTTCGTTATTGCTGCGGCTATATTATTAGCTATACAAGGAGCAAATGTTCCTGATTCATCGCCTCTCATTGCACTTTCCTTTATCGTCGGTGCACTTTGCTCCGCTTTAGCCGGAAATATCGGAATGAATGTCGCTACTAAAGCGAACGTCAGAACAACCAACGCTGCAAGAACCAGCTTGAATAAAGCTTTGAAAGTTGCTTTCACCGGCGGCTCAGTCATGGGAATGGGCGTTGTAGGACTTGGAATATTGGGTTTAAGCGTTTTATTCCTGGTTTATTCCTCGATTATGGGTATTGATGATGTTCATAATGTCAATCAAATTATTGCAATTTTAACAGGATTTTCTTTTGGTGCATCTTCAATTGCGTTGTTTGCAAGAGTCGGCGGCGGTATTTACACCAAAGCTGCGGACGTTGGTGCTGACTTAGTTGGAAAAGTTGAAGCCGGAATCCCAGAAGACCATCCACTCAATCCCGCTACTATAGCTGATAACGTCGGCGATAACGTTGGCGACGTTGCTGGCATGGGCGCTGACTTGTTCGAATCATACGTTGGTTCAATTTTGGCGACTATGGTTCTCGGTGTTGCATTCTACGCTTTGCCGGAATTCCAAGGTACACCTTTTGGCGGATTAAGTGCAATCGTTTTGCCTCTACTTTTAGCCTCTGCGGGAATTATCGTCTCTATTTTCGGTACATTTTTCGTGAATGTTAAGGAAGGCGGCGACCCACAAAAAGCTCTAAACCAAGGTACTTTCATTGCTTCAATTCTTATGATTATCGCTTCCTATGGAATTATATCTTGGGTATTGCCCTCTACTTGGGTATTCAATGACCCACTTTATGGAACTACATTAACAATTACTTCGCTCGGCATATTTTTATCAACAATTGTTGGTCTAATTGCAGGTGTTGGAATTGGTTTAATTACAGAATATTACACAGGATTAGGCAAACCTCCCGTTCGTAAAATTGCGGAACAATCGCTCACAGGCTCGGCTACTAATATTATTGCCGGACTTGGAACAGGTATGATTTCTACTGCCGGTCCGATTATATTGATTTCAATTGCAATTCTCGTTTCTTTCCATTTTGCAAATTTATATGGTATAGCAATTGCCGCTGTCGGTATGCTTGCGACTACGGGTATCCAATTAGCTGTTGATGCTTATGGACCAATTTCTGACAATGCCGGCGGTATTGCTGAAATGGCTGAATTGCCAAAAGAAGTCAGACAACGTACAGATAAATTAGACGCAGTAGGAAATTCTACAGCCGCTATTGGTAAAGGTTTCGCAATCGGTTCGGCTGCACTTACAGCTTTAGCGCTTTTTGGTGCATATATGACTGCCGCAGGAATCAAAACTATTGATATTTCAAAAGCAAATGTCATAGTCGGGTTATTTTTGGGTGGCTTGTTGCCGTTCGTATTCTCGGCACTCGCTATGGGTGCTGTAGGTAGAGCAGCCAAATCAATGATTCAAGAAGTTAGACGCCAATTCCTTGAAATTCCTCAACTAAAAGCTGCACTTACTGTACTTCGCAAAAATGATGGTCACGAATTCGAAACTTGGTCTAATGACGACAAACGTATTTACAACGAAGCCGAAGGCAAAGCTGAATACGCAAAATGTGTTGAAATTTCTACCAAAGCTTCAATCAAGGAAATGATGTTGCCGGGCTTACTTGCTGTTGCTGCTCCGATAGTTGTCGGATTCTCATTTGGTGCCGAAACCTTAGGTGGAATGTTGGCAGGTGTAACGGTTGTGGGCGTGTTGATGGCGATTTTCCAATCTAATGCCGGTGGTGCATGGGATAATGCTAAGAAAATGTTTGAAGAAGGCGTCAATATTGATGGCGTGATGTATTACAAAGGCTCGGAAGCTCACAAAGCAGCAGTCACCGGTGATACTGTCGGCGACCCATTCAAAGACACTTCAGGACCTTCGATTAATATATTAATAAAGTTGATTTCAATTGTTGCACTTGTTTTGGCTACAGTGATTTAACACACAATTGATATACTACAAATCCCTTTGCATTTATGTGAAGGGATTTTTTTTTAAAATAAACTTGCCGCATTAAGCGTTAAATTTTGTTTGTTCAACATAATTTGACGCTTATATGCTAATAGTCGGAATCGTAGCCGCATTTATACTTTGGTTTTTGATGTTTGCGGGATTTACTGAGCTAACCCATCTCATACATCACAACTACTTTTGGTATGTGATGACACCGGCTGCTACCGGATTGGCAATTTTTGCACTCTTCAACGAGAAGCACAGATTGAAAGAACTGTTCAAATTTGAGTGGAAATATGTGTGGATTGGATTAGCCCATGCGGTATTGCTATATCTGCTTTCGAGGTTTGGAGTGTGGTTGTTTGTGCAATTTTTTGATTGGACAATACCCCAAATTCAAGCAATTTACCAAACGCGGACACAAGCAGACCCGCTGCTCATCGCAACATTGCTGTTATTTTTGATTGCACCGGCAGAGGAGATTTTCTGGCGCGGATTCATCCAAGAGCGACTAATCCAAAAAATTGGCGTCAAGCGCGGAACGATAATCGCAATTTTGCTTTATTCGATGGTGCATATTTGGGCGCTCAATCCCATGTTGCTATTGGCGGCTTTGGTATTGGGCATACATTGGAGTTTGATGTACGCCAAATATCGAAATGTAGTCCCGGGAATCATCTCACATGCCGTTTGGGACGTTCTGATATTTGTAGTGTTGCCGATACCGTTATAGGGTCGTCTTAGTAAACAACTGACGGGACGGGATTTTAGTAATCTGAATAACCTTGATTCTTCAAATCAAATCTACCTTGAGTAATTTGAATTTTTTGACCTGAGTTTGAAACTAAATGAATTTCAAATTTACCACTAACAATTGTATTTTTGCTATATCTACCGTTTATGATTTTGTTAGACAAAGTATCATAATAAGCATCACTATAATCTTTACTTATATTTGTAATTTCAATATAATTTCTTTCATACATAAGTGTATCAATCAAAAAAGTTTCCTTATTTAACCAAAATCTTGCTTTTTTAATCTGATAAACTCCGCTTTCGAATACATCTTCAACAAAAAATTCTAAGTCTTCATTGCCCTTTTTTCGATTAGCTCCAATAGTAATTTTAACTAAATCATTGGTCTTATTACCAGAACTATCAACGTTTTGAGGTTCAATTCGCATTCCGTGAGATAACAGCGTATGAGGAAAATTAAACTCTGTTTCAGGTCTCCATACATCACCATTTAGAAGTAATGAAATTGTGCCTTTCCCACTTGTTGATGGCGATGTAAGAGAATTTTCTTCATCCTCCTCGCCACCACAAGCACTAAGAGCTATCATACTCGACAAAAGTATTGCTATTATGAGTTTTTTCATGTTAAGACTCCTATTCTAATAATTACTATATCCTTGATTCTTCAAATCGAACCTACCATTAGTGATAACAACTGAATCTCCGTTTTTGTTCTTCAAAGTCATTTCAAATGTTCCACTTACAAACGAATCCATTGTATAATGTCCCCAAGTTAAAACATTTCTATCATCAACATATGCAGGCTTGTAATCACGGTGAATTTTTGATAAAATAACAAAATTAGAATTCAAATCTTCATCAATTATATTATATCGGTTATTGTTTGGTGAAATAAACTCTGCCTCTTTAATTTTATATTGTCCCTCGTGCATTACACTATCAATTTTAAAATTAATGAAATGTTTTTTATCCCAGTTATTAGCACCTATATCTATGAAAATTAATTCATTTACCCTATTATGGCTGTTGGTGTCATTTTTATTTGCAGCTATCTGCATACCATGAGACGAGCTAAATGGAAATGATAACTCTGTTTTAGGTCGCCATACTTCACCATTTAGGAGGAATGAAAGTGTGCCTTTTCCGCTTGTTGACGGCGATGTAAGAGAATTTTCGTCATCCTCCTCGCCACCACAAGCACTAAGAGCTATCATACTCGACAAAAGTATTGTTATTATTAATTTTTTCATGTTAAGACTCCATCCAATTTAATAAAAACTTTCAATTTTCTAATTCTGTCAGGTGTAACACCTGACCAGACGGGCAAATATACAAAAACTTTCCCAAAGAATATACTCTCCCTTTTAGTAATGACACTTGAAATCAAAAAAAGGAACAAAAAATTTTAGTGTTCCGTCAGTTGTTCCATAGTTAGTGTATCGTCAATTATTACAACTTACGACTATAATTTAGTTCAGCCCTATCTGTAAATTATAAAAACTGACGTGACATGCGGGACATGTACATTTCAAATTCATATTTTCTCCCCAATTTTTTCATAATCGGAAATAAATACTTATGTTTGTTATCTTGTAAAAGTATATTTTGATGTAGAAATCTTGATTGGATGACAAAGTGGAAAATGAAATAAAATGCCTCGATAAGGGCTTTGTGAGATTGGTGGACGTGATGGGCGATGATTCGTCTATCGTCCAAGCGGCTCGTGTGTCCTATGGCAAAGGCACTAAGACTGTGCATGAGGACCGCGGTTTGATACGGTATTTGATGCGTCACAAACACACTACCCCATTCGAAATGGTTGAGTTTAAGTTCCACGTCAAGCTGCCGATTTTCGTTGCTCGACAATGGATACGACATCGCACAGCTAACGTGAACGAGTATAGCGGCAGATATTCCGAGATGAAGGACGAATTTTATTTGCCCTCATCGGAGCAAATCCGCACCCAAAGCGTTATCAATAAGCAGGGTCGTGCAGATGAAACGCTTCCATCAGAGCATACAGCTGAAATATTGGATTCTACACAAGCTCACTATGAGGCGTCTTTTGAATTGTATCAATCGCTTCTCGAAAAAGGGCTAACGCGAGAGCTATCCCGCATGGTACTTCCTGTCGCGAACTATACGGAATGGTATTGGAAAATTGATTTGCACAATCTTTTCCACTTCCTGAAATTGCGTTTGGACACTCATGCTCAATACGAAATCAGAGTCTATGCCGAAGCTATGGCAGAGCTCGTGAAGGCAATTGTACCTCTTGCGTGGGAGGCTTACGAACATTATATGCTGAATTCGATAATGCTTACTCAAGGCGAATTGTCAATTTTAGCAGATTTGCTACCTCCGACCGAGCTTGATGTAGAGCAGTGTATCAAGTATGGTTTGAGCAAACGCGAAGCCGGTGAATTTGTAGATAAATTTAATAAAATCAAGAAATTATCATCAAATGAATAACTTTTATCGGTCTCAAACGTTAATAAGTGTGTTTAAAATGTAATTGGAGTATTTATAGTGAATAAATTTTTGTTAAGTCTTTTTTTGATTTGTTTTGTTTCAAATTATGCTTGGTCGGCTGAAAAAGTGACTGTAGAGCAAGTAATGGAACGATTCGTGAAAGCTAAGAATTTCGACAAACTTGCCGGTTTGAAAGATTTTCATGCAAAGCTTGAGCAAGTCAGTGGTGAAAGAAAATCAAAAATGGACTATTACTTTATGAAAGAATACTATCATCGCTTAAATTCGTACGAAAGAGGCGGAATGCACATGGTTTATGATGGCGTAAAATCATGGTTAAAAATAGCTGTTGCACCCGCTGCACCAGGAAATCCGGATATAGAAAGTCAATTCGATATGATGTATGAATTTTTCTTTACACATGTCTATGGCAATCTCGAAACTTCGCATTTTGAACTTGCTCAACTTAGCACTTTTGGGGGCGAAACATTTTTTCAGATTTCGATGAAAGACAAAGATGGTGTATATAGCGATTTGTACATAGATACTGTTAATTATGACCTCCGACGTGTTGTCAAGTTAGTAGAACATCAAGGTCAATCAATTCCATTTGAAATGTATTTGGATGATTATGAAGTAGTTGATGATATACGTATTCCCTTCAAAGTAGTAGCAACTCTAATTAACGAACCAGTGACCTATGAATTAGTCGAAATAAAATTCGACTTGGGAATGAACAAATATGATTTTAGACGACCACAATAATTTTAATTTAATTTAGGAGTTTTTTTATTATGCGCACATTAGCAACAGCGATTTTACTTATAATGGCATTTTCATTTGTATCAGTTCAAGCTGATGAAGTTTCTGACATACTTGAAAAATGTTATAAAGCAACCGGTGGAAAAGAAAAAATCAATTCCATTGAATCCGTTAAAATCAAAGGCAAAATGGATATACCTGCTCAAGGATTGAGTGTAGATCTTTATTATGTCTCTAAAAAGCCCAAAATGTACATGGAAAATGAAGTTATGGGTATGAAAATGTCTTTCGGATATGACGGAAATGAAGTATGGGCTATCAATCCTATGACAGGAACTGACCCCCAAGTTCTCACAGGTCCCGAAGCAGATATGACAAAATCGCAGTTAGAAGGTTTCTTGAATCTGGCTGCTTTGCCATTCGATAATTATGCAAATCAAGGTATAAAAGCCGAATATAAAGGCATTCAAGAAATTGATAGCAGCAGATCATGCCATGTTATCAAATTTATCGAAACTGATGGCAGCTTCGCTGATGTTTACTTCGATTCTATAAGCTTTCTTATGTACAAAACTGAACAAAATGTCGGCGGTCAAAATATAGAAACTTTGGTCTTAGACAGATTGAAAAACAAGGGCATTATTTATCCTAAGATAATCGAAATAAAGACCAATGGTGTTGTTTCTCAGAAGTTGAGTTTCTCGGAAATAGACACAAATTTTGATGTGGATGACAAAATATTCAGCATGCCAAAATAATCAGTCCATTTAATAGTCTCTAAGACGAATTTACTTATTAGTAAATTCGTCTTTTTTTGTTCTTAAGATATTAAAAATTTGTAAAATAAAAATAAAATATTGAGGAGAAATCCAAATGCGTGTAGAAGTGGTAATGCCAAAAATGGGCGAGTCTTTGCAAGAAGGTACGATTACAAAATGGATGAAAAAAGTTGGCGAAAAAGTCGAACGTGACGAGATGATACTCGAAATCTCGACTGATAAAGTTGACACTGAAGTCCCATCGCCTAACGAAGGTGTTTTAGCTGAAATACTTGTTGCAGAAGGCGAAACTGTAGAAGTTGGAACTGCAATTGCAATTATCGAAACAGATGCATCTGCATCTACTGAAGCTAAATCCGAAACTCCAAAAGAAGAACCAAAAGAAGAACCAAAAGAAGAACCTAAAAAAGAAACTAAAGAAGAACCCAAAGCTACTTCTGAGACCAAAAAAGCAACTGAAGAAGCACCTGCTACCGCAAAAGGTGGCAAAATTACTGAAGTTGTGATGCCAAAAATGGGCGAATCACTTCAAGAAGGTACTGTCACCAAATGGCTCGTCAAGGTTGGCGATACAGTCGAACGAGACCAAATGATTCTCGAAATTTCTACTGATAAAGTAGATACAGAAGTTCCTTCACCCGTAGAGGGCGTTTTAGCTGAAATAATGGTTCAAGAGGGTGAAACTGTCGAAGTTGGTGTGCCTATCGCAAAAATTTCGAGTGGTGGCACAGTTGAGACGAAATCAGAACCTACTCCTTCAGCTGATGAACCGAAAGAATCCAAAGCTGAACCAAAGAAGGAATCCGCCGCAGAAGAAAAACCCGCTCATAAAGCAAGTGTTACTATACCTGCCGAAGGCGGTACGAAAGAGATTCCTCCACGCGATGGCGAAAACTTCTACTCACCATTGGTTAGAAAAATTGCTGAAGATAACGGAGTTACACTCGAAGAACTCAGACAAATCAAGGGTTCCGGCTTAGAAGGTAGAATCAACAAAACTGATATTTTGGATTATATCGAAAATCGTAGCTCGGCACCTGCACCTAAAGCAGCGGCAGCCGCTGCACCTAAGGCAGCTTCAACGGTTCCGGCTGCACCAAAAGCTCCGCAGATTTCACTACCCACCGGCGATGATGTCGAAGTTATACCGATGGATAGAATTCGCCAATTGATTTCCGACCACATGGTTTATTCCAAACATACTTCCGCACACGTTACAAGCGTTGCAGAGGTTGACGTCACAGGTATTGTGAACTTCAGAAATAAAATGAAAGCTGAATTTGAAAAACGCGAAGGTTTCAAGCTCACTTACACTCCATTCTTCGCTCAAGCAGTCATTGATGCAGTTCGCCAATTCCCAATGGTAAATATCAGTGTGGACGGGAAAAACATTCTTCGCCATAAGAGAATTAACCTTGGAATTGCAACTGCACTGCCCGATGGTAACTTGATTGTGCCCGTAATTAAGGGTTCCGATATGCTCAATATCACCGGTGTTGCACGCTCAATCTATGATTTGGCGAACAGAGCACGCAATAAAAAGTTAAATCCCGACGAAATTCAAGGCGGAACAGTCACTTTGACTAATGTCGGTACTTTTGGCACTTTATTCGGCACTCCGATAATAAACCAACCGCAAGTCGCAATATTTGGCGTTGGTGCAATCAAGAAGAGACCAATGGTAAAAGAAATCGAAGGAAATGATTTGATTTTGATTCGCCAAATGATGTATGCGTCTATAACTTATGACCACAGAGTGGTTGACGGTATGTTAGCAGGTCAAACATTAGCAGCCGTTGTGAAGAATCTTGAAAATATGAACGAAAAAACAATTGTTATTTAATTATTTTTTTTAAAATAAAATCAAAGGAGTTATTAATTAATAACTCCTTTTTTTATTTTTTATAAATCGAATTGTATTCTTCAAGCATTCTATGAGATGGAAACTGTTTCAAGACAGTGTTCATGGAATTTCGCATAATTTTATACCACTGCCCACTTTCGGAATTTCTCGAATAATAAAGTGGGATAATTGTATTTTCGAGTCTGTCATAAATCGAATTTGCGAGTGCCAAATCCGGCAAATCATTTACATTTTGGTCCCCGATTGCCCATCCATTGGATTCATCATAAGCTTCATCCCACCATCCATCGAGAATACTGAAATTGATTCCACCATTCAAAGCAGATTTCATGCCCGACGTTCCGCTCGCTTCTAATGTACGAATCGGAGTATTGAGCCAAATATCGCAAGCACTGACCAAATTCTTTGCAATGCGTATATCATAATTCTCCAAGAATATTATTTTATCTTCAAGGGAATAATCTCGGATTTTTCTAATAATGTTTTTAATTAAGCGTTTGCCATCAACATCGGCAGGATGTGATTTGCCAGAAATAAATAATTTAATAGGCTTTGATTTATTATTTAAAATTGGAATTAATCGCTCCATATTCTCGAAAACTAATTCTGCTCTTTTGTATGGAGCAAATCTTCTCGCAAAGCCGATTAGTAGAGCATCTTCCGCAATATTTGTGCAAACTTCCTTAAATTTATCTCGTTTGATATAAGCAGGTGGATTGGTGATTAAATAATTATTAAAATAATCAATTAAATGGATTTTTGCAGATTTTCTTGCAGAATCTAATTCATTATTGGGGATACTTTCTAAAATATTTGCATAATCAATATTATAATTTTCAAGATAATTTGAACCCAAATACTGTCTGTATAATTCATCAAATTCTTTAGAAATCCAGGTTCGGAAATGAATCCCATTTGTAATTGAATTAATTTTAATTTTCCTATTGTCAAGAATATTATTCCACATTTTATTAGAAGTTACAGTATGCAATTTACTTACAGCATTGACATTATTGGATAAATTAAGTGCCAAAACTGTCATCGAAAACATTTTTTTGCCATTTTGAATCAAGCCCAATTTCATGAAATCATTAGGATGCATCATTTCAGGTAATAATTTCCCTGAAAAATATTTTTGAATTAATTGTGGTTTAAATTCCTCGTTTCCATGAATTATCGGTGTATGAGTCGTAAAAACTGATTCACTTTTAACTTGTTCAAGAGCTTGAGTGAGATTTAGCCCTTTATGTGCGATAAGTTGTTTAGCTTTTTCCAGAAGTGCAAAAGCAGCGTGACCTTCGTTAATGTGAATGCGAGCGGGCTCAATGCCGAGTTCAGCCAATGCCCTCATACCGCCGATTCCCATAACAATTTCCTGCAGCAATCTCGTTTCCCTATCGCCAACATACAAATGGTGAGTGATATTTCGCAAATTACCATTAAAATCGCAATCAGTATCAAGCAAAATAATGAAAGTATTTCCAAATTTGATTTGATATAGCATAACTTTTAACTCACAATCGGGCAGTTCAATCGTAATGAATCTGTGGACACCGCTTTCATCAAGTATCGGAATTATATTGTGCTTTTCAGGAAGAATTTCGGCATATTCGGCAATTTGCACGCCTGATTTTGATAATTTTTGCTTGAAATAGCCATAGCGATAGTTCAAGGTAATGCCAATCATCGGGATTTTCATATCAGAAGCAGATTTCAAATGGTCGCCGGCAAGAATTCCCAAACCACCTGCATATGCAGGAATTGATTGATTTATCGCTATTTCGGGGCTAAAATATGCTATTACATTTTCGCTGATGTCTGATAATTCATGATTTTGAATTTTTAGCTCTTCGCTTTCATTTTGGAATTTTTTGAATGATTCAGTTTGCTTGAAAGCATCATCACTCACTGATTGTCGCCAAACAAATTCACTTGGGTTATGGTTTATATTTTCCCAAAGTTTTGCGTCAAGCTCTCGAAAAATTGCTCCAAATGAATCAAGCGATGATAAATAGTGGTCTTCAAAAATTTTCATAAACTATGCTTTTTACTATAATTATACTTTTCTAATGAACAAAAATAATATTTTAGCAGCAGAAATGTCTATAAAATTTATTAATTAATTATTAATTTAAGTTAATGTATATTGAAACTGCAATATTAGATGGATTGAATGACTTTGAAAAATCATTAGAATCGTGTTCGGAAACGATTTTAGCAGGTCATCCAATTGTATTTCCAACTGAGACCGTTTATGGGCTTGGAGCATCAATTTATGATTTAGCAGCAATTGATAAAATCTTCGAAATAAAAGGGCGAGAGAAAAGTAATCCCTTAGCTGCTCACGTTTGCAGCATTGATCAAGTTGAAATGCTTTGCGAAGATATTCCCATTTTGTTTTACAAACTTGCCGAAACATTTTTGCCGGGACCACTTGCGATAATTATGAAACGCTCCGACGCTGTCAATCCCGTCGTATCGTCCGGATTGCCCACATTGTCAATTCGTTATCCGTCAAATGAACTTTGCCTCGAACTTATTAGAATGGTGGGTTCGCCCTTAGCAGCCACTTCTGCGAATTTAAGCGGTGAAAAATCCGCCACCAATGCCAATCAAGCATATACAAGTCTCAACGGAAGAACAAAAATTATTTTAGATGGCGGCGAAACTCAATACAGAATGGAATCAACTATCATCAGCATCGTTGATGAGCCAAAGATACTCAGGGTGGGAGCAATTAGTCCCGATGAAATTAAGCGAGTTTTGGCGATGTGATTTGAATGGTCAATTTCACTTGTTTGCATATTTTTCAAATCTTTATTAAAAACATTGATATTATTCTCCGATTTCCTTTATATTTGTAGTTTATTAATATTTTTATTTGTTTTGATGATAATAATTGAAAAGGAAGTGACAGTTAGAAATAGAGCCGGGCTGCATACAAGACCTGCGGCATCATTAGTTAAGCTGTCTTCAAGATTTGATTCTGAGATTTTTTTGATACGAGATGGGTTTATGATTAATGGCAAAAGCATAATCGGAGTGATGACATTAGCCGCAGAAAACGGATGTGTGTTGACTATAAGAGCTGAAGGCGACGATGCAGAAGCAGCTGTCAACGAAATTGCGGATTTGTTTGAGCAAGGATTTGGAGAAATTTGAACTTGTTTGCGGACCTAAAAATAGAACTACCCTTTTTTAAGGAAAAAACTTCGGCATTGATTGCAACAGGTTTTCTTAAGGGTATTCCTTCGTCGCCCGGTGTGGTGATTGCGAAGGCTCTTGTTATTCAACCTGAAATTTTTATCTCTGCTAACGACAAAGTATCAAGCGGAACTAGCTCATTCGAAATAGACAGATTAACCCAAGCATTTAAAGATTTGAATTTGGAATTTAAAGCAGTAGTAGATAGGATACCCGAATCCAATACCGGCGCTGTTAATATTTTGGAAACAAATCTACTAATTATCAATGATGAATTTTTGCAAAAATCAATCAATGCTTTTATAAATGACGGCTACACAGCGGAAAGTGCCGTGATACGCGAATTTGAAAAGCAAAAAGTATATTTGCTAAATTCACGAGATAAAATTTTGCGTGAACGTGCTACTGAGTTAGACCATGTCAAAACGCATATACTTTCAGCGCTGAAGCAGCGATGCTTACAATATAATATCGCAAATGATAGAGTATTGGTGGCGCAATCACTTACCCCTACTGATTTTGTGAATTACAAAGAAGCTGGCGCCTTGGCAGTTGTGACTGAAGCCGGTGGCATTGCTTCTCACGTTTCAATTCTCGCTCGTTCATTTGAAACTCCAGCTGTAATCGGCGTCAAAGATGCCACAGGAATCATTAAAAATAACGATCTTGTAATTATTGATGGATTCACCGGACTTGTGATTTACAATCCGAATGATGAATTAATCGCAAAATATCAGGACAAAATTGAGAAAATCGAAAAACACCGTATTGCACTCGGGAAATTGGCGAAAGAACCGGCAGTTACTGCTGATGGTAGAAAGATTCATCTAATGGCTAATGTTGACAGACTCGACGATATTGATGCTGCTAATTTGGTTGGTGCAGAAGGAATTGGCTTGGTTCGCTCTGAGAGTTTGATAATCAATTATTCTACAATTCCCGGTGAAGAGCTTCAAAGCAAGTGGTACCGCGAAATTGCAGATAGGATTTACCCGAATCCTGTGACTATTCGCGCATTTGACATCGGAAGTGATAAATATGTCGAAGGTATGCCACATGCAGAATCAAATCCGGCGCTTGGATTTCGGGGAATTCGATATCTACTTTCAAGAACCGAATTATTTAAAGCTCAAATCAGGTCTGTGTTAAGAGCATCAATAAATAAAAACGTCAGATTCATGTTACCTATGGTCAGCGATACTTCAGAATTAGTAAAATCACTTCAAATTATTGATGAATGCAAGAAAGAATTGTCCGCCGAGCAAATTGATTTTGACGCTAATATGCCTGTCGGAATAATGATTGAAACCCCGTCGGCTGCATTAATGGCAGATGAATTAGCCGAGCTATCTGATTTTTTCAGCATCGGCACTAATGATTTGACACAATATACTTTGGCTGTAGATAGGACGAATGAGCTTGTTTCGGATAGATTTGATTCGTTCAATCCCGCAGTGTTGAAATTGATTGCAATGACAGCAGAGGCTGCAGCACGTAAGAAAATTCCGGTCGGAATATGCGGCGAACTTGCCGGGCATTCCGCCGCAACAACTATTTTAATTGGCATGGGAATTACTGAACTTAGCGTAGTCCCTGCTATGGTATTGGAATTGAAAAATAGAATAAGAAAAATGAAGTATTCAGCCGTTAAGAAGAATACTTCAAAGTTGTTAAAACTACCCGATTCGTATCAAATCTTAAAAATCCTAGAACAATAATTATAAATCTCTGATGGCACGCTTCATGTATTGCAATCTTTCCAAAATCGGAGTATTGGACTCTTGCATAGCGATATGCCCTTTGAAAGATTCGATATTTTCAAAACCTTTTTTCTGCATCCATTCAGCTAAACCGGCATTTAATTCCTTGATGTGCTTCATGCCATGCTTGTAAATAACCGAGCAAACCTGAACGGCATCGGCTCCGGCGAGTAGATACTTCACGATTCCGGCAGAATCATGAACACCGGTCGAACCTGCTATCGAGCATTTTAGTTTCCTTTTCATCAGAGCTATCCAACGCAAAGATTCAGTAATTTCATACGGATGACTCAAATCTGAATTGGAAATGAGTTGAACATTTTCGATATCAATATCAGGTTTGAAATAACGATTGAAAAGCACAACGGCATCTGCACCCGCTGACTCTAATAATGAAAGAGATAAACCTAAGTTTGAATAATGGTTCGAGACTTTGACTGCAATCGGGACTGTACAGTGATTACTTACATCGCTTACTACCTTTATTTGGCGTTCGAGGACGTCATCATTTGAAATATCGTGGTCAGTAGGCGAAACGGAAATATTTAGCTCGATTGCATCGGCACCCGCATTCTCGAAAATTATGGCATATTGAGGCCATTGGTGATAGGAAATGCAGTTGATGCTTGCAATTACAGGAATGTCAATTCTTTTTTTTGCTTCCGAAATCAAAGCCAAGTAATTTTCTAAATATGAATCAGGTGTTGTTTTATCGGAATACTCATAGGAATCAATCGAAGAAAATTCTTTCAATTTATAAGATGTTCCGTGACCTGCGTCCTTCAAAATCTGTTCCTCGAAAAGTGATTTCAGCACAACAGCGCCGGCACCTGAATCTTCGGCTGCTATTAGATTTTCAATGTTTTCGCACAGACCGCAACTCGCAAGAATAATCGGACTTTTGAGTTCAAAATTCATGTATTTAGTTTTCAAATTCATAACAGCTCCGAATTGTGTTATTCTTTATTGTCTTTTTGTTTATTTACAACATAAATCAAATTTTCAAGCTCATGAACGATATTAATATTATTGATAGTCAATTCAGCAGAACTTTGAAATTTTATAGGCGTAAAGTTCAATATGCCGCCAATTCCGGTAGCCGTAAGCAAATCCACAGTATGTTTGGCTACCATTTGGGGAACAGTCATAATGCAAATTTTGATATCGTTTTCTTCTATAAAATCGGCAATTTTATCGTTATGAAGCACAGGCGGATTGCCTTCTGCGTTGATTCTGCTTGGGTCAATATCGAAACCGGCTACGATTTGAATGCCTTCTTTCATAAATCCCTGATATTTCATCAGAGCTTCGCCAATTCTCCCAACTCCAATTACGACAACTTTTTGGATTTCATCTTTGCCCAAAATATCATCAATTTTACCCAGAATCGAATCTATTTCATATCCACCTTTGCGATTTCCGGTAATACCAAAATTTCCGAAATCTTTCCTCACTAATGATGATGATATTTCCAAGGTATCAGAAATGTTGTCTGAAAATACTTTCTTGAAGCCCAATGTTTGCAAGTGCTTCAGCAAGTTCTTGTAGTTCAGCAATCTTAAAATCTGTCCTTTGTTAGTCATAATATCTCCAAAATATTTTATATAATAACATGTTAATGTCTTGATTACGGTTCTTAACTTTCAATATTGTTAAGTTTATCACATAAATTTTCAAAATACATATCTTCCTATGATACAAAATAACTTATAATTTAGAACTATGCAAAAAAAAAATCATATTGTTGAAAAATAATTAGACAAATACTATCATAATGACATAATATTCACTTTGTTGTTAGTAAATCCGTAATAAATGATGTTATAAAATTCGGCTTTTAAGATAATCTACAAAATTCTTTACATATTCCTAATATTTAAAACTGTTCTTCGTTAATGTTATTTTCGTTTTGACATTGAATCTATGATGTATGGATTGAATTCGGAGTAGATAATTATAAACCAATGTAATCCTTACTTTAATATCTAGTTCATGAAATTAAATTGAAATAAAAAATGTTACGGGAATATCGAAAATTTGATGAGAATTGACAAACTTTTACCAATTATCTTAGCTTTGTTGCTAACATTTTGTATGTTATCTTGTGATGGCGGATTGGCTCCAAAGCCTGAAGCCGATAAATCTTATCTATCCGGAACACTCAAATTTGTAAAAGGAATCGCTGACTGGCCCCCCGAAGATTCAGTCTTTGCAGTCAGAGTGGTTGCTTTTAAAAAATACCCCGATTCAACGGGCATTTTCGCTGATATTATAAATGGGAATGCTTATTTCACATTGGCATCCTTACCCCTATTTGTTGACAGTTCAAGATTTTCATTTGAAATAAATGGCACTCCGACAGATTTGGTCTATATTGCTGCCATTCAACAATTCGATACTTCAATCACTTCGCAAAGGGTAATCGGATTGTACAACATTTCGGATGAAAAGCACAAGCCATCTACAATCCGAATTGAATCGGGCAGGCATTACGACATTTCAATTGACATTGATTTTAAAGATTTACCACCAATGCCATTTTAATTATGAAAAGAAATCTTTACCTTTTTATCATACTTTTTATATGCACAGTTGCATATTCTAATGCTGAAGTTATATCCGGCAGTGTGTCTGATGCTGAGACGGGAGATATTTTATCCGGAGCAACAATCCGAGTTGAAGGTACTGCTTATGGAGCAATCGCAGATAGAAGCGGTAAATTCACTATAAATTTAAGCATTCCGAAAAGCAAAATTACACTAATCATTTCAATGATTGGCTACGAAACTCAGAAAATGCAAATTGAATTTGTAAACGAAAAAATTGATGTCCAAATCGCTTTGAAGAGCCAACCTTTGCAAACAGGCGAAGTTGTTGTTTCGGCAAATAAAAGGGTTCAGGCGGTGCAAGAAGTGCCAATTTCGGTATCTGTGATAGACAAGCGGCAACTCGATGCACGCGGCGTAAGCACATTGGAAAGAGCCTTAGAATACGTTCCCGGATTGGAAATCAACCAAGATAATGTCAGCATTCGCGGTTCATCAGGATTTTCGTTTGGAATCGGCTCGAGAGCGGCACTCCTTTTGGACGGCTATCCCCTATTAGCAGGCGACAACGGCGATATGAAATTCGATGCTTTGCCGATGTTCAACATTGACCGAATTGAAATTGTCAAAGGTGCCGGTTCGGCTTTATACGGCTCAGGAGCTTTGGGTGGTGTTGTCAATTTAATTACCGAGCAACCACGCGATAAGGCTGACATCAGATTTCGCACGTATGCCGGGCTATATACCCAACCAAGACTTAAACAATGGATTTTTACTGATGATTTGCAACATCGTTCAGGATTGAGCGGCTCTTTTTCTCAAAAAGTTGGCAAAATTGGGCTACTTTTTTCGGGTGGATATTATAATGATATGGGCTACAGAGCTTATGATGATTCGTATCGTTCAAGTCTGTTTGGCAAAATCAACTATGATTTTACCGATAGGACAAACTTATCAATACTTTTGAACGGTGCCTTTTCTGATGCTACTGATTGGGTATATTGGAATAGCTTAGATAGTGCCACACGTCCTCCTACTGATACTGATAGGCAGGTAAGAATAAAGTCCGACAAATTTTCAGTTTTTGGGAATTTGAATCATATTTTCAATTCAAACTTTTTTATATCAGCCAGAACAGGGTTCTATCTCACTGAATACAACAATACTTTACCAATCAACGACTTCGAATATAGACAATCCAAAGCTATGGCTGTGAATTCCGAAATTCAAGCAAATTATAGCATAACAGCCAGATCAGCTTTAACTTTTGGACTAAATTCAACAAATACTACAGTGAATTCGAGGACATATGGCGACCAAAGACAGGATATTTACGCTGCATATATTCAGAATGAAACTAAACTTACTGATGATTTTCTGGTTACTTTGGGTGTGCGTGCAGATTATGAAGATTTCAAGACAAATGAAAGCAATGGTGATTTATCAGACGGTGAGCTTGTCTCATCGCCCAAATTTGGTTTAGCGTATAATTACTCTCCTATTTTACATTTTCGTGCTTCAGCAGGAGCGGGATTCCGTGCTCCCTCAGTAGCTGAAAGGTTTTCGTCTGTATCGTTCCAAGGATTTGAAGTTCTCCCCAATCCACAGCTCAAGGCTGAAAAAAGTTGGTCCTTTGAAGTTGGTGCAAATTACACACTCGAATTTTATGACACACCGATATATTTTGATTTAGCAATTTTCCAAAATGATATGTACGATTTGATAGAGCCTTCTTTCCTCAGTCCTACAGAATCTACAATTAAATTTCAGAATGTTACGAGAGCAAAAATTCAGGGTTTGGAGTTTGCAGCTAAATCATTCATCGCGGGATTCTTGGGCTTGGAAAGCTCATTTACATTCATGAATCCGCGAAATTTAGCAAACGATGAAATTTTGAATTATCGTTCAGAAATTCTGTGGTATAACCGCTTTTTGATTCCTTACGGTGATTTTGAATTGCAAGCAGATTATCGCTTCAAATCAAAAGTAAAAAATATTGACCCTCAATTGGCTAATCTTGTTAAGCACGCTGACGCACGTGTCGATATGCACGTTGTTGATGCGAGATTGATTTACGATATGGAGAACTTAACCGGACAACAATTGAAACTTACAATGAATGTAAGTAATGTATTTGATTACTATTACACGACGATGGTCGGTAACTTAGGAATCACTCGGATGATTTCCCTCATGCTCGAAGCTCAATTTTGATTTGAAGAAATATTTGTACAACAAAATTATTGTTAGAATCGCTATCAAAGCAAGTCCAAGCTCTCTGAACAAATCGTTATTGTCTTGAATGACACTCATATATGAAGTTGAATCATAGGACATTGTAATGAATGTGATAGCATTATTGATGAAATGGATAATTATTGCGGGATAAATGCTGCCTGTGATAATAACCGTAACCCCAAGATATAAACCTATGATGAACAACATTATGAAGCTCACCGGTTGGAAATGAATTGCAGCGAATAATAATGATGTCAGGATTAGAGATGAGCGTATCGAAACGTATTGACGTGTTTTTGAAAGCAACATTCCCCTGAAGAATAGCTCCTCGCAAATTGCAGGTGTTAAAGCTCCTGCTAAAAGCACAACTAAAATTTGAGTAAAATTTGTACTATCTAAACTAAAAATATCTCTATAAAATTTATCTAAAGATTCAAATTGATTAGCTAACCATGCCCCCATCTCGTGTGGTAACAAGTATATAGCAAAAGTTATGATGGAGCTTTCGAGTACAATCATAGTAAGCCAGCCCAATGTCAAAGGTATCAACCAAACGGTAGGGAAATTCCAATTCAACCGGAGACTTGATTTAATATCTCCCGATCGTTTGGCTATAACTATTGCCAGTAAAAAAAAGGTCCCAAATTGAGTTAGAACTATCCAGTGCAAATCATAACTCACTTTGAAATCTGAACCAAATGATGAATCAAAAAGTAAAGTCACTGCAACTTGAATTAATGCAAATAAAATGGTAAGTACTATCAAAACACCTACAATTTTCATGTAAAATTTTGCTAAAGTTGACTGAGGTTTTTCTTGATTTTCTTGCATATAGTCCAATAAGCTAAATATTCATACTTCATTAATACAAATATAATTTAAATATGTTAAATTGCAGATTGAGTTATGACTAAAACTAAAAATTATTTTTACATGAAAAAATTAATACTTACTATATTTATATGCTTTGCAGCATATAACACCGCCAGTACCCAGCCTGTTGTGATAAGCGAATATTTGATTGGAAGTTTAGAATGGACAGAGCTTCTAATTATTGAAGACAATGTATCACTTGTCGGATATAAAATCCGCGATAACAGCCAAAATGAAAGTTGGATGGGAGGAGTTATATTTAAAGACCATAGTCTGTGGCGAAATTTAAGACGGGGTACTGTTATAATAATCAACCACCAGGGATTTTCGGTTGATGAAAATAAAGACGACGGGTATATTGAAATTGGCAAACAAAGTGTCTTGCATTTCACTCCCTACATGGAAGATGGAGATATGACTGATTGGGCAGATAGAGGACTTAATTTGAATTACACAAGTGATATGATTCAACTTCTTGACCCCGATGGCAATCATGTTCATGTCTTAGCTCACGCCAGTCTCGCTGATAAACAAGCATTATTTGCCAGTCTTCCCAATCCGAAAATTGGTGTTCAAGATGCGTCTCCCGGACAGGGATATTCTTTACGTGTTGTTCCCGGAACAAACAAATCTCAATACGGTGGCGGACTAAGCAACACACTTGCAGCATTAGATAATACTCATATTTCAAAAGGAAAAGCTAATAATTCAAAATTGAGTACTGATGTAAATCAATTGTATTGGCGAGGATTGAGACAACCTGATTGGACCAATCCTGCTATGACCGGAACTCAAATTGTAGGTGCAAATAAAGACCAAATTCGCTTGGAATGGACAGCTGCAGGCACGATTTCCGACCCAATCGAAGGGTATATGATTCTACGATATGTGGATAATGAAAATTTTAACCCGAACATCGAAGACGGTAAAATCTATAATATTGGGCAATCTTGGGGACCTTATACTTTGATTGGATATGTACCCGATTTGACAAACACTGAATTCATTGATAAATTTGATGCAATCCCGGGAGTAGTTTTTGAATGTGGTAAAAAATATGGTTATCGAATCTATGCTTACAGATATAATCGAAGTGAAATTGATGCAGACCAAATTGATTTACAGATGACTAACGGCAGAGGGCGCTCGTACAATGAAAATCAATTTGCTCAATCAATAGGAGTCATCAAGGATATACCGCCCGAACCTGTTATAACATCGAATAGTGATATTACTACATTCTGCGGAAATGAAGAACTGGAATTGACTTCGAGCATTAAAAATCTGACTAAATATTCTTTTAAGTGGATAAACACAGCCGATGCGAGCTTCACAAGCGCCGAACATACAGTAATTGTCAACAAGTCCGGGACTTACTATTTGGAAATCACTGATAAAAGTTCCGGTTGCATTTCAGGCTCAAACTCAATTACAATTAATGTGCTTGACGCCCCCGAAGTTTACATTACTGACCCTTTGACTTTCAAAACATTTTCAAAAGATACGATAATTCAACTGTGTATTGGTCAAAACCAAAAGCTCCGCGGTTTAGTCACACCAACTCAATCCGATGGATTTTTCTGGATGAAAGACGGTGCTGAATTTTCAAAAAATAATGAAATCGACGTAAATCAAGATGGTGTTTATCAATTCATTGCCGTTAAGGGCGGATTGTGCTCAGACAGTTCATATCGAGTTGAAATAAGAATTATAAACCCTGATTTTGCTTTGAGCGATGCAACTTTAAGTTTCAATGCTGATACAGACCCCGAAAAAGACTTGACTATCACTAATAACACCAACAAAGATATTATTTTTAACGCAAATGATGTTATTATCGCAGGTGACGGCTTCTCGATAATATCACCATTGCCGGAACCGATTAAAAATATTTATACAATCCCTGCAAATTCTTCGATTGTCTTTAAAATTAGATTTGCACCCGTTGGTTTTGGAACTCGCGACGGTCAACTAACGTTTAGAGGACCGTGTAACATAACTAAAGTGACATCATTGACAGGATTCAGACCGAATGAAGGTGTATCCGTACTCGACCCTGCACCGCGAGATATTAACTTTGGTATAGTCCCGCTCAATTGCGACCAATTTATGGATTCTACGATAACTTTATTCTCGACAGGTCCTGATAAGTTTATGATTTTCAAACCTGTTATGATGTTCGGATATTTTGATGTTTCATCGCCAAGATTCAGCAATCCAAACGAAAAAACTGTCTTAAATGAAAATAATCAAATGGCATTAACTGTCAGAATTTTGGCTAACACTCCGGGAATTTACGTTGACACAGCCCTAATTGCATATCATGTAATCACCGAGCCTGATAAAGTTGACACACTGAAAATACATCTAACAGTCGAGATTGTTGACCCAAAATTGGAATTCAGCCCATTAGAGTTCGATTTTTCCGATTTTCCGATTTGTGCCACTGAAATTGATACTTTTATTACAATTTCGAATAACACAACATATCCGTTCAACCTAAATAGGCAAGGACCCGACACTCGCTTCATTATTGATGAGAACTTGCCTTTTGAAATAGCAGCTAATACAGAAGTAAACGTTAAAATCAAAGTCAAATTCACTACAACCGACTCTTATGTAGTCAATATCCAGTATATGCCTTGTACGATGTTATCTCCACAAATTACAATTATTCCACCACAAAACGGGCTCGATATTACTGTGGTAGATGAAATTGATTTCGGTATCATTAAAAATTGCGAGGAACCCGGGACTGTTACATTAGATTTTGATATTAATGCATCAAGCGCAGGCGCAAACATTGGAAATATAATTCATTCAGGAACTCATTTTTCTACAAATTTGACTCAAAATAGCATTTTGAACCAAAATTCCAATCAATTCACTGTGACATTAACGCAAACTCAGCCGGGCATTTATCTTGATTCCTTAGTTTTTGTTGTTGAACCTTGCAAAGAACGAATTGTAATATTGTTAAAAGCCGAGCGTACAGCCGCTCAAGCTCCTCAAATTGACGGACTTCAGATTGCATTTGGCTCTGATGCTTTAGGCGTAGCCGAACAATTCAACCAAACCTGGACAAATCCGGACCCAACCGAAGATTTGGTAATCACTTCGATTACAGTTCCGGCACCATTTGAGTTGATTTCACACACACCGACTGATTTCCCATTGACGATTGCGCCACAAGGCAATATAATTATAGTTTATGAATTCAAACGCTTAGTTGGTGGAGATTTCTCGGATTATGTAACGGCAAATGTCAGTCTCCCCTGCAATCTGACATATTCATTCCCGATTTCCGGCGAAGCTATTGATGATAGAATGGTACCGATTGTTTCGGAAATTCGCCCCACAAATATCGTCGCCGAATTAGGTCAAGTTTTCGATATTCCGATTTTCATGACTATTCAGGACGGCTACGCTATCAACGGCTCAGGTGCTGAATCAGTTAGTCTCTATCTCAGTTATGAGCCAACAATGCTCTATCCCGAAAGCGTCGTGGTCGGTGCAAATTTCGCTTCAAGTATCACACAAGCCACAATCAGCGAAAATCAAGCGGGAAAATTAATAGTAAATGCAAATTTGAGTAATTTGGAAAATCTTACTTCAGGCAATTGGTTTAATATCCGCGCTCAAGCACTTTTAGGCAATAAAATTGTAGGACCTTTGGTAATAGATAGTGTAGTTTTCACATCAATTATTATGATTGACGTTGAAGAGTTTGAAGGACAATTGCAAATAATCGGGAACTGTGATTTGGACAGCCGTTTGCTTGATTTATCCGGCAACGTTGGAATGGTACTGACAGGAGCAAATCCACTTTCAGGCACTACGGAACTTGTCTTTAGCACCGTCACAGAGGATTTGACTGCAATCAATATGTACAATTCCTATGGCGAATTAGTCGAAACGCTCGCAGAAGGCTGCTTCAAACCCGGTAACTACACGCTAACCATAGACGCTGCGAATTATTCGAGCGGCACATATTTAATTAGGATGATAAGCGGAATGGCAGTCCGCACCGAGAAACTGATAATATTGAAATAGATGAGTCGGAGATGTGATTTCCGACTTGTCAGGTGTTACACCTGACAAAAATGAAAATCGAAGATTTTATTAAATTGCAACGGAGACTTAACATGAAAAAACTCATAATAACAATACTCTTCTCGAGTATGATAGCTCTTAGTGCTTGTGGTGATGGTGACGAAAATTCTCTTACATCCCCGTCAACAAGTGGAAAAGGCACAATTTCATTTCTTTTAAATGGTGAAGTGTTTCGACCCCAAGCTAGCTCTAATATACTTTTTGCACAGCAATCACATAGGATGATACAATTAGTAACAGAATATGATTCAAGCAAGAATAAAGCTAATGACTTTTTTAATATTGAAATCTAAGCAAGAAATAACCATAAAGCACAGGCTTTTTGGTTAAATATAGATTCGATATTATATGAAGGACAATATAAAATCAAAGAAGCTACTTTTCAATACGAAGATGTAAAAGATGGAGTTTACAAATTAGTTGATTCATTATCGAATTCAAATTTTGTAAACATAACAAAAATTCAACGTGATTATCAGCCATATGAGGGTGAACGTATTTGGGGACATTATACAATGGGTTCTTATGTAAGTGGAACATTTGAAATGACATTAAAGAACAAAAACGGGGATTCAGTAGTTATATCTAATGGAAGGTTTGACTTGAAGAATAAAACTTATGTAACCTTTTAAAATTTGCGGTCTCGTCAGTTGTTCCATAGTTAGTGAATCGTCTTTGTTACATCTGACACTTTAATACAGATTCAGCAATATCCATTAGTTGTAACAAAGACGGGTCAACCTTCCCAAAACCAAAAAAGCCGAACTTACGCTCGGCTTCTGTTTTGTGGGCCCGGAGGGACTTGAACCCCCGGCCAGCGGATTATGAGTCCGCTGCTCTAACCAACTGAGCTACAGGCCCCCACTTGGTTTTCCATTTTGCAATCAAAACGGACTACAAATATAATACTTTTCTTTTTACCGACAAGCATTTTTTAATAGTTGAATAGACCGAGGAACAAACCTACTTGCACTTGTAAGGCATTTGCGTTAAAGGTATCGGGCATATTCGCAATGTCCGATTCGTTGTTATACTTCCATTCCGACCCGAAAGTCATGTTGTATGCAGCGCTTGCACGGAACATCAAGAAATTTGTGAGGGCATATTCGAAGTACAATTCAGGCTTTACGAACCAATAGCCGTTTTCCAAATGTTGCAAATTCGACTGATTTGTCGGTGTGGGACGGAATTCGTTCCAATCTAAACCGCTTGCAGTATGGTAGGTTTCAACGCTTAGCTGTCCGCGTCCAACCGATACGCCCGGCAAAATTGCGAAGGATTTGAATGGCACCCATGCGTAATCCAGCGTCAATCCGGACTGTCCAATTGAATAGTCCACATATTGAGTTCTTGAAACGCCGTCAAGCAAAACTTCGGCAGTTTGAGTCTTTTTGCCACTCATTCCGAAGAAGCCGATTCTCAAATTAGGCACAAACACTGTCCCTGTGAAGCCTTGAGCACCCCAAAGAGTCAATTGCCCTTCAAAAGGGTCGATGTCAGGAAAATGTTTTGCAAGTTGGGCGTTCAGGTCGTCATAATTGCCGAAATGGAAACCCACAATGGCACCACCTGCTACGGCAAAATAAGGGATACTCTCGCGTTGGATGGGCTCCGTATCAAAAGTGAAGTCATCTAATCTTTCATCTTGGGCGAAAGCACTGACTACTGCCATCACCATGATTACTGCTACGTACAAAATTTTTTTCATATTTTCTGTTTCCATGTTTAATCAAAAGTTAGAATACGAACATGCAGCCTCAAAATTTTAGTGTCCCACATTTCTGACTCAAAAAGCTAAAGAAAATTTTGGGTTGTGAGGTAATGTGATACCTAACAAATATTTCAAAGAAATAAAAATAAGGGACACGTTTTGGGGTGTCCCTGGGAAAATGTTTGGGAATGAAGGACGGGGGAAGGGGATTATTTTATAGAAAATGTTTTAATTTTATAAAGCATTAAAGATGTACAATACTTTGTATATAATTCATTAATTCAAAATTGTTTGTTATGTTCGTTAATCGTGGCAAGTTATTTTTCAATCCATTGTTTCTTAAATCTGCATAAGATAATTTTTGAGATTCTTCATCATTTAGCCAATAGATTTTCTTTAGATAAGCAACTAATGGTCTAGCTCTGTTTTCAACAACTCTTATAGTTTCCACTTCCGTCAAACACCATATACGAGAAATATTTTTGCTAAAATAAATAAATATTTTATCTCCAGGAGCCAATTTTCTTTTAGTTGACCAATCCCAACCAATTCCTTGTTCTGTTTTAAGGAATTCATAAACAGTCAGGTTAGTATTAGGATCAACATTTTCATTTGCAGGAAATAAATCATTAATTTCTGGTGCATCCCACTTTTCTATTTTGTTAAATGGATTGCTTGGTTGAATAAAAAATTCCATCTCTCATCTCCTCAAAAATTTATAAAAAGTTGGCATTGCCTTTCCCTTTCAAAATCATATTCACATCCATAGTTTCCATTTAAGAACCATATTTCAGTTTTACTTCTACACTCTTCTTTGCAAACATATATAAAAGAGTACAAATTTGCAAGTGAAAATTTTTCTTTTGCTTCGTACAATACTAATCAGATATAATAGTCTTATTTGAGAGTGTTTTGATTTTTGTTGAAATGTGGATTTGAAATAGTTAAGAAATATAGACCGAGACATGGGTTTCGGAAATTTTGAATATAATTTGTAATATAAATGGAGATTAGAATGGATTTGAATACATCACAAACGATTGGCTCGTTCGTAGCGAATGACTACCGCACAGCCACAGTTTTCCAGAAGTACGGCATAGACTTCTGTTGCAAAGGCGGACGTACTATCGAGGAAGTTTCGCAGAAGAAAAATATTTCCCCCGATGCGCTGCTCAATGAGCTAAATGATGCCGTCAAGCAGTCAAATGGCAGCTCAATTGATTTTCGGACTTGGGAGCCCGATTTGTTAGCTGATTATATCGAACGGAAACACCATAGATATGTTCGCCAAACGATTCCCGCTTTGCTGCAATTTCTCGACAAATTATGCGAAGTTCACGGCGGAAATCATCCGGAACTTTTCGAGATTAGGGCGGAATTTTCAGCTTCTGCCGAACAATTATCGTTGCATATGGAAAAAGAAGAGCAAGTGCTTTTCCCATTCGTCAGGAAAATGGTTGCATCAAAATTAAATGAAAGCACTGAGGCTGCAAGCAATATCGGCGAAATTCAAAATCCCATCGAGATAATGATGCAAGAGCACGAGACCGAAGGCGACAGATTCCGTAAGATAGCCGAACTCAGCAATAACTATGCTACACCGGCTGACGGTTGCACGACATATAGAGTCGCTTATGCGCTGCTGAAAGAATTTGAGACAGATTTGCATTTCCATATTCATTTGGAGAACAATATTTTGTTCCCAACGGCTTTGAAAATGGAAAAAGAGTTTAAATCTAATTAAATTTAGTTAATAATGCATCTTAATATTTTGCACTAAAGACAATGGGCTCCTGTAAATCAAGAGCCCATTTTTTTATATGAACCGGGGAATGATGTATCTATCAGTTTTCAGATGTAGTGTCCAAAATAACATTTATATAAGTCTCATCCAGTATGTACCAAGCACCTGTAGTAGCATCAATAATAAATGGTATAAAAACTAATGGTATATCGAGAATTATATATCCCGCACCTATACTACTTGTAAGGTAAACAGTTCTATTTTCAAATCCATTTTTTTTGTACACAACGAAGTAGCTTTTATTCGATTTTAATTTAATATCAAAAGGAGTGGTGCCCATCAAGTGCCCGTTGACATATACTTTGGCAGCAGGTGGGTCAGAATTAAATGTAACCCATTCAGACGATCCCTTTGTTAAAGTGGCACAACTATTTAGTAAAATACCGATAATTATAATAATTGCGAAAAGCTTCACTGATACTACAAATTGCTTCATTTTCATTCCTAATTATTGTTAATAAATTAAAGAAACACAATTTCAATTGTTACATTCATACTCACTTTTACAAACATATATAAAATGTAACAAATAAGCAAGAAATATTTTTATTTAACATTTATTTCATATAATTGCAACTTAATTTTGTTTAGAGTGTAGATAAATAATTAAAATAGTATTTGCGTAGAACGCAAAATATGTTTAAGTTAATATTTTGATTTGGTAACTAAAGGTTAAAGTTAAGTTGAAGTTAATATTACATGTGATTTGCGTTGGTTTGCTGCTCCTGGTAACGACTTCGAGGCTTTCGGGGTCAGACGAGAACATATACTACATCGGTGTTAGCGCCGGTAGCAACTACATTTACAACAGCACAGAGAAGCCCTACATCAAGTCGGACCCTAAATGTGGCGAGTTTGATACGGGAACTGCACAGGGCATAAACGCAGCATTAAAGCTGGGATTCAGACTAATACCCGGCGTGATTTCACTCGAAGGCAGACTAATGTTCGATAACCGCCCATTCAGCATGACGGGCAGCAGTGATTGCTTCGAAGTGCTTGACCCTGTAAGCGATGAGTACGTCCCTTTCGTCCGAAGCCATTACTACGACGGAGTTTTGGACTATGTCATCCTTGATTTGGGCGTGAACATCTACCCAATTTCGGCGATTCCGGTCGCTCTGAGATTATCTTTCGATGCCGGAAATCCCTTAGTGAAGACTGATTTCACACTAAGAGAGTCGGTTGCATCGCCTTCGAGCGTTGCGTTTTCCGATGGCTCGCAAAGCAGAATGAATGAATCAAGCGAATTGAAAACGGCTTCGACTTCTCTGGGCGCAGGTGCTGCACTGATGTACAATATGTACTTGGGCGATAATTGGAGCGTGGATTTTGAGCTTGGATATCGTTATGGCATAAATTCTGCTTTGTCGGACATTGAGCAGAAATCTGATATTGTCAGAGCAAATGCGGGATTTAGCTATCATTTCGGTGGCACTAAACCCGAAATTCCTAAGAGGATTGAGCCGGAAATAAAGCCAATTGAAAAAGAAATTGAGCCAATCGCGGAAATTATTCCGCCGAAAGAGAAAATTATTTTGAGCGCTTCCGCGAATCCAATTCATGTGAAAGAGACAATAGTAACGCAGACTTTTCCGATTTTGCCCTACTACTTTTTTGATGAGAATTCTGAAGAACTCGACAATAAATATTTCTCGAATATATCCGCATCAAGTTTTGATGAACAAAATTTGAACAAGGAGACTATGACAATTTATTACAATAGCTTAGATATAATTGGAAAAAGATTGAGCAAAAGCGACTCAAAACTCCGAATTATGGGCTATTCTGACGGCAAGGAAAATGCTACGATAGATGAACGGAAATCATTAGCTGAATCAAGAGCAAAGTCTATTGCAAATTACTTTACGTCTAAATGGAATATTCCAAGAGAACGATTGATAATCGAATCGGGCGATATTCCAAGTAATCATACTAATTTTGACTATGAAGAAGCTGCTTCGGAAAATCGTCGAGTAGAGCTATTTTCTGAGAATCCTGAGATATTAGCTCCGGTTTTACATAGCCAATTTTCAGAATATAACTACAACCCTGAAGATTTACACTTCAATATAGAGCTAAATAGAAATGCAAAACTTGAATATCAGATAGAAACATCCGATAGAAATTATTTTTCAAATAAAATACAAAAAGAAATTGATTCACGAAATTATAAAGCAAATTATAATGTAAAATCGGATATTTTCGGAGAAATAATTACAAAATCAAAAAGTGAAAATATTAAATTAGTTGTCAATGCTGAAAGCAAGGACACCACGGAGAAATATGAAATTCCGTTAAATATTAATATTGAAACGGAGAAATTTGAAATTGGCAGATTAAATTTAATTGTTTTTGATTTCGACAAAGCTACAATGAGTGACCCAAATCGGAACTTAGTAGCCGAATTCTCTAAAGATGCAATTAAGCCGAATTCTGACATTTATATTACAGGAACTACAGATATGTTAGGCGGGCAGGAATACAATATGAGTTTATCTCAACGTAGAGCAGACAATACTCAGCAAATAATAAACTCGGTTTTGCCCGATACAAAGTTCGTAAACGTGGTTGGGATTGGGTCGGATAAACCAAGATATGACAATAAGTTACCTGAAGGGCGATTTTACAATAGAACAGTTTTAATCGAAGTTAAAACTCCGATTGATAAAATAAATTAGATGGAGATTAAAATGAAAAGACGTGATTTTTTGAGTTTGAAATTGGATATTCAGAAAAAGTATTCTGATTCGCTGATGTCATTAGATGAATATACTGAACCATTGGATAAAGCCGCAGCAACGCACCTATTACGGAGAGTAACCTTCGGACCAACGAAACGGTTGATTGACGAATTTACAGGGTTGAGCGTTAGCGAAGCCGTCGAACGAATTTTGGGAAACGGTACTGAAGCACTTCCCGACGGCTACGAAGATTTAAATTGGCTCGATACTGCCGAAGAAAACCCAAGAGACGGACTTCCGATTCAAATTAGGGGTGCAATTGAGGGTCGCCATGCCACAAGACACGGTGAACTTAAAACTTGGTGGTTGGAGCAAATGCGAACCGAAGAAGCTCCGTTTTTCGAAAAGTTGACTCTTTTCTGGTCAACCGTTTGGTGTATCGAATTCGCATATGACACTCTAGAACTGATTCCGCCGCCATTGCTATATCGAAATAATCAGATGTTGCGACGCAATAGAATTGGGAATTATCGCGATATGGCGTTCGATGATACTTTGAATGGCGCAATGCTGCTTTATCAAAGCGTAAATTTCAGCACAAAGGATTCGCCAAATGAAAATTATCCACGTGAATTATTAGAATTATTTACGATGGGAATCGGGAATTACTCCGAAGGTGATATTCGTGAAATGGCAAGGGTTTTGACCGGATTCAGAGTCGCAGCACATGCCTTCACACCGAAACCAAACGGTCAATTCGAATCATATTTTCTGCCTGATTTGCATGATATTGGTGCCAAAACAATATTTGGGGAAACTATTCCGGCAAGAGATATTTCTCAGAATTCTGAAGACTTAGTCAAGGAAGAAGAAGTCAGGCGTATGATTGATATTTTATTTGAACAGCGCCCTTTGCCGATTGCAAAATTTATTTGCACTAAAATATATAATTATTTTGTTTATAGCAGTCCCGGCGATGCTAATGAGCAAATAATTAATGAATTGGCAATTACATTTATTCAAAATGATTTTGAATTAAAACCCGTATTTGCTAAATTATTTAAAAGTAAACATTTTTATGATGAAAATATCATTGGCTGCCAGATTAAAACGCCACTCGAATTTATTGTGGGGCTTGAAAGACAATTAAAGACAACATATAAAATTAATGAACAGCCAATGGCAAGCAATGCTTGCGATGATATCGAACAGGAATTATATAATCCGCCGAATGTAGGTAGTTGGAAAGGTTATCGTAGCTGGATTAGCACTAAAACTTACCCATTAAGAAGAAAATATGCAGTTGATATTTTGGATATGACAAATCATGCGCAATTAATCTTACTAATTAAAGAATTTAATTATTCTGATATTGATTTATTTTTAAATGATATTTTGTCATATTTTTTACCAAAGACTATTGAAAGCGACAGAGTGGATTTTTTCAAGGATATATTATTAAACGGAATATCAGCCCAAAATTGGACGAATGAAGTAAATAATTCATCAACTTCTGTAACAGAAGGGATGAGAGCATTTATGAGCGAAATTATTCTTTCACCTGATTTTCACCTAATTTAAGGAGCTAATAATGAAAAGAAGAGAATTTATAATAAATACAGCAGCGGCTACAGCCGGAGTTGCTCTGATGAATAAGAAATCGTACTCGAAAGAACGTAGTGTGGAAGAATTTATGAATACGGATAGCCAAAATATTTTAATAATTATTGAATTATTTGGTGGAAACGACGGATTGAATACTATTATACCCTATGACCAAGAAGATTTATATCTCGAATTACGTCCGAATTTACATATACCTAAAGAATTTGCAATTCAATTTGGCGACTCCGATTTATTTTTAAATAGTGGATTAATTGACGGCGTGCATAATGGCGGCATGATGAATTTAATGTCAACCGGAAAGCTTGCTGTAGTTCAAGGAATTGGCTATGACAACCCAACATTGTCGCATTTTCGGAGCAGTGATATTTGGCATAGCGGAATAAATAGTACTGACCCAAATGAAAAGCTACTCGAAGGTTGGTTGGGGCGATATTTTGCTAAAATATTAAATAATTATCCGGATGATATTCCTGCGCATCCGATTGCAATTTCGCTCGAAGGCACAATCCCATTAATGCTGAAAAGCGCCAAAGGTGATATGGGAGTTTCTTTGCAAAATCCCGAACGATTTTATCAACTTGGCGAGGGATTGACGCCTAAGTCATTGAGATATCATACACCTACGGATAGTTTTCACGAACGTGAATTTAATTTTATTCATGTAGTTGCTGAGCAATCTGAAAAATATTCGCAAGTAGTAAAAGAAGCTTACGAAAAAGGTAAAGATAAAATTAAGGTTAATTATTCCACCGGATTGCCACAAAAATTCCGAGTAATTTCATCATTAATTGCGGGTGGAATTCAAACTCGCGTATTTTATATGCGATTGAGCAATTTCGATTCGCACGCTCAACAAATGCAATACGATTATACGGGCGCCCATTATACATTGCTGAACAATCTCGCTCGCGGCATATGCGAATTCCTAGATGATGCACAGCAACAAGGATTTGCGGATAGAATCGTTGGTATGACCACTTCGGAGTTTGGCAGACGCGTAAATGACAATGGCAGCCGTGGCACCGACCATGGAGCCGCATCAATGCAATTTATGTTTGCCGGTTCGGATGAATATATCGAGGGTGGATATTATCGAGTCGAAGGGAAGCCTGATTTGAACGATTTGGATGAATTTGAAAATCTCCGCCATCAATATGATTTCAGACGAACATATAATGATGTACTTGAAACTTGGCTTGGAGCGAGTCCCGAAGATAGTCGCGATGTTTTTGGCGATACTTTTTTGCCACTTGGAATTTTGAATAAGCGTGCTTCGAGCGTGTGGGAGTTTATTAGACCTACTGAAAATCAAGATTTTTTGGTATATCCAAATCCATCTTCGGGAAATTTGAATATCAGATTTGAATTAAAAAAATATGCACGCGTAATTATTGAATTATATTCAACAATTGGTCAAAGAATCGAAGTATTTACAAATGAATTACTTCCCGGCGGTAATTATAATTATAATCATTTTGTTTATAATACCGGAGAATACAATATTGCAATCACAGTCGGTAATACAAGAATTATTAAAAAGTTTATAGTAATCAGATAATTATGAAAATATTCACATTTATACTCGTTTTTTTGGTAATATCAATTAATGCTTATGCTCAAAGGGCAGAATGCGATCTTGATTTGAATTGCGTAGGCAGAGCTATAACATTTTCTCAAAGTTCGGGAAAACAGGCTCACTACGTTGATGTTGAAAATACTCCATCGCAAGAGCAAATCACTGATAAAATGACAATCGAAATGTGGATAAAACCCGAGCGGCAAGCCGGAAAAGTTCAATATATTGCAGGGTTTTGGGGTCCGGCAAATGATGTTAATGATGTTTGGGTTATGTATATTAATCCGAATGACGAACTCGTTTTTGAAATAAACAGCCCCACGACTAATTTACTGAGCACCGATAATACAATTGCAAAAGCTAATGTAGCCACAATGTATGACACTTGGTATCACGTAGCCGGCGTTTTTGACGGCACTACGCAAACAATTAAATTATATATTGATGGAAATTTAAGAAATTTTGCAAGAAATAATTCATACCCGGCTACAAGATTACGAATAGCTCAAAACCCCGAGTTAACGATGAAAATCGGCAATACTAACGCATACTCGAACGATGAAAATTTGAATAGAACATTTTTGGGGCAAATTGACGAAGTGCGAATTTGGTCAAGAACTTTTACTGATGCGGAGATTTTTTGCAATCGAAATCGTTCTCTAAATTGGAATATTCCTGATTTAATTTTGCATTATAGATGTAATGAGGAAGTCGGAAAATTTATTCTTTGCGATGCAAGCAACAACGGCAATACCGGCTACGGCAGAAGCGGTGCAGTTATTCAAAATAGTAATCGTCCTATAGAGCGAACAATATTTACCGAATCATTAGATAGACCTGTTCCAATTATTGATACATTAGATTGCAAAAGCCCTCGTACATATAGATTTGCGGTATGGGACACATCAAGTTGCGGCAAATCCGTAATAATTGATTTAGTAAATACAGATTTTGCAGCCGATTTTAAGATTCAACCGAATCGCATAAATAATATGGTCAAAGACAGTATGTATTATTTTACAGTTACTGTGAATGCGGATTTCCAAGGAACAATATTGCCACAATTAAGAATTTATGCACTTGACCGTTGCCGATTTATTAACCGATTTAATTTGAATTTAACACGTGTAACTCAACTTCAATATTCAAATTTAAGAATGAATTTCGACTCATTAAAAGCAAATTGTATCGAAAAACCGCATATTGATTCAGTTTTGACAATTATTAACCAAACAGCTAAAACAGGCACGCCGCAAACAATAACAATTAATTCGATTTCTAATGTTCTGACAAATTTATTTGTTGTCAATCATTTACCTCTTCCCTATCAATTGGCACCAGGCGATACTTTTAGAATTAATATCCGATTTGTTTCAGGAAAATTTACAAGTGATAATTTCGATACTTTGAGGATTAATTCTACTGATATTTGCGACCCAACTAAAGCAATTCCATTCTACGGCAAGGTGAAGGAAGTGATTAGAATTGCTAAAGGTGCAAGTGAAATCCGGCTTGATTCAATTAATTTCGGGACTTCTTGTTTGGATTTCCCGTCTGATGCTCCGCAATATAATTGGATGAATTTGCTTGATGAAAATATTGATGTAATTGATATTGAGTACCCGCGCGATGTTCAAGGTAATCAACGATTATTCCCTTTACAATTAGACCCTGTTACGGGCTATTTACCGAATTATTTTCGATTTATTCCTACGCAGCCGGGTTTAATGCAGGATTCGATAATAATTGTGGTAAAATCGGGCGATTGCACAATCCGAAGACCAATTTACGTGCGTGGTTACGGATTATTTGCTGATATTCAGTTCGAAATTGAGAATTTGGATTTCGGCGATGTCATTGTTGGTCAAGAGAGTTTAATTGATGTTCCGGTCAAAAATAATAGCCCGGAAAATTTGAGTGTGTCATTTTATTTGAAAAAAAGCGATGTATTCTTCATTTCAGGGCAGCAAACGCTTAGTATTCCGGCTGGTGCTACACGAAATATCACCGTTGGATTCAGACCTACGAGTGCCACCGACTACACAGATGAATTATGCTTTTTTGAAAATCGTTGCTACGTATCGGGATGTATAAAAGTTAAAGGCAGAGGAATTCTTGAGCGATTTGCATTTGATCCGGAAGTCCTTAAAATTGAAAATGTTATAGCTTGTAATTCTAAAGATGGTGAAATTAAAATAATCAATCGCACATCGACAACTCAGAATTTGCGAAATATTATATTTAATAATCCAAACGGGCGATTTACTATAAGCGACCCAACTCCTTTGCCACAACAATTAGATTTAGCTGCGGGAAGCAGTTATACTTTTTCGATTCGCTATACACCAAACGATTTAGTCAATGATAGAAGCGATATTGCATTCATTGAATATGAAACAAGCGACGGCGAAAAATGGATTATGCAAATCCGAGGGACCTCGCTTACGCCAAAATTATCAGTCGAATCTCCGGTTATTTATGGTAAAATTGAAGTCGGCGAAACGAAAGATCGAAAAATTGTTATCGAAAACGTGTCCCCATTTCCTGTAACGATTGAAACAATCAATGCTCCAATAGGCTTCTTGATATTGGATAATCCTGCGAGATTTACTAATATTACGCTAAATTCTCGAGATACAATTCAAATAACCGTTCAGTTCAATCCGGGTGAAAGTAGATTTTACCAAGGTGATTTGGAAATAAAAATTAGCCAACCATGCGAATCTTTCAAAGCAGTAAAACTCGAAGGTGAAGCAGAAATAATTGCTTTAGAAGTGCCATTGACTGTACTGAGTTTTGGGTTTGTATTGCCTTGCGATTGCATCGAACGGGAAATAAAGATGATAAATCGTTCAAAAGTTTTTGATATGGAAATTGACTCGATTTATCTTAGCGATGTTGGACTAAGCAATCCCAATGCAAGCTATTTCAGCTGGACATCGGATTATTATCAAACAAACGGCAATCAAATGCCATTTTCTATACCTCCCGGGCAGACTGATATTTTGAAAATCAACTACTGTCCGCGTGATATTCAAAACATTGATTCACTCACGCATAATATCAACATTATAATTGAATCCAAAGGCACCTCATGGTCATCTGATTTCCGGGTATATTTGACGGGAATTCAGGCGATGTTATTCCAGAGCAATCGTGATTCGGTAATATTTACGCCAACACGCGTTGATACAGATGCCAATCCTCAGTTTGTGGAGTTGAAGTTCCCGAATTATTTGCTCAACCCTTATCGGGATATTGTATTGATTGATACGATTAAATTCGTGCCTGATGAGAGAGTATTTTACGCATTCGATAGTCTCAAATACGATTTGGGATTAGCGTCATACCCATCAATTATTGATACGGGGAAAGTTACGACCATTCAATTTGGATTCAAACCGCGTGCTGTACGGGATTATGAGGCAAAAGCTGAAATCACACTTCGCAAAATCCGACCAAATGGAGAATGTGTTTTCATGGACACAACAATTTATTTGAGTGGAAGCGGATTTGCACCGGCTTTTGGTTTATCGTTTCATTTTGGTAGCAATTTCTCCAAACAAGACACGTTCCGTGTGATTACATGCGAAGAAATCACAATTCCTATTTATTCATCTCGTGATTTCCCGGCTGAAATCGTTGACATCAATTTTCAATTAGATTATGACACGACGAAATTGGAATATATCGGGCACGCTTCACAGTATTTGAGCTCTCCTTGCAAGGGTTATGCACCATTGATAACACATAATCAAAATGAATTTGGCAGTAATTTGTTGCTCAAAAATTTCTGCTTCGTGGATTCCATTCGTCCTGTTGCCGAGCTCAGATTTCGCCCCAAGCAGAATACGCGAGATACAATGCTAATTCGATTAGACACAATGAATTTTGATACCGAAGAGGTGATACTGTATCATATAATTGCAGCTTTGGACGAAGCTGTAATTATAATCCAACAGCCTGAATTGGAGATTTTGCCAAACGATATATTCTTGACAATGGATTATGACAGTGTGCGAGTATTAGATTGCAGAGATTTGACTTTCTCAGTCCGAAATATCGGCGATGTACCGATCAGCGGCTTTGACATTTTGCAATTGCAAAGTTATTACGAAGTTGTTTCGTATATCCCGGACAAAAATGATATGATTGATGTTGGCGATTCAGTCACGGTGACAATAAGATTTTGTCCGCGAAATACGGGCGAATATGGATCAATGTTCAATTTTATTTCATCGCTGCCTTGTACAATCAACGATTCGGCGATGGTGACAGGTATTGGCTTTGCTCCGATTTTCAATCCGATTTATTATATAAATGATGCTTACATAAGTCCTGATACGATTTACTCAAAATTGGGAGATACAATATCAATCCCTATTTATTTAGATAAAAATTTCGCTGATACGATTTACGGAAATGTACACATTATCAAGGACTTAGACTTTGCAGTTAATATGACTTATAACCCTCGCTCGATGAAATATCTGAGCACAGATTACACAATTTCGGGCTTAGATGATATTGAATATCGTCACGGTGATTTAAATTACGTTTTCGCAGGAGTGGATAATTTAAGCCGAGGCAAAATAGCCGAATCGAGATTCCTTGTTACAGTTCCGGATTTCACATTCGCGGGAATCAATCTCAATTCTTCCGGTTATACCACCGATTCGATAATGTTCTTTGATATTGTGCCACTTGAATCCTTCTTTTTCATTAGCACTTCGGACAGTTGTGGAATTGACAGCTTAATTTACGGACAACTCCCACTTCCCGATGCAGTATTCCCCAATCCGGCTAAAGATTTTATATATATCCCTGATTATATTGGCGAATATGAGATTTTCGATTTATTGGGAAGGAAAATCATCAGTGGTTTCACAAAAGGCGAAGCAATCAATATACATCAAATCAATCAAGGATTTTACATCATAAGATACGACGGCAAAACGGAGAAACTGATAGTAAATTGATTTTCAGGATTTTAGATATGATATGAAATGATACTCGATGCCACCATTATCATTGACTTCGATACGTGCGTGTCCTTTGATAACAAACTGGTCTAAGGTTTGCATTGCTTCTTCCAAGTTAAAAGTCGTATTTTCAGCTAAGAGGAATGCTGTCAGGATTCCATTGTTTTTGCTTGCAAGACTCAATATCATACGCTCCGTGAACTCAAGATGAGTATCTTTTTCCGCTTTCTTGGTCTTCCAAAATAAAAGCATTCCACCCAAAAGCGGAACAACACCAAAGATAGTCATACCGGCGACAAGTGACATCTTGTCAGGATTGGTAGCATCAAAGAGAGCTGAACAAGTTGATACAGTGAACAGTCCACCCACTAACATCAAAATAACGGAAATAACTTTCCCGCCTCCTGAACTTCTGCTATGTAGTTTAAATCCCATTTTATGTTCTATTTTAAATGGCTAATAATCAAAATCCTATCTACGTAAGGTCTAAAGAAATATTATGGCAAATATTTTGTGAAAAATCTAACATTTTAACAAGGCACACACACAAAATTAACTTTTTAAAAGATGTACGATAACATTTTTTAATGTAAAAACTTTTCCTTAATTTTGATTGTTTTGAAATGAAGAATTTTTGAGTTTATTAAATAAAATTTAATTTGAAGAAAATAATGGAGAAGAAATGGAAAAAAATAATCAGCACTTTGCGTTAACGAACCCTATCAGTATTCTGACAGGGAAATCCAAAAACGATTGGACAAGAGACGATCTGATAAAAGTTATCCTTGAAAAGCAAATTGAAATAGTGACATTCAATTATACAGGCATTGACGGCAAACTAAAAGAGCTAAAAATTCCGATTGCAGACAGGAAACACGCAGAACTAATCTTGAGCGAAGGCGAACGTTGCGACGGTTCGTCGTTGTTCAAGGGCATGGTTGACCCGGGCAAGTCGGATTTGTACGTTGTGCCTGTTTATAAGACTGCGTTTTTAAATCCATTCGATGAAAAAAGTTTGAATATTATTTGCAGATTCATGGATAGAGACGGTAATCTTGCTGAATTCGCCCCGGATAATATTTTGAAAAAAGCAAGCGATTCCTTGACCAAAAATACAGGAATTGAACTCCAATCATTCGGCGAATTAGAGTTTTACCTAATCGGCAAATCCGGTTTGGATATTTTCCCACTCGAAAAGCAAAAGGGTTATCATGCGACTGCTCCATTTACCAAAACCGGTCAAATATTGAATGAAATGTTGCGCTATGTAACGCAAATCACGGGCAACGTGAAATATGCACATAGTGAAGTTGGTGCAATACGCCAATTGACCTCAGAATATGAAGAATTGAAAAACAAGTCTGCCGAACAGGTAGAAATTGAATTACTCGAAACACCCGTTGATGAAGCTGCGGACATGGTCGTTTTGGCAGGTTGGATTATCAGAAATGTTGCCTACAAACATGGCTACATTGCTACCTTCTTCCCCAAATTGGATTTCGAACACGCAGGAAATGGATTGCACTTTCATAATTCATTGATGAGAAACGGTGAAAACATCATGACAAATGACAAGGGCGAACTATCCGAAGAAGCAAAGCAATTGATTGGTGGACTTTGCCATTATGCACCAAGTTTGACAGCATTTGGAAATATGGTTTCATCAAGCTATTTGCGCCTTGTTCCACATCATGAAGCACCTACAAAAGTGTGTTGGAGCGAGAGTAATCGCAGCGCTTTGATTAGAGTTCCCTTAGCTTGGACAAAATTCAATAATTTAGCGATGAAAGTCAATCCGCAACAAACTGAAAAGCACCATCATTACGGCAGCCGCCAAACTGTGGAATTAAGAAGTCCAGACGGTAGTGCAAATGCGCATTTGCTATTAGCAGGTGTGGCTATGGCAGCAGAATGGGGTTTGACTAATCCAAAAGATTCGATGATACTGACAAATAACAGCTACGTTTCGCACAACATTCATACTAATCCAAATCTTCAGGAATTAGCCGAATTAGCTACAAGTTGCGTCGAATCGTCTGAATTATTGCTTCAGCATCGAATGTTATTCGAACGTGATGGAATTTTCCCAATGAAAGTGATTGATTATGTTAGTGAATTTTTGCAGCTTGAAAACGATTTGAATTTGAATAAACGCTTGATGGCATTGCCCGACGATGAAAAGCTTATTGAATCACGTAGAATCATGCACAAACATCTCAATCGCCATTAATGTTGGTATTTACAATAGAAAATATTTGAATAATTTATATATTTACACTTGAATTCTACAAAAAAAGAGGCTACCAATTTTGGTTAGCCTCTTTTAATATTTTCAAAACGTGTTATTTTGAAAATACATAATCTTTAGCTGAAGCTGTTGAATGACAACCGCTACACATACCATCCATTAAGTTAGCACCGCGCATGTCATCACCGTTTGCATCTTTACCAATAGCTCCATTTTCGGCAAGGATAAACCATTCCCAACCTTTATGACTTGAGTTAAAACTTTTATCTCTTTTAGCCATAGCAGTAATCGCAATTACTGAATTATCCTCTTTTAGTGTTTCTTTAACAACAATCGTACCTAACGGATATTCACCATTTGTGCCGAGGCTAACATCTTGCTTTATATAAATCTTACGCGTAACGGTTTCGTCGTTACCTTCGTGAGCTGCTCCAAGAGCCGGGTCAGGACCCATTTTCTCTGCAACTAATGTCCAGGTACGGAAATTTTGAAAATCACTATCGGTAGCATTGAAATCAGCCGGCGAATCATTATCATCGCTACAACTTATTAGTACGAAGGAGGCAAATAGAATTGCCACAGAAAGTTTAAGATATTTATACATTTAAAACTCCAGAATGTTAATGAAAAACAATATTAACATTTTAGACGCTTTAAAAAATCAACCTTACAATTCGATAAATTAATTATTATTCATATTGTCGTTCAACATTCTTTTTAATTCAGTCTTCTCTTCCTCTGTCAAATTGACATCAGAGTCAATCATCTTTACAGCTTCCATCAACAATTTAACTTGAGAATCAAAGTTTGCACAAACCTTACACATTGTAAGATGCATTTTTAATTTCACCAAATCACCAATAGACAACTTTGTTTCCTCTGACTTTGAGGACAACAAAGTAGCTTCTTTACACGTTATCATTATTTTTTTTAACATTATGAGAACCAATTAAGTTCGATACACTTACGTAAATTTAACTTTGCCCGATGAATAATCACCCAATAGTTATTCGAATTGATTTCAAGTTCCTTACAAATGATTTCCGATTCTTCGTCATTAATATATTTCATTGTAAATACAATCCGCTGGACTTCTTTAAGTTTGGACAAACATTTTTGCAGAATTGATTGAAATTCCTGATTCTCTATTCGTGTATGTGCGTCAATCCCCCAATCATTCGGGACAGAAGATTTTTTCCATACACCGTTTTCGTCGAAATGACTATCATCATCATTATTCTCAGAAAAATCAACATTCGTGACCATACTTCGGGCTTGTTTGCGGTAGTAATCTATTATCTTGTTTCGGAGTATCAAAAATAGCCAATTTTTTTCGGAAATTTCACCCTTGAAACTATCAACACTTTTTAATGCCGAAAGGAAAGTATCTTGGACCAAGTCCAATGCTGTTTCTCTGTCCCGAATCCTACTATAAGCAAAACGCAAGAGCTTGTCGGAGTAGTTATCTACCCATTTTGTTTCATCAATTTGCTTCAATTCCATGTATAAACTTATTTTTTTTTGGACAATCAATAAAACATAAACACATAGCGAGGGTAGAAAGTTACATCTAAAGTTGATTATGAACATGATTTAATCATACTATACAAGATAAATTCATTTTCTGAAAATTTTTATGCAATAAGAAAAATCAGTTTACGTTTTAGCATTAGCACTCGTTACAATTGAGTGCTAATAAATTTGAAAAAATGTTAATCAGATTTTATAAAAATTTTAAATAGGAGTGAATTATGGCTTTAAAACCATTACATGACAGAATCATTGTCAGAGCGGCTGCCGCAGAAGAAACTACTCGTGGCGGAATCATTATCCCCGATACAGCAAAAGAAAAACCAATGCAAGGCATTGTTGTAGCTGTCGGAAATGGCAAACAAACTGAAGACGGCAAAGTATTGCCAATGCAACTTAAAGATGGCGACAAAGTGCTATATGGCAAATATGCCGGCACAGAAGTCAGCGTGGACGGAGAAGACCTTTTAATCATGCGCGAAAGCGACGTTTTTGCAATAATCAGCTAATTAACTAATAAATAAACAATCAAAGGATATAAAATATGTCTGCTAAATTAATAGTATTCAATACTGAAGCTCGTGCTTCACTCAAAAGCGGCGTTGACCAATTGGCTGATGCCGTAAAAGTTACTCTCGGTCCAAAAGGACGTAACGTAATAATTGACAAAAAATTCGGCGCTCCTACTGTCACAAAAGACGGTGTAACAGTTGCCAAAGAAATCGAACTCGAACACCCAATCGAAAACATGGGTGCAAACATGGTTCGCGAAGTTGCTTCCAAAACATCTGACGTAGCCGGTGACGGTACTACAACTGCAACAGTTTTGGCACAAGCTATCTATCGCGAAGGTTTGAAAAACGTTACTGCCGGTGCAAATCCAATGGATTTGAAACGCGGTATCGACATGGCGGTAATCGCTATCACCAAAGGTTTGAAAGAATTGAGCCGCGACGTTGAAGGCAAGAAAGAAATCACTCAAGTTGGTACAATTTCAGCTAATAACGATTCCACAATCGGCGAATTAATTGCTGAAGCAATGGAAAAAGTCGGCAAAGACGGCGTTATCACAGTTGAAGAAGCAAAAGGCACTGAAACTTCGCTCGATACCGTAGAAGGTATGCAGTTCGATCGCGGTTACCTCTCCCCTTACTTCATCACTGATGCCGATTCGATGGAAGCTATCCTCGAAGACCCATATATCTTGATTCACGACAAAAAAATCTCTGCAATCAAAGATATTTTGCCAATCCTAGAAAAAACTTCACAATCAGGTCGCTCACTTTTGATTTTGTCAGAAGATGTAGAAGGCGAAGCATTAGCAACATTGGTTGTTAACAAATTGCGTGGTACATTGCGTATTGCAGCAGTTAAAGCTCCCGGATTCGGCGACAGACGCAAAGCTATGCTCGAAGATATCGCAGTATTGACAGGCGGAACTGTAATCAGCGAAGAAAAAGGCTATAAATTAGACCAAACAACTTTAGCTTACCTCGGTTCAGCTAAGAAAATCATCATTGACAAAGACAACACTACAGTAGTAGAAGGTGCCGGAAACCCTGATGAAATCAAAAAACGCATCAACGAAATCAAAGTTCAAATCGAAAAAACTACAAGCGATTACGACCGCGAAAAATTGCAAGAACGCTTAGCTAAATTAAGTGGTGGCGTAGCAGTTTTGAAAATCGGCGCTTCGACAGAAGTTGAAATGAAAGAAAAGAAAGCTCGCGTTGAAGATGCATTGCATGCAACTCGCGCAGCAGTAGAAGAAGGAATCGTACCCGGCGGCGGTGTGGCTTACCTCAGAACATTGCACCACTTGGAAGCATTGTCACCAATCAACGAAGACCAACGCACAGGTATCCAAATCATCCGTCGTGCAGTCGAAGAGCCAATTCGCCAAATCGTTACTAACGCCGGCGAAGAAGCATCAGTTGTGGTGAACAACGTCAAAGCAGGAAGCGGTGCATACGGCTACAACGCTTCGACAGGCGAATACGGCGATTTATATGATGCAGGCGTAATTGACCCAACTAAGGTTAGCCGCGTTGCATTAGAAAATGCTGCATCAGTATCGGGATTGCTCCTGACTACCGAAGCAACAATCGTCGAAAAACCAAAGAAAGAAGAAGCTATGCCACAAATGCCGGGCGGCATGGGTGGAATGGGCGGCATGGACGGAATGTATTAATCCGCCACTGCACTTCAAAATTCAAGAATCCCTGCTCGCAAGAGTGGGGATTTTTTTTTGTGTCACGAAGCTGTCAATGGGGCAGCCTCATTTTCTAGGACGAGACAGACAATTCACCTCACCCCTACCCTCTCCAAAGGAGAGGGCGAAAAGACAGGCGAAAATACCCCGAAAGCCTAACCCCCTCTTGCAAGAGGGGGTTAGGGGGTGTTCGTTTTTTTGTCAATTATTTGCGTGTGTTATGTCAACATATTTTAGGACGGAGCCATATTCCCAAAAATATATTGTAATATGAGACAGCCTCTCTGGAAATTTGTAATAATTGAAACTTTTTTGTAACTTCGTTCGTTAAACATTTATTGATATTTAGAGGAAAGAGATTTGCAAATTTGAGCCGAAATGTGGAGACCGGAACCCACTCGAAAAAACGGGGCAATTCCGAAAAGCCTTATGAGTAGGAAAAACATATAGGAGAAATCATATGAAAAACAGGAGATTATTCATCATACTATCAATAATAGTATTGCTGTTGCTTGTCCCATTCGTCGCTATGCAGTTCACGAATGAAGTAAACTGGAAATCTTCAGATTTCGTTATAATGGGAATTCTCTTACTCGGAGTGGGCTTATTATTTGAACTCGTAATGAGAAAAGTGAAAAAAGTCTCGACCCGAATTATTATCTCCGGAGCTATTCTATTCACCTTCTTACTCATTTGGGCAGAACTTGCAGTTGGAATCTTTGGGACACCATTCGCCGGTTCATAGAATCGTTTTTTAAGGCTTTTCACTCAATCAAAAATTTTAAAAGAAAAATCCCCCTTAATCCCCCTTTACAAAGGGGGAAGCGAGCTTGCGAGCAGGGGGATTTTCTGTCACGTCAGTTGTAAACGTCTGTCACATCCGTTAATGTCACCTCGGTTGTAAACGCCTGTCACGTCAGTTAATGTCAGCTCAGTAGTTACAACTGACGTAATTAGCTATTGTAAATATTGAATCTTTTTTGTAAGTTTGTAGGTAGGGAAAAAAGCTACGACACAATTTGACGGATAATTTCTTATTTTTGTAGAGAAATTGGGGAAGCCGAAAACCGAAAAGAGTAGGCATAAAGTAATTGGTGAACTTATGGCGTATTTCAATTGCAAATGGTGCGGACAAAAGTATGCTACCGTATTCAGTTTGGCGGCAGGCACTTGCTCAAAGAACCCCGATGGACCACTGCACGGTCTTTACGAAGGGAGCGAAAAGTCAAAATATGTATGCAAATACTGTGGCAACACGTATTCAAGTCTCATAAGTCTCTGCGGAGGGACATGCTCCAAAAGCCCACACAAGAGACACCACCCCGCAATTTAGCGGCAGTTGGAGATTGGGAGAGTTTTTTTTTGGGGTAAAAGTTTGGAAATAAAAATATTTTATTAAGTTTGTGAAAGGGATGCGTTGATTGAAAGTATATTTATTAGATATAGATAAATTAAAGGAAGAAAATGTCAATTATAATAGGAATGTTAGCTAAGAATTGTGCACTAGTTGCGAGTGATGGAAGAATAATTTCAGGTGCTAAATATGAAAATGGTATTGTTACACAAAAATCTCATGTTACATCTGATGAATTTAATAAAACGTTTACCTTAAAGAATGACTCAATTATTGGAGTGGTAGCAGGAACAATGGAATTTCAAGGAAAGTCAATTTCTGAACATATTGATGAAATTTTAAATGAAACTTGTGAAGGAGAAATTAACACTTTTGAAGAATTGTTAGATTTTATAAGTGATGGTTTAAAATTTAAAATGCAAAATATAAGTGAGACCGAGATTTCCTTTCAGTTCAGAATAATAAACTTAATTTTAATTGGTTATAAAGAAAAAAAATTATCTGACTTAAGTATGCATGCATTTAGTTTTTCTCCAAATCTGGGAACAAAATATATTGAATGTTCAAAAAAAATAGTTGAACCTGTAAAGAATAATCTAGCACAGTGGGAGTTATTCGGTGATGTATCTTCACAAAAGGCAGTTAATGATTTTCTATATGAAAGAATTTCAATATTAAAGAAAAAAACCGAAGCTAAATTGAGAAGTATTTCTAAAAATGCTATAGAATTAGGAATAAAGAAATCAACAAAAAGTGCAAGTGGAGACCACTTAACCTGTGGCGGCAAAGTATATATTAAATCAATCAAGTGAGTAATGAAGAAACAAATACTGAAAACTATGTAGCTGATAGACCGATTTCTCTTGAGAAAGAAGATGCATTTCAGCGTTATGGTTTTGCAAAACGAATTGCAGAAACAATAATTCAGAGACAAAGCAAAGAATCTATTGTCTTTGGAATTTATGGAGCCTGGGGTGAAGGCAAGACATCAATAATCAACTTAATTCGTAGTGAAATCTCAAAGCATGGTGAAAATTTTGTACAAATCACTTTTAATCCTTGGAGATTCACTGATGAAGCAGCATTATTAACTTCGTTTTTCAACAAGCTTGCCTCTGAATTAAAATTAAGTATTCCTGATGATGGACAGACGAAACTAAAAAAGCTGATATGTTGGGTTAAAAGTATAACTACTTCTGAAAACGAACCTTTAAAAACAAGTAAGGAGAATATTGGAGACCTCATTCAGAAATATGGAAAAATAGCTGCGATTTTTGGTGCTGGCGAGGTTGCTGAAACTATAGGGAAAGCTATTTCAAATGTAGACCTTGACGAACTAAAAGATAGAATTGAGAAGCTCCTAGAATATAACAAAAAAAGAATCGTTATATATATTGATGATATTGATAGACTTGACAAAACTGAAATACATTCAATTTTTAGACTTGTTAAACTGACTGGTGATTTCTCTTATACAACTTATATTCTATCATTTGACCAAGATATGGTTGCCTCTGCCTTAGGAGAGAGATTTGGCTCAGGGGATAAAACAGCAGGCGTAAGCTTCTTGGAAAAAATAATTCAAGTCCCATTGAACATTCCTAAAGTACAGCCCGATTCTTTGAAGAATTTTTGTTTTAACTTGTTTAATAAAGCTCTTCATGTTAACGATATAACTTTAACAGAAGAAGAAGTCCGGCGATTTGTTTATCAATTTACAACAAATATAATTCCAAGACTTACTTCTCCGAGATTAGCAATAAGATATGGAAACACATTATCTTTTATTATGCCTTTATTGAAAGGAGAAGTTAATATGATTGACTTGATGCTAATTGAAGCATTGAAAGTGTTTTATCCCGAACACTATTATTTAGTAAAAGACAATTCAACATACTTTATTGATTCTTATTCAAATTCTTCTGATAATGCTTACAAGATTATAGAAATAAAAAATCTTTTAAAAGAAAAAGGGCATGATTTATCTAAGCAGGCGAATGAAGATGTAATAAACTTAATATCTGACCTTTTTCCTAAACTTGGTTATCTTTTAGGAAATGGAATTGGTTACAGTACTACTGATGATTGGTATCGCAATAAACGAATAGTCTCATCAAATTACTTTGAAAGATATTTTTCTTACACTGTTTTAGAAGGAGAAATATCAGATGTAGAATTTGAATACTTTCTTAATAAAGTTGTATCAAATGAAACAAGTAATAGTATTACTGATTACATTCGAAGACTTTTGTCTCATACAACAGCTGACAATTTTATTATAAAACTCAGAAGTCGCGAACAAGAGTTTAAGTTGAGCACCTCCTTACATCTCATCAAATCAATATGTAATATCTCAGATTTACTTCCCAGCGAAGGTGGTTTGTTTAGTATGGTATATGGTTCACCCTTTGGTCAGGCAGCTTTATTCATTACACAAATAATCATAAATAATAAGGGAACTGACGAGTTAGATATATTTGACTTTATAAAAGAATTAATGACTTTCCCTAAACAATTCAGTTTTGCTTATGAAATTTATGGTTGGTTAAAACCCGAAGAAGGGAATGAAAACAAATTGTTCTCCGATACACAATATCGGGAATTGGCAGAGATTTTAACTAATAGAGCCGTTTTAGAAGCTGGTGAAGATTCTATTTTTGAAAAATTCCCAGGTTACATTCATTTTCTCTCGCGTACTTTGACTGACATTAACAAAGAATCTTTTGATAATTATGTTAAATCGTATTTAGACAGAAGCTCAAATAACGTCGTAATTCTCATTAAATCTTTCGTGCCAACAATTAGAAGCTCTAGTAGACCAAATCCTTATAAAGGTGACTTGTCAAATGAAACATATGCATACTTAGTTTCATTTATTGATAAGAACCTGTTATATGAAAAAATAATTACAACAATCCCATTAGAAGAATTAGAAATTGAAGAACTTTATTGGGAAGATTATAGAAGATTGGATTTTTCAGAAAAAAATATGCTAAGACAATTTGTCCATCGGTATAAATTAGAAGAAAACCTAAGCAATTAACCCACACACCACCATAACCATGAAAGAAGAAGAACTAAAAAATAGGATTGCCAGAGATTTTTTTTGGCAGTATGATTGGACGAAAATTATCGGCAATATTGATTTTTGCGTTGCGATGCACGATAAGAAGAAGGAGCCGCACGAGCAGGAGTCTTTGCTGTGGGCGGAGGCTAAAGCGGGCATCGCCGACCCGTTCAAATCGATTGCACAATTGGTGCTGACGATTGGCAAGGCTCGGACTTTCGACAAGTATCTGCCTCCGGTGATGCTTGGGGCTTTGGATTTGGAGAAAATTGCTTTCATTCCCTATAATGATATTAGCGAAATTTTCTATATCAATGATTTCAATTGGAACGTCGCTCCGTCCAATCACGATTCCAAAGAGTTCCAAATTATTTTGAATATGGTGCGGAGCAGTATCAACCAAAATGCTTTCATGTTCAATTTTGAGAAGGATGCGAAGGAACTCCAAAAATTCATCAAGGAAAATTTTGTTGTCAGTAAGTTTGGTGTGACAAAAATCCGGATTGACAAGAACAATTTCATGGTGATTTACAACAAATGGCTGACTGCCGTTAAGCCCACGATTGCCGTCAATTGGCAAATCGCCCAAAAGACCGGAATTATTGACGGCGATTTCTACCTTGCCGATTTGTTGTCGGAGGAAAATAATACGATTAAAGAAAAGCTATTTGTGTTGCTCAAGAAAACTTACTACGAGCTTGATCGCAAAATTGACAAATCGGGCATGTTCAGCTCGCTGACGACTTCTTTCACTGACGAGCAAACCGCTCATAATCAGTTTTGGAACAAATACGAGCGACCGCCCAAAGAGGAATATTGGGATTATATCGTCGAGCGGCGTGATTTGCTCGTTCCGCAAGACGTTCGGGAACGCAAGGGCTCTTTCTTTACTCCGCAAATTTGGGTGGAACTATCGCAAAAATATTTGACCGATGTGTTGGGCGAGGATTGGCAGGATGAATATTATATCTGGGATTGTGCTGCAGGAACGGGAAATCTGCTCACAGGGCTTACGAACAAGTACAATATTTGGGCTTCGACACTCGATACTCAGGACGTAGAGGTGATGAGAGACCGTATCAAAAACGGTGCAAACTTGCTCGAAGACCACGTTTTCCAATTCGATTTCCTGAATGACGAATTTATAAAGCTACCCAAACCACTTTTGGATATAATCAATGACCCCGAAAAAAGAAAAAAGTTAGTGATTTATATTAATCCGCCGTATGCGGAGGCAGGAACAGGATTAGGAAAAGGTCATAAAAAAGATATTACCTTAGAATTTGAAATAAATGAAAAATTTAAATCCTTAATTGGTAATGCAGTAAATGAAATATTTGCCCTATTTATGGCAAAAATATATAAAGAAATTCCTGATTGTATCATTGGTCAATTCTCAAAAATGAAATTTATCAATGGTTCTAATTTCAACAAGTTTAAAGAGTATTTTCTTGCAGAATTTAAAGGTGGTTTTATTGCTCCAGCCAACACTTTTGACAATGTAAAAGGGCAATTTCCGATAGGATTTACTATTTGGAATTTATCTTTGAAATCAAAAATGGAAATTATTGCTACAGAAGTTTACAATCAAAATGGTAACCTTGTTGGAGTTAAACAATTTTACGGTAATTTACCAAAAGGAATCAATCAATGGATTAATAAATTTCAAGATAGAAATAATTTAAGAATTGGATTCTTAGATTGCTCAACTCCGGACTTTCAAAATCAAAATTACGTATTTATTGATAATTTAGAAAATGATAAAAATGACCATCGGTTTCATTTATATTTGTCAAAAGATAATTTATTAGTTGGCTCTGTTTATTTCTCAGTTCGTCATTGTATTGACTCAACATGGCTGAATGACCGCGACCAATTTTTATATCCAAATGACGGTTGGAAAAAAGATATTGAGTTTCAGAATGATTGTTTGACATACGCACTTTTTCATGGTCAAAATCGAATTTCATCAAAAGAAGGCCCAAACTACTGGATACCATTCACAGAGCAGGAAGTAAACGCAAGAGAGAAATTCGACAACAACTTTATGAGCGATTTTATAAAAGGGAAATCTAAACCACAAAAGAAATCTATTACTACATTTTCGATGATATTTGAACCTGTAGAAGATTATGGTCGGGCTCCGCTCAAGTTTTCGCCTGTCGCCAGCGCCGTCTTTGATGCCGGCAGAGAACTCTGGAAATATTACCACGCCCAACCGTTCCCATCCTCTGGAAGGGTGTCCGAAGGACGGGGTGGTTATAACGTAAACGCTTCGCTCTACGACATTCGCGAGCATTTCCAAGGTCGCAATGCCGCCGGAAAGATGAACAACAAAAGCGATGACGCCGAGTATATGCGTTTGATAGGCAATTTACGCGACCGATTGAAACTATTGGCAAAGAAAATCGAACCAAAAGTTTATGAGTACGGCTTCTTGAAAGGGTGAAGTACCTTACATTCTCAAACAAAAAAAAAAAATGACACTAACACAATTTATAGAGCGGTATGATATTGAGGATGCGGTTGTCCTGCTGGAGGGCAAGCGGATTGTGAAGGAAGAGGACAAGGAAAAATTGTTTGCTCTGGGGAAATTGTTGGCTGCCAGGACTGTGAAGATGACCTTCAGGAGCGGGAATGCAAGCGGTGCCGACAAGTTCTTTTCCGATGGCGTCAACTCCGTCGATAATAAGCGTTTGCAAGTCATTACCCCCTATTTCGGGCATAGACAAGTGGAAAACCAAGCCTACGACACCATTTCGCTCGACGACATTGACATCGTCTCGGAATCGGAGGTGGTCTATCAGTCCAAAAGCAATAAAAAAATGGGTAAGCTGATTGACCAATTTGTGTCCGGCGACAAAAATCGCAACTCAATCAAAGCGGCTTACATTCTCCGCGATACGATTAAGGCGATTGGCACCGACGACATCAAAGCCGCTTCCTTTGGCATTTTCTATGACGATTTGGACAAAGCACTCTCGGGCGGCACCGGGCATACGATGAAGATTTGCCAACAAAATAATATCCCAATCATTGACCAGCGGGTTTGGTTCGGGTGGTTGGTGGACGTTGAGGAATAACATAGCCCATGAATTTATTTCGTGGGATATGTGTCCTGTCAGTTGTTTACAAAGACGGAAAAAATTTCCATCTTCGAAAAATACTTTTTGATTTTTTCAATGATTTATATTAAGTTTGTATTGTGAAATTTAATTTCGATAAAAACGAGTAATTAAAGGTACAAAAATGAATTCCAAAAGTTTCAAATTAGCGACTACATTGATGCTAATCGTATGCTTAGCGGTTTTTTCCGGCTGCGCCTCAATAGTAAGCAAGAGCAATTATCGAGTTACAGTTAACAGTACTCCACCCGGAGCCAAGATTACTGTTAGTGATGATGATGGATTCGAAGTTTACTCAGGAATAACCCCTGCAAAATTCAAACTAAAAGCCGGAGCAGGATACTTTAAAAAAGCAAGTTACACAGTTACTTTTGAGAAAGACGGGTTTGATAAGCGAACTATACCCATTCTTTTTAATCTGGATGGTTGGTATTTGGGAAACCTTCTTATTGGCGGATTTATAGGGTTTTTGATTATTGACCCTGCAACCGGTGCTATGTGGAAAATTGATAGAGATTATTATAATGAAACCCTGACAAACACGGTAGAAAGTAAAGGCGAAGCTTCATTAAAAATTATCGAATTAGATGAAGTCCCTGAAAGTTGGAAAGATAATCTCGAGAGAATCAACTAATCCTAACTTACAATGTTTTTAAATCATTGTATGGTTAAGCGCATTATCATAGCCCATAGGGTTATTCGTGGGATATTTGTCTATTTCTTAATATTCAATAAAGAGAAATGATATACTAATAATTTTCAATTCTACACCCAAACACAATATGAAAAACTCAAAAATATCAATTCGACATTCAAAACTTAGTGACTTGGCTGAGATACAACGAATGTTTGTGGACACCATTTCGGCAATTTGCAAAGTCGACTATTCACCGGAGCAAATTAAAGTTTGGACATCTTCAATTGAAAATACTCAAAGATGGATTGACAAACTAAGCTCTCAATATTTTCTAATCGCTGAGTTGGACAACAAAATTGTTGGTTTTGCTTCATTAGGAAACAATGACTATTTAGACTTCCTTTATGTTCATAAAGACTACCAAAGACAAGGCATTGCCGACCGATTATATAATGACATTGAAGCAGAGGCAATTAGAAAAGAGTCGAAAGTTCTAACATCAGACGTAAGTATTACAGCCAAAGCATTTTTTGAGAAGAAAGGATTTCGGACTATTCAAAAGCAGACAAAAATAATTAAGAATATCGAAATAGTAAACTATAAAATGGTAAAAAAGCTTTTGCAGTAAGACAATTAAAATTGTCCACATTGAAAGACATCCACCATACTCGTTTCAATTCACTGTATTTGTATCATCTGCAAACTAAAATCAACCTACATTTTCAACAAATACAACTATTAGTTGTCATATTACAACAATAAATAACTTAGATACAATTATAAGATTAGGTAGTTTTGCATTGTCAAAAAACAAATTTTATAAAAAATAGGGATACTAATTATGTTGAATAGCAAAACAATTGGCAACAAAATAGCCGAAGCACGCAAGAAAAATAACTTTTCTCAAGCTCAGCTTGCTCAACTTCTGTTTATCAGTCCACAGGCTGTCGGAAAGTGGGAGCGCGGAGAATCAATGCCGGATATCACCACTTTTAATAGTCTTGCGGAAATTCTGGGTGTTGACCTTAACTACTTTTCGGATAATTTTCAATCTAATGACGATGACAGGGAAGCTAAGATGATCGATGCAAAAGTAACCGGCGAGCAGACTATACAGGATGATGCCGACCTTAAGGACTCTAATGAACGACAAATATTAGCTAACTTCAGCGGGAGCAATCTTGAGAAGAGCGACTTTGCAGGCGTTACATTTAAGAAAGGGAAGTTTGAAGGGAGCGCTCTCAGCGGATCTGATTTTTCCGGTGCAGACCTAATTGGTAGCTCTTTTGAAGCCAGTGATTTGCACGAAGCATACTTTGCCGGAGCAAATCTTACGGGTAGTATATTTAAAGCAAGTAATTTGCGGAATACAAATTTTGATAATGCAAATCTGACTGACTGTGATTTTTCCGCACTTGACCTAACTGAAGCCAGCTTCGATAAATCAATTCTTGTGCGTACCAATTTCAATGCCTGTGGTTTAGAAGATGCAAAATTTGTTAATAGCAAACTGAAAGATGTCAAAATAACAGCCACTGACCTCAGAAAATCTACTTTTGAAAACTGTATTTTCGATGGTGTAGACTTCAAAAAATCTGACCTGCGATGGATGAGTCTTGACGGGCAAACTTTTATCGGAGTAAAGTTTGACAATACTGCATTGAACGACGTATCTTTCAAGGGTGCGACTCTTAAAAATGTGTCTTTCACTTCGCCATATGCTTTGACTAATAAATATTTCCGTGCTTTAAAAACCATCTGCTTTGACGGAGCCAAAATGGATAAGCTGACGTATGCCGTTCTCAAAGGCTATGATGTAGATTTGTCGGGTGTTACACTCATTTAATATGCTTTGAAATCATAGCCAATGAATGAATTTGCGAGTTATTGAGACACGTAATTTTTAAGAATATTCGCTTCTCGATAAATAATTTTCAAAAAATATTTGCGTGATTAAAAAATTATATTTACATTTGCAACCGAATGGTTTCACGTTTAGTATAATAAGAAGATTAAAATGAGAAGAGACGTTTTTCAGGCTATCGCCGACCCGACACGTAGGGCAATTATCGCTTTAATTGCCCTGCAAGCAATGACTCCAAATGCTATTGCAGAGCATTTTGATACGACTCGACAAGCGGTATCGAAGCATTTGAGAATTTTGAGTGAATGTGAATTGATAAAACACGAACAACAAGGCAGAGAAATTTATTACGAATTAGAAATTGACAAAATGAAAGAAATAGACCATTGGTTAGAGCAATTTCGCAAAATATGGGAAACCCGATTTAACCAATTGGACACTTTATTATCAACCCTAAATACAAATAAATTATGAGTACATTTTCAACCCAAGTCGTAAAAGACTTAAAAGAAAAAACCATTCTCGTATCACGAGAATTCAACGCACCTGTAGAGTTGGTGTGGAAAGCATTCACAGTTAGTGAAATATTAGACCAATGGTGGGGTCCGGCACCTTGGAGAGCTGAAACAAAATTTCAAGATTTTTCAGTCGGTGGCTTTTGGCATTACGCTATGGTAAGTCCTGAAAACGAAAAGCATTGGGGTAGAATGGATTACTTATCTATAGATATCTTTAAGAATTTTCATTTAGAAGATGCTTTTTGTGATGAAAATGGCACAATTAATCCTGATTTTCCTATCTCTAGAGGTAGCATGGAATTTACAACTACTGAAGCAGGTACAAGAGTTGATTTTAAAATGAGTTATAGCTCAGCCGAACAAATTCAGAAAATAGTTGAGATGGGCTTTGAGCAAGGAATCACTGCTTGCTTGGAACAATTGAATCAGCTTATTATTAACTCTAAGATATAAACTTATGGAACAAATGCAAAAATCGAACTTGCCAAATATTGCTATAGCATCATCTGCTATATCATTGATTAGTTTGCTTCTATTACACTTTGTTAGTCCTGAATTTGAACCCAACTGGCGTATGGTGAGCGAATACGCATTGGGAAATCACCGCTGGTTGGTATCATTGTTCTTTATTTTTTGGGGTTTGAGTTCAATTTTGTTAGCTGCTACTCTTTGGAATCATGTTAGCTCTCGGGCTGCAAAAGTTGGAGTAATCTTATTATTCATATCAGGTGTTGGAGCTTCACTTGCCGCATATTTTGATGTAAGCCAGCCGATGGGGCATGGTATTGCAGGATTATTAGGAATACCGACCGTACCAATAGCAACACTTTTGATTTCATACCATTTAAGTAAGAAACCGGAATGGTTTTCGGCAGCTAAAACAATGAAACTACTCGCTCACGGGACTTGGATTTCACTTCTACTAATGGTAATCACAATGTTTGTAATGATGTCAGGATTTCAAAATGCAGGAATCCAAATGGGACCTGATTCTCCCCCGCCCTCGCATGTTCCTGATGGTGTTGTTGCTCTCGTTGGATATGTAAACAGAATATTGATTTTAGTAGATATATTTTGGCTAATTTACGTAGCGAAAGCAATTAAAAATATTCACAAATAATAATTAAATTCTAAATATATGAAAACTTTAGCAATACTTTCCATCTTAACGGGTGCAATATCTTTACTAAGTTTGTTGACACTACATTTCACGAGTCCGGAATTTAATCCAAGATGGCGTATGGTGAGCGAATACGCATTGGGTAAATACAAATGGATTCTTACTTTGTTCTTTTACATGTGGGGAGCAAGCTCACTGTTACTCGCCTTTGGGTTAGTTTCAATAGTTAGTGGATTTTGGGCATACTTGGGTGTAATATTGCTTGCTATTTCCGGTATTGGTGCAATATGTGGTGGTTTATATGATGTAAACCACCCTAAGCACGGCATGGCATTTGCCCTTGGTGTTCCTACCCTACCTATAGCAGCGGTATTTCTAACATATCATTTATTAAATGTCGGAATAATTAGCAATATAAATACTTTAATTTTTGCACATTCGACTTGGATAAGCTTAATACTGATGGCATTATCGATGATGCTCATGTTTTCAGGTTTCAAAAAAGCAGGAATAAAATGGGACAAAGATTCGCCACCAATAACAGTAGTTCCAAAAGGAGTGATTGCAATTGTTGGTTATAATAATAGATTGTTGGTATTCTGTTATATCATTTGGGTAATTTATATTGCATATTTATTGCTCTAAAACTTTTATTAATACTATATCATTCAAATCCATCATGAGAATATCTTAGCCCACGGAATGATTCGTGGGATAAGTGTCCTGTTCTTGTTACAAAGACAGCTAACTGCTCTGTCCCCTACCGTCTTTGTTACAACTAACAAGACAAAATCCCCCTGCCGTCTTTGTAACAAAGCCGGGACGAGGAACAAAGACGGGACGAACGATTTTTTTTTTTGCTTTTTTTAAACCTTTTTTGTATGTTTGTAATAGAAATTTTTTTATTAAGTAATAAACGAGTTTTTGAAAGTTAAATATATGAATTTCAGGTTGAAAAGGGCTGACCACCCGTTATGACAGATATTTAGTGTTTAACCGAGAATGTGGAGACCAGAACCCACTCGAAAAAACGGGGCGTATTCCGAAAAGCCTTATGAGTAGGAAGTAAACATTAGGGGTATATACGATGAGAAGAACATTTGTGAGTTTGTTTCTGATAGTAGCGATTTCTTTTTTAATGGCATCTTGTTACACTTTGACCTATAATGTAGGCGAAGGTGCCAAATCGGGTATTGAAGTAACAGAGAAAAACCATTACTTAATTTATGGTTTAGCACCTATTAAAACTTCAGACCCCACAAAAATGGCAGGTGGTGCAGCAAACTATACTGTGACAATTCAGCATACTTTTGTTGATGGCTTATTGAATGCTATTACATTTGGTATTTATACGCCAACTACAACTACAGTTCTAAAATAAAGTATATTCAATGTCAGGGTTATAATTAAAATAACCCTGGCTATTAATTCAGAAAAAAATGAAAAAAGTAATCCTTACAATTGGAATAATTCTATTTATCATCGGTATGTTCCAAGGCAGTCGGTATTTTTTGGACTACAATGTATTATCGCATTACGGCAAAGGTTATGTTTGGGGTTCAGCAATAATATTGCTTTTAGGTATAGCATTCATTATTATTGGACTGAAAAAAAAGAAAATCAGCACATAGCCGCTTATCCTCAAAAAATAATATATGGGTTGAGAATCTTTTCAAAGTCGTTGAAATTGTTCGTGATATATGGATATAACTGAAAAGAATTTTCCATTTCGAAAGAAAAGCATTTTAATTATATTTTTTAGATGACACCTTTACAGACCCATGGATAAACCAAATTTATCAATTCGACATTCTAACCTTAGTAACTTGCCAGAGATCCAAAGAATGTTTGTGGACACAATTTCAGCTGTCTGCAAAGACGACTATTCACCTGAGGAAATTAAAGTTTGGACATCTTCAATTGAAAACACAGAAAGGTTGATTGACAAATTAACCACACAATATTTTCTTATCGCTGAGTTGGACAACAAAATTGTTGGATTTGCTTCATTGAAAGGGAATGATTATTTAGACTTTCTTTACGTTCACAAAGACTACCAAAGACAAGGAATTGCCGACCGACTCTATTCGGAAATTGAAGCGGAAGCAATCAAAAAAGAGTCTAAAGTTCTGACATCAGACGTTAGCATAACAGCAAAAGCATTTTTTGAGAAGAAAGGATTTAGGACTCTTCAAAAACAGACAAATATAATTCGAGGCGTTGAAATAGTAAACTATAAAATGGTAAAAGAGCTTTTGTAGTAAGGCAATTTTGATTTGTAATATAGAATGGGACGATTATAAATATAAATACTCTTTAGAATCTAGTACTGTTTTGTACTGACTAATATTTTTTGTAAGTTTGTTATTGTAGAGATTTTTATTATGGTAAAAAAAATGTTTGGTAAGTTAATGAAATTATTTATATTTATCATTGTGTTCATTGTTTCTTCAGTATCCTATTCACAAGAGCGGCGAATACTCTCTTTTGATTTGATGACCGGAGTAGTTGACACTTTAGAAATACCCGAATTCGATGTTGAGCTACAGAATGAACGAACAACTTTCAATTTTGGAAATTTCGATAGCAACTACTGCAATCTTAGCAGCACACCGCCAACTGAAAATGTTTTTCCGAATTCTAATTTCTCACAAAAAAGACATGCATCTATAGATTTTGATATAAATAGCTTTCCAATTAGAACGAGCGCTAAACTCTTTAAATTTCAAAATGACTCTTTGAAGAACTTATGCTCAGGGATAATGATTAGCAAAAAACACGTCTTGACAGCAGCCCATTGTGTTGCGGTAAACAACAAAAACATTTTATCACACGACTCATTTTTTGTCTGTCCGGTTTTCGATTATGGCTCGCCAAATCAAAATTTTGATTGCACCTGGGTGAAAAAGGTTTTTATCTTCGAGAATTGGAATTTATTCGATACTGATATTGCGGTATTGGAACTTGAGATACCCGTCGGTGAAGAAACGGGTTGGGTAAGCATAGGATTTGACTCTGATGATAATTCATTGATGGATGGGATTTTTTATAAATTTTCTTATCCGGCTAATACAGTTTTAGCAATTGACTCAACTGTTTATAATGGCGATACTCTTTACTATAATTATGGAATTGTAGATATTGCTGAAGAACATCACTTGCGTATTTCTAAAACGAATGGCATCCCGGGCGAGAGTGGAAGTTCAATTATTAAAGTAAAGAATAATGAAATCTATACAACATATGGAGTCCTTTCCTATACAAATAATCTTCGACACCTTAGATTAACAAACTGGAAGTATTTTGCATTCAAATCTATTATTATCAATGACCTGGGAATGAGTGTTTCTAACGACTTTGAAGAACTTGGCATTCCTGTTTTTCCAAACCCAACTATTGACTTTTTGAATATCGTTGGTCGAGACGAACAAATAATACACAGAATTGAATTATTTGAAATTAATGGAAGAAAAATTATTGAACATAATTATCCTTCAAATAGGGTAAGTTTAGACTTATCAAATCTTCCGCAAGGATTTTACTTAATGATTGCTTATTCCGGCAAGGATAGAATTGTTAAGACGATAATTAAAAGTGAGTAAAATCCAAAAAAAATCAGTGTGACTATAACAGTTAAATAGTTATCATAAATTAAAATTGAAATAAACATGAATATAACACCCGAACATAATGAGCGTATGGCAAAAATGACATTTGCTTCCGTATATCCGCACTATGTCACAAAAGTGGAGAGCAAAGGTAGAACGAAAGATGAATTGCACCAAGTAATCGAATGGCTAACAGGTTTCGATTATAACAAGTTGCAAGATTTAATTGATAAAAAGGTCTCATTTGAAACCTTCTTCCAACATGCTACTTTGAATCCAAATGCACACCTAATTACCGGAGTAATATGTGGTTACCGTATAGAGGAGATCGACAATCCGCTTACTCAACAAGTCAGATATTTAGATAAGTTGGTGGACGAATTGGCGAAAGGCAGGAAGATGGAAAAAATATTAAGAGTGGGATAAAATCCGATACTGCTCAAATACACTTAACGTTATTAAATATAGAAAAATGAAAATACTACTAACAGGAGCTTCAGGATACATTGGAAAACGACTTCTTCCCATTTTGGTCGAAAATGGTCATGAGGTGATATGTTGTGTTCGGGACATCAAAAGATTTACACCACCTGAATCGCTAAAATCAAAAATTGAAATCATCCAGATTGATTTGCTGGACAAAGTAACGCTGGAGCGTATTCCGCAAGATATTGATGGAGCATTTTATTTAGTGCATTCAATGTCATCATCCTCTGACTATCATCAACAAGAACAACAATCGGCAGAAAATTTCAGAATTGCAATTTCTAACACTAATGTGCAACATGTTGTATATTTAAGTGGAATAGTGAATGAATCAGCCTTGTCTAAACATTTAGCATCTAGGAAAAACGTCGAAACCGAACTTAGCAAAGGTGCTTATAATTTAACTACCTTAAGGGCCGGAATTATCATTGGTTCAGGAAGTGCATCATTTGAGATAATGCGGGATTTGGTGGAAAAGCTTCCTATTATGATTACTCCGAAATGGCTAAATACCAGATGTCAGCCAATAGCAATATCAGATGTGATTAAAATTCTTTCAAAAACCATCTTTAACTCATCAACCTTCAATCAAAATTTTGATATAGGTGGTCCCGATATTTTGTCATACAAAGATATGCTTTTAAAATTTGCTGATATTAGAAATCTTAAACGCCATATATTTATTGTACCTGTTATGACCCCAAAGCTTTCTTCATACTGGTTATATTTTGTTACATCAATATCCTACAAACTTGCAATTGCATTAGTTAGTAGTATGAAAGTTGAAGTTATATGTCGAAATGATGATATAAACAAAATATTAGAAATTGAACCAATGAGTTACCAATCATCTTTGGAAAAAGCATTTAGTAAAATAGAAAATAACGAAGTGGTTTCAAGTTGGAAAGATGCTTTCATAAGCAGTAGTTTCAACCTTGATGTGTCCGAGTTTATCCAAGTACCAATTTATGGATGTTTTAAAGATATAAGAGAAGAAGTATTCGCCGACAGAGATGCTTGTATTAACAAAATTTGGAGCATTGGAGGCGAAAATGGATGGTATTATGCAAACCGACTTTGGCAATTTAGAGGCTTTCTTGATAAAATGGCGGGCGGAGTAGGGTTAAGAAGAGGACGAACTTCAGCGAATAGCTTAAATGTGGGCGACGCCTTAGATTTTTGGAGAGTATTGTATGCTAATAAAATTGAGGGACGCTTACTGCTATTTGCCGAAATGAAATTACCCGGCGAAGCTTGGCTTGAATTCAGAATCGTCGAGAACAAATTAATACAAACGGCTACATTCAGACCTTGGGGTTTGATTGGAAGATTGTATTGGTATAGTGTACTTCCACTACATGGATTCATTTTCAAAGGAATGATTCGAAAAATAACTAAAAAATAGTATGTGTTTGAGACAAAGATAGTTACAAATGATGTTGATTTATAATAGAAATAAAGTAGAATAAATAAATAAATAAATAAATAAATAAATAAAATGATAATAATATTATAAATCCTAAATACAATCACAGTATTTGGTATTAAGACTGAACCAAAATAATCAACTTTTTTTTGGCAACTAATGACGGGGCGAAGGAAAGCTTCTTCTTGCTTAATCAAATCATTTTTGTAAGTTTGTAAAAGTGAATTTTTTTGAGGTAGAAAAAAGATGACAGTAATTTTGGAATATTAATGTGAACTCTATGAAAATATATATTGTTATTTGTTTGTTTATTTGCTTTCAGCAACAAACACTTGCACAGAAAATAAATACTGACAATTTAGTTAAATTGATAAATTTTTGCGATTCGACAAAAGCGGATGAAATCCTCATAAGCCATAAAGGTGTCATATTGTCCCATTGGATGAGGTCGGATTTTGGAAATATACAAAGAAATGGTGAACTTTCAAATTGTATGTCCCCTTACATGAACACGGCATCAATGCTCAAATCATGGACTGGTTTACTAATAGGAATATTGATTGATAAAGGATTGATTAAAAGCGTTGATGACCTTGCATGCCAATATATTCCTGATTGGAAAATTGGATGTAATAATGAAATAACAATCAAGCATTTATTGACTATGACCGCAGGATTTAAACGACTTGGTGCACAAGGTGTACTTTCTGCTGCTGACATGAATCAATTTGTATTGAAGTTGCAACCCGATACAATTCCCGGAATTCGATTTGCATATTCTAACGAGTCTGTTCAACTACTGGGTATTCTTATTGAAAAAGTTACTGAACTAAAGGCAGATATAGCATTTAAAAAATATCTGCTACAGCCACTGAACATTGATTCGACAAGTTTTTCAAAGGATTCGGCTGGAAATATTGTAGTTTTTGGAGGCTGTACCACTACCGTGCAAAATGCCCATAAAATTGGATTACTTATGCTCGAGAATGGCAGTTTTAATCGAGAGCGTATAGTATCTCAAAAATGGATAAAAGAATCAACTACCCCAAATTCAAAAGTTCCATATTACGGTTATTTGTGGTGGATAGACAAAAATTCAAAATACTGGAATTATGCTGCAACAGGTGATATAGGACAAATGATTATTGTATTTCCTGAGTTGGATTTGGTGTTTGTTAGACGACAGTCTTGCGATTTGTCACAGGCAAGTCGAAATATGAGTTGGATGGGACCGGTTTTTTTAGAACATATTTTTAATATTGTGGAATGAGAAACTATTTCTAACAAATCCTACCTTTAAGTTGTTAGTTATTAATATCACTTGAATTTATTAACTCCAGTCCTGTCTTTGAAAGAACTAACAGGACATAACAATTTTTTGTTGCATTATCAAAATTTTCATATATTTGCTTTTTTAATTGACATACTGAACTTGAAATGAAATCATCCTTATTAAAATTTTGGATTTTATCTGTTGTATTGTTGCTTGCTATGCCAATTGTGGCATCCTCTCAGTCATTTTACACCTCATTAAAAGCAGGTTATGGCTTTAGCTTAAGCGGTGTTGACAATAATACCACAATGTTTCTGAGCAGTTATGAAAATAATGGCGGCTCTCATTTGAGAACTGAGGAATTTTCCTTTGGCGAGGGTTTTAACTTTGGAATGGACTTTGGCTACAATATTGTCGAATATTTTGCTGTTGAAATTGGACTTTCTTATCTACCTGAAAAATCATTCTTAACCAAAAAACAATATAGCGAAACGAATAAATTTGAAGTAGTAAGTTCCGGTCAAATGTTTATAATCAACCCATCGCTTGTTCTTTCCGCAGGAGATAAATTATTCATCCCTTTCTTAAAATTGGGAGTAGCATTTGGAATAGGTAATATGGAATTCACTCATAAATCATCCGTCAATAGAAATACTTTGGAAACATCCGGTGGCACACCCACCGGTATTACCGGAGCCTTTGGAATGGAAATTAAATTTCAAGAGAATCTATCATTTTTCATTCAAGCTAATTCGCTTAGTATGAGTTATTTACCCGCTAATGGAGAAATCACACAATACTATGTAAATGGAAGTAATATTTTGCCTAACTTAACTTATAGAGATAAAAACTTGAGATTAACAAATAACTTTTTATACTATGAAGACCCAAGTCCTGACCCAAATAAGGCTCGAGAAGTCATATGGATGTCATTTCCATATGATAGTTTTGGATTTAGTGTAGGTGTAAAGTATAGGTTTTGAGAAAACATGATAGTCTACGATTTTTTTTTTTGCTATTTGTACCATATTTTGTATTTTTGGTACATATAAATAAGATATGCGACAAAAAGCACCATATTATCAACTCGATATAATCCACACAGATTTGATAGCGATTTGAAGCAATGATGCAACATTCACAGCCCTGACAATCATCCCCCACTCTGTAATAATTTTGTTGGAATTTTTGGTTGGAAAATCAACAAAGTTGCTTATCTTTGTAATAAGTTAATCGAATAGATGTAGATAAACCATTTGGAAAATTCAAAAAGTCCAAAGTATTAGACAGTTCATCATATAAAACAAATTTGATATGAACACTCAGGACATGACCAAAGAAGAGCTCCTAAAAGAGCTACAAGCATTTATTCAAGAGAATAATACTTTGAAATCCTTAATAGCAAAGGAAGAAGCAGAATTTATTATTGCTAACAAAGAGCTTGCTTATCAAAATGATGAGAAGGAAAAAAGAGCGGCGGAGCTAATCATTGCTAACAAAGAACTCGCTTTTCAAAATGATGAGAAGGAAAAGAGGGCGGCTATCTTAGTCATTGCTAACAAAGAACTTGCTTATCAAAATGAATTAAAAGAAAAGCGCGCCGCTGAACTAATCATTGCTAACAAAGAACTCGCTTTTCAAAATAAATTAAAAGAAAAGCGCGCCGCTGAGCTAATCATTGCTAACAAAGAACTTGCTTTTCAAAATGATGAAAAAGAAAAGCGCGCCGCTGAATTAGTCATTGCTAACAATGAACTTGCATATCAAAACGGTTTAAAAGAAAAACGTGCAGCTGAATTAGTCATTGCTAACAAAGAACTTGCTTTTCAAAATGATGAAAAAGAAAAAAGGGCAGCCGAGCTAATCATTGCCAATAAGGAGCTTGCCTTTCAAAACGAGGAGAAGGAAAAACGAGCAGCTGAGTTAATCATTGCAAACAAAGAACTTGCTTATCAAAATATATTAAAAGAGAATCGTGCAGCTGAGTTAATCATTGCAAACAAAGAACTTGCTTTTCAAAATGATGAAAAGGAAAAACGAGCAGCTGAGTTAATACTCGCTAAGGAAAAGGCTGAAGAATTTGAAAATAAATTTAGACAAATTGCTGAAAATATTGACGAAGTTTTTTGGTTACGAACTAAAAGTGAAATGATTTATATAAGTCCTTCATTTGAAAAAATTTGGGGAATTCCATGTCAGGATATATATGAAGACCCTAAGATGTTTACCGATAGAATTCACCCGGATGACAAATCTAATGTAGAAGAAATCGTTATATCAAGCGAATTCAATGATTTAGGATTGTTTAATTATGAATATCGGATATTACGAACAGCAAATCAAATACGTTGGATAAATGCCAAAACATTTCCAATAATTGATGATACGGGACAGATATTAAAAAGAGTTGGCATTGCTTCAGATATTACTGAAAAATACGAAAGTCATCAAGAGTTAATTAAATCCAAAGAACACGCTGAACAAAGTGACAGACTTAAATCTGCATTTTTAGCCAATATGTCACATGAAATTCGGACTCCGATGAACGGTATTTTAGGTTTTGCAAGCATATTGAAAGAGGCTAACCTTACCGGTGAGGAGCGAGATGAATATCTTGAACTTATGGAGCAAAGTGGGATTCGAATGCTAAATATAATTAACGATATTGTTGATATTTCGAAAATCGAATCGGGACTAATGGAGTTTCATTCCAAGGAAACGAATATTAACGAACAAATTGATTATATTTATACATTCTTCAAACCAGAGATGGATAAAAAGAATATAAAGTTTTCTTCTAAAAAATCATTATCCGGAAAAGATGCTGTAATTAATTCTGACCGTGAAAAAATATATGCAATTCTTACCAATCTTGTCAAAAATGCAATTAAATATACTGATGAAGGCTCAATTGAATTTGGCTATGACGTTAAAACAAAAAACGAAACTTCGGAATTAGAATTTTATATTAAAGACACGGGTATAGGGATTCCAAAGAATAGGCAGGAAGCGATTTTTGAACGTTTTATCCAAGCAGACATAAATGACAAAATGGCACGCCAAGGAGCAGGTTTGGGATTATCTATTTCTAAAGCATTTGTAGAACTACTCGGTGGAGACATGTGGGTAAACAGTGAAGTTGGAATTGGCTCAACATTTTATTTCACTTTACCCTATAAAACCGATCCGGACGAAAATAGTGTTGAACAGACAAACGGTGTCAAGAATTCAAACAAACCTGAACTATCGGGTCTGAAAATATTAATTGCCGAAGACGATGAAACTTCAGGACAATTAATTTCAATTACTGTCAAAAGTATCAGCAAAGAAATTTTACGAGCAAAATCCGGTTCTGCAGCAGTTGAAATTTGTCAAAACAATCCGGACATTGATTTAATTCTGATGGATATTCAAATGCCGGATATGAACGGATATGACGCGACTCGTCAAATTCGTCAATTCAACAAAGATGTTATCATAATTGCTCAAACAGCTTTTGGGCTTTCCGGCGATCGAGAAAAGACAATTGCAGTGGGCTGCAACGATTATATCGCCAAACCAATAAACAAAGCTGTTTTACTTGAATTAATACAAAAGTATTTTAAAAATTAAATTAACAATACACATGTATAGAATATGAATTTATTCGTGGGATTGGAGATGAAAAGTTTAATCCCTCTCCCCACTTTTTGTACTTAGCAGAAATAGTCCTATTTTTGTAGGTATGAATATAAGGAGAAAACATGAGTGAATGTAGAATTTGTGGCAATGTGGAAAATAATCGGATTCATGTCGCTAAGGAGATGATGTTCGGGATGCGTGACGAATTTGAGTATATCGAATGCGATAATTGCGGATGCCTCCAAATAGCAACAATTCCCGAAAACCTTGACAAATACTATCCCGCAAATGAATATTACGCTTATTCGAACATCCAAAATCAGAGCAATTTCAAGCTGTTTTTCAAGCAGAGACGTGCAGACCATCTGCTCAAACGCCCGACTTTGTTTGGTGCTTTGCTCAAAACGCTGTACGGAGTGCCTTTCGATGCTCGGTGGTTCAAGAAAGCGGGCGTTGACTATGATTCGGAGATTCTGGAGGTCGGGTGTGGCTCGGGGCAGTTGCTCCTGAATATGCAAAATGCCGGATTCAGGCATTTAACCGGTGCAGACCCATTTATCGCGGCGGACATTCATTACGGCAAGAGCTTGACCATTTACAAAAAGTACACAAGCGAGTTGGATAAACAATTTGATTTGATTATGATGCACCACTCCTTCGAGCATGTTCCGGAGCCGCTCGAAACGCTCAAAGATATTCAGCGGCTGCTCAAACCCGGTGCTCATGCACTTATCCGAATTCCGGTTATGCCCTCGTACGCATGGACAAAATACGGCACGGATTGGATTCAGTTGGACGCTCCCCGCCACTTATATTTGCACTCGGTGCGGAGTATGCAAATTATGGCAGAAAGTGCAAATTTGACAATCACAGATGTCACCTACGATTCGACTGATATTCAGTTTTGGGGTAGCGAGCAATACCTGCAAGACATCCCCTTGAAAGACGAAAAATCTTATGCCGTAAATCCCTCCAAATCTATTTTTACACGCGAACAAATCCGCAATTTCCGAAATCAAGCCTTAGAGTTGAATCGCCAGCAACAAGGTGATTCGGCATGTTTTATAATGCAAAGAAAAAAATAAATATTTTTTTGTTCCTTTTTCTACTTTCATGTGTCATATGTTTAGGAGATGGGAATTTCCTGAAATTTTTGTTGCTTTGCTTCGTGATTTTCGATAAGTTTGAGTAATGAAAATGTTGAATACTAAATATGAAATTTGACAATGTTTCAGTAAATATACAGGGATGATGAACATGAGAGCCTTAGCAACAGTAGTATTTTCGATTTTGGCAATCGCCTTCATTGGCAGTTGTTGCACTACAGAAGTAGTGGAATATCCAACTCAAATCTGGGTTCCTGTTTACAAGAACTTAGATGCAATCCGCAACGGTGTAAAAGCAGGAACCGCCCGAACATTGAAAAATCCGGGCAAAATCTACTTTTACGGTAAGTATATACTTGTCAACGAACGTAACGAAGGGATTCATGTGATTGACAACAGCAACCCACGTATGCCCAGAAACCTTTCATTCATCGAGATTCCCGGCAATGGCGATATGGCTGTGCGCGATAATATCTTATTTGCGAATAGCTACATAGATTTGGTGGCTCTCGACATCAGTAATCCATCTTCGCCAACCATAGTCAAGAGAATTGAGGGTATCTTCCCTATGCTCACCGATGGGCTCTGGGGCGGAGCTGAGACTAAGGAAGGCATGTTGGTCGAATATGTTTTGAAAGACACTGTTTACAAATATTATTTTGAAGATTGCGGTAATGGTCCACTTAATCACGACAACATATATAGAAGAGAATTTGAAGGCGGCGATATAAGCATGGACAATAGCAAATCAAACCCGAGCCAAACTGGCAAAGGCGGCTCGATGGCAAGATTCACGATTTATGACAAATATTTGTACTCGGTGGATATGACTTCCTTGCAATTATTCGATATTTCGACTCCACGCGACCCAAAAGTTTGGTCGAAAGTGAATATCGGGTGGGAAATCGAGACTATATTTCCATTCAAGGACAAGCTCTTTATCGGCTCTACAACAGGAATGTTCATCTACGACGTGTCAGATGCGGCTCATCCGAAGCAATTGGGACAATTCAGTCATGCACGCGGTTGCGACCCTGTGGTTGCAAATGACAAGTACGCTTACGTAACACTTCGCACCGGTACTCGCTGCGTCGGCAATCTAAATCAATTGGATGTGCTCGACATTAGCGATTTGACTAATCCAAAATTGATTAAGACTTATCCTATGCAAGAGCCTGCCGGATTGGGCTTGGACAATAATATTCTATTTTTGTGTGACGGACCTGCGGGATTGAAGGTCTATGATGTTGAAAATCCTGCAGAAATCAAATTGTTGGATTGGCAAAGCGACATCAAAACATTCGATGTGATTCCGCTCGGCTCTTCATTGCTGATGGTTGGCGAAGACGGCTTATTCCAATATGATTATGCCGACCCGAAAAATTTGATTTTGCTTAGCAAGATTCCAATTGTAAAATAATTTTATTACGATTTAAATGCCGAGAACTGTATAGTTTTCGGCATTTTTTGTTATTTTAGACTTTATGGAAAGATCAAAAATCAGGAGCGTTAAGCAGAAAAATCAGAGAAGCAATCTCTGCGTGATTGAATTTTACGAAAATCGCGACAAAATTGAAGTGCATTTGGATATCGTGGTCAATAGCGGATTGAGAAAAGATTTGGAACTGGAACCCGCTGAAATCGAGAAATTAATCAATGCTCAAAAACTTCTGACTGCAAAACAACAATGCTACCGCTATGCAGCAATGAAGCCCCGCACGCGAAAGCAGATGCGCCAATACATGCGCACTAAACAGCATGATGCAGCCTTTCATGAAACTTTGCTGACTTTTTTGGACGAATTTGGCTTGATTGATGATATGAAATTTGCTATCACTTTTATAAACAGCACTTTAGCTCGGAAGTCAATCGGAATCAGGCGCATGAAATCGGAATTGATGTTAAAAGGCGTAAATGCACAAATGGCTGACGAGGCAATAAATAAATTTTATCCTCAGGATGATATTATCGAATTTGCCGAAAAAGCAGCCGAAAAGAAAATGAAATCAATCAGGAATAAAATCCCCGAAAAACAAAAATCATCGCTTGCAAATCACCTAATTTATTTAGGATTTGATACTAATATTGTTTTCAAAGTTGTCAAGAAATATTTTAAATAATATTCATTATATTTCCATAAATCCGTCCCTCGGAATTTGAATAGTCTCCCCTGCTGATTCGATAATTAATTTCAAATAACATAATTTATCATTTTGAATTATTTTATCAATTTGCAATGCAAAATTAACAAAATTATTATTATTATAAATATTTACATCGCTAATATTTTCTAATTCAATTTTTGATAATTTATTTAATCTCGAATATTTAATTTCTATATGATTTTCGAAAATAATTTTAAACGCAAAATCGGTTACATTTTCGGAAAGTTTTATTCCCAAATATAATTTATTTTCATCATAAGCATATTTGAAAGATTCAATCACACTCCCCGATTTATGCATCGAAGAGTTGTCGGTGTTCAAATCAATATTACCTGATGTACGCCAAGATTCGGAAAGCGGCGAAAGATTCAAATCAGGCGTAATGTCTTCTAGAGGCTTCTTAACGCCCGACTCTAAGAAATGATTTGCAATCGGCACATTTAGCTCGGCGGGAATTTCCAATTTCAGCAATTCATAAATTCGCGAAACATGATGCCTAAAGAGCAAATCAAACTCTGCCTTGTTCTCAGTGTGGTGCTCCGGACCATACCACCAGAACCAATCCGAGCCTTCAGCAATCATAATTTCGTTCAAAATCTCCCGTTCGAGTTCGCTATTCAATGTGTGCCGCAAATTTTGAAAAGTTGCCCGTGCATTAGACAGCACATTCCAAGCCTTGATGTCGTCTTCGTGACCAATCCAAATATTAAAATTGGCATTAATCCACGAACCGGCTCTAATTGATGTGAGGGCGGGGAAAAATTCATTCGCATTACTTTTGTTAACCACTTCACTAAAAGTAACCGTTTGCAATTTATCAGATTTGTCCAATCTCAAGAAAAGTTCACGCAAAAACGGAATTCCATTATCCTTGTAAAATTCCCAACAGTTTTCACCATCAAGAATTACCGAAACGACTGCATTATCAAGTGCCGATTCACCATACTGTCTGATGATTTTATCCCGAATTTTGAGTAATGAATTTTCGAAATCTCTCGCAGCATCGGATGCATTCCACGTTGAATATAGGAATCCAATTTTATCGGAAAGATGATTGTCACGGTAAAATCCTGTGATTTCCCCATTTTTGCCTTTAAATTTGCGTGGAAAATATTTTTCGAGCGGATTATAAGAATCTCCGACCGAATGCAACAGCACAAGCTCATCACTTGCGAACCAGCTAATACTGTGGTCAATCATAAGATTGAGCACTTCATTTGAAACGGAACCTTCGGAGGGCCAAATCCCTTTGGGTTTTTCGCCAAAAATTGAAGTAAAGTAATTAATCCCCGAACCGAGCTGCAAATCAGCATCTTCAGGATATTTATAAACGGGGTCAGGCATCATATTGTCAGGATTCGCCTCAAGAGCCGAGCGACTGTCGCAAAGCAATGGTAAAATCGGGTGAAACATCGGCGAACAGCTGATTTCAATTTGCTTCAAATCTCGCAATCGTTTATACTGATTCACGATTTTTGCTAATAAAAAATTTTGCTCCTGAATCATCATAATCTTCTCATCTTCAGTAAAATCTCGCCCTTTGATTCTAAGTCTATTTATGATACCAATTTGAGATGAATAGTAGCCGAACCACGAAAGATTGTACCACATCTGCAAATCGCGCCAATCTTGCTCTTGAAAATTATTTACAGCATTTGCATCATATTTAACATGATTATACAGTTCGAGAAATCGAGGATTGGGTTTAATCATATTCTCGAAATTTGAATGGAAAAAGTACTTTATAATTTCCGATTTGTCCTCATCGGTCAACTCTTTGGCATTTTTTGCAGTCAAAACACGAATTTTGTCTGTCCCTTTGGAGCGGACGTAATCATCAATTTGCAAATTGAGCGAAGGAGCAAAGTTAAAAGTCTGCTTAATATTTGGGAATTCGTACAGCACTTCCGGCAAATCATAGTAGTCTTTTGTACCGTGAAACAAGACCCATGGCAATATAAATTCATTGTCAATTTTATAGTACGGCTGATGCTGATGCCAAAGGAACGCAACTTTTAGAGATTTATTCATAGTCTTTCACTTATTTTTCAATTCAAAACAAAATTCAATTTACAAAAATTTTCGCTTGTAAATTTACCAAAAATTCAACAATTATATGTGAAATCGCTGAAATTCCCTTAAATTTGTAAAGTAAAATGTTGTGAAATTAAAATTTTCGCATTTATTATTAATAAGAGGTCAAAATTATGGAAAAATTTAAAAATTATATTAATGGCGAATGGGTAGAGCCTAAATCAGGCAAATACTTCCCGAATATTTCCCCGGCAAACCATGAAGATATCATCGGTGACTTTCCCGACAGCAATCAGGAAGACGTCAATGATGCTGTAGCAGCAGCAAAAGCAGCATTTAAGCTATGGAAAAATATGCCCGCTCCAAAACGTGGCGATATCATCAAAAAAGCCGGCGACATTTTCACAGCGCGCAAGAAAGAATTGGGTCGGATTATGACTCGCGAAATGGGCAAGCCCACTTTTGAAACAGAAGGTGACGTCCAAGAAGCTATTGATACTGCTTATTATGCAGCATCGGAAACGCGGAGAATGTTCGGTTTCACTGCACCTTCGGAAATGGATGCCAAAACAAATATGACTTTCAGAACTCCAATCGGAGTATGCGGTATAATTACAGCCTGGAATTTCCCTGTGGCTGTGCCATCATGGAAAATCTTACCCGGACTTGCTGCCGGAAATACTATAGTTTATAAGCCATCTAAGGAATCACCACATTCAGGTATAGTTTTTGCCGAAATCCTCGAAGAAGCAGGATTACCCAAAGGCGTATTCAACCTTGTGCTTGGCAAAGGCTCTATGGGCAATATGATTGTAGAGCATCCCGATGTAAATTTAATCGGCTTTACCGGTTCGACTGATATTGGTACTAAAATCGGCGAAATTTGTGGTCGAATGAACAAAAAAGTTTCGCTCGAAATGGGCGGCAAAAATGCTCAAATCGTCCTTGATGACGCTAATCTCGAACTGGCTGTTGACGGAGCATTGTGGGGAGCATTCGGTACTACCGGGCAACGTTGCACAGCTACCTCGCGAGTGATTGTCGAACAAGGTGTATATGAAAAATTTATTGAAATGATTGCAGATAGAGCCTCGAAACTTAAACTTGGCGATGGTTTAGAACCTAAAACTGATGTCGGTCCCGTTATACATGACAAATCTCTCGAAAATTGCGTAAATTATTCGAAGATTGGTTTGGAGGAGGGCTGCAGACTTGTTTGTGGCGGCGAACCTGCTACTGATGGCGCTTTGGCAAAAGGCTCATTCTTCAAACCAACGATTTTTGCCGATGTAACTCGCAAAATGCGTCTATTCCAAGAAGAAATTTTCGGTCCAATCCTATCAATCAGCAAAGCGGATAATTACGAACACGCCGTAGAATTGCAAAATGATTGCGATTACGGGCTATCTTCCTCGATTTATACCAAAAATGTAAACTTAGCTTTCAGAGCCATGAGAGAGATTGAAGCGGGCATAACATATATCAACGCTCCTACAATTGGCGCCGAAGCACATATGCCATTTGGCGGAGTGAAATTCACAGGCAATGGTCATCGCGAAGGCGGCTGGACTGTATTTGACATCTTTACGGAATGGAAAACAGTTTATGTTGACTTCTCCGATAGATTGCAAAGAGCACAAATTGATAACTACGACGAATAATTTTTTTTGTCATATCAAAAATATTTTTTACTTTTGCATTGTAATGTTCTTTGGAAATAACTTATCAAGAAAGGTTGAGGGAAAGGGCCCTATGAAACCTTGGCAACCTGCTATCCATTTAGCAAGGTGCCAATTCCTGCCTTCTGCGTGCAGAAGGAAAGATGAGTGAAAAGAGACATAAGAAAATCCTATTATAGCTCTTTTGACTTGTCAAAAGAGCTTATTTTTTTGCTCTTTTGGCTACTAATCTTGATTGATAAGCAAAACAGCAAATTAATATTTTATATTTTTATAATAGGAGACTTTTTATGAACGAATCAACAAAAATAATTCACTCAATCCCTGTGGACCCACTCACAGGTGCTATTTCTGTACCCATATACCAAACTTCGACTTACGTCCAAGAGCAACCCGGTGTAAACAAGGGCTTTGATTACAGCAGAACCAACAACCCAACTCGAGCGATTTTGGAAAGGTTGATAGCCGAACTCGAAAACGGCAAGAACGGATTCGCTTTCGCAAGCGGATTAGCAGCTATTGACGCTGTCGCGAAGTTGCTTAAACCGGGTGACGAAGTGCTTGCCGTTGATGATATTTACGGTGGTGCCTTTAGATTGTTCACTCAAGTTTACAACAATTTTGGAATTACAATCAAATTTGTGGACACAACTGATGTAAGCAACATTAAACGCGAAATTAGCGACAAAACTAAGCTGATTTGGCTCGAAAGCCCAACAAATCCACTGCTCAAAATTTCCGATATTGCTGCGATTGCAAAATTAGCCAAATCTCGCGGTTGCCTCGTTTGCGTTGACAATACTTTTGCGACTCCCATAATCCAAAAACCAATTGATTTGGGTGCGGACATCATTATTCATAGCGCTACGAAATATTTGGGCGGACACAGCGATTTGATTGCCGGATTGGTTGTCACGAATAGCGATGAATTGGGCGAAAGAATCAAATTTATACAAAATTCTACCGGTGGAATCTTATCACCATTCGACAGTTGGTTAGTAATTCGTGGCATATCCACATTGGCTCTTCGTATGAAAGAACATTCAAAAAACGCTATTGAAGTTGCAAAATTTTTATTAAGCAGACCTGAAGTAGATAAAGTCTATTTCCCTGGGTTGGAGAGCCACGTAAACCACAATGTAGCAAAGGAACAGCAGAAATATTTTGGTGGAATGGTTTCATTCTCGTTAAAAAATGATACTGAAGAAAATGCGGTAAAATTAGCTACTTCGACCAAATTATTCAAACTCGCTGAAAGTTTGGGCGGGACGAAAAGCTTGGTTTGCAGCCCTTCTACGATGACGCATAAATCAATTCCGGTCGAAAGTCGCCGTGCATCGGGTGTTGTGGATAGCTTGCTGAGGTTGTCAATTGGTTTGGAAGATAGTCAAGATTTGATTGACGACTTAGAACAAGCTTTCAATAAATTATAAATGAAATCGGAAAGAGGAAGAAATGGAAAGAAATGAAATAAAAATTGGGCTTTTTGGTTTCGGCTGCGTTGGGCAAGGTTTGTACGACATATTGCAACAGACGCCCGGTTTCAAAGCTGAAATCGTGAAGATTTGTTGCAGAAATTCCGAAAAATCAAGACCCTTGGGGAATGAGTATTTCACTTTTGATAAAAATGATTTGCTGAATAATCCTGACATCAACGTGATAGTGGAATTGATTGACGATGCTGAAGCTGCGAAGGAAATCGTAGTCGGGGCGCTAAATAATGGCAAAGCTGTTGTAAGTGCGAATAAAAAGATGATTTCGGAGAATTTCGAGGAGTTGATAAATCTGCAAAATAAACTGAAAACGCCGCTTTTGTACGAAGCTGCAGTTTGTGGAAGTATCCCAATTCTCAGAAATTTGGAAGAATATTATGACAATGATTTGCTCAAATCTATCCAAGGAATTGTTAATGGTACAACCAATTACATTCTGACAGAAATGATTTCGAACAAAATATCATTCGATACAGCTCTCACAGCTGCTCAAACGCAAGGTTATGCAGAATCTGACCCTACGATGGATGTAGAAGGGTTCGATGCAAAATATAAATTGCATATTATCATGGCACACGCTTTTGGTCTTGTCATAGACCCGGCGAATATCATAAATATCGGGATTACTCAAATTAACGAATTCGATATAAAATATGCTACCGAAAAAGGCTTGAAAATTAAACTTGTTGCTCATGCGATTAAACTAAAGGGCAATAAAATCATAGCTTTAGTAATTCCTGAATTTGTGGATTCGAGCAATGAGCTCTTTCAAGTTGATGGCGTTTTCAATGGAATTGTAACCGAAAATACTTTCGTGAACAAGAACTTTTTTGTTGGCAAAGGTGCAGGCTCCTTCCCTACTGCTTCGGCAGTGCTATCTGATTTGTCTGCATTGAGTTACAATTATAAGTACGAGTATAAAAAGCGTTTTCAAGCACCCGATTTTCAATATACAGATGACCATTTGATTGAAATTTATCTCCGATATAGTCAAATCAATTTTAATAATAGCGTGTTTGATGAAATTATTGAAGAATATAAATCAAGGCAAAATAACTATGTGGTTGGGAAAATCAGTATTAAATCGCTGAAACAACTCATAAATAATCACAAAAGCGATTATAGCGTTATTCTGAAGAATATTAATCCTTAAATAATTAAGGGGTTGGAGCAATATTACATTATTCCAACCCCGAAATTTTTAATATTCAACCAAATTACATTTGTCTCATTGGGACTTCTAAAAGCAAAAGCTCTGAACCGCCCTCTGAGAATAATTTTATTTCTTCTATATTCGTAAACGCAATTGCATCGCGTCTTTTCAGCGTTTCATCAGCTACCTCTGAGATGCCTTCGATATTGAAAATATACAGCCCGTTTGAATTATCGTTCATCTTGTAAGTTAACTCATTATTGTGAGTTAATGTCACACGATTTAACCAAGCATTTTGATATATCCAAACACCGGGACTATCAGGATTTGGCGACACAATTTCTTGAAATTTGTTTATCCTTTCATCCGGCAAAAAAACTTTTTGCTGGTAACGTGGCTCTACATCGCGCTGATTTGGGAAAATCCAAATTTGGAGCAAATTGATCTTTTCTTCATCGCTATGATTATATTCAGAATGCATAATTCCACTTCCGGCACTCATGACTTGCACCTCATTCTCGCGTATGACTGAGGCATTGCCCATACTGTCTTTGTGGGCTAATGCACCTTTCAATGGAATTGTAATTATTTCCATATTATCGTGCGGATGACTGCCGAAACCTTTCGCGGGATGAACAATGTCATCGTTCAAAACTCTCAGCAAACCAAATCTAACTTTACTTGGGTCATGATAGCTTGCAAAACTAAAAGAATGTGCTGCTTCGAGCCATCCATGATTCGCATATCCTCTATCTTCAGCTCTATGAATGATTTTTTCCATAATGAAATCCTAAATTAATTAAACTTACATTCTAAGACGTATGTATAGACATATATTTTATTATAGAAAAACCGACTCGAAAGCCGGTTTATAAAAATTTAATTTGCGGGATACGTCAAATCGAATGAATTAATCAAAAACATTTGATAGCCCTGCCCGGGTTTCATCAACTCAATTGTATCTATCTCGAAATCCGGGTAATAGATGTTGCCGAGATTATCTTTTACGATGACCAACAATCCGGCTTGAACTAATGAATTTAGCGCTGTTGGTGGAGCCATATTGCTATTTCGCAAATAACTGACCATGTTCCAGCCTGCATTCAAACTAATCACTTCTTGAGTCGGGTTGACAATGCTACCCCAAATATTTAGATTCGCGGCTTCGTTCATAAAGATTTGATAACCTTGCGATATGTCCCAATTTTCAATTAAATCAATCTCAAATTGGGGATAATAAATATTACCGCCATTGTCCTTTATGATTACAAGTTTATCGGAAATTGCTGATGTTATCGAAGGTAATGATGATACATCGGATTCAACATTTGACGAAATCATATTCCAGCCTTGCGAAAGTTGAATAACGAATTTCACAAGGTCGTCTTTAGTAGTAAATGTATAATATGCTGACCAATCCGTTTCATTTCCGCCGACAATTGCATTGACACGCCAATAGTATGTTTTATTTGTATCCAAAATGCCTTCCGGAATTATCAATTCGGTCAGAAAAGCTACACTTTCACTAAAAATTATATTATCGTCAAATTCAACAAAGTCTGTTGAAATCTCAATGTTATAGCTTGTTGCGGTTGGAACTGCATTCCAGTCAGTTTTAGGTATGATTTCCACATCTGTAGCCATATCAGCAGGATAGACCAATACAGGCACTCCTTGTGCATCAATTGTGAAGTCGAAATTGTAAATCATGCTCCAAGTACCAGAAGAATCTTTCACACGGGAATAAATTGTATGTGTGCCCGGAGCTAGTCCTGTCAACATTGCTTGGTCGAAAAGTATAGCCATTTTGCCGGGCTCTACAAATCGAATGTCATTAGCATTTCCTACACCCGGATCAGTGCCAATCCAAAATTCACCGGCAGCAATTCCGGGAGTGCCATCGAAAAATTCTTGAATGAAAAATGGACTACATTGAGTTGAGCTCCACTCGTCAAATTCGTTCAGAAATCGAACACAAAGAGTATAAAATCCGGGAGACAATCCATTCAAAGTAATTTCAAATTCATCAAAAATTTGGTTAGAAGGAGCAATAGATAATTCATTTGCCATACCTAAACCCGGATCCTCATCAATGTAATACTCTCCTGAAACCAATTCAATTGGGTCAATAGCTTTGGCAATAAAAAATGTTTGACTTACAGTTGGACTCCACTGGTTAGCACTGTTACCTGCTCGCATCCCGATTTTGTGTAATCCGGTTTCTAATCCAACAATTGAGACTTCAATATTGTCTATGTCTATAGATTCTTCAGTTAAATCTATTTTTTGACCTTCATCAAGTCCCGGGTCATCGTCGAAAAAATATTCCAAAACTATAATACTGTCTTGGGATGTCGGTGTATATAATATGAACATACATTTTGCTAAACCCCAAATAGCATCATCGTTACCAAAACGAATACACACCATATTCAAACCCGGGCTAAATGTGGAACTTGGAATAGAATCTAAGAATGATACTGATTCATCGGGACCTACCATCACAATTGTACCGTTGCCAACGCCCGGGTCAGTTCCTACATAATACTCATACTTGTCAATATCCTGGGATAATAACAATGTTGGTATTATGAATAATAAAAAAATGATTGTTTTCATGATTTTTCTCATTATTCGTTGTTTTGAGCTTCAACTTTGAACTTCAAGGAGCCGTCTTTGCCTACTTCTGAGTTTAAAATTATCAGAGATTTGATATATGGCAAATTGGGCTCTCCCGATAAATCGGGCAGTGGCTTTGAACCTCCGAAAACACCAAGGTCTGTACCATCAGTTCCAGCGTTCTTTGCCGGAGAATCAACATCAAGCCTAATATCATCCAATAAATCAAATGGGCTTGTATAACCTAAAAACGAAGGGTTCTCATTTACAATATTATTACTACCGGTATTTGAACCATATGGAATATTATCGTTGAAGGTACTGAAGGTCAAACAATTATTGAAAACTGAATTTGTTAATGTTTGGGGGGTTGCATCGTAAAAAATACAATTTTCCAAAGTCATATTCTCACAATTAGAGAAAGTTATACTTGAATTAAAGAAGAAGTTGCAGTTGCGAAAAGTTATCGCATTACCCGAATATAACATAAGAGATGTAAAAATACAATTTGATAACAGAACATTCGAAACTCCAAGGAAGCGGTTAGAAAACCCATTAGAAAAACTAATTTGACTTATTATACAGTCTTTGATATACCAATTTTCGTGCAAATTATGAGCACTGGTGGTAGTATTATAAAAATAAAGGATAGATGTAATCCAACACCTTGTAAAAATCATATCATCAATACTTGGGTTACCGGTCGCCAAACCTGAACGCACATTTGTTATCTTAAATCCTGAAATAAAGCTACCTGAGCAATTCGTTGTATTGTCTGTTTGAGAGTAAATTAGATCAGCAATCAGTGCAGCTTTGCCACTTAAACCACCATTATAACCGTCTCCAATCAGAACAATTCGTTTAGTTAGTGTTATATTTCCATAAGGTGTTGCTGACCAACTTACATAAACTGTATCACCCTCTGCAGATGCATCAACAGCAGTTTGTAAATTATCGTATTGAGCCGGAATTGCAGCATTATTGCTGACTGTGCGTACAGCGGCATTTGCAACCGTGGCAGCGAGCAATGACAAAAGAAAAAGTGTTAAAAGACGCATAACATATCTCCATAAAATTTAAAAAGAATATTTCAAATTCATGGATTTTGTTATAATCCTTTATATATAGAATACTTTAGCAAAACTAAAAAAAATATCTCAAATATGCAAATTAATAAAATTTAACTAATCATACATGACCAATTTTTCATTAAAAATTCATTTAATAATTAAAAAGGGAGCCTAAAGCTCCCTAATTTTATATTCAAACTGATAATATTAATTAATCTTCAAGACTACCAACTAATTTTTCTACTTCATCAAGGATTTTACCTGATTTGACAAGTTCCTTCATTGCATTATGGTCATTAAACAAAGGCCTGTCAATATCGAGGAAATCAACATGTTCGCGAATTACTTCATGCGCACGAGTCACTCCCCTACCATTGGTAAATTCTCTGAAGTCTAAGGCTTGAGCAGCTGCCATAAGTTCAATACCAATAATACCATAAGCGTTATCGAGAATTTGTCCGTTTTTGATAGCAGTATTCATGCCCATCGAAACGAAATCTTCTTGGTCGGCAGCAGCAGGAATAGATTGAATTGAAGCAGGATTTGACAAGATTCTTTGCTCTACGATTAACATATCTGCAGTGTATTGACTTAGCATCATACCGGAAAACATTCCCGCACCTTTTGTCAAAAATGCCGGAAGTCCGACTGAAAGTGCCGGATTGAGCAAACGATTCAAACGTCGCTCTGAAAGCACGCAAACTATTGTCAATGCTGCTCCTGCCATATCCATCGGCAAGGACACTGGTGTCCCCTGGAAATTAGCACCTGTAAGTGTAATATTATCTTCAGGTAAGAAAATCGGATTGTCTCCAACACCGTTAAGTTCCACTTCAACTTGTTGGCGAGCATAATGGCAAGCATCATGAACCGAACCGAGAACTTGCGGTGTAGAACGCATCGAATATGCATCTTGCACTTTAGTTTTCATCTTGCCGGTCATCAAATCACTTCCATCAAGGCATTTGCGGATTGCATTTGCCGAGCGTACTGCACCGACAAAGCCTCGCAATTGATGCAGACGAACGTCATAGGGCTTCATATTTGCCAATAGAGCTTCAAGCGACATTGCTGCAGCTATTTCAGCATGTTTGACAAGGCGATTATAATCATATAATTGAATTGCAGACATTGCAGTCAACAAATTTGAACCATTTATTGTAGCCAATCCGTCACGAGCTTGTAGTCCCGGAACGGGGATTCCGGCTTTTTCGAATGCAACAGACGTCGGCATTCTTTCGCCTTGGTAAAATGATTCTCCCTCGCCCATGAGCGACAAAGCCATCTGGGACATTGGAGCCAAATCACCACATGCACCTACGGAACCCTTTTGGCAAACAACAGGCGTAACACCTTTGTTCAGCATATCAATCAAAGTAAGAGTAATTTCCGGGCGACATCCCGAATTGCCGTGAGCATGAACGTTTACGCGTCCTGCAATAGCTCCACGAACATATTCGATTGGGGTTGGGTCGCCAATACCCGCAGCGTGATTATAAATCAAATACTTTTGAAATTCTTTAATTTGCTCGTCATTAAGGACAATCTCCGAAAACTCGCCGATTCCGGTATTGACACCGTACATGATTTCGCCTTTGCTGACCTTATCTTCGAGCATGACTCGACATTTTTTTATTAATTCAAGGGAATGCTCTCTAAGTTCGACTTTCTCGCCGAAACGACCTATTTGAACCATTTTCTCTATGGTTAGTCCTGACCCGTTTAACACGACAGCCATTTTATTCTCCAAACAATAACAAATAAATACATTTTTATGATTACAAAATTAACAAAAAAATCGCATTTATTGATTTTTGAACGTGTATTATGCTACGATTTTACTATTTTTCGTACATCATTTCTATAAGATATGAATATTTGCTCTCTACAACATGTCTTTTAATGCTCATTTTAGGGCTTAACTCACCACTATCAACGGAAAATGCCTCAGAAAGTAGTTGAAATTTGCGTACTCTTTCATATTTTGACAAATCCGATTGGTAAAAGTCTATATCCTTCTTAATGTGGGCAATTATTTTTTCATTTGCGATTAATTCAGTAAGATTGTTATACTCAACTCCAAATTCGACCGCTAAATCCTTCAATTGGTCAAAATTGGGAGTAATCAAAGCTGAAATGAATTCGCGATTATCGCCAATCAAAACGCAATGGTCTATAAATCTGCTTCTGCTGAGCAAATTTTCGATAGCTTGAGGAGCAATGTTTTTGCCACCTGAAGATACAAAAATATCCTTTTTGCGGTCAGTGATTTTCAAATTTCCTTTCATTGTAAACTCGCCAATATCGCCTGTGTAGAGCCACCCTTCTTCGTCAACCGCAAGTGAAGTGCCAACAGGATCATTCCAATAGCCTTTCATGATTGATGGTCCGCGAACAAGGATTTCGCCGTCCTCGGCAATTCGCAACTCGAGATTGTCGAGAGGTTTGCCAACGGTTCCGATTTCATTATCTTTCACAGTGTTGTTTGCTACTATTGGTGATGCTTCTGTCAATCCATATCCTTGGACGACGCGAATACCACAGGCATTGAAAAATATTTCTACATCTTCGCTGATAGGTGCTCCGCCTGATATAAATTTGTTCATTCGACCGCCCAATTTTGCTCGAATTTTGGAAAAAACTAATCTATCAACAATTTTATATTTCAAATTTAACATTGGATTGATTTTCCCTTCTTGGTCAGTCAAAACTTTGCGATAGCCGATGTCAATAGCTTTTTTGAATATAAAACGTTTAGAACCTGACTCCTTTTCCATCGAAAGAAAAATCTTTTTCTTTACAGTTTCTAATAATTTGGGCACCGTTGTCATCATTGTTGGCTTGATTTCCTGTATATTCGTAGCTACTGTTTCGACAGATTCAGCCAAAGCAATCAATGCACCGCACGAGAACAATGCCAGAAAGCCACCCGTGCGCTCGTAAGTATGGCAAAGTGGCAAATATGAAAGTTGAATATCTTGGGACAAATCGCCAATAGATTCCAAAACTGCTTCAATGTTGGATAAAATATTTTTGTGAGTGAGCATGACTCCCTTAGGTGTGCCCGTTGTTCCACTCGTATAAATCAAAGTCAGCAAATCCTCAGATTGAATAGCTGCCGCTTTCTGCAGCAAATGCTCATGTCTTGCTTCGTCATTTTTGATTTTGCCTCCGCGTTCCTCCAACTCTTTCAATGATTTCACATAGAGTTCGTTCGAATCATAATCATCGTTCATCACAATTACATGTCGAAGTGAGGCGATATTCTCTTTAAATTGCAAAATTTTCGAAAGCTGAAATTGATTTGACACAATCACTGCCGAAACTCCGCAATCAGTGAATATATCCTCTTCTTGCTTTGCGGAAAGAATCGGGAAAAGCGGCACATCTATAGCACCAATCAAATTGATTGCAAAAGATACGATTATCCATTCAATTCGATTTTCCGAAATCAAGCCAATTCGGTCACCTTTGTGAAAGCCTAATTCCAGCAAACCGAGAGCAAGTTTTTCAACTCTGTCTTGAAGTTCACCATAAGTTAATTCATTATACTTTCCATCAGATTTATATAAGAATGCCGGCTTCTCAGATGAATGGTAGCGAACGGTCTGAAAAAACATATCGGGAATATTTTTGTATTTCATAAGAATACCTCAATCAAAGTTGGAAATTAGACACCAAACTATATCGTTAGACCTAAGACGTATATCGCAACGCTAAAGTAAATTATGATGCCCGTAAAGTCAATCAAAGTTGCCATAAATGGACTCGAGATTACCGCCGGGTCGAGATTGAGCTTATCAATCATGAGCGGTAACAAGCTCCCGACAATATTTGCCCAAATCACCATCACCAACATCGAAAATCCCACAACGATTGCAATATTAAAGCTGTCAGTTTCGACAAATAAGCCTCTGATAAACGCAATTGCTCCAAGTGTAAGCCCCAAAAGCAATCCTACAACTATTTCCTTGTTCAAAACTTTTAGAACGTGCGAAAAGGATAGCCCGTCAACGGCAATACTTCGGATAATCAAAGTAGCCGATTGAGTGCCCGAATTACCCGCAGTCCCGATTAGCAAGGGCAAAAATATTGACAATGTGATAAGTTGCTCCAAAACGCCTTGGTAATGTGCGATTGCCTGCGCTGTCAAAAAATTCGCAAAAAGCAAAGCAATCAGCCACGGCACACGTTTGGACCATAATTTGAAAATACTCGCAGAAATATAACTTTGCTCGACCGGATTGATACCACCGATTTTTTGAAAATCTTCCGTTACCTCTTCTTCCGATATATCCATTATATCGTCAAAAGTTACAATCCCGACGATTACACCTTGGGAATCAACCACAGGCAATGCAGGCAAGTCATACCTTTCGAGAGTTTTGACGGCGATTTCCTGGTCGTCAAAAGCTGAAATCGAAACCATGTTGTAGTCCATCAAATCTGAGACGAGCTTGTTCTCGTCGGCTAAGATTATGCTGCGTAATTTGATGTCATCGAGCAATTTCCCTGCACGGTCAGTCACATAGACACGATTAATCGTTTCGCTGTCTTTGCCGAATTTGCGAAGGTGATGCAGTGCCTTTTTGACAGTCCAATGAGAGCGAATCGCAACGAAATCCGGCGTCATACGGCGACCGATACTGTCATCGGGATAGCCCAACAATTGCCGCGCTTCCTGCAAATCCTCAGGGCTTAGCAAATTCATCAGACGAGTAGTAACCTTTGCGGGAAGCTCCTCGAGCAAGTCAGTTCTATCATCAGGAGGCAAATCCGCCAAGAGCTGACGCGTTTCTTGGTCAGTTAACTCATGCAGAAATGCATCTTTCTGGTGACTATCCAAGTGCGAAAAGACTTCCGCCGACAATTCGCGTGGCAGAGCACGGAAAATCAGCACACGGTCAGATTTTTCGACATCCAAAAACAGCTCAACAATTTCGGGAGCAGGCCAAGAAGACAGTACCACTTTGAGGTCTGTCCAATTTCTTGTCCCAATCAACTCTTTGATTTCGGGTTTGAGTAACTCTTTTAGCATTTAGCTCCCTGATTGTGAATTACTAAAGCTCAAATTTAACAATAATATGCAACATATCATAGTCTTATCATCGAAAGAAAATATATTTTTACTTTTCATTTGGTTTATTTGATGAGTATAGTTATTTTTGTAGTTCTAAAATAATTGTAAATTGATATTGGGTTGAAATGGCGCACCATAAATCGGCATTAAAGAGAATGAGACAATCTCGCAAATTGAGATTGTACAACAGACAGTTCAAGAAAGCTACTAGATTAGCTATTAGAGCAGTACGCGAAGCTACGGATTTTGACGTAGCAGTAGTAAAATTGAGCGAAGCTACCAAAATTTTGGATAGAGTAGCAGCAAAGGGCATATTGCACAAAAATAACGCTGCGAACAAGAAATCGAAATTGGCGAAATTTGTCAGCAAGCTCAAGCCAGCTGCTGAATAAACAGACATACAAGCGCCCTTAGCTCAATTGGATAGAGTATCTGACTACGGATCAGAAGGTTAGAGGTTCGACTCCTCTAGGGCGTACTCATTCCAAGATTTCTTAACTCAAAACCTTGACTATGTCAGGGTTTTTTGAGTTGTGGGGAAACCTTCGTGGCTTAAACGTGGCTTATTATTCGTGTTTTCCCGTACCGTCTTTGTTCTAATTTAGTGTATCGTCAATTGTTACAACTGACGGCTATAATTCAGATTCATCCCTATCCGTCAATTATAACAAAGACGGGACAGGAACTGCGCTTGTTAGAGGATGAGCAAGACATTCTAAAATAATTTGAATGATTATACATTTATACTTATGATAAATGTAAAAGAGGAGATAATATGAGACAAGTATTCTTAAATAAGGGTTTGGATGGATTTTGGGTTGCCGAATGTCCTTCATTACCAGGCTGTATCAGCCAAGGCGAAACTAAAGAATTGGCATTGCAAAACATCAAAGAAGCGATTGAACTTTATATCGAAACTCTTGTTGATGACAATTTGCCCGTTCCTGAAGAGCACTTTGAATCAATATTAGCAGTAGTATGAAAGGCTTACCGTCCATTTCGGGGCTTGAATGTGTAGATGCATTGAATAGAGCAGGATATAAGTTCGTCAGACAGAAAGGAAGCCATATTATTATTCGCCGCGATGAACCTTTTAGCCAAATTACAGTTCCGGAACATAAAACTTTAGATAGAGGTACTTTGAGAGCTATCATAAGACAAAGCGGATTATCATTAGATGAGTTTAATGAGCTATTAGAGTAAGCTAAGTGGTTTGAAAACTCCCCGTCCTGTCTTTGTTCAAATTTAGTGTATCGTCAATTATTACAAAGACGACTATAGGTCAGATTCATCCCTATCCGTCAATTATAACAAAGACGGGACATTAATCACCACAGGCCATATTCATCCGATGACTCCAAGCTCCTAAGTATGGCACATTTGTTAGAGATAATTCATCTGTTGAATCCAAGTCATCGGATGAATTAACATTTTCCCTTCCCCACGAATGAATTCGTGGGCTATGTTTTTGATCGAACAGCGTTTTGTCCCTACAAATTTTCCCAAAATGATAATTTGCAAATATAGAATTATTGTATTATGTTTGCATCAGATTTAAGCAATATTGCGTAAATATATTAGTTGTGAGTGGCTTTGATAATTAGTGGCATATAAATGAATTTTTAATCATTAATAAATACAAATATGAATAAAATACTCTTACTCACTGTACTGCTGACTGCATTCAGCATCGCAACATTTGCAAAACCCATTGATGAATTTACTGCCAAACAGGTTGGGCAGACTTTCTTAACCGGTGCCACAAATTCACTTGCCTTCAAAAATTCTGTTAATCTTGACTTGATTTATAAATCAAGTTCGAGCAATAGAAGCACTACTGCAAAAGTTCTGAAGACTACATTTTTTTATGTTTTTAATGCAGGGACAAATGGTTTTGTCATTGTAGCCGCAGACGACCAAGTATTTCCTATTTTGGGATATTCTGACGAAGGGGCTTTTGACCCTAGCAATATTCCACAAAATGCCCAAAAATGGTTTGAAGAATACAAAAGCCAAATTCGCTATGTAATTGATAATAATATTGCTGCCACACAGGAAATACAAGAGGAATGGAATAATTATTTGAGTTCAAACCATAATTTACTCAAAGTCGCTGCAAGCGTAAATCCATTAGTACAAACAAAGTGGGATCAATCGCCTTATTATAATGACTTATGCCCATTTGATTATACAGCAAATGAAAGAACTGTTTCGGGTTGTGTTGCAACTGCTATGGCTCAAATCATGAAATTCTGGAATTATCCGGCGACCGGTTCGGGATTTCACTCTTATGACCATCATACCTATGGCACTCTTGCCGCTAATATCGGGAGCACGACTTTTCAATGGAGTGCAATGCCGAACTACGTTAATAGTTCAAATAATGAAGTAGCAACTTTGATGTATCATGTTGGCGTTAGTGTTGATATGGATTATGGTATCGCTGACAATGGTGGAAGCGCGGCTTTTGTTATTTCTGCCAAAAGTGCTGTTGAACATTGTTCCGAATATGCTCTTAAAACCTATTTTGGTTATAAAAACACTTTACAGGGGGTTGAAAGAGAATACTACAACGATACGCAATGGATTAATTTATTAAAAGGCGAACTTGATGCGAGCCGCCCTATTTTATATGCAGGCTTTGGTTCAGGAGGCGGTCACGCTTTCGTTTGTGATGGCTACGATAATAGTAACTTTTTCCATTTTAATTGGGGTTGGGGTGGTGCTTATGATGGCTATTTTCTAATTAATTCCCTTAACCCAAGCGGATTAGGAACCGGTGGTGGAACCGGAGGTTATAATAGCGGACAACAAGCGGTAATAGGCATTGAGCCACCTCAAGTAGAACAAACATTGAATATTGGACTTTATAATTATGTCAATCCTTCTTCTAATACTATCTATTATGGGCAATCATTCGATATTACGACCAATATTGTTAACAGTGGAACAATTACTTTTAATGGTGATTTGTGTGCCGCTATTTTCGATGACCAATATAATTTCATTGACTTTGTAGAAGTCCTAACAGGCTACTCTTTGCAGGGAGGTTATGCTTACCAAAACGATTTGGTTTTTAGCAATAGTAGTTTATTAAGCATGTTGCCAGGCACATATTATGTGGGTATATATTACAAACCGGCAGATGGTAATTGGATTCAGGTTTCAAATAATGAAAGTTATACCAACTTTGCACAAATGAATGTAATCTACCCTAATGATATTGAATTGAATTCTTCGATGAATGTAACTCCGAGTACTACTTTAACTCAAGGGCAATCAATTTCAGTCAACTATAATATTATCAATGACGGAACAAATACTTTTTCCGGTTATTACGGTGTTGGCTTATATAACTTGGATGGTACTTTAGCTCAAGATATTGGCATAATTGAAGAAAGCAATGGTTTGCCACCCGGATATACTTACCAATCACCTTACCTGACTTTTGATAACGCTTCAGTAAGTGTAAGTCCGGGTACTTACCTTTTGGCGGCTCAGCATAACCCCAATTCAGATTGGCAACTCACAGGTTCAAGCTATTTTCAAAATCCGATAAGAGTAACTGTACAAGCTCCTTCTTTAACGCCTGACCAATACGAGAATAATGACACATTCGTGCAGTCTCATTCGTTACCAATTAATATTTCTAACAATACAGCTACCAAAAACACACAAGGCTCGAATCTTCACAACGGAGCTGACAATGATTATTATAGCATCAACTTAGCTTCCGGTTATGACTATACTATTTCCGCGATACTTTTTGATTCATTTAGTAGTGAAGATGAAGACATCTATACCGTAGATGCTTTGTTTTCTTATTCAACAGATGGCTCTACTTGGTCAGACGCATATGATGATTATATGACAGGAGATATCAAAATTAATAATGGCGGCATAGTTTATTTTCATGTAGCACCTTACTTTGCAGGTGAAACAGGATCTTATCTGCTGGACTTATCAATAAACAGGACACCAACAACAAGTATTGAAGATATTGAAGTCGCTGACCTAATTAAAATTTACCCCAATCCGGCAAAGGATTTTGTAACGATTGATTTGAATCAATTTGCAGACCAAGTATTGCAAATTAACCTACTTAATGTGACAGGTCAAATAATTAGCTCTGAAAATGTAGCAAATACTGGAAAGAGCATAAAATTGCCATTACAAGGGCTTGCTGATGCAGTATATTTTATTGAAATACATACTTCTGAAGGCATTATTAGCAAAAAAATTATTGTTAAAAAATGAGAATAGTTATATTAATTATACTTGTTGCTATTGCAGGATGTAATTCATGTAAAAACATGAAACAAGAATTTGTTCCGCTATACACTCCGGGACCTCCGACCTTAGTGTATAAAACCAAGAATGATTATAACAATCTTGTACCTGTAATCTTAAATGATGACAAAACTGAAATTGTATCGTATCCACATCCAAATGATTTAAAGTTAGATGACGGATTCCCTAATCCAACTATCTTAAATAATGGGTATTTATTAGACAACAGGGGTATTGGAAAGAATGTAGCTTTTCTTAAGCTTACATATAAGGAATATTCCGAACTTCCAAATCCACCTACTCTAACAGAGCTTTACAATTATATTATTGACAAAGACCCACTTACAGAACTTTGCAACTGTGGCAACAAATCAGCTTTTACGGACATTGAGAAACAATTGAACGATTTAATTGACAATGAAAAATTACGACTGACCTGTAGGACAATAAAGTAGAAAAAAATTAAATCATAAGACTCCTCTATCAATACTCTCCAACCGTCTTTGTAACAAAGACGGGACGAGACACGCTCTACAAAAAAAAGCGAAACAGATTTCTCGGTTTCGCTTTCTAATTTTATAGAATCAGATTATTATAAGAATTTTTCTAAAACTGATTTGATGTCAGGTTTGCCAATTTCTGATAATTCGTAATAAACTCTGGTGTGAGGTTGGTCAATTTTGATAAATCTTGTCAAATCAATCGGAGTACCAATCACAACGGAATCGCAAACTGTGTTCTTAATCGTTGTTTCCAAATCTTTCATTTGTTGGTCGCCATATCCCATTGCAGGAAGTAATGTGCCGATTTCAGGGTATTTTTCGAATGTTTCAGTCAATTTGCCAACTGTGTAAGGTCTTGGGTCAACGAGTGAAGCGGCACCAAATCTGCGAGCTGCGACGATAGCTGCACCGATGTGCATTTCGCCGTGAGTCAAAGTAGGACCATCTTCGATTGCCAAAACGTTTTTACCTTTGATGATTTCAGGATTGTCCACCATAATTGCAGACGCAGCCATGATAATTTGAGCATCGGGATTATATTCGCGAATATTTTCCAATACAAAATCAACATCATCGGGATAAGCTGAATCAATCTTGTTCATAACGATTACGTCAGCCATTCTCAAGTTAACTTCGCCGGGATAGTAACCGATTTCATGTCCGGGGCGTAATGGGTCAACCACAACCACGTTCAAATCAGGTTTGTAGAAAGGCATGTCGTTGTTGCCACCGTCCCAAATGATCACGTCAGCTTCTTTTTCAGCTTCGCGTAAAATTGCTTCATAATCCACACCCGAATAAATGATACTTCCCATTGCAATATGTGGTTCGTATTCTTCCATTTCTTCGATTGTACATTTGTGAAGTTTGAGGTCTTCGATAGTAGCAAAACGTTGAACTTTTTGTTTTTCCAAATCGCCGTATGGCATTGGATGACGTACTGAAACGACTTTTTTGCCGGCTTCCATCAACACGCGAACGATAGCGCGAGTAGTTTGTGATTTGCCGCAACCGGTTCTGACTGCACCAACAGCGATAATCGGTTTAGTTGATTTAATCATTGTGGGGTATGAACCCATCATAGAAAATTTTGCGCCGGCAGCCATAACTACCGAACCGAGATGCATTACTTTGTCGTAAGGCAAATCGCTATATGAAAGTACACATTCGTCTGCTTCGTGTTTTTGGATTAATCCAACCAATTCTTCTTCAGCATAAATGGGGATTCCTTCCGGATATAATTTACCTGCTAATGAAGCAGGGTATTTTCTGCCGTCAATATCGGGAATTTGAGCTGCTGTAAATGCAATCACTTCGACTGCATCATTATCTCTGTAAACGGTATTAAAATTATGGAAATCGCGTCCGGCGGCTCCTATAATTATTACTTTAGTTTTTGACATCATTACACCTAAAAATTGTTAATTTTTACAAAATCGAATTATATTTTCGATTGTTTTTTTTCATATTTTGAATATTATTATTGTTAGACAATAACAACAAAACTATAATTAAACTATACGAAATTCACAATGCAAAAATAAGCAAAAATCTCGAATTAAAATCAATTAATTTTTCATTAATGATATTAGTCTCGACTACGTAGTGTAACAAAATCATCCAAATAGAGATTTCGATGTATCAATTTTGCGAATAGCTGATGCCTGTGTAATTATCAACATCTTCGTGGCGGAGAATGGATTCATACTTGGATTCCAATTCGTCCTCGAAAAAGAATTTTTCTTCGCCGAAAGCAGGCTCGAGGTCGTCAATCCATATAGCATCGGGGTTATATTTAGCAAAAAACGGACGATGAATCCAATTTTTGTTACGCCCTTGCAAGAAACGCAAAGCAAAGACCTTCTCCCCTGCTACTTCTACTACGCCGAGTATTTGAACTTTGCCGGGAGTACATGACATTGACGGACCGCGAACAGTTCGGGCTAATCCGCTAACATTTTGATATGCCTCGCGGAAGATTTTCCAAGCTCGTTCGAGTGTCACTGCAAAGTAGTGTTGAGCTCCTGTATCGCGAGCCACGAACATATAATATGGTATGCAACCTTGGCGAACTTGCTCTTTCCACATTGCCGACCAAACCTTAGGGTCATCATTGATGTTTTTGAAAACGGGAGATTGCGTTCGGATTCTTGCGCCTGTTGCATTAATTTTCTGGATAGCTTCTTGAACTGCGGGAGTTTTGAGTTCGACGTGATGATTGAAATGACTCATGAAAGCAACATGTTTACCTTCGCTGATTGCTTTTTTGAATGCACCGAGAATGATATCACCATCTTCTTCCAAGAATGTTTGGGGCCAATAAGCGAGCGATTTTGAGCCAATACGAATATTTTGCAAATTGGGTAATTTTGCATCAATCAAGGCATCAATATATTGAGCGAAATGACGCGGACTCATTACCATTGGGTCGCCTCCGGTGAAAAGTATATCTGTAATTTGGGGATTAGCTCGGAAATACGCAATCGAGCTTTCGATGTCTTTAGTAGCGAATTTCAATTCATCTGTGCTGACAAATTGGGGCCACCGAAAGCAAAAAGTACAATATGCGTGGCATGTTTGCCCCTGCTTCGGGAAAAAGAGCGCAGTGTGGTCGTACTTGTGCTGCATTCCTTCAACTACATTTCCATTGATTTTTGGCAAATTCATTTTGCTTTGCCCCGCTGGATGAGGATTGAGTTCCATCCTAATGATTCTGGCAGTTTTTTCGATTTCGGCTTTATCGGCTCCATATTTCATTTTTTCGGCAAGCATTTCGAAGTGGTGCTCTTTGAGCATCGAGCGATTAGGAAAAGTAAGGTTGAAAATCGGGTCTTTTCGAGGTTTGTCCCAATTGATTAACTCATTTACAACATAGTTATTAGATTTGAAGGGTAAAACAGTTGCGACGACTTCCATTTCGAACAATTCTTCATCAGAAAAGTTGTCGGCTATTTGGGGAATCTTGCGAAAGTTATTGATTGTGAATGATTTATATTTATTGGAAACCTTGCTGAGTTGTGATGAAAGTACACCGGTGTCATTGATTGGGTTCATCATTGATACACCTCCTTGAATTAAACAAAAAACATTATACTTATAGTGAAGGAATATGTTTGACTTTTATTTTAAGTGAGGCTAAAATAAATTTTAATGAATAGTTTGCGAAGACAATGTGAATTTTCAATATGACTGATTTGTATTCCAAGAAGTTAGGCGTATTACTTAACAAAATTCACTCAATTTCGCATATTAAATAATTACATTTTCTTAATCAAAGATGTTGATTTGATTTTTCCACAGAAATTTTGTAACTTGCAAGTCTTGATTGCAACACATTCACAAAAAGTAACAAATATGAACGAAATCCTAAATAAACCGGATAGAATATCAATTTCGCCAAAATCTCAAATCATTTTGAATAAAATTTTGAGCGAAAATTTAGAATTGAAAAATCTACTCGAAATATCCGAAACAGAATTGATTTTTATAGATAAAATGCGCAAATTTATTGATAATTTATTGTCGGATTATCCTTCTGCTTCAAATTTCTACAATGAAAGAGAACCCAGCAGAATTTCCTTTGAACGACTGACCAACAAAGAATTAGCAATCATAAGGCTAAAAGATTATTCTGAAAATGAAACCAAAACTTTTACGGATATGAATTTGCACGGAAAAAAATTAGTCAGCAATCCTTTCAAAAACTTGTGGTTAGCCTTCAAATACGGCAGAGGCGGTGCATCAGAGTACTATTTCGAGGATATGCTGCATCTTTTCAGACAGTTGAATGATAGCGACAGAACAAGAAAGCCTTCTAAAGAAGAAGTGGAAAGTTGGATGAACAGGCATCCGTCGGGACTTGACGAAGAAAACGTGCTGATGAGAGATAAAAATCGTGAAAGAATCATCAATATAATCATTAAAAAAATTGATTCCGGTGAAATTTACAATGCTAAATACAGCTTCGAACCTGAAATGAACCACAATGAAAAGTTTGATTTAGTCAAAAATGAATGGTGGAATGACAGATGGTTTCATCTTAGGTTTGCCGTTCGAAGTCCGAAAGTACTGAATGAGATGCTCGACAATTCATTAGACAATGAAACGATGGAATTACTCTACGAAGCTGAGAGCAAAGGAATTCCATTTTTTGTAAATCCATACTATTTGTCATTGTTGAACATATCAAATTTTGGAAATTCGATTGGCTCCGACCTTGCAATTCGAGATTATATCATCTATTCGCAAGATTTGGTCTCAGAATATGGCAACATTTCAGCCTGGGAAATGGAAGATTTGGTTGAAAAAGGCAAACCTAATGCAGCGGGATGGATTTTGCCTTCAAATAAAAGTATGCACCGCCGCTACCCCGAAGTGGCGATACTAATTCCCGATACCATCGGCAGAGCTTGTGGTGGATTGTGTTCGTCGTGCCAAAGGATGTACGACTTTCAGCGCGGGAATTTGAATTTCAATTTCGACAATTTGAAGCCAAAAGAAACTTGGGAGCAGAAATTAACAAGATTGATGGAGTATTATGAGCATGATTCTCAACTTCGTGACATTTTGATTACCGGCGGTGATGCTCTGATGAGCCAAAATATTTCGCTAACCAAAATATTGAATGCTGTTTATGATATGGCTGTTCGGAAAAAACAAGCAAATTTGGGAAGTAATGAAAAGTATGCAGAAATAACGAGAGTCAGGCTCGGAACAAGACTACCTGCTTATTTGCCCCAACGCATAAATGACAACTTAATTGAAATATTGAACGATTTTCGAGAAAAAGCGCTCAAAATCGGTATCAAGCAATTTATCATTCAAACACATTTTCAAACGGCTATGGAAGTCACGCCTGAAGCACAGAACGCAATCCATAAATTGATTTCAGCAGGTTGGATTGTGACAAATCAATTAGTGCTGACAGCTTCAGCATCCCGTCGCGGACACACTGCCAAGTTGCGTAAGGTATTGAATGATATTGGCGTGCTCGCCTATTATACATTCACGGTTAAAGGCTATCGTGAAAATAGGCATAATTTCGCTACAAATGCAAGGGCTGTCCAAGAGCAAATGGAAGAGAAAATTTTCGGGTGTATCGAAGAAAATGCTATTAATGATGTGTCATCGCTACCCCATGAACCCAAAAACATGGTAGAACATATCAATCGAATTAGAGAAAAATTCCAGATGCCATTTTTGGCAACTGACAGAAATGTGCTAAATCTTCCCGGAGTTGGAAAAAGTTTGACATTTCGCGTTATCGGCATAACACGAAGCGGCAGGCGAATAATAGAGTTCGACCATGATTCAACCCGTTGGCATAGCCCGATAATTGACAATTTGGGCAAAATGGTTGTTGTCGAATCCAAATCTATCCGCGAGTATCTTAATCAATTAGAATCAATGGGCGAAGACCCAAGCGAATACATTTCAATTTGGAATTATTCAGTTGGTGTCACCGAAGCCCGAATGCCCATTTATGAATATCCTACATATGATTACGAAGTTACAAATGAGATTACAAATTTGGACATTCCAAAAGAGCTTTTGCCGGCTGTTTCCTAATAATTTCACAAAACATTCGAAAATTTACACGAATTCCATAAAAATGATTGTTTTTTTTCTTAAATTGGATATTGTAAAATTTGCAAAAATGGAGAAAGTTTTTGGGCTTATTTAAGAAACAAGAGGCTGCTGATATAAATTATCTGGAACTTACTCCATATAGGAAATATACGCATGAGCCAAGAGATGAGGATACAATTGATGTGTTGGTACCGAGATTTAATGACAAGATACTCGGTAAGATTTTCCAACCAAAATTAAAAAATCCTTATATCAGAGCAAATTTTGACAAGTTAGGTACTGCCGTATGGCTCGAAATTGACGGTAAAACCAGCGTTGACAATATTATAATGAAAGTTAAAGATAAGTTGGGAGAGGAAGTAAACCCTGCTTATGAGAGAGTTACGATGTTTCTCTCACAATTACATAGAAACGGTTTTATAGATTTTCACGAATTTAATAAAGGATAAACACAATGGCAGAAAGAATTTTAGGAGCACTAGAACCCCAAGAGGTTTGGTACTATTTTGAAGAAATCACTAAGTATCCGCGTCCTTCCAAACAGGAAGAAAAAATAGCCGCTTATATCAAAGGTTGGGCTGTTGACCAAGGGTTCGAATTACAAGAAGACAAACTCGGCAACTTTGTTGTCCGCAAACCTGCGACCCCCGGAATGGAAAACCGCAAACCTGTATGTATCCAAGGTCACATTGACATGGTATGCGAAAAAAATGCTGATGTAGAATTCGATTTTGAAAACGACCCGATTCAAGTTTATATTGATGGTGATTGGGTAAAAGCAAAAGGTACAACATTGGGCGCAGATAACGGTATCGGTGTTGCGATGGGAATGGCAGTAATGACCACAGAAGGTGTAAAGCATCCTGCTCTCGAATTACTTTGCACATTAGATGAAGAAACTGGCTTGACAGGTGCTATGCAACTCGGTACAGATTTGTTGAAAGCTGAAATATTAATCAATCTCGATTCCGAAGAAGACGGTGCTTTCACAATTGGATGTGCCGGTGGTTTGAATACAAGAGGCATCTACGCTTATCATGCTGATAATGTTCCCGGTGATACAGTTGCATACACAATTGCAGTCAAAGGGCTCAAAGGCGGTCACTCAGGCATTGAAATTCACGACGGACGCGGCAATGCAGCTAAATTTTTGAATAGGATTTTGTGGAATGCTACCAATAAATTGAATATCCGAGTAGCTGATTTCAATAGCGGCAACAAGCACAATGCTATTCCACGCGAAGGTTTTGCAACTGTAGTTGTGGCAAAAGCTGCCGAAGGCGATTTCTTGAAATTTATCGCGGATTTCGACCAACAATACAAACGCGAATACGGCTCAAAAGAACCTAACGTTTCGATTACAGCAGAAGCAACTGCAATCCCGGCAAGAGTTATGACTCCGGAATTCCAAAAAAGATTGTTGACTTCATTCTATGTTATGCCACATGGCGTTTACAGAATGAGCCCCGATATTGCAGGTTTAGTCCAAACATCAACTAATTTTGCGATTGTTGAAACTAAAGAAAACACTATAGAAGTATTGACAAGCCAACGTTCCTCAGTAGAAACCGAAAAGAAAGACATGGCTGCAGTAGTGCAACTTTCTTTTGAATTAGGTGGAGCTGAAGTTAAATTTGGTGACGGTTATCCTGCTTGGGAACCAAATGTAAATTCGCCGATTTTGAAAGAAGCTGTCGAAGTTTACACAAAATTATTTGGAAAAGAACCACATATCGAAGCAATTCATGCCGGATTGGAATGTGGACTTGTAGGTGAAAAATATCCCAATATGGATATGCTTTCATTCGGGCCTGACCTACGCGAAGTACATTCTCCAAATGAAATGATTTCAATAACATCAACAGCAAAATGCTGGAAATTATTGAAAAAGATTCTTGAAGAAATTCCCGTTAAAGCATAATGTTTATATAGCTTATACAATTCAAACCCCTCCTTTATCGGGAGGGGTTCTTGTATAAAAGCGATAATTTCTATGTTTTGAATAGACTTAGTATCAAATTGTAACTAACATTTTTTCTAATTCAAATTTTAACGATATGGCAGAAATAAAAACTTTGATAAGCGATTCGAAAGCGGCTCGCTGGACAGCTTTGGTAGTTGTTGCGTTCACAATGTTTGCAGGCTATTATTTAGCTGATGTTATGGCTCCTCTGAAGGGATTGCTCGAAAACGAATTGTCCTGGAGTAGTTCCGAATATGGTTTTTTCACAAGTGCTTATGGCTGGTTTAATGTTTTTCTATTTTTCCTGATAATCGGCGGCATAATTCTCGATAAGATGGGTGTTCGCTTTACAGGATTAGGAGCAGCGGCTATAATGGTATTGGGAACAGCGATTAAGTATTGGGCAATTTCGACAAGTTCGCTCGACGGGCAAATGCTTTTTGGGTGGAAAGCTCAGGTAATGGTAGCAGCTTTAGGATTTGCAATTTTTGGTGTAGGTGTTGAAGTTGCCGGCATTACCGTTTCAAAAATCATCGTTAAATGGTTTAGAGGAAAAGAGTTAGCTCTTGCAATGGGTTTGCAGCTTTCAATTGCCAGACTTGGAACGGCATTAGCCCTATCCACATCTCTTCCGGTAGCATTGCAATTCGGGACAGTTTCCGCTCCAATTCTAATTTGTTTGATTATGCTTTGTATCGGTTTCATTGCATTCTTTATTTATACATTCATGGATAAGAAATTAGAAGCTTCAATTATCGAAAAGAATATTGGTTTAGAAGTCGAACCCGAAATCGAATTTCAAATGAAAGATATTTGGTTCATCGTCAAAAACAGAGGCTGGTGGTATATTGCGATACTTTGTGTACTCTTTTATTCAGCAGTGTTTCCATTCCTAAAATATGCTACAGACTTGATGATTAACAAGTTCGATGTAGATGCGTATTGGGCGGGTGTAATTCCCGGATTATTACCCTTTGGGACGATTTTGCTAACTCCAATTTTTGGAACAATTTACGACCGTAAAGGCAAGGGTGCAACAATAATGATAATCGGTTCATTCCTGATTACAATGGTGCATTTTCTATTTTCGGTGCCAATATTCAATCATTGGATATTTGCAATTGTGTTAGTGTTGATTCTTGGAATCGGTTTTTCATTAGTGCCTTCGGCGATGTGGCCCTCAGTACCGAAAATCATTCCTGAACGCCAATTAGGTACAGCTTTTGCATTGATTTTCTGGGTTCAAAACTGGGGATTGATGGGCGTACCATTGTTGATTGGATGGGTATTAGATACTTATTGCATAACAGGTACAGTTGTTGTTGACGGAGTGACTTCCACAACATACGACTATACACTCCCGATGATGATATTTACAAGTTTTGGTTTATTGGCAATTTTGTTTGGTTTCCTTTTGAAAATCGAAGACAAGAAGAAAGGCTATGGGCTTCAATCACCAAACATTCAGAAGCAAGTATAATCGCTAAGAGGTTTGAAAATTTAATAAAAGTGTGAATCAAATTGATTTACACTTTTTTTTAAGCGAGTTAATAATAAAATATTAAGGAAAGCTAATTTTTACGGGTTCGGAAATTATTTGTAATTAATTTAGAGATATTCTAATTGTTGATTATTAAGCTACAATGGCTGATTTGCGAGATGAAAAATCAAAATGAAATATTTTTCATCATAATACGTAGTATTTATATGAAATAATTGTATATTTTTGCAACTCGAATTTACTTTTTAAACAAAAGACAAAATTAATGACCTCAACTAAATTAAATAAAGCAATCAATTCCTTGATAAAGGATTTTATGGGAATTGATGAAAGTGAGATTGTGCTTGTGATAGCAGACGATTTGACAAAAGAAATTGGAGACGCACTTTACGAAAACCTAAATAGTTTTTGCGAAGATTCGTACATGATTTTGTTAAAATCGAACCAAAATCGAGAAATTTTGCCGGAAATCATTGCTGAATCAATCAATACAGTAGATTCAATAATATGTGCCGCCGACATTCCTCTTATCAACTCACAAGCTCGACTCAAAGCAACGCAAATGGGTGTCAGAATAGGGCTGATTCCAAATTTGGATGAAGAATCATTGGTTCGATGTTTAAGTGCCAATCATGAGAAAATTGCCGAGCAAGCTGAATTCTTTTCAACATTGATGAAGAAGACTTCAATCATCAGAGTAGAAACAAAATCCGGTACGAACATCAGAATTCCGATACGTGGCAGAGAAGTATTTTCATCTACAGGAATCATGCGTACAATCGGCGAATTTGGTTACTTACCTTCGGGCAAAGTCTTTGTGTCGCCAATTGATGACAGAACTACAGGCGTAATTTTGATAGATGGTTCGATAGACAAAATCGGTGTTGTCGAAAATCCGGTAGGTGTTGAAGTAACATCTGGATTTATGACAAAAATTTCCGGCGATGGCGAAGAACCGAAATTATTAGCAAAAATCATGAACAAATCCGGCAAAAATGCTCGTAATTTGGCAGAATTCGGAATTGGTATCAACCCAAAAGCGATGCTTTCAGGCAATAACATCGAAGACGAAACTGTCGAAGGGCACGCTCATTTTGTATTTGGCGGTAACATCGGCTTAGGCGGCAATGTCAATACCGATTTCAGGCTTTCGATGGTTATGACCAAGCCAAATGTATTTTTTGATGATAAGCTAATCATCCAAAATGGAAAGATTAAAAAACCGGTTTAACAAAAAATTAAAGAAAACGGCTCATTGAGTCGTTTTTTTTTTTGCTATTATTAGTTTACTTTTACAAAAGCTTTGTAAATATATTTGAGTTAACTTATGCGTTTTTTACTAAACATTACGATTTTTTGGGCTTACGTAAGTGTAGCCTTTGCTTCACAAACACAGATTCAAGTAGTTGAGGAAATTGACTTAGGTACGATTGCATCAGGTGTCGAATATGAAATTTCTGTCGGAGTAACTAATACTTCGGTTATGGATGCAAAAATCACTACAATTCAAGCATTTGCAACTATGGATACCTTAGCCCCGATTTACCGCTCAATCAACGCGGCTGCTAATTCCACATCCTATATATTATACAAATTCACACCAACTCATAACATTGATTACGAAATTTACCTCTACAATCTTGTCGAACATTGGGATAATGCCTATCCTGTGGCTACAAGGGTAATTGCCAAAGTAACTCACGCAAACCATAGTGTATATGATTTCACGAATAATCTCTGGGGAAGTGATTTGCTTAATTCACTTTCGGCATACTTAAAGAATCATACCAGTTTTACATACAAAAAAGCTCGTGAATTTCTTTGGACATCATTCGATAATGATAAGGGAACAGTTGAATGTATTTATACCGGAAAGACAGTTCAAGTGGTTGGTGAACCTGATTTTGCGGAGCTGGACAAAAGTGGTTTCAACACTGAACATTCTTGGCCCCGTTCATATGGTTCCGATTACGAACCGCCATTGAGCGATATGAATCATATTTTCCCAAGTTCTAAGACTGCTAACGACCGACGAGCAAATTTCCCGTATAATTATGTAACAGGACAAATAAGTTGGCAAGACGGCGGCTCGAAACTTGGTATTGACCCTACCGGCAAAACAGCTTTTGAACCACGCAATGAAGTTAAAGGAAACATCGCCAGAGCATTGCTCTATTTTGCTCTCCGTTATGATAATCCATTCAAATTTATTGATGCTCAAGAAGCGGTTCTGAGAGAATGGGTGATACTTGACCCTCCTGACGAAAAGGAAATGAGACGAAATGATTCGATAGCGGCTTATCAACTAAAGCGCAACCCATTTATTGACCACCCATCATTTTTAGAGCGAATTTATTCGATAAGTTCCGACCCGAACTTTGAATTGATAGCGGATCCAAATCATATTGGTACAAACTTTACCATTAATATTAACACAATTGATGAAAAGTTTGATATGAACTTATGGGTTCATAACCAAGGCAATGGGGACGTTGAAGTAAAATCTTTCAAACTTAATTACCCGGATTACTTAAAACCGTATATCGATCAAATGATTTCTTCTGATAAGATTATCTTGGCTAAAAGTAATAAAAGAGCATCATTTGAGCTGATAAAGCCGGAATATTTAGAAAGCAATTCGACGATAACAGCTACGATTACTCTTGAAGATGATTCGTTTTTTACGTGGGATATTGAATTGATTGATGGGCTGACAAGTGTTGAAAATTATGATGAATCTGAAGCTTTCGACATAGAAATTTTCCCTAATCCTTCATCGAGCAGTTTAACAATCAAAACTGACATTGAATTGGAATTAGTCAAAGAGATTTCGATTTACGATGTGAATGGAAAAATGATTGACAAGAGCCTGTATCAAATTGGAATTACGGACAATCGAAACATTTTTCTTGATACAAAAAAACTAAAATCATTTGGAAACGTTTTTATTATAAGATTTGTTGGTAACAAATTTAATGTTTCTAAGAAATTTATTATAATTGAATAGGTTGAATAATGAGCTTTTACGATTTTGACGATGAATTTGACGACGATTTCGAGAATATGGAGGAGCAACTTCATTTTTACTTGAACAATCTTCGTTCTTCTCGCAAAAATAGTGAACATATCCCACCGTTCGATGCTCTGGAATCGCTTGTAGAGTATTGCATCTCTACAGACCAATTGAAAGAAGCACTCGAATTTTGTGACTTGTGGATAGAGCTTATTCCAAATTCTTCTGATGCCTATAACAAAAAGGCTTTCATATTATCAAACTTGGATATGAATGACGACGCTCTCGAATATGTTGAGAAAGCATTGTCCTACAATCCATTCGACCCCGATGCAAATTTGAATAAAGCTATGATTTTAGAACAATCCGGTGACCCCAAATCAGCTCTCAAGCAAATCGAAAGCATACTCATGTTGGACCCGTCAAACGAAGATGCACTATTCCAAAAAGCTATGGTCTTGCAATCTCTCGGTATCTTCAACGATAGCATCCAAATCTTAGACTATCTCAAAGACTCCGAGTATTACGGCGCCGAAGTCATGCAGGAAATTGCGTATTGCTATAATTGCTTGAACGATTTTGATAAATCGGTGCTATATTTCAACAAAGCCATTGACGAATCTCCTTATGATGAACATCTATGGTACAACTTGGGTGTGATTTATAACAGCAAAAGGATGTACCATCAAGCTATCGAATCTTATGAAATGGCATTAGTCATCAATGAGGATTTCTTCTCCGCATGGTATAACAAAGCAAATTCATACGCATCTGTGGGCAGACTCGCAGATGCAATTGAATGTTTTAAAGAAGCATTAAGAGTCGTTCCGGACGATGTTGATACAATGCACAATTTGGCAAGTGTTTACGGAGATAACAACCAATATATCAGTGCTATTGATCATTTTAGCAAAGCATTGGATTTAGACCCTGAAAATTTCGAGTCATACTTTGGTCGCGGTATATGTTACGATGCTATCGAAAAATTTGATTCGGCAATGGAAGATTACGATAAAGTGCTTGCAACATTCCCAAATTATTCCGAAGTCTTATACGCAAAAGCAGATTTGTTGTTCAATATGGGCAAAATCGAACAATCTATTAAGTTTTACCAAGATTCTTTCGAATCTGATTCTACCAATACAGAAGCATTGTTGGATTGCGCCTCAGCCTATTACGAACTAAATGATTTAGATAAAGCCTACGATTTTACTTCTCTATATATACAAGTAGAGCCCGATGCTGTTGATGGCTATTACTTGAAAGCAAAGATACTTGCTATTCGCGGATTATTGAAAGATTCGCAAAAAGAATTGGCATTAGCATTCAAGCTTGACAAACTCAAATTATACCAATACCTCTCAGAATTCCCCGAAATCGTTGAAAACTTCGAAGATTTCAACTCTCAAATACTCAAACAAGTCTTTAACACTAAGTAGTGATATAATTCATACCAAAGTTTGTTGACATTAACTTTTTATTTAATGTGACATAATCTTGTGTTATAGTTACAAAATATACAATATTTTCCATTTTTTCTTGGTTATTAACAAATTTTCATGTAATTTGGAATAGTATTTTTATGCTTTTTTGTGACAATTATTTTTATTCGTGCATTAAACTATAATAAAGGGTTTTGCAAATGGTAGATAAAAACAGAAGAAACTTCTTCAAAACGAGTGCACTATTAGGAACCGTTGCACTTGGCGCAAGCTCGACAGCAAAAGCAGCACCTGAGAACATACTTTCTGATGACAGAAAAGGCGTCTTAGTGGACACTACTCATTGCATTGGTTGCAGAAGTTGTGAATGGGCTTGCCAAACAGCTCATGATTTACCTGCTGATAATATTCATGATTACCATGACAGAGAGGTTTTCAAAGAGTTCAGACGACCAAGCAATGACTCATATACAGTCGTCAATGAGTTCGAAAATCCTAATAATGAATTGCTCCCCATCAATGTTAAATATCAATGTATGCATTGTGACCGTCCGGCATGTGTATCAGCTTGTATAGTTGGAGCTTTTACCAAAAAAGAAGACGGAAGTGTAGTATGGAACACTGATATGTGCATTGGCTGCCGATATTGCATGGTAGCGTGTCCGTTCCAAGTTCCGACATTTGATTATCACAAGGCGATTCAACCTGATATTCACAAGTGTGATTTTTGTTATACTCGTACTCAAGAAGGAAAACTCCCTGCATGTGTTGAAATTTGCCCGGTCGAAGCCTTGGTTTACGGACCAAGAACAGAAATAATTCGGGTAGCGCGGCACAGAATCAAAAGAACACCCAAAAAATATATCGATCATATTTACGGTGAAGATGAAGTCGGCGGAACCTCATGGGTGTACTTATCCGGTGTTGACTTCCAGACTTTGAAATTCCCCAAACATGGCACTAATACTGCTCCTGGTGTGTCAGAATCAATACAACACGGTTTATTTGCTTACTTTGTCCCTCCGATTGCACTATATGCATGGTTAGGCGGCATAATGTGGGTTAGTAAACGTAAGAATGCAAAACAAGTTAAAGAGGAGAAGATATAATGGAACACGAAATACCTCAACAAGTCAAACATAAATTTTTCACTCCCGGAGTGATAGTATTAGTCATAATAGCATTGAACGGCATAATTTTTATTGCGGGAAGATTTCTGTATGGGCTTGGAGCAGTCACAAATTTAGACCAACAATACCCATGGGGAATTTGGATTGGCGTTGACGTTGCTGCAGGTGTAGCATTAGCCGCGGGTGGCTTTATTTCGGCTGCCATCGGACACATTCTACACAAAGATGCATACCATTCGATTGTAAGACCTGCGTTGCTGACAGCGATGTTAGGCTATACCTTTGTCGCATTTGGTGTCTTCATTGATATTGGACGTTGGTACTACATTTGGCATCCATTAGTAATGTGGAATCCGAATTCTGCACTATTCGAAGTTGGTATTTGCGTTATAATTTATTTGAATGTGCTTTATATTGAATTCTTACCTATCGTAGCTGAAAGATTCATCGGAAAGTTAAATATGAAAGGTATCTTCAGATTTTTGAACAAACCTTTGGATAAATTATTACGTGTCTTAGATAGCGGACTTTCGAAGACTATGTTTGTATTCATTATTGCCGGTGTTGTATTATCATCATTGCACCAATCATCATTGGGAACACTCATGATAATTGCAGGAGATAAAATGCACCCACTATGGCAAACACCAATTTTACCATTACTATTCTTGATTTCGGCAGTTGCAGTTGGTTTGCCAATGGTAATTTTCGAATCACTCATGGCAGCTCGCTCTTTCAAACTAAAACCAGAATTCAGCCTACTCTCGAGATTAGGAAATTACGTAGGACCAATTCTCGGTGTTTATCTTTCATTCAAAATTGGCGATATGGTGATAAGGGAATCTTTCGTTAATTTAGTACCTATGGATTTACCAGCGATAATGTTTTTGATTGAAATGATTGTCGGAGTTGTCATCCCAATGATTATATTTTTAACGCCACTTACTTCAAAATCCGTAAGCTGGCTTTTCTGGGCTTCATCAATGGTAATATTTGGAGTACTACTAAATAGGATTAATAATTTCGTAATTGCCTATAATGCCCCATACGCTGTCGAAGCATATATACCATCATACGGTGAGATTTCAGTTACTCTCGGTGCGGCGTCGCTTTTAATACTACTTTACAGATTTTTTGTAATTAATTTTCCTGTAATTAGTTTGCCTGCACCAAGCGGTGTTCACAACAGTAATAAATAAGGAGAAAAACAAAATGCTAAGATATATAACAATGATTTCAGCATTGCTTTTAGGAGCAGTAATTATTTTTGCTTTGGCTCCTGAGGCAATTGAGCAAAAAAAGAAAGACCCTGTTACAATGGGTGGAACTGTCAAGCAAGTGCAGAAGGGCACAGAGGGTTCAATGCCGGCAGACCATGCCAAGCAAGCAATTGATTGTAAATCATGCCATTACTGCGAATATCCAACCGTGAGTAACCCATGCTTGATTTCATGCCCGAGAACTGATATGGTTTCTGTTCACCACGACCCTTCAGAAGGACCTGAAATCGTGATTATGGATATGTTACCCGGAGAATGGGGAGCAGTTGCTTTTACTCATAAACTTCATGCTGAAATGGCTGAAATGTCAGGCGGATGTGGCTCTTGTCATCACTATAACACAACCGGACCCGTTTTGAAATGCGTCACATGCCACGAACCTAAAAGAAATCGTGAAGATATAAGTGTTCCGGATTTGGAAGCTGCATATCACAGACAATGCCTATCGTGCCACAGACAATGGAGTCGAACCACTGATTGCGATTATTGCCACTTTGAAAAAGGTATTGACGCTGATAAAGCTCGCAAAATTAAAATGGAAAAATACGCCGGAAAAGGTCATCCTGCTGTGTTAGAACCGGAACGCGTTGTTTATGATACCGACTACGAAAAAGGTCCCAAGGTGACTTTCTTCCATGATGAGCATGTTAAGATGTTCAAAATTGATTGTGCTACATGCCACCATGACGAGAATTGTATGAAATGTCACGATGTACGCTTAGACAAATTACGTACTCCTAAAGACAGAGATTACACCGTTAAAACTCATAAGTCATTTGATGACCATCACCAACCTTGTATCACTTGTCACGAAAAGGACAATTGCGTCAAATGCCATTTGAATACAGTTATGGAGCGTTTCAACCACTACAAAATTACCGGATTTGATTTGACCAAATATCATGACCAAATAGCTTGTAACAAGTGCCACATTGGAAACGATTACAAAGTTAAATTGAATTCAAATTGTATTAGTTGCCACTCCGATACTTTCAAACCCGGCAAGTTTAACCATAGCAATGTTGGCTTCGAATTAGACGAACTGCACGTGGAATTGGATTGTGTTGATTGTCATGCTGCTAATAATTTTGAAGTGTCACCAAAATGTGCTGATTGCCATGATGACTTCACTTATCCGAATAAACGACCCGGTAAGAAATTAACATTACCAAAGCGAAATTAAAAGCTCTTTTGCACTTAAAATTTAAAGCTGTCTCAATTTGGGACAGCTTTTTTATTTACAAAATCCATAATTAGATTCATTTCTTGCCGTCTGATTGATGATGCTATCCAAATAAATAAGCCGATTATCAAATTCGTTCCCGTGCCGGTGGCTGTGAGCGCCATATTATAAAAATATACAAGCTGCGAAACGATTATCGGAAGCTGCTTGACTGCCATTTCGGGGTAGGAATAATTATCCATTACAATGGCAAAAAGTTTGAAATAGACAAAGGCAAAAACCAAAACTGATGCTATTAAGAATGAAATCCATTTTCGCGTCCAAACAATTGGAGTGGCAATTACCAATGCCAGAACAAACAAAATCGGGAAATATGCTTCGTTAAAAATATTGATGAGTATGCCTTTGGATTGAATCGTTCCGTCGGCATTTTTTTTCGCATAAAATATCGTTTGAACAATGAGTACATTTGCATTGCTTTCGTCTCTCGACAGATTTACAGAAGTATTCAGCGACAAATCGGTATTGATATATGAACGGAAATACGAGTTCCCCGAATTCATAAAATGGTTCATTATGTCGTTCTGCATCACAGAATATAGATACAAACCCAGCCCGAAAACGAGGGTAAACGTTACCACGAAGTACAAAATTGGTCGCTTAATTACGATACTTTTGCTTGGAACTTGTTTTGCCATTTAAGCCATCCTACAAAAACGATTAATGCAATGATTATGAATATTACCGGGAAAATAATAACGTGAAAAAGGTCGAAATCTAATGTTTCGCTCAATCCAATATAATAAAGCAGCATAATTCTTATCAAATTTAATAAATATAGAATTAGAACCCCAATTAGCCCGCCGATTAATTTCGCTTTGAGCAATGCCGGAAATGCAGCAACTGCCGCGATGTAGAGCACAATCGGCTCGCTTCCTTCGCAACCAAATGCCAGGGCTATTATGAGTTCATCGGTGATAATGCTTGCGCCTTGGGCGACGGCTTTGATACCGAAAATAGAAAGAAACCATGCTGAAAGCTGGGCTGTCGCGTTGATGTAGAAATCAATTGAATCGGGGAAAACTGTTATCAGCACGTAATAGGCGGCAATCACGCCCAAAAATATTCCAAAAAACTTGAATAGAGGCAAATATTTTTTCATTTTGTAAATCGTTTCATAGTTGAACCAAATAAAATTCTTTACAAATGTAATAATAATTGATTAAATCCGGGCGATTTTGTGCTATGGGGAATCGCAATTCAAAACAAATTGGCAATAAAAAATCCGGACTGCATAATTACAATCCGGATTTTGGGAATATTGCAATTATTTCATTATCATCACTTGTTGCGAGACTTTGTTCCAAGGGGTGATGAGTTGAATCGTGTATGTGCCGTTGCCGATTGATTTGGTATTTACGTTGAACTCTATAATTTCCAATGTGTTAGAGGCGCGCTTGAAGTCGCCTTTGTGGACGATTTTACCGTGAATATCGTAAATTTCGATGCGGAAATTGCCCTGCTCTTGAGTTGAAATGCTCAAAGTTATTTCGTCACGAGCGGGATTTGGAGCAACTGACAAGGCAGTTGGCTTGAACATCTGAACGCCACTCAAATCATTGACGCAACCTTCGACAGTGAGCTCGCCGTTGATATTTTCGGAATAATATTTAGGTTCGGAAAATGTGATGGAATTAATTTTCAGAGCGGTTGCTTCGCTACGACCAACGAGAGCTTTTCCGTAAATATAATTAATTATTTTATTTTGTGGCGTAAATTCAGCTGCGGGGGCTTTGATTGTGATGATTCTATCGGCTCCGAGACGAGTGTTGCTCACGATTTGCCCGAATTGTACGCTGTCAGGATAGAAATACTCGGCATCGAATGCGATTGTAATTTCATAATCTGTGGTGATGCTCTGCCAATCGGGACATGCAAGTTTGGCATAAAGTGGAATCGCAATTGAAGCACCGGATTCGACTTTCATCACTGGTAACGAAAATATGAAATCCATCTTGCTGCTTACCGAGAGCGGGATTTCAAGCGTGAATTCGCATGGTGAGTCGGATTTAATTATTAATATATCGGAAAAGTCTGCAATATTTTGTGGGATGTAATTAATTGATAATTCTATTACTTCGCCATTTGAATATGTTCGGATAAATGAATTAATATTTCCGATTGCGAAATAATTATTTTGAAAATAAATTTCATTAATTGATAAATCGGAATCTGTTTGAACCGTTAATTTTAATTTTTCGGTGACTTTTGTGCCAAGGCATATTTCGCCGAAATCAATAGAATTTTTATCAGGAATTAGTGAAATATTATTTTGGCGGATATCAATTGTTGCTGAATCTGTGCATCCTGCCGCATTTTCGACTCGAAGGGAATAAAGTCCGGCTTGAGTGACTGTGATTGTTTCCGTAGTTTCGCCGGTTGACCAGAAATATGCATCATATTTCAATTTTGAGGAAATTACAACCGGTTCGTTATTGCAGATGGAGAGCGGCGAAGCGACTAATTCGAGTTCCATATCGGGATAAATTGTCACGTCAATTTCTGTACTGTCGGTACAAATATTATTTGTGATTTTTAATTTATATTTTCCGGAACTTGAAACCTTGATGGATTCGCTTGTTTCGCCTGTTGACCATAAATAATTATAATCGGGATTGAAATTATTGGCTGATAATGTGATTTCTTTGCCGAAGCAGGCAGAGAGTGACGATGCGAGTATTTCAGCATCGGGCAAGTCGTAAACAGTGACTTTGGCAAAAGCTGTGTCTGTGCATCCGTTGGGCGACGTTGCTACGAGATAATAATCGCCGGATTCGCTAATAATGCGTTCGGAAGTGTTTAATCCGTCGTTCCATTTGTAATAATTTTCGGAAATAATTTCAAGTGGGCGCAGAGTGACGGTCTCCCCTTCGCACAGTTCGTATAAATATTTCTCGAAATTTATTTCGGGCTTGTCAAATTCTTCGATTATGATGGATTCTGTGCCTGTGCAACCTGCATCAGATACGACTGTGACGGAATATTCACCACCTCGCGTAATCACAATTTCGGGAGTTTTTTCGCCGCTTGACCAATCATATTTATAACCTTCGCCTGTCAAACTCGTTTTCAAAAGAATTGTATCACCCAAACAAATATAATCGGGCGCGAGGATGGAGAAAAGCAATTCATCACCTAATTTAATATTTATTGTGTCGTGAGCGATGCATCCGTTTTCATTTTCGACAGTTAGGATATATTGACCAATTTTATTAATTGTAATTCTGTCTGAAGTTGAACCTGTTGACCATTTATATTTATAATTAGCTCCTGGTTGGGCACCTAGCTGCAATGTAGCACCGTCGCATAAAAGAGTATCGCCGATAATTTTTGCAATCGGTTTAGGTAAAATAGTAATCATTACCGAATCCGAGCGAATTGTACTATTTATATCAACGGTGACTTTGTACAACCCTGCATCGGAGAGTTTTGCATTACGAATTGTGAGTGTTTTGCCTGAATATTGCGAACCATCGGGAGCGAGCCATATGTATTTATTCGTTGTTATGTCCGGTTGGACGTCAACACGAAGGACTAAATCTTCGCCCTCGCAAACAGAATCAGGAATTATTCTAATCCAAAAATCAATTAATCCCTGAACAAAATTCGGAAGACCGAGATGAAATTTAATTCTTTCAAAGATAAATTTATCATAAGCCATAAAACTACAATCTACACCTGACAAATTCGGTTTATTTATAACGAAAAGTGATTGAATTAAACTTGGGGGATTTCCAAATATTGAAGTAATATTCCTTAAATATATTTTACCATTAGGAGCTAATTGTATAGCTCCATCTGCTATATTTTCATTTATAGAATGATTATTTTCATAAACTACATAAGCTGACGCTAAAATCATGCTTGAATCTAATATGCTAATATCAAATTGTATTAATTTATTATATACATCAATCGTTGAGACATATAATTTCTTTGAATCAGGTGAAAACCCAATTCCATATAAGTTCATTTGCTTACCATTCAAGTCAACAAATAAATCACCAATGTTAAAACTTTGTAAAGACTTAACCTGTCCTGTCAGTTTATCGAAACTCAAGATATCAAGACTATTAGTATGTGTAACTAATAGCGAAATTAAATCTCCTTCAATATTTGAAGTCATTAATCCTGAAAATGCTTGACTTAAAGCATTGGGAAAAGGACCAAAAAGAGGATGAAATACTCCGGTTGTGCTTTTTACAATGTTTGGGTCAAGTCCATCTTCAGTCAATAAAGCAGCAAGAAAAGTACGAGAATTTAATTCATGTGAAATAATCCATATATCTTTGCCATTTCCATGCTTTATTCCGATTAATTTTTCACCCGTATTTTTGAATAAATCTCTATCAGTGACTGTCATCTCTCCATTTCCATTATTTCCGGCCATGTTAACTATGCTGTATCTCGTTGTAAAATAATTATGATTTTCAAATTTACACATTGATGAAAAAATATAATAATTATTATTATTACCAGGTTGTTTTACAATTAATCCTGTTTGACCTGCTCTGGAATAACTATCGTTATCAAATAAAGTACAAAAAGGTTCATAAAAACTATTGCTCAATTTAATAGAATCAGGTATTCCTGTATATGAGTATGCAGACACACCGCCTGTAGAAAATAGAAATTTTCCGCTTGAATCAGATATTGATGAACAACCTTCATGAGCTGAGCTGATACTTTCTCTTAATACTTTTGGTTCACCATCGGGAGTATCGAATGTAATTACCCATTTTCCACCATAATCCCAATTATATGCTTCTTTTTGGGAGAATAACTCTCCGTACGCAGAAAGAAAAAAGAATACAAGTAAGAAAACTTGTATTTTGGAATGAGTATCATGCTTGTTAATCATAATCACACCTTTTTCATTTTTTAAATCTTCACTTTGCAACATACAAAAATATTTTTACTGTGCAAGAAAAAAGTGAAATTTGTAAGAAAAAAAAATCCGGCTTGTGTGAAACCGGATTTTCAAGACAATAATTATATAAAAGCGTGACTATTCGTCGTCAGATTGTTGCTTTTTGTAGGCTTCCATCAATTCGATTTGAACGTTTGGCGGTACAGCTTGGTATTCGGAAAAAGCGGAAGTAAAGGTGGCTCTCGCTTGAGTCATCGAACGCAAAGCCTGCGAATACTTGTCCACTTCGGCAAGCGGCATACGTGCTTTGATTTTCTGATATTTACCTTCGGAATCAATCCCCAAAATCACTCCGCGACGCGAAGGAAGGTCGCTCATTACGTCGCCAACGTAGTCTTCGGGCACTTTCACTTCGATATCGTAAATCGGTTCGAGTATTTTCGGGCTCGCTTGAGTGAAATTATCTTTGAAAACCATCATCCCTGCGGTCTTGAAGGCTGCTTCGTTTGAATCAACGGGGTGCATTTTGCCATCGTAAATTGCAACGCGAATATCGCGAACGTAAGAGCCTGTCAATGGTCCCTCTTGCATTTTTTCCATGACGCCTTTCAAAATTGCGGGCATAAAACGTTGGTCAATCACACCGCCCACGATGCAGTTGACAAATTCGAGCTTTCCGCCCCAATCAAGGTCGTAGAGGTCTTTCCCACGGACTGACATTCCATCTGGATTGGGCAAATTCTCGTACCATGGCTCGACCATCATATGAACTTCAGCAAATTGCCCTGCTCCACCACTTTGCTTTTTGTGGCGGTAACTGCCTTGGGCTTTTTTCTGGATAGTTTCGCGGTAGGGCACTCTCGGTTCGATAAACACAGCTTCTACCTTGTAGCGATTTTCGAGTCGCCATTTGATAACGCCCAAATGCAATTCGCCTTGAGCAAATACAATTGTTTGGCGCAATTCCTGCGAATGTTCGATTACGATAGTTGGGTCTTCGGCGTGAAGGGCGTGCAATCCCATACCAACTTTTTCTTCCTCGCCCTTAGTTTTGGGAACGACGGCTGTACGGACTTTCGGGTTTGGATATTCGATTTTTTGGAAAGTAACGTTGAAATTCTTTTCGTGTAAAGTGTCGTTTACATTTGTTGATTTCAATTTAACGGTCGAACCGATGTCACCGGCGAGCATTTCGGAAACTTCGTCGCGTTTTTTGCCATTGATGACGAAAACTTGCCCGATTCTTTCGGTGGAACCTCTGTCGGAATTGACAAGGTCAATGCCTGAATGCAGTTTGCCGGACATCACTTTGAAGAAAGTCATGTCGCCAAGACGTGGGTCGGAAACCATTTTGAAAAAGAAGAGAGAAACTTTAGCCGTTGGGTCGCTATCAACTTTGATGCTGCCTTCTTCGACTGCAACTGGCATTTCGCTCGGGAATGGCACTTCCTTGACAATGAAATCCATGAAGTGTTTGAAACCGATGAAATTTTTGGAACAAACGCAGAAAATCGGCATGATTTCACGTGTAATCAATGCTTTTTTCAAGCCGTTTGCAATTTGTTCATCTGTCAGACTGCCTTCCTCGAAATATTGGTTCATCAAATCTTCGTCACTTTCGGCGATAGATTCGATAAGCTCATTTCTGAGAGTTTCAACTCTGTCAACTTCTGAAGCGGGTAAATCCAAAATTTCGGGATCAGTGCTTCCTGAATATTTGACGGCTTTCATCGAAAGAATGTCAATTACTGTATTAAATCCCGGACCTGCATTGAGCGGATACTGGAAAATGGTAGCACTATTGCCGACCTGAGCCTTAATATCTTCGACAACAGAGTCAAATTTTGATTGCTCGATATCTAACTTATTCAGTAAAAAGATAGTCGGTTTGTTGGATTTTGCGGCATAAGTCATTCCGTTTTCAGTGCCAACTTCGAGTCCGTTGACGGAATTGACTACCACTACTGCGGTGTCGCAAACATGCATCGGCGCAATCATTTCGCCGATATAATCATCATACCCTGGAGTATCAATGATATTGATTTTGGTGTTGTTGTACTCAGCAAACATAATTGAGCTAAACACAGACGAGGTTTTCTCGTGTTCGAGTTCGTTGAAATCCGATACTGTATTGTTATCTTCTACAGTACCTCTACGGCTGATACTACCTGCATGAAAAAGCATAGCCTCTGCGATAGAAGTCTTCCCCGAACCCGCATGTCCAACTAATGCGATGTTCCTGATATTTTTTGGTTCATAAACCTTCATATATAAGCTCCACGTATAAAAACTGTTTTTAACAATTTCGCTAATCAAATAAACTTTAAATTAGCTAATTTTTTTGAGATAATAAAATTTTTTTTGCATATTTTGTAATATTTCTCAGTTTTATACGCTTTTGTTCTTTGATAAGAAAAATATTTAAGATAAAAATGATTGATTTAACAAAAAATATCCCGATAATAACACACAGACTTAGCAATAAACTGGATTTGACAATAGTGCCGATTCGGAAATCGCCAATAATCAGTATCAATCTGACTTACTTCGTGGGCTCGTACAACGAGTATAAGGGTATCAGAGGTTTTGCACATTTGTTTGAGCATTTGATGTTCGAAGGTACGAAAAATGTGCTAAAGGGAGAATTTGATAAGATTTGTACGCTTGCCGGTGGTTCGAATAACGCATATACGACCCACAACAAGACTACATATTTGATGGTATTACCATCGAATCAGTTGGAACTCGCATTGTGGTTAGATTCGGACAGGATGTACAATTCGGAGATTACAGAGCACGCTTTGAAAAATCAGAAGAGCGTTGTGATTGAGGAAATTTCGCAAAATGTTGAAAATCGCACTTATGGCACATTTAGAAAATATCTGGCAGAACTTGCTTACAAAGTTGATACGCCCTATTCATGGGATGTCTATGGCGATATTGATGATATAAACAATTCGACTTTGGAGCTTGCCCGAAAATTTTTCGATACATATTATAAACCGTCTAATGCTTCTTTGGTGATTTGCGGCGATTGCGAGCCACAAAGCACAATTGACCTGGTTGAAAAATATTTTGGCGAGAAATCCGAGAGTGCTCTCCCCCATTCTAATGGGAAAAATAATGTGAGTGTACAAAAGGGGCATCAATTCATTAGCCCTGATGAAGTACCTTTGGATGCAGTTTTCATAGCATTTCATTTGCCCGATTATATGAATGCGGATAACGATACAGCGGATTTCATTTCGCAAATTTTAGCGGGTGGACGGAGCAGTTTGTTACATGATAGCCTTGTCCGTGGCAAGCAGGTGGCGTCTTCAGCCGGAGTATTTACCGATAGAAGGCAATATTCATCATTGTTGGTTTTTTATGCAATAGCCTCGGATACAAGTGTTACGGCGGAAATTTTGGCAACTGAGTTGAGAAATGAAATTGAATTGCTCACGAAAAGAACTGATTTAGTCTATCTCGTTGAAAAAACTAAGAACCGAATGTTGACTGCAATCGCAAACGAGATTCAATACACGCAAGGTTTGGCGGATACAATCGGGAATTTCAGAACTTTTTACGGCGATTCTAAGAAATTTTACGATGTGATTGAAATGATGACAACGTGTTCGCCGGATACAATAATCGAATTTTGCGATAAATATCTGGATTTCGATTCAAGCATCAGAATTGATTACCAAAGTAAAGGATAATTTTACAGTAATAATGATGAATCGCCATAACTGAGAAAGCGATAATCCGAGCTTAGTGCTTCGTCGTAGGACGATTTCCATAGGTCTCTGCCGAGAAATGATGCCACGAGTAAAATGAGTGTTGACTTCGGTTGATGAAAATTAGTTAACATACCGGAAATCACCTTGAATTGATAACCGGGTATGATTAGAAGTGACGTTTCGCCGCTTATAGAGTCTAATTTCTGAGCCGCAGCTTGATCTATCAAATTTGTAATTGCAATCGCAGGGTCAGAGATTGCATATTGTCCATAAGCCGTCCATTGGTCTAATCGAACTTTTGCAAGGTTAATTTTTATACCTTCAGAAATTAAATTTCCAGTCCAAAAAAGTGATTCTAAAGTTCTGACAGATGTCGTCCCAACAGCTATAATTGGTTTCTTTTGCTCCAATGCGTTTTTGATTTGCTTCAATTGCTTAATTCCGACACTAAATTGCTCCGAGTGCATCACATGATTTGCGATTTTGTCATCGGCAATTGGAATGAAAGTCCCGGGACCGACGTGAAGAATTAAGTCGCAAATGTTGATGCCTTTTTTATTTAGCGATTTATTTATCTCAGGTGTGAAATGTAAACCTGCTGTTGGAGCAGCAACCGAGCCATCAGCAATTGCATAAACTGTTTGGTATCTTTCGACATCGTTAGAGTCCGTTTCGCGTTTGATATACGGTGGCAAAGGCACTTGACCATAAGTTGCGAGTATATGCGAAAATGTTAAAGCCTCATCAGACCAATTGAATTGCACCAAAGCCTTGTTTTCGTATCTTTTCAAAATGGTAGCTGTAAAATGGAAATTATTTTCGAGTTGCGCATCAATTTCAAGTGTCATTCCTTCGCGAACAGCTCTACCACCAACGATACATTCCCACGAGCAAGATTTGAGTGCTTGCATAGCTATTTGAGGGTCGGCAGAGGGCTGTAATGGCTTGATTAAAAGCAGTTCAACTTTGGCTCCAGCGGGTTTGCGAAAATGCAGTCGTGCAGAAATTACTTTTGTCGAATTTCTGACTAATAAAGCATCTTGAGGCAATAATTCCGCTAAATCAGTGAATTTGTGATGCTTAATTTTCCCTGATTTTTTATCAACAAATAATAATTTGCTGTCTGAACGAGAGAAAGCCGGAAAATAAGCAATCTTATCATCCGGCAATTCGTAGTTATATTGCTCTAAATCAATTGCGGAAACATTAATCATCGAGTAATTCACAAGCTTGTGAAATTATATCATTTTCAACTTTTTTGAATTTTGCTTCGACAATTTTACCGTTTGTATATTTAACTTTAACGACGTCGTTTCTGCCGAATTTTTTAATATCGCGTTTGAAAGTTTTTGAAACTGAAGTAGCAATACCTTCGGGACCGCTTTGTTCCGGAACATTTGCCAAAAATGCGGGCGTTTGGGTCGAGTGCTCAAATTTCAAATTTGAAGATTGAGTTTTGTTGGTTACAATCGGTACACCTTCGTCATTGACAGCGGCTTTGTAAGTGACTGGACGCTTACCACGCATTTCGCGTTGGACGACTTGCGGAAAATATCTGAATGCAAATGACATCGCTTCTTTGTTGATGTCCTTGACTAATTCGACGAATAATTTGAATGCTTCCGATTTGTATTCCAAAAGTGGGTCTTTTTGACCGTAAGACCTAAGATGGATACCCTCTTTCAAATCATCCATTCCGCGGAGGTGTTCTTTCCATTTGTCATCAATTGTTTGCAAAACGGCAACGCGCTCCAATTTCGCCATAAATTCTTTGCCGAGCATTTCCTCTTTACGTTTGTAAAATTCTTCGGCAGATGAAATTATTTTGGCAACAATATCATCAGTTTTCAGCTTATCGAATTCATCTTCAGTAATTTTAATTTCACACAGCAAATTAGCACGAACAGTGTCTTGGAGTCCTTTCAAATCTAATTCTTCTTTGAAATTTTCCACCCATTCAAATGCAGTATCTTCGACAAATTCAAAAATTTCGCCTTTCAATCTTTCGCCGCGAAGAGCTTGTCTTCTACGATTGTAGATAACTTCGCGTTGTTGGTTCATCACGTTGTCATATTCGAGCAATCTTTTTCTAATCGAAAAGTTGTTCTCTTCAACTTTTTTCTGAGCTCTTTCGACAGTTTTTGAAATCATTGCGTGTTGAATAGGTTCGCCTTCGGGAATTTTAAGTCTGCTCATAACTCCGGCAATCTTATCACCGCTGAACAATCTCATCAAATCATCTTCAAGTGAAATATAGAAGATGGAACTACCCGGGTCGCCCTGACGTCCTGCTCTACCACGTAACTGACGGTCAATTCGTCGGGCATCATGGCGTTCAGAGCCAATAATTGCCAAACCGCCGCTTTTCTTCACGTCATGGTCGAGTTTGATGTCCGTACCACGTCCTGCCATGTTTGTAGCAATAGTGATAGCTCCCTTTTGTCCTGCTTGTGCTACAATTTCTGCTTCACGAGCATGTTGTTTGGCATTCAAAACGTTGTGCTTGATACCATTTCGCTTGAGCATTTTGGAGATAACTTCCGAAACCTCTACACTTGCCGTACCGACCAATACTGCTCTGCCCTGTTTTTGCAAATCAGTGACTTCTTGGATAAGAGCATTGTATTTTTCGCGTTTAGTTTTGAAAATCAAATCCTCTTGGTCGTCCCTTACAATTGGTCTATTAGTAGGGATTACGGTCACATCGAGATTGTAAATTTTTTCAAATTCTGCGGCTTCAGTTTCTGCGGTTCCGGTCATACCACCAAGTTTGCGGTATAATCGGAAATAATTTTGGAAAGTAACGGTAGCGAAAGTTTGGGTATCGCGTTCGACTTTTACATTTTCTTTGGCTTCGATAGCTTGGTGCAGACCTTCCGAATAGCGTCTTCCGTCTAAAATACGCCCCGTAAATTCGTCAACAATCATTACTTTGCCATCTTGGACAACGTATTCGATGTCTTTTTCATAAAGAGTGTAGGCTCGGAGTAATTGTTGAATTGTATGAATTATGTCGCTTCTTTCGGAATATATTACATTCACAGTATCTTTTCGGAGTTGCTTTTCTTCGGGGCTTAATGTTAAATCACCTTCGATTGCACTATATTCTGCAGCAATGTCGGGGATGACAAACATTTCCGGGTCGGCTTCACTTTCGCCAAGTATTTCTCTACCTTTTTCAGTTATATCAACTTGGTGATTCTTTTCTTCGATTGTATAATATAATTCATCGTCAACTTCGTGCATACGGACGCCACGGTCACGTAAAAAGAATAACTCGGTCTCTTGTCTCAATTTTTGATTTTCAGGGTCTTGGAGTAACTTTGAAAGTTTTTTATGCTTAGGAAGACCGCGATATGACCTGAACAAATGGATACCTGCTTTGTCTCTGTCATCTTTATTGCCGGTCTTGAGCAATGCTTCAACTTCTGACACATATGATGTGATAAGCTTGCTTTGGGCATCTATCAGTTTCACCACTTTGGGTTTCATTTGGGCAAACTTGTGGTCTGATTGTGCTACAGGACCCGAAATGATAAGCGGTGTACGTGCTTCATCAATCAAAACGGAGTCAACTTCATCAACTATCGCATACCAATGCTCCCTTTGGACGCAATGAGTGATATCAATAACCATATTATCACGCAAATAGTCGAAACCAAACTCGTTATTCGTACCATATGTAATATCGCAATTGTAATATTTTTTGCGCATATCATTATCCATATTGGATTGAATAGAGCCAACTTTCATTCCCAAGAAATTATAAACGGGACTCATCCACTCGGAGTCACGTTTTGCAAGATAGTCGTTTACAGTTACGATATGAACGCCGCGTCCAGCTAGAGCATTTAAGTAAACCGGAGCAACTGCAACGAGAGTTTTACCTTCGCCCGTTGTCATTTCCGAAATTTTGCCTTGGTGCAAAACAATGCCGCCAATCATCTGAACATCATAGGGTATCATATCCCATTTTGCATGTTGTCCGGCATATTCATAAGCAAAGTCCTGTTCGACGAGCCTTTTGCAGGTTTGCTTTACAACGGCAAATGCTTGTGGTAATATCTCATCTAAGGTATCATTCACAGTAGAAAAAATTTCATCACCCAAAGCTTTAATTTGTTGGGTCATATCCATGATTTCATCGGCATGAAGCTCTTCCTCTTGGAGTCTGTGCTGCAATACTTCACGTTCAGCTTCTAAATCTTTGATTCGAGACTGAATAAGTTCTTTGAATTCAACTGTTTTATTTTTGATTTCATCGTCGGTTAATTTTTGATACTCTTCGTAATACTTGTTAATTTCATCCACAACCGGTCTGATTAGTTTGACCTCTTTGTCGTGCTTACTTCCAAATATTTTCGAAAGGATATTGGCAATCATTAGTTTACTTTGTTAAAAATTCTACAAATCATTGCAAGTGACGTTTTGTTTGAAGTGTTATTTAATTTATATTAAAACTTAAACAAATTATTGCGATAAAGCAAACATTTTAGTATTTTTGAAGATTAAATCAAACAAAAAAATAATATAATACAGGCTAAACTTGAAAACTCTGAACGTAGAATCAAATTTCTTAGCGATTGAAGAAGAATATTCGAATTTACAATCTTCAAAAATTGTTATTGTCCCGGCGCCATACGAACATACCGTAAGTTATGGTGGTGGTACGGCTAATGCACCTGAGGCTATTTTAAAAGCATCGGCATTTGTCGAATTTTTCGATGATGAAACTGCCAGAGAATTATGTTACGATAAGGGGATTGCTACTATCGAGCCCTTGGATTTTAGCGGGAAAGTAGATGACGTGGCTCTTCAATTGATTGAAGATACTGTAGACCAACTTTTAGATATGGACAAATTTGTGGTAACAATCGGCGGCGAGCACACAATATCTTCAGCGCCTATCAAATCTCATTTCAAAAAGCATCCAAATATGAGCGTACTACAATTTGATGCTCATAGCGACTTTCGCGACACTTACCAAGATTCCAAATATTCTCATGCCTCGGTGATGGCACGTGTAGCGGAGTTTTTCCCCAATGAACGAATCACACAAGTGGGAATTAGAGCTCAGTGTATCGAAGAATACAATTTTATCAAAGCAAATAAAGTTAAGACTTTTTATGCTTCCGCTATTGGTAGAGGATTGCATGGTGAGCAATGGCAAAAAAGTGTTGTGGACACTTTAGCCGACGAAATCTATGTAACATTCGATTTAGATTATTTCGACCCATCGATAATGCCTGCAACCGGAACTCCTGAGCCGGATGGATTTTTATATAACGAAACTATTCAACTTTTTAGGGAAATACGTCGTCGCAATAAAAGAATCATCGGCTTTGATGTTGTCGAATTAGCTCCCGTTGAAATTTTGCATCATTGTGATTTGACGTCTGCCAGATTGATTTACAAAATATTAAATTTACAATTTTAATAAATTTATGTTTTCGAGTGATTTGAAATGAAAAGCATTTTAAGCGTATTTTTATTCTTATTATTGTTTATAAATTATAACGCTTTATCGTTGGTCAAAGAGAAGCTTAGCAGCAATGTTAATTCATCGGTAAGTGATTTGATACCGATTCTAACTCACGACATGAAAAGATTATACTTTTGTCGTTCAGAAAATATTTTGAATTATGGACGCGATGATATATGGTATTCGGAATTGGATAAGTACGGTGGATGGACAAAAGCATTGAATATGGGGCAACCTTTGAATAACGACCTCAATAACTTCGTGTGTGGAGTTTCTACAACAGGTGATACTTTGATTCTGGGAACAATCTATGACCATGACAAGGATTCTTTGCAAGGAATTTCTTACACCTACCGCAAAAATGGCGATTGGACACGTCCCAAAACTATAAAAATTAAGAATTATTACAACCTTAACGAGGTAAACGGCTTCTACCTTTGTTTTGAAACAAATATATTGTTGATGACAATACAGCGGAAAGAAAGCTATGGTGGGACTGATATTTATGTCAGTTTCCCGGAAGGAAATTGGGTATATTCGCAACCTATAAATCTGGGACCAAAGATAAACACTGAATTTGATGAGTTGTCTCCATTTTTAGCATTTGATGGTATTACGCTCTACTTTTCTTCGTTTGGTCATTCCGGTTTTGGCGAAGCTGATATATTCATGTCACGAAGATTAGACAATACTTGGAAAAATTGGACTACTCCCGAGAATCTTGGACCAGAAATTAACTCAGCCGGTTGGGATGCTCATTTCAAGCTAACAAGAAACGGCAAACAAGCATACTTCGCATCAAATGAATCAGTTGATTCAGCAAGCAATATCTTCTACATAGAATTAGAAAAAAGTTCTCAGCCAATTCTTTCAAAATCTATTGTTTTCAAGGTTTCGGATGCAAAAAGGTTCATTCCGTTGAAGAATGCTGTAATCAACTTGTACGAAAATAACAAAATATCATATGAATTGAAGACTGATATGACGGGAAGAGTCAACGCTGATTTGCCATTTACAACATTCAATCTAAAAATTAACTATGAAAATTATCAATCATATGATACAAAATTAGAAATTAAATATTCAGGTTTGAAACTTGCAGATACGATTAAAATAGCTTTAAATCCATTGTCTGACAGTTTGATTCATATCCCAAATATACTTTTTAGTTTTGCCGAGATGCATGTAGCCAATACATTTGCTGATATTATCGCAAACATCAGCGATTTTTTGGAAATTTATCCACATTATAAAATTGAACTCAAAGGACATACTGACAATATCGGCAATGACCATGCAAATTATCAATTAGGCTTGGCAAGAGCAAAAGCAGTTGCCGAACTTTTGAATAGATTTGGTATCAACAATAAGAGGATTGATATAAAGTCTTATGGTAAAAATGAGCCTATCGTTCCAAACGACAGCGAAGAAAATATGAGTTTGAATAGAAGAGTTGAAATATACTTAGTAGGAAATTAACAATTACGGGAGTAGTATGGAAGAATTGAAAAATTCCGTTGAGAGTTACTTTGAATCAGGAACAAATGAAATTCCTGAAGAAATTTTAGAGCGTTTTGCCCAACAATTAGACACCGGCAAAATAAGAGCAGCCGAGCCTCTTGGCAATGGCGAATGGCAGGTGAATCAATGGGTAAAAAAAGGCATACTCCTTCTGTTTAGAGCCGGAACGATGCATGACTTCTCTAACGACGATAACTTCAAATTTTTTGATAAACACACTCTACCAACCAAAAATATTGACCTTGAAAGCAACATCAGAGTTGTTCCCGGTGGCTCGACAATACGTCGTGGTGCTTACGTCGCCGATGGAGTGATTTGTATGCCACCAATGTACATAAATATTGGTTCGTATGTTGATTCCGGAACTATGATTGATTCACACGCACTTGTGGGTACATGCGCACAAATTGGCAAGAACGTTCATATCAGTGCAGCTGCTCAAATCGGTGGCGTTCTCGAACCTGCCGGTGCAAGACCTGTTATAGTCGAGGATAATGTTATGGTAGGCGGAAATTGCGGTATTTACGAAGGTGTTCGAGTTCGCAAAAATGCAGTTTTGGCATCGGGAGTTATACTTACAGCATCTACCAAAATTTATGATTTAGTAAACGAAACGATTATCACTTCCGGCGAAAACAATCCCTTAGAAGTGCCTGAAAACGCTGTATTAGTTGCAGGTTCACGAAAAATCAACTCAGAATTTGCACAAGACAACGGGCTTTCGATTTATACCCCTTTGATAGTAAAATATCGGGATTCGAAAACTGACGCTAAGACTGCATTAAATTTCGATTTAAGGTAACAGATGATATGAATAGCAATAAATTAGACATGAGCAAACCCTTGAATGCTCAACAAAACGTCAAGAAGTCAATTTTTGTAACGACAGGTTCGAGCCTGATTGGTGCTCTGTTCTTTTTCGTTGCATATGCGTTTACAGACAATGCATGGTTTCTTGCAGCAGCGCTTATTTTGACAGCTTCGGGATTAGCATTTGCATTCGTAATTAAAAAGTTCGAGGATAAATATTTATCCATTCCAGATGAAAATCAAATTGCCAATGAATAAACTTTACCCCTTAAGATATGACATACGTACCAATTTAATCGAATATGAAGGCAAAGAGTGGGTTTTGTTAGATGACCCAATGGGCTATGCAGAAGCTCCTGTAATAGTAACGCCCGAATTTTTCAATATTTTGGCAAGTATTGATGAAGAACTTGACATTCGTGATATTTTGAAAATTGAAAATCAAGAGCATGGCGAAACTACAATTGAACCCATTTTGGCTCAAATCAAAGCATTAGACGATATGGGATTCATTTTGTCCGAGACATTTTATCAAAAGCGTGCTTTAGTTGAGCAAGAATACTTGGCGTCAAGTATCAGACCTCCCGTTTGTGCAGGTACTTGTTATCCCGCCGACCCGAAAGAAATTGAAATCTTTCTGAATGAATTTTTCAAAAGCACAAATGTTGAAGAATTTGATTCATCCGCTCATTCAATAATTGTCCCGCATATTGATTTCAGGCTTGGCAACATAGTCTCCGAAGTTTATTCATCGGGCTATCATTCAATTTCAGGGACTGATTCGGACTTATTCATCATTTTCGGCACCTCGCATTTTATCAACTCCGGTCAATTTATGTTGACGCGCAAAAATTTCGAGACTCCACTTGGGATTGTAGAAACAGACAATAATTTGATAGATTTTCTCTATTCAAATTGTCCTGATTCATTTGGAATTGATGATTTGGCACATAAACCCGAACATTCGATTGAACTTCAGGTGATTTTGCTTCAACATTATTTCAAGAATCGAAATTTCAAAATCTTACCTGTGGTAGTTGGCTCGATGCATCAATTTATGGCTGAGGGCACAAACCCGGCTGAAAATGCCGACATTAACACTTTTATTAAAACTTTGAAGGCTTATATCTCGGATAATAATATAAAAGCGAGCTATATAGCAAGCGTTGACTTTGCTCACATCGGCATCAAGTTCGAAGATAATTTTGATGCTGTCGAGAAACTTGGTGAAGTAAAAACAGAAGATAGCAAGCTTATTAGTTCGATATTAAAATTAGCACCGGAAGATTTTTACAGTCAAATTGCGGCTGTTCATGACAAATGGAAAATTTGCGGCACAGCTCCGATTTATTCCTTTTTGAAAACTAATTCCTTTAAGCAAGCAAAGTTGAACAAGTATAATCAATGGTACGAAGCCGAAACACAATCAGCCGTCACATTTGCAAGCTTGTCGTTTTATGATTGATGTTCGGTGAATTTTATTTAATTTTGAGTGCCGAGATTTTTACATATATTTAGAATTATTCAATTTGAGATTTGAGATGGAACTTACATACAATAAATATCTACAAATTACCGAACTGACCGGATTGCAAAATTTGAAGTCGGACCCGAATGAGCATGATGAAATGCTTTTCATCATAATTCATCAAGCATATGAGCTATGGTTCAAGCAAATTCTTCACGAAGTTGCTCATCTTATAGTCAAATTGGAGCAAAATCAGCTAATTGCCGCCCAAAAGACACTGAAGCGAATTAACACAATTTTGAAAGTGTTAGTTCATCAAATTGATATTCTCGAAACAATGACTCCATTGGAATTTCTTTCATTCAGAAATTATTTAGATTCGGCAAGCGGATTTCAATCTTCTCAGTTCAGAGAACTCGAATTCGCTCTCGGACTCAAACAATCAGCAGTTCTAAATCGTTTTGAGCAGGGTTCCCCGGAAAGAAAAAGATTAGAAGATAGCTTTAAAAGCCCAACCCTTTGGGATTTTTTTCTAAGATATTTACAAACGAATTCTTACGATATACCACAAAACATACTCAACCGAGATTTCACAGCAAAAGTAGAAACATCTCCGGAAGTTCAAATAATACTTATAGACATTTATCGCAATTCGCCAATCATAGCACAGTTCTGCGAACTGATGTTAGACCTCGACGAGGGCTTGCAAGAATGGCGCTATCGTCACGTGAAAATGGTTGAACGTACAATCGGAGCAAAAATGGGTACAGGTGGCAGTCCGGGAGCTAAATATTTACAATCTACCCTATTCAACCCATGTTTTCCGGATTTATGGGCAATAAGATCGGAGTTTAATAATGATTGATGTTAACATTTTGACAAAAGATGTCAACCCTTTAAGTAGATTTTATAGTAATTTCAAAGTGACTGAAAGGATTTTGCTAACTGGGCATTCTCACCAAGCTTGGCCTGATGCAGCTTATGAGGGAATTCGCGAAGCTTGGAAAGACGCCGCTTTATTTGTAGATGATAAGTGGGAGAAGGCTTTTCACAAATCGGACAGAGTGCGGCAAGGATATGCGGAATTATTAGATGGCAAGGCACACAATATCGCCCTAGCTACCAATACGCACGAGCTATTTATTAAATTTCTGTCTGCACTTGATTTGAAGAATCGTAGAAAAGTCATAACCAGCGACTCAGAATTTTACACTGTCAGACGCCAATTAGACCGTTTAGACTCAGAATACCTCGAAGTGGTCAACGTTGCCTCCGAACCTTACGATACATTATCAGAACGCATGGCTCAATTGGTTGACGATAAAACTGCAGCGGTTGTTATATCAAAAGTATTCTATAATAATTCTAAAATTATCGAAAATTTGAGCCTTTTAGATAGAACTTGCGAAAAATTTGGCGCCAGATTGATGATAGACACCTACCATACTTTGAATGCTATCCCCTTCTCAATTATTGAAGAAAATTTGCCAAACAGCTTCGTTTTGGGCGGTGGCTATAAATACTGCCAATTGGGCGAAGGCAATTGCTTCATGTTGATACCCGACGGTGTTGAATTCAGACCTGCATTAACAGGCTGGTTCAGCGAATTTGGAATGATTACTGCTCCTAAAGTTCAGGGGCAAGTCAATTACGGTCCGAGCCATTGGCAATTTGCAGGCTCGACTTATGACCCCATTAGTCACTATCGTGCATCAAGCGTCTTGGACTTCTTCCGCGATATGCAATATTCACCGGTAAAATTAAGGGAAATTTCGTTGCATCAATTGAAATATTTGGCGTCTGAATTTGATAAAGCCGGTATGCCGAGCGACATTATAGACCGCAAACGAGACATACCACTTGAAAAATATGGCGGATTCATAGTCTTTTATACAAAAAGAGCAGCACGAATCACAAGTGAACTCCGGCAAAGAAAAATCTTTGTAGATTTTAGAGGTGAAAATTTAAGATTCGGACCTGCACCCTATTTGAGCAACCGTCAATTAGCTGATTCAATCATCGCTTTGAAAGAAATCGTAACTAATATAGGCAAGTCATGAGTAATCTAATCTCAGAATATACTGTAAAATTAACATCCTTCAAATATTTATCTTGGGTGATGATAGGCATTTCAGTCATCTACATACTGAGCGGTGTTACATCGGGAGACCAAGAGAAAATCACCGAAGCATTAACGGGCGGTATTATCGGTTTGTTGATAGCCTTGTTCTTTTACTATTTCGGCAAAAAGTCACGCACAATCAGCATTTTTGATGATAAATTACAATATACCCAATCAAACAAAACATTCTCGACAACTTGGGATAATTTAGCGTTAGTTAAAAGCTACCGTGAAGATGGAAAACAAAGCGAAAACTTAATCATAATGACTGAGGACGAACGATTAGTTAATATCTCAAGCGCTTATTTTGAAAAATCAAAGCTAATCTCGGCATACAAGGATATCTACAAATTCACAAACGAGAATTTTGAGAACAACTCAATCACATTCGAGGACGATATGGATTGGTTGAAAAGCGAGTAATCACGTTTTTTCGGGATAGCCCATAATTCTGCCAATAAAACTGAATGCCGGAAACCGTTCAAGAATGATTTTCAGTATTACCATTAGTGGAACAGATAATAACATCCCGGGAATCCCCCAAATATAGCCCCAAAATACTAAGCCAAAAAGTACAGTAAGTGTATTGAGACGCATACGATTACCCATTACTATCGGTTCAATCACATTACCCATCATAAACTGTACGGTAACTAACAAAATTGAAAGCAATAATATTGTTTGAAAGGAATCAATTTGAATAATAGACATTAAAATTGGGAAAACAGTACCTAAGATGGAACCAATATTCGGAATGAAATTCAATATAAATGCTGAAAATCCCCAAAAAAATGCAAATTTTATTCCGAATGAAACACATATCCCATATACTAACAAACCGGTAATAATGCTTATTAAAGTTTTAATCGCTACATAAGAAAAAATCGAGTGTTGAATTTTGGCATATTCCGCTAAAAATTGCTCAGATTTCTCTGCCCCAACATAGCTCATATAATCTTTATAACCTGACATTCCAGCTAATAGCATAATATAGTACAAAGCAAAAAACATAAATGAACCTAAAAATGAACCTAAACCCGATGCCAAATCACCCATGAACCCTGATAACCAACCATCACCTGCTCGTTTGTAAATCTCTGAAACAAGTAGAGTTGTATCAAGGTCTAATTTAAAAACGGCATTAATCCATGTCAATAATCCATCAAGTTTGCTCAAAAGACGGCTCAAAAGATAGTCTTGTTGCTCAACGATACTTGAGACAGTATCGGATACTATTAAAAATATACCGAACAGCACAGCTAATGATATAATCGAAACAGTTGGCAAAATAAAAAGTTTAGGGATTTTTTTTCTGAGCAAAAAATCAATAAAGGGCTGCATCACGATAGCGCCCAACAAAGCCAATACAAGTGGTAATATAATAGATGCTAATTCATTTAGTATATAGAAAATTACTATAGCTAAGAATAAAATCAGAATATTTTTAATTGTATTGTCTTGCATTTTGTTAATTGCTTCCTTCAACTATTTTGGGAAATGATTGCAATAGTTCGTCTAATTTGCTGATGTCCTTTCCGCCTGCAGTTGCTAAATGTGGTTTTCCACCGCCGCCACCATCAACGATTTTGGCTGCTTGACCTATGAGTTTTCCTGCATTATATTTAGACACTAAATCATCGCTAACAGTGCAAGCAAGTTGTACTTTGTCGTCATTAATTGATGCAATAAATGCGATTGAATTTTTATTATAAGTTTCTCTAAGTTTTTCGGCAATAGTTCTCAAATCATTATTATTATTATTATTTAAATTATAAATAAATAATTTTATATCTTTAATTTCAATAGATTTGCAATCATTAATAATCATGTTTACAGTATCATTTAACTTGATTATATTAATTTCTTTATTTAATTCTTTAATTTTATCGAGCAATTCATCTTGCTTTTGCTTGCTCTCTTCCAATTTATTGTTGAGCGAACTGATGTAATTCTCAACTTCGCGTCCGGTAATTGCTTCAATACGCCGAACACCGGCTGCAATTGAAGATTCGGAAATAATCTTGAAAAGTCCTATTTGAGAAGTGTTTTGGACATGAGTACCACCACACAGCTCCATAGAATATTTGCTATCCATCGTAACCACACGGACACGATCACCGTATTTGTCACCGAAGAACATCTTAATCTTACTATTTTGAGCAGCAATTTCCATATCAAGTTCTTCAATATTTATATCTACGATTTCCAATATTTTGTCATTCACTATACGTTCGATTTGATGAATTTGTTCCGCAGAAACTTTTTCAAAATGATTAAAGTCGAATCTTAAATACCCGGGTGCTACGAGCGAGCCTGCTTGCTGAACGTGGTCGCCGAGAACAACTCTAAGCGCTTCGTGCATTAAGTGCGTCGCAGAGTGGTTACGCATAATATCTATTCGACGGCTTGCATCTACACGAGCCAAAACTTTGTCGCCGACTTTAGCCTCGATATTTCTGTCGCAAATATGAAAAATTGTCGAACCTGATTTTTTCATATCATTAACTTGATATTCAGTTCCGCCTATCAACAAAACGCCTGTATCCGAAATCTGACCACCACTTTCAGTGTAAAAAGGAGTTTGTGCTAATACTATCAAATTTTCATTTACAAATTTTACTTCGGATTCACATTCCAACATTTCATAACCAACAAATTGCGATATAGCATCTGTTTGGGGTAATACAAGTTCATCGGAGAAACTTTTACGAGCAGCGCGTGAACGTTCCTTTTGCTGTTTCATAGATTCGTCGAAACCTGCATTATCTACAGAATAGCCGCGCTCTCTTGCAATGAGTTGAGTCAAATCTAAGGGGAAACCGAATGAATCATAGAGCAAAAATGCTTCTTCGCCGGGAATGATTTTTTCGGATTCATCCAACTTAGAGAGAATTTCGTCGAATTTTTCGAGACCACGCTCCAACGTTTGAAGAAAACTTTCCTCTTCGGCTTTGATAACTCTATGGATTGTACCTTCATATTGCTTCAATTCGGGGAATTGATCGCCCATAATGTCAATTAAAACGGGTAATAATTTATAAATTATAGGTTCCTTGAAGCCAAGATTACGTGCAAAACGCGAACCGCGACGTAAGATACGTCTTAAAACATATCCTCTGCCTTCGTTTCCGGGCAATGCACCATCGGCAATTGCAAACGATAAAGTACGCAAATGGTCGGCAATTACTCTCATCGCAATACTATCGCTATCATCTAAATCTTGTTTGTAAATCTTACCTGATAATTTTGCAATTTCACTAATTATCGGACTAAAAACATCGGTGTCATAGTTGGATTCTTTTTGCTGGATAACCGAACAAATTCGCTCGAAACCCATTCCTGTATCCACATGCTTTGCCGTCAAAGGTTCTAATTCACCCGTTGACTTCCTATTGTATTGAATAAATACGAGGTTCCAAATTTCAATTACTTCAGGCACTCCTGCGTTAACTAAATTTGCACCACTCAAGTCCGGTGTTCTGTCATAATGAATTTCGCTACATGGACCGCATGGACCGGTCTCCCCCATTTCCCAGAAATTATCTTTCTCGTCGAAGCGATGAATTCGAGATTCGGGAAGATATTTTTTCCAAATTTCATAAGCTTCATCATCAGTACGATAAACGGAAGCATGCAACCTTTCGACAGGCAATTTCCAAACATCAGTCAATAGTTCCCATGCCCACTGAATCGCTTCCTGCTTGTAGTAATCACCAAAACTCCAGTTGCCAAGCATTTCAAAAAAAGTATGGTGATAGGTATCAACGCCAACTTCCTCCAAATCATTATGCTTGCCGCTTACCCGAATACATTTCTGAGTATCGGCAGCACGCGTATATTCTCGGCTTCCCGTTCCTAAGAAAACGTCTTTGAACTGGTTCATCCCTGCATTTGTAAACAAAAGAGTAGGGTCGCCAAATGGAATCACAGCCGAACCCTGTACGATACGATGTTCTTTATCTTTAAAAAAATCTAAAAACGATTTTCTAATTTCTTGCGATGTCATAAAATTCCTTCAATTTCAATTTCAGTTTAAAATACAAAAGTACAAAAAATGCTTATTTTAATTAGCATTAATGCTATGACGAACAATACGAAATTTCTTTGCAGAAGCGGAAAAATTGCTTACTTTTGAACTTCGACGTTGCCCGGATGGCGGAATTGGCAGACGCGCTACATTCAGGGTGTAGTGAGAGAACTCTCGTGCAGGTTCGACTCCTGTTCCGGGTACAAGATGAAAAAAGGAATCGTCCAAAATTTTTGGACGATTTTTTTTTTGGTTAGGTGGTGCAAATTACTTAAATTGTGGATGGTAAGTGGAACAAATTTATCAGAAGAGACTGATTACATAAGATTATAATATTGCTAATATGATGTTTAAACTTTTAATCATAACATTTTTATTATTATCTCAAGTTCTTCTAGCTCAAAATAGAGCAGACAGCTTAAGGCAAGGTTATGGTCTATTTGCAGATTACACTTTAAATTTTCATCACGCAGATTTTAAACGTATTTATGATTGTCCCGGTTGTTCACCAGGTTATCGTAACGGTTTTGGGCAAGGATGGGCAATAGGAATTTTATATGAGCATCCTATCAATAAAGTTTTGAGCGCAGAGTTTAGATTATCCTATTTAGATTTTAGTGGCAAATTAACAAGAGATGAACCAATCATGCTCTCAGTAAACAATAAAGCTGTTGAAGGAATGATTGAACATACTTTCGATACAAAATTGAATGCAATCGGTTTGATACCTTTAATCAAGTACAAACCATTAAAGAATTTTTCAATTAATCTTGGATTTCACATCGGGTATTTGATTGACAAATCATATTCTCAAAAGGAAGAAATAAGTTCTCCAAAAGGTTTTGGAACGTTCATTGATTCAAATGGTGTTGATACAAAAACTCGTGTTAGAAATGAATTTTCAGGAGAACTTGAAAAAGCTGTGCCTGTATTATTTTCACCCATGATAGGATTTTCATATAAAGTACCGATGAATAAAAATGGCACCTTATATGCCGAACCTGAAATCTTCTATTCATACAGTTTGAACAATATCGTTGATGATGATTTGGTGAGCAAATGGAATTTGAGTGCTGTTAGAATAGGTTTATCATTGAAATACACTCCAGACAACACAGTAAAAATAATTGAAAAATTTGAAGAACTATATTTTATTGATACAGTCCAAATTGAAACGGATTTGATAGATAGAGACATTATTGTGAAAGGAATTGAAACTTACTCTACGGATATAATTGAACAAAAAAATGTAAAACTAACCAGAACTTCGATAACAAGGACAGATACAAGCAAAGTGACAATCATTCATACACTTAGTTGCAATGTAAAAGCTGTAGGTGTTGACAGTTCCGGAAACGAGATAGAGAATCCTAAGTTTATTATCGAAGAATTTACCACCAGAAAACTTTCACCACTTTTGAATTATATTTTCTTTGATGATAACTCATCAGAACTTCCAGAGAAGTATGTCCGATTAGCGAATCATGAAGTACGCTATTTTAGCGCTGACAGTCTGTTTTACAATTCAACTTTAGATTTGTACTATAATGTCTTGAATATTGTCGGTAAAAGAATGCATCTTAATCCTTTTGCCAAAATCACATTAGTTGGCTGTAATTCAGATCAGGGACTTGAAAAAGGCAACAAAACACTCTCATATGAAAGAGCTGTAGCTATCAAGGATTATTTTACTAAAACATGGTTGATTGATGAATATAGAATACAAATTACGACACGTACATTGCCGGAAAAGGCTTCTTTACCTGCAGATGATTTTGACAAAATGGCTGAAAATCGGCGGGTTGAAATTCATTCGGATGATTACAGCATTATCGAACCAATATTCTTACAAAACATAGTCAGAACCTCAAATATTCCTATCGCAAGATTTAAGATGGAAGCAAACTCTACTGCCGGAGTCTTAGAGTGGAATTTGAATGTCAGTCATATATCTAATCAAGAAAGGCACAATATTAAAGTACATAGCAATCAAGCTGTACCAAGATTTTATGATATAGAGATTAATAAACATCAGCAATTCATGCCAAAGTCAGATGCGCCGATTTTTTTCCGTTTATCCGTGAGCGATAAGAAGGGAAATCATTGCTTGACACCAATATTTGACATTCCTGTTGATATTACTACAATAAGAGAAAAACGAGAACTTACGATTGATGATTATGAGATAGAAGTGTATAATTTGATATTGTTTGATTTTGATGATTACAAAATTTCAAAAGAAAACTTAAAGATTATTGAATTTGTAAAATCGAGAATGCGTCAGCAATCTGAAGTAGAAATCCGTGGATATACAGACCGGCTTGGTGAAGATGAATATAATAAAATTCTCTCCGGAAAAAGAGCAAATCAAACTAAATCTTTAATCGAAAGACCTGAAGCTTTGACAGAAGGCCTAGGCGAAACAATCTTACTTTATGATAATGATGTGCCAGAGGGTAGATTTTACAGCAGAACTGTAGAAATCAAATTAAAAACGAAAGTAAAATAATTTATAGGGGAGAAATTATAATGAAAAATTCAATTGTAAAATATGTGGTTATCGTCATTACATATATGATTATTTCATATAATACTTCTTTTGCATCTCAAGCTGAAATATTTTCATTAGACAATGGCGATAGTTATGTTTTCCGAAATTCAATTTTTACCGTCTTAATTGAATCTGATGGACTAAAATTTTATAATTATACTGTTCAAGATTCATTAAAACAGTGGAATGAAGCATTTGTTATAAAAGATGGAAGTAATCCTATAATTAGAGTAGTAAATTCTACATCTTATGTAAATATCTACAATCATTTATATGAAATTGAAAACGTAAAACTAATTGATAGCTTGATTGTTGATTTTGAAGGGGTTATATTCGTATTTACGAATAGTACGGGAATTCATTATGCCCAAAAGAAAAATGATAAACCTTTTAGAATTGAATACCAGGATAAAGTAAATTTAGAGACTTATCAAATTCAAATCGCTAATGAAGGTGGAAAATTCACCTTGAATACATACAGTATGACTCAAAAAGATGTTATCGGAAACAAGTTGATTTTAGTTAAGAACGATCAATTAAAGAATGATCTTGAATTTCAAGAGGAAGAAGTAATTTATTATAAATTAGAATATTTATCTTATTTCGGTGGAAGCAAAACAGATAGATTGATGAGCATTGCAGTTGATGATGAGGAGAATTATTATATATGCGGGTTTACCGAAAGCAACAATATTCCGATTAAAAATGAATCTTTGAACTCTAAATTCCAAGGTGGTTCACTTGATGGATTCATTTCCAAATTCGATGAAAACCACAAATTATTATGGAGCACTTATTGGGGTGGTTCCGATAGAGATTACTTGTATCGAATAGATATTGATTCCAAAGGGAATATTTGGGTTGGAGGCGATACCGAAAGTGGGAATATAATAATGCGCGGTAGTTCCCATAAAAAGACTATTACCGGTTATGCAGATGGATTGTTAGGACAATTAGCTCCTGACGGTTACTTAGATTATTCAACTTTTTTGGGTGGCACATCTTATGACTCATTCACAACTATCGAAATTGACAATGAAGATAATATTTGGTGTTCAGGTCGAACAACGAGCATGGATTATCTGGTGACTTCCGATGCCTATCGAAAAGAACTTACCGGAGAATATAGTGTGTTTATATCAAAATTTAGTAATAAAGGTGTTTTATTATATTCAAGTTTGTTTGGTGGAAATGGTACAAATATGGCTGAAGGTTTCCACGTTGATAGTCAAGGAAACGCAATTCAATCAGGTTTTACAAATAGCACTACTTTTCCTGTCTTCAATACCCCACAAGTGCGGAAAGGCAATGGGTACGATATTTTCATTGTTAAATATTCTAAATTCGGTAAGCCCTTATGGTCAACTTTGATTGGTGGCAGCGGATATGATCAATGCAATAATTTGATTACTGATATTGAAGGTAATATTTATGTCACGGGTTACACTTCAAGTAATAATATGCCGGTATTTACTGATTCGTATCAATCATCTTTAAAGGGGAATCGTTCACTTTTTCTTGCAAAATTAAATCCAAATGGAGAATTGCTCAAGTCAACTTATTTTGGAGGAAACGGAAATGAAGGCTTAGATGTAGCATATGCTCAATGGGGAGGAATTACTATAAATGATTCAGGCAATATCGTAATCGCAGGTACAACTTTCAGTAAAGATTTCCCATTACTTGGGATTCCGACTCAAGATAAGATAGGAGGTAATTCAGATGCTTTTATATTGGAATTTGATACGGAGCTAAATCCTGTGTGGTCAACTTATATCGGTGGCACTTTGCAAGAGGATGCAAAAGATATTGTTGCCAAAAAAGACAAACTTTACTGCGTAGGTTGGACTGCCGGAAAAGATTTGCAAATAACATCTAATGCTTTTCAGAATTTGAACAATGGAATATTTGATGGTTTCATTTCTATTTTGAATAAATCTCGATTCTCAAGAATTGAAGTTCAAAATAAAATTATTGATTTTGGGAAAGTTGTGATTGGCACTTATAAAGATACATTAAATGCCGAAACAATCAAGTGCATTGGCAATATTGCTTTCGAAATAGCAGATACAAAACACAATATCCCTAATTTCATAGATTTTACAACTCTTTCTGGTGGTGGCGCTTTTAGTCTTCCTTATAATACTACGCATCTTATGGATTTAAGATTCACACCTTCATTTTTGGGAGAAACCATTGGTACGCTTGAATTTCATTTTGATGGGGCAGATAGTCCGGAAATAATCACTTTGATTGGCGAAGGAGTCTTGCCTGATGATGGAAGTAATACAAAAATCGAGGTCGTCAACAAAGTCATTGATTTTGGGAAAGTTGAAATTGATTCATTCAAAGATACCATCAATGCGGCTACAATTAGATGTATCGGTGATAAACCTTTCACTATAAGCAATACTGTTCATGGAGCGCCTAATGCTTTAGATTTCGTCACTCTTAACGGAGGCGGAAGCTTTAGTGTGCCTAACGGAGCCGAACATTTTATGGATTTGAGATTTACTCCTTCATTCATTGGAAAAACTTCGGGAACGCTTGAATTTCAGTTTGAAGGTGAAGATAGCCCGGTGATTATTACATTATTAGGTGAAGGTGTCTTTAGTGGAACTGCTTCGATTCTTCTGTATCCGGAATCTTTAGAAGCAAACGTTGGAGACACAATTGAAATACCTATTATTCTTACTAATACTGTTAATCTACCTTATGCCGGAATTACTTCCATCAACCTTGAATTGGATTATAACTCTACTTTGTTAGCTCCTGTGGATATGGAAGCCTTTTACAAAGATGAATTCGTTTCTTCAATTACACTTAAAAATCTGCCGGTTAATGTAAATACAATTGCATTGCCAAAATTCATAGCTTGTTTGGGGAATGCTGAATCAACACCTTTAATTCTATCCAATGTTCAAACTGTCAATGGTAATGCCGAGATTAATATTCGTTTGGGTACATTCAGGTTATTAGATTTGTGCGATGAAGGTGGTTTGAGGCTCATTAACCCAAGCGCAATTCAAATCGAATCCATTACACCCAATCCAAGCAATGATAAAATTACAATAGTTTTCAATATCAGTGAGAAAGGGACCACTGAAATTATAATCACAGATGTGCTTGGAGGTATAATCGAAAAATTCCATCTTGATGTTACCGAATATTCAGTATCGCAAACTAAAACTATTGACATCAGAAATTTTACGAATGGGCAATATTTTCTTGTTTTAAAAACACCGACATACATTGAATCAAGAATTTTTTCTGTAATAAAGTAGAATTTTCTTCGTTGAAATTCGAAAATTGATAGAATTTAAGGAATATAAACTAAAAGTAAACTACATGAGCATTGTGATATTTTTGCAACAAATCATATAGAACCTTGAGAACTCTCGTGCAGGTTCGACTCCTGTTCCGGGTACAAGATGAAAAAAGGAATCGTTCAATATTTTTGGACGATTGTTTTTTATATGAATTTGGCTCAAATCAACTTGTATATTTTAAATAAATTTATGTTTTTTCTGATATTTTTGCATATAATTTCCTCTGCAACCGCTTCCCTATTACTTCTTTGATTAAAAATTCAAAATCTGTGAATTATATAAACTTTACATTTGTATATGTAACATTCACTTGTACTTTTAGACTTATCATTGTAATGTAAGTATGTGCAAATTGAAAATTGATTTTGGACAATAGCATATAATATGTGAATACTATACATTATAGATTTTTAGATGTAACATTGTCTTGTATGTTCGGAGTTACCTTTGTAGTGTAAAGAAGTTTCACATAGAAAATAGAATATGCCGAATATCATTGCAAAAGGAAATGGTAGGGATTCAAGAAAATTTTTCTTTGAATTGAAATTGTATGAGTGAACGACTTATAACACCTCATCCCGAACAACATAGTACATACAAACAGACATACGACTTAGTGCATCATTGCCCAATGCAGTACTGCATTACAAAATTCGGACAATGCAATGACGATTACATACATAAAGCAGAACTTTATAAGTTTTTTGTCTAAAGGATTCTGAATTGAAAATTTTTTGAACATTATTAAGGAATATCAAAATGATTAGTTTTAAATTTATAGTATTCGCAATGGCTTTGAGCCTCTATGTCTTCATACTTGGTTGTCAATCGGAAAGTGGGAAAGTTGAAGACGCACGAATGGAACTTCAAACATCTAAAGAAGATGTAGTTGAAGCAAGAACAGAACTTAATCAAGCTATAAGGGATTCAACGGATGATTTTTGGGAATTTAAAAGGCAGAATGAATTGAGAATTATCCAAAATGAAAAGGACATAGCTGAACTGAAATTACAAATTGCAAACACAAACAGAAATACCAAGGCAAACTATGAAAAACATATTGTTGACTTGGAACAAAAAAATCGCTCATTAAAGGAGAATTTGAATGAATATAATGAAGAAAACAAGGAAAATTGGGAAGACTTCAAGGTTAAATTCTCCCGTAACATGGACGATCTTGGAAATTCAATATCTAATTTCTTTACAACTGAACAAAAGAAATAGCAATTGTAATTGATGTCAGTATCAATTGTTATCATAATTACATGAAGGACAAAAAGTAAAATGAAAAACGCAGAAATAATTAAAATGAAAAACGCAGAAGTCAAAAAAGCAGAAGCTTTGATTTTGGTTGAAATAATTGAGTATGAAATGAATTCTGTTGTTATAAAAACAATCATTAAAAAAACGACAGGAAATGTAAGCGTATTGTCCCTTGATGTAGGTGAAGGATTGGTCGAGAGAATATCTGCTTTTGATTCATTTGCACATATTATTGATGGCAGGGCTGAAATCGTTATTGACGGGAAATCAACTTTTCTTGAAACAGGACAATCTATAATCATACCTGCCCATATTTCGAATAAAATTGTAGCGAATGAAAGATTTAAAATGATTCTGACAGTTATAAAAAGCGGCTACGAATAAGTAATACTGTCGCAGAAAAGCGTATCAAATTAAGGATATGCATTAAGTTTTTTCAATTTAATGATAGCGTTATATTATCGCTATTAAACAATAAATTATTATTATATAATAACAAACTTTAAAAAGGGTTTTACAATGAAAAGTTTTAGACAAAAAATCGTCTTCAGTTTCATATTTACATTTGTCTTCGCAATGTTTTTTCAGTCAACGACAGATGCGCAAGAAATGAAATTTCGCCAACAAGCATGGCGATACGGGTTAAACCTCGGTTACCAATTCAACTCTGCCAGTCTGGGCTGGCAATATCTTCACGGTCTTGACCCTAACTTCCAATCACCGGAAGATGAAATTGATTATGTAGATGGCACAGGTAATGGTATATACTTAGGCTTATTTGGTGAGTATCTTTCCGAAAGTTGGTGGGGATTTCAATTCCGTGTATCATATGATGTCAGAGATGCATTAGTAATTGATGACACGAGAACGCCAATTCCTTCATTTGATACTAAAATGAGTTATCTAACTTTTGAACCATTGTTCAGGGTTGACCAACATCTTATTCCGAATTTAAACTTCTATGTGGGTCCTTTCTTAGCATACAACTTAAATAGTACTTTTGTCTATAAAGCCGATAAGGATGAAGCTGCTGAACAACCTGAAAAAGATGTACCTGATGTGGTAATGTTAACTTGGGGTGTCCAAGGTGGCTTGGCTTATGATATTAGGATTTCGGATTTAGACCAAAATTCATCCCTATATTTATCTCCATTCTTTGAAACATCATGGATAGCAAATCAACGCGAAAGCATTGATGAACCTACCCAAAATTCAGTAGGCGATGTGTGGACAACCATGACTTATAGAATTGGTGTAAGGTTATCTATGGAAAATAGAGACCCGGTTGAAGGCGTGGCTCAGGTTTCAAAATCTCCAACTCCAACAGTTACTAACAAAGTAGCAATTGAAATGCCTACCGATAATACTATCGTAACTAAGAATGTAAAGGGTTATTTCCCAATACATCCATATGTATTCTTTGACAAAGGTAGTTTAGATTTCCCGAGAAGGTATATCACATTGACTAAATCGGAAGCTACAAATTTCAACGAGTCAGACTTATCAAATTTTGAAAAAGGTGATTTGACTGAAAAAGAAACTAATGTGAATCAGTTGATGGTTGCATATTACAATGTAATGAATGTATATGGCGACAGGATGAGAAAGAATCCAAGTGTACAATTGACTTTACGCGGTTCTGACCCTGAAGAAAAGGAAGCCGAAATACAAGCTAACAAAGTCAAAGATTATTTGGTGAACAATTTCGATATTAATCCTGATAGAATAGCGGTAATTACAGATCCACCGTATGCTCCTTCGGGTAGTGATTCGACTGAAGCAAAGTCAGCAGGATTGATTAACGACGAAAATAGAAGAGTCAAGTTTGTTTTCAGCAACTCGGACATGTACAAACCATTGGTTTATACAATTAGAGATGAAACTTCGATTGACAATGACATGCTATTTTCGATAGACAATTCGGTTCCATTCAGAAGTTGGGATATTACTATCACCGGCGAAGGCAGAACAATGTATTTCGGTCCATACTCATATAGCAGTGCCAGGATTAATCCGGCTGAACTTATGAGATTTCTTGAAAATGGAAAATATAATGCAAAAGTTTCCATTACCGATAGAACCGGAAAAATAACAAGTGAAAATGTCAGTTTCAAACTAACCAAAGATACCGAATTGAGAAATGCGTCAAGATATCTTATGATATTTGACTATAATCAAGCAGATGCGGTAAGAACTTATGAGACCACAATCAGAAACGATATTGTTAAAGGTATTGGAAACATTGATAGGGTTATTATTCACGGTCACTCTGATATTATCGGAACACCGGATGGTAATTTGAAACTGTCTAGACAAAGAGCTGATGAAACAAAATCAATTATTGTTGACCAGCTCAGAAAAGACAACAAAACAACAACAAATGTAACAGCTATTGGCTTAGGTGAACGCAAAACACAATATACATTCGATAACAAATACCCCGAAGGTAGAATGTATAATAGAAATGTCTTTGTCGAAATAGTCGAAGGAAGATGAAATAAATGAATTAGATGATTAGATAACTGAGTGTTGCAATGTAATCAGTTAGATTGACAAAGTCTTCTTTGAAGACCTGAAGGTGTAGAGAACTCTGTGGATAGTGAAACAAATTATTTAATAGAGTTCTTTACAAACCTTCTCAACTATCGCTATTTGAATCTAAATAAGATTTATTGCAATACAAACAAAGTTAGAGGAGTGTATTTGATGTTGTATATGATCGCAATAGTAATGCTAATTTTAGGACTTCTCGTTATGTTAAATTCGAACATAAGAAAGAATATTGTTAGAAAGATTGGAAGTAAGGAAAAAGTTATAGTATATGGTCATTCTGATATTATTGGAAGAGATGAAGGTAATTTGAAATTGACCCAAAAAAAAGTTAAGGAAACGAAATCAATGATTAGCGGACAGGGCAAAAAAGACATAGGAACAACAAATAACATAACAGCTATTGGATTGGATGAACGTAGAACACAATATACTTTCGATAACAAATACCCCGAGGGTAGAATGTATAACAAAAATGTTTTTACAGAAATCTTCGAAAATAAATGGGATAAGTAAAGTAGTAAAACAAGAATTGTATCAGATTGAAGCGGAGTTTTAGCTTTGAAAAAGATTTAGAGAACTTTGTAGATAGAATCCGCCTCGACTAACACAATTTGAAATGAAAATGATTTTTTAGGTTTTTTAAATAAATTTTATAGGAGTATTTATGTTGTATATAATCGCAGTAGTGATGATTATTCTTTGGCTTCTCGGAATGTTAAGTTCATTTACAATGAGCGGATTCATTCATATACTTTTGGTAGTAGCCGTAATTATAATCTTAGTGAGACTGATTCAAGGTCGCAGAGTCGTATAGAGTATTTTACACTAGGAAGCATTTTTCTAATTGTGGTTGGAAATATTACCACACAATGCTTCTAAGGTTTGAATATTCAATAACGAGTTCAGGTATTAAAAGTATTTATGTGCTTATCTAAAGGCAATCACAATTGTCTATGGAAAATATAAAAAGCACTCCAAATTTTAATAATAGTTTGAAGGAGAAACATGAAAAAATTTATTATGATATTGATAATGGCAACTTTAGCAACAACATTTATTAATCTTGCTCAAAGTAAAGCAGAAGAACACCGGGAAATTTTACACGTGGGTCTAAAAATCGGAGTAAACTACTCGAATGTCTGGGATTCCGAAGGCGAGGATTTTGTGGCTAATTCAGCATTTGGTTTGGTATTTGGCGGTTTCGTTTCGATACCGATTTGGAAGTATGTCGGATTTCAACCGGGTTTGCTGTTTTCTCAGAAAGGTTTTGAAGGTAGTGGTAAAATTCTCGGTGGCGATTATCGCTTAACCAGAACTACGAATTATATAGCTATACCATTGTTGGCAACTTTGAGACCGATTAAAGAAATCACAATTGTAGCCGGACCGCAGTATTCATACTTGGTCAAACAAACTGATGTGTTCGAGAATGCTCTGACTACAGTAGAACAGGAGCAGGAATTTGAAAATGACAACATCAGAAACAACACTCTATCATTCTTAATTGGATTAGATGTTAACATGGACCAACTTGTTTTTGGAACAAGATTAGGTTGGGATTTGCACCAAAATCATGGGGACGGCAATTCGCATACCCCACGATATAGAAATTCTTGGGTGCAATTTACAGTTGGTTACAGGTTTCAATAAGTGAAAACTTTGGAGCCGTTACTCTGTCTTATTTAAATGTGATTGGCGGCGTATTGATTCAATTTTACAAACATATATTTGGGATATATTATATAAATCCCAGGGAGAATTAAGATGAAGATTTTTATTACAGGATTATTGATTTCTCTTTTCCTTATGATGTCAGTTCAAACATCCAAATCCTTCGCCCCGCAAGGTAGAGATTTCGGATTGGGATTGATGGCTGGCGAACCATCCGGCTTGACAGCAAAAATTTGGTCACACAATGACAGAGCTTTTGCTTTAAGTCTTGGAAGTTCCTATTTGGGAAATATCAGAGTGGGTGTTGATTATTTGTGGCATTTCAATGCTTTCAATTCAAAAGTAGTCAATATGTATGCAGGACCCGGTGTGGCTATTGGTATTGGCGAAAGTGGCGGTTGGTGGTACAGCAACAAAGGCAAAACTTGGTATAAAGAAGATGACGAATTAGGTTTCGGTGTCCGTGGGCTTGTTGGTATCAATATTGTTCCAAGAACTGCTCCTCTCGAGTTCTTTGTTGAAGTTGGCTTAATGTTAGGTATTCCTTCGCCCATAAGAACTAATTTTGAAGGCGCACTTGGATTTCGCTACTACTTTTAGTCTTGATACAAACAAAAATTAGGATACATTTAAATTGAATTCTAATCTATGTTTGACGCTATTTTAAATTCCAGAGTTTGTTCTTTGTATGAATAAATTTGTAGCTAATTTAAATTCTAACTTTGACGAACTCTGGGTTTTTTTAATAATGAATTGATTTAAAATAACTTAGAGGTACAAACGACTGACTTTATAATCTTGATAAACTAGTAAGATTATTAAGAAAAAATTACAATGACAACGTTTTTATACGATTACGATTTATAACGACAGCACAAACTTTGAATTAAAGAATTAGATTCTATATGAAATTATACATAAAATATATGGTGTGTATTAGATGTAAGATGGTAGTAGCATCCGAATTGGAAAATTTAGGTATTCAATATAAAAATCTCACAATTGGCGAAGTTGAGGTTAGCGAAGACATGAGTGATGAGGATAAGGAAAAACTCGACTTTAACTTAAGAAGATCCGGACTGGAACTTATGAATAATAGGAAAAGTCAAATAATTGAAAAAATCAAAAATGTAATAATTGAAATGGTTCACTATACAGAAGATATGGAACCGGTACACTTTTCGGAAGTTTTGAGTGAAAAACTTCATTTGGATTACACCTATCTATCAAACCTCTTTTCCGAAGTGACAGGTGTTACAATACAACAATTTGTAATCAAGCATAAGATTGAACGCGTTAAAGAGCTGCTTGTTTACGATGAGCTAAATATAAGCGAAATCGCTTGGAAACTTAACTATAGCAGCGTTCAACATCTTTCGACTCAGTTCAAAAAAGTAACAGGCTTATCCCCTACCCATTTTAAAACACTCCGGAAGAAGCGCAGACAGTCTATAAACGAAATTGGTTGACATCTTAAAAAATATCAACCATTTTTTTTTTGTATTTAAACCAAATCCTACTTATCAGCTTCGCCCATAACCGGGTCAATCGAACCAATACAAGCAACCACATCCGAGAGCATAGAGCCTTCGACAAAATGAGGCAGTGCTTGCAAATTAGATGCCGATGGCGAACGAATTTTCATCTTCCATGGGTGTCCGGTACCGTCAGAAACTATAAAGAAACCGAGTTCACCTTTCGGAGCTTCAATAGCAGTGTAAGTCTCGCCCGGAACAGGTGCAGCACCAAAATTAATCAACATGAAATCGTGTATCAACTCTTCCATTTTGGTGTAAATTTCGTTTTTACGTGGTAATACCTTCTTAGGTTCATTCGCAAGCACCGGACCTTTTGGCATTTGGTCGAGCACTTGAGTAATAATCTTGATACTTTCCCTCATCTCATCAACTCTAACCATATATCGAGACCAGCAATCCCCTTCGGGATAAGTTATGACGTCGAAATCGAGTTTGTCATAAACCAAATACGGCATATCACGACGAATGTCTCTCGGAATTCCGGAACCGCGCAAACAAGGTCCGGTCAGACCATATTGGACAGCTAATTCGGGACTTATAACACCGATACCGGCAACTCTTTTGATAAAAATAGAATTACGATGAACAAGTTTTTCTGATTTTTCTAATTGAGCGGGGAATTGAGCTACCCAATCACGAAGTTTTTCAATCGTAGCATCGTTAATATCGTTTGCAACGCCACCAATGCGAGTATAGCTCGTGGTGAACCTTGCTCCGCAAATCAACTCGAAAATATCGTATAATTTTTCGCGCTCTGTGAAAGTCCAAATCAGCACAGTCAACGCTCCAACGTCCATACAAGTGGCACCCATCGCCATCAAGTGGGACGAGATTCGAGCCATTTCCGAAACTAAAACGCGTATCCATTGTGCACGAGGCGAGGCTTCTATACCGAGCGAATTCTCGATAGCAAGAGCAATCGCAGTATTGTTGGACATTGGCGATAGATAGTCTAATCGGTCAGTATGCGGGATAAATTCGTGATAAGTCACGTTTTCGGCTAATTTTTCGTAACCGCGATGCAAATAGCCCAATTCAGGCACACAACGCAAAATCGTTTCACCTTCGAGGCGAAGCAGAACGCGCAATACACCATGAGTAGCGGGATGTTGGGGTCCCATATTCAATATCATATCATTATCGAGCGCATCGTCAAATGTGATATTTGTATCACCGTCCATCAGACGCTTATAAATTTTATCTTGACGAATAGCCGTTATCTTGTCAATTTCCGCTTGAGTTCTTACATTCATACTTTTCTCCAAATCTCAGAATTCTTTTTCATAATTCAATCACAATTTACAAAAATTTAGATTCTAAAATAAAGAATTTATGCGAAAATATGAAATAAATTATCAACTTAGTAATAAATTGAACTAAAACCCCAACATCACAGCCAAATTCCTTCAGACCGAAGGAGGATTTTCGGGCGGCTCTTCATCGTAGAAATTCTTCTGTAAATCTTCTTTCAGTCTGATTTTTCGGCTGAAAGACATTCGCGAAGATTTCTCGCGGTCAAACATCCTATGCACATCTTCCGCATTTGAATTGAAAATCAGAGTGTTATCAATCGAAATTGAAAAAGCCGACCTTCGGACATCATGATTGGCACCAATGTAAGTAAAAGTCCAATTTTTAGTTTTGAGTTCTTCGACCATGTTTTTGATGTTTCGGCTATTGTATTCGCGAGATGAATTTTCTTCACCGTCTGTCAAAATAGTGACCAAGACGTTGTAATCAGTCATATCGAGCAGAGTTACTCTGAGTTTGTTGATGCTGTATCCCATAGCATCGTATAGTGGCGTCGAAGAATTGGGCTGATACTTCCGTTCGTCAATCGGCTGAATTGTAGCAACGGGTTGGTTAAACAGTAGAGTTTTGATACCGACACCGTTGAAAGTAACAAATGAAACAAAATGCTCTTGCTCAGTAAATTGCTTTTCGACTTCCTGAATCGTTTGAATAATCTCGTTGAAGCCGCTGATAGTGGAGACTTTGATAGAGTCCATACTGCCGCTTTCATCCAAAATAATCAGGTTGAATACTTTGTGTTTCGTTTCCATAATGCCATACTCCAAAATAAAATGGTACAATTACAATAGCAAAACTACATTTTTATACGCCATATTTTGACGTTTGGGAAATGGGGAAAAATTGAAAAAGTCTTGAGAAATATAAAGAAAAATACAAATCCCCCTTAATCCCCCTTTAAAAGGGGGAAAGCGAGCTTGCGAGCAGGGGGATTTGTCTTCTTAGTCCTAAAATACATTGACGAAAATGAAAACCAATTCACCTCACCCCGACCCTCTCCGAAGGAGAGGGAGAAAGACAGCCAAAAATGCCCCAAAAGCCTTTCCCCCTCTATCAAGAGGGGGTTAGGGGGTGTGTTGTCATTTTAAGTCCTAAAATATGTTGACAGAAATGAAATTTTTTCCCTAATTTTGAGATAAATTACACTTTCATGTGTCATAGTATATATACGGAAAATGTATTTCAGGGAGAATTTTATGAAACGAGCATTTGTTTTATTCGTTGTTGCAATGCTGTATTGCAACCCCTCACTGGCACAAGAGCCTGACCCCGACCCTTTGGTGTGGAAAAAGCACATTGGGGGAATTGTAAGGGCGGTGACATTCAGCCCTGACGGTGAATTTATTTATGTGGCGGCAACTGGATTTAAGCCAATGAAACTATTGACGGAAACCGGTGATATTGTTATGGAATATGAGGGGCTTCTTGTCGAACGAGATGTTCAGGTTGAAATATTGGACATATCAAGAGACGGCAAAAGGCTTTTCGCGGCTGATTGGGGAAATTCTTTATATGTGTGGGATACGCAAACCGGAGCATTACTTCATACCTTAGATGCAGGATATGAGGAATGGAGAACAAAATGGTATCATTCTATTACTGTTTCAGAGAATTATATAGCTGCTTTAGTTGCTTATAGTTTGCAACCTGAAACGACTTACCCAGTTGGTGGTGAAATACATATTTGGGATGTCAACACTTATGAGAAAGTTAAAGTAATAGAACCACCTTATTCACTTATAAAAATCAAATTCTCTGATGATGACAGATTCTTGGCAATGCTTGTAGGGGAACTTGACCATAATGATGAAACAGGAACTTTTTTACTCAACTCCGGCACTTGGGATTATTATGGGGATTTTTGGGGACATAAGAGTGCAGCAACAATGTATACTGCTTTCTCCCCTGATGGTACCAAGATGGTAACATGTAGTGATAGATATCAAGTTAAAATTTGGGATACTGCTGAAAGGAAACTTATTGCTGATATTAAAACACGTTGGATCAATGTTGAATCTGTTTTATTTATAGACAATGATCAAGTAATTGCTGCCAGTGGTATGGGATATCCTTCCGATTATATAGAAGTGATAAAGTTGCCAGAAATGAAAAAATCAACTTTATTTGATCAGTTTTGTCCTAGTACTATGGATTATAATAGTAAAGTAAATAGAATTTGTGCGGAATTCACAGGATTTTCACATGATGACATTGGATATGTAGTTTTGCTTAATCCAGACGCCTCAACTAGCATTTATGAACCTATTAAACAAAGTATTACTGCATCACCCAATCCTGCAAATAATTCAATAAAAATTAGTTTCGATTTGCCCAAATCAGGGCTTACAAATGTTGAAAGCATTCTTTTGATTGGGACACGAAATCAATCCCCGCAGGTGTTTACTTTTGCAAAATTTCTTCAAAAGAATTTAACGAGTCTATAAAAATTATTGTGGAGAATTGAGATGGGGTTAATATGCTCGTCCTGTCAGTTGTAACAAAGACAGGACGGGAAAGAACTGACAGGACAGGAAAAAATCCCCCTGCTCGCAAGCTCGCTTTCCCCCTTTCAAAGGGGGATTAAGGGGGATTTGAATTTAGTCTCGTCCCGATTAATAAGTAAATGTCAGTCCTGCACCTAAGCCCATATCACTATCGTAATGGGATGAGATGGAAATATATTTCGTGATGATATAACGAAGTCCTGCCATGTACTCTTTATCAGTATTTAGCATCATCTTGAAGCGTAATCGGCTGGTAACAGGTACATCTTCCCTACTGAACTGGAAACGAAATTTGCCATCGCCATCTACCCGGAAATCTGCAATAAACAGCATTGGTAATGTATAAGCAATACCTACTATCACCGTTGCACGTTCATTCTTGTTGCTTATTTGTCCGAACCAATTTTTATCTTCGTTCCCGAAAATGTTTTTAGGACCACCTTCTGCCTTATAGTGATAATCAAAACCTATGTATGGAAACCACCATTGCATACGCCCTAAATAGCGTCCAATCATTGTTTCGCTTTCATAACCGTGAATATCTTTGTATCCCAAATGCCAGAGTGTACTCAGTTTCCATCTTGTATTTGCAATCAGGGCTTCACCATCGCTTCCGTTACTTTCAATACCTACATTTGCCATAAAATAAAACATCCTGTCGTCAGCAAATAATTTCCGTTGTGCCAATTTCGGATTTGGTATTTCAGGATTTGGCGGTGAGTTTTCATAACTAAAAATTCGCCCCATCCCGCTCATCATGTGGTATAAAATATGGCAGTGAAAGAACCAATCCCCGCTTTCAGTTGCAGCAAATTCGATGGTATCTCTTTCCATCGGCATAATGTCAAGGGTATTTTTTAAGGGTGCGTAATCGCCATGTTTGTTCAAAACTCTGAAATCGTGTCCATGCAAGTGCATCGGATGGCGCATCATGCTGTTGTTGAATAATATAATTCTGAGGTTTTCTCCTTTTTTGATAAGTATTCTGTCACTTTCGGATATTTTTTTATTGTCCATAGTCCAAACATACCTGTTCATGTTTCCGGTTAAATCAAATTTTAATTCTTTTATAGGACCGTCCGGCAATTTAGTTTTTTCGGTTGAACGTAACATGCCATAGTTAAGTGTTACAATATCCGATTTGCTTTTATCCATGGCCATATCCATGCCTTCCATGTGGTGGTGGTCCATATTCATTTCTTTGTTATGATTGTCTTTTGAATTTTCGTGACCGGTAATTTCAGGGTACATAACAGTATTCATATCCATTACTTGGTTTTGCATGTGCATCCCTTTCATTTCAATCATATTGCCATTCATATCCATCATGCCGTTCATCATCTTCATGCCTGCAAAATACTTTAGTTTGGGCAATTTTGCTGCATGTACTTTTTCACCACTGCCTAACCACAACGACGCTGAGCCGGTGCGGTCTTCGGGTGTAACCAAAAATTCGTAACTCATATTATTGGGTATGCTTACAACAACATCATAAGTTTCGGCAGTTGCTATAATCAGTCTATCTACTTCAACCGGTTCTACATCGTTGCCATCACTAGCGACAACCGTTATCTTGCCACCTGAATATGAGAGCCAAAAATAATCGGATGCACCACCGTTTGCTATACGCAATCTTACTTTATCGCCGGCTTTGAACTGCGGTTGCTCATTTTGATTTTTACCATTGATTAAAAAATTTTCGTAGTAAACGTCGCTAACATCCATTGCATTCATACGTTTCCACTCATTGGCAAGCTTAGTTGAAAAATGCCCTTTGCCAATAGCTTCTGCATAGCTTTGGACCGCCCCTTTTTTTATAGCAAACCAATCATTAGCATTATGCAGACTGCGGTTAACTTCTTTTGGATTCATATCTGTCCACTCACTTATTACTATCGGTAGCGTTGGTATATCCCATTCATTGCGCTTATTCATGATGAACATTCCATACATGCCAATTTGCTCCTGAAATCCCGTATGGCTGTGATACCAATGTGTACCACTCTGGATAATCGGAAACTTGTACAAATAAGTTGTGTGGGGCTTAATGGGCATTTGCGTAAGATAAGGAACACCGTCGAATTGATTTGGCAAGAATATCCCGTGCCAGTGCAAGGATGTTTCTTCGTCAAGGTTGTTGTGTACATAGATTTCTGCCGTATCACCTTCAGTGAATGTGAGTGTGGGCATTGGTATTTGTCCATTTACCGCAATAGCCCTTGTTGGTTTTTTGCCAAATGTTACAATCGTATCGGCAATGAATAAATCGTAGCGAACAGTTCGCGGTGGAGTATTATTTGTAATAGTTTTCATATTTTCCATTGATGACTTATGCATCTCATGGTTTGTATGTGGAATCTGTTCTTCCTGTACCAGTTTCATACCACACTTAGGACAGTTTCCGGGGCTATTGGCTTGTATTTCCGGGTGCATGGGACAAGTATATATTATAGGCTGAACTTCTTGCCCGCTTTCATTTTTATTCATTTCCAGGCCTTCATGCTGTGCAGAAGCAATTGGAGAAATGATTAGAAAAAATAATATTATTGTTAGATTTGTCTTCATATAAGTCTTTTTTGAATTTGTTTCTTTAAATAATTACAAAATGCACCAATATATTAATTATATTTATACATTTTGAAAGAGCAAAATTAGTCAATAGTAACAGGATAAATATTATAATATTCGTTGAAATATTTGTAATATTCACAGTTTAATACTTAATTATTCTTGATATTTAATATTATTATTAATTTTTGTTATACACATGCCTCTTTAACTATATTTACAATTTAAATGCAAAAATTCAAATCCCCCTTAATCCCCTTTTGGCAAAGGAGGAAAGCAAGCTTGCGGGTAGGGGATTTTCAATATATAGTACTAAAATACTTTGACTAATAATAGCACATTAAGAGATTTAGTCTGACAAATATTACTCAGAAACATGCGTCACTATTTAAAGCGAACAAAAAAAATATGGTCGCAAACCTAAAAAAATAAACAAAACGGAGTGCAAAATGGAAAATAATAGTAATCACGGTTCGAATAATAGCAAAGAAAATAAAAGTCCTTACACAAAATTTATATTGATGTTGATAGGCTCTTTTATCGCAATGTATGTTACAATGTATTTTAATACCTATGAGATAGACCATGTTTATTTCAGTCTTACCCGTTTTTATATGGCTTGTATGGGAATTTCGGCGATGGCAGTGATAATGCTGCTATTCATGTTAAATATGTACAAGAATATGATGAAAAATGTTGCTATCGTTTTAGGCAGCATAATTCTTTTTGCAAGTGCTTTAACACTGGTTAGGATGCAAATTCCTGTTGATGATGTAGTGTATATGAAGGCGATGATTCCCCACCATTCAATAGCGATTCTCACAAGTAAAAGAGCTGATATAAAAGACCCGGAAGTCAGGAAATTGGCGGATGAAATTATAAAGGCTCAGGAAAAAGAAATTGCACAAATGCAAGCATATATTAAAAGATTGGAGTCAGGTGAATAATGTATTTTTAAAGACTAATTTGAAATATGAAATTTTTGTAGAAATACATCCACCCCGTCTGCTTCGCAGACACCCCTCAAGAGGGGAATTTAAGATTTGATATGCTTCTGACTTTTCCTAAAGCACCTTGACTAACTATAGCCGGTTAAGAGATTTAGCCGGACAAATATTACTTTGCAAATCTCGTCCCTTATTTAAAACATGCCTAAAAAATATGGCAGCAATCTTACTTACCAAACAACGGAAAACATGGCACTTGCTAAATATAAAGAGAAGCGTAACTTTAAAGAAAGTCCTGAACCAACCGGAGGTAATCCTGATGGTGATAAGCTTCGTTTTGTAATTCAGAAGCATGATGCCAGAAATTTGCATTATGATTTCCGATTGGAAATGGAAGGTGTGCTGAAAAGCTGGGCAGTACCCAAAGGTCCATCTACCGACCCTGAGGTGAAGCGACTTGCCATGATGGTGGAAGACCATCCTTATGATTACCGAACTTTTGAAGGCATCATACCAAGTGGCTACGGTGCCGGAACGGTAATTGTTTGGGATGAAGGCTTTTATGAGATTGCTGATGCGGACGGAAAGGACATAAAGCGAAGGTGATATTTTCAAATCCATGCCGGGTAAAGGTATTAATTTAGAGAAAGTGATCAAAACATTTAATAAGGAATAAAGACAACCGATGAAAGATAAACCGAAAGATATTCCCGATCAGAAACAGCCGATTCCGGGAAGTGAAGAAAAGATGCATCCGCAACCAGTGATAATCCGGAAAAACTATCGCGGAAGCGAAAAACTTAAAAACAAGGTGGCTTTAATAACTGGTGGCGATTCAGGAATCGGAAGGTCTGTTGCCGTTCATTTTGCACGAGAAGGGGCTGATATTTCCATTATTTATCTCAGTGAGGATGAAGATGCTTTGATAACCAAATCGCTGGTAGAAGCAGAAGGCAGAGAGTGTCTGATAATTGCAGGTAATATTCAAGATAAAAAGTTCTGTGACAGTGCCGTTGCGAAGACAAAAAAGAAATTCGGTACAATAAATATTTTGGTTAATAATGCAGCAGAACAGCATGAAGCGGATACCCTCGAAGAGTTGGATCTTTCATTGATGGAAGAGAGTTTCCGGACAAATGTATTCGGAATGTTCTACATTACGAAGAAGGTAGTGCCTGAAATGAAAGCAGGCGATTCGATTATCAATACAACGAGCGTTACTTCTTACAGGGGCAGCGACCACCTGATGGACTATTCATCAACAAAAGGAGCTGTTACAGCGTTTACTCGGTCATTGAGTTTGAATCTTGCCGATAGAAAAATCAGAGTTAACGGGGTTGCTCCGGGACCTATTTGGACTCCTTTAATCCCGTCAACACTTGAAAATGTTTCCAAATTCGGGAAAAAGACTGCTCTCGGCAGAGTTGGTCAGCCAAGCGAAGTCGGTCCGGCATATGTTTTTCTTGCATCAGAGGATGCGAGCTATATCACGGGCAACGTGATTCATATCAATGGCGGTGATTTTGTGAACACATAAAATGTACAACAGTTTTTCTCTTAAAGATATAAAAAGGGAAACACAATAATAATAATGAAAATGAAACAAAAAATTAAAAATATCTGGAACTTATTAAAAACTGCTTTTAAAGAATGGTGGGAAAAAGACCCATTCAAAGAAAGCGCAGTAATAGCGTTTTACGCAATTTTCTCATTGCCGGGATTGCTCGTAGTTATTGTCACTATAGCCGGGTATTTTTTGGGGGAAGACGCTGTGAATAACCGTTTGTCATCACAAATATCTTCTGCTTTGGGAGCAGATACAGCAAAGCAGATTCAAGACATGATAGCTACTGCAAGTGAATCAAAAAAATCTGTATGGGCAACAATTATTGGTGTAGTAACAATCCTTGTTGGGGCAACCGGTGTCTTTGCGCAATTTCAAAGATCGCTCAACATTATATGGGAAGTGAAAACCGATGAATCAAAATCAGGTATCTGGAGTGTGCTCCGTGGACGTTTGTTTTCATTTGGACTATTAGTGGCAATTTCATTTATTATGATGGCGTCATTTATGATAACTTCACTTTTAAGCGCCATGGGAGATTGGTTGTCGAGTCAATTCTCGGATTCATTACTGGTTGTAGTTCAAGTTATTAACTTCATTGTATCAGGTTTGATTACTGCATTCCTATTCGCAATAATGTTTAAATTTTTCCCGGATGCAGAAGTAAAATGGAAGCATGTTTGGTGGGGCTCTCTCCTTACCGCTATATTATTTTTACTGGGGATGTTCGCGCTGTCATTGTATTTTGGCAAAGCGGAACCCGGAAGCGGATATGGTGCCGCCGGCTCAATCATTTTGATTTTGTTGTGGGTTTCATATACATCAATGATAGTTTTCTATGGAGCACAGTTTACTCATACTTATGCGGAACAACAAGACGGGTACATTCCTCCTGATAAAAATGCTGTTGGAGAACCAGGGCGTAAAGTGTAACTAAATGAAATAGCAGAATACAACATAACTTACCAAAATTTTATTGAAAATAATTTATAACAAATTAAAAGCAAAATATCATGAGAGCAATTTGGACAGGTTCTATCAGCTTGGGGTTAATAAATCTTCCCGAAAAATGTTTTCGGCAGTGCAGACAAGTTCGCTGGACCTTACCATGCTGGACCCTAAAGACCACTCTGATATTAAATTTAAAGAGGGAAAATGAAAGTAATCCATAAACAAAGTGACGATTTAATGGAGATGCTGAAAGCAAGTTTAGCAGGTAAGAAAAGTAAATCAGCTTAAAAATATAATTAATTCTCAGAACTGAACTAAAAATAATGGAAACAGAAATTATTATAGTTTTGATCATCCTTAGCGTAACAGCAATAATGATGGTAGTCGATGTGGTTCGCATTGACATAGTTGCCATTGGTTGCATGTTGGCGCTGGGCTGGTCCGGCATATTGAATTCGCAGGAGATGTTCTCCGGCTTTTCGAGCAATGCCGTTATAGCTATGCTGAGCGTGATGATATTGGGACGTGGAATAGCCCGTACAGGAATTATGGATGAATTTTCAAAATTTATAATCAAAAAGGCAGGCACACGCAAACGGAATCTGGTAGGATTGCTTTCGCTTTCAACAGGTTTATTGTCGGGGTTAATTCAAAACATTGGTGCAGCAGCGCTTTTTCTGCCCGGAATCTTGCAGGTTTCTCGCCGTACGAAGATACCCGCATCATCGCTCATTATGCCCATAGGTTTTGCTGCGATACTTGGTGGAACGCTTACTATGGTTGGCTCAGGTCCTCTCATCTTAGTAAACGACTTATTAAGAACTGATGGGCATGAAGCCTACAACTTATTTAGCGTAACTCCTGTCGGCATTGTGCTTTTGTTGTCGGGCATTTCGTATTTTTTGCTTTTCGGTGCTAAAGTTTTACCTAAGGAGCAAGTTGGGGAAACAGGCAAAACAGCACAGGAAAAGTTGGTGGAAAAGCTCAATTTACCAAGCAACATTAAGTTGCTATCTATAAACAGTGAGAGCTCGCTTGCAGGAAAAACAAATGAAGAGGCAGACTTATGGGATAAATACCATGTCAACCTCTTGGGTATTGGCAAGGGCGCTGACGTGGTTTACGCCCCTTGGCGTGAGACCAAATTTGAAGATGGGCAAACCCTTGCCCTTCTGGGTTCTGCTGATAATATTGAACAGTTTTCAAAAGACTTTCAACTTGAGGATGTTTCTAACTCACGCTATTTCTCTGATGGCTTTAATCCCAATGTTAGCGGCTTTGCCGAAGTAATTATTCCACCGGATTCTGCACTCGCAGGGAAATGCTTAAGAGAATACTCGCTGAGAAAACGTTATGCTGTTGAGCCGATAATACTATTCAACAAGGGAGAAAGAGTGGATGGAGATTTTTCCGATGCTGAAATCCGCCAAGGTGACACTCTTATTGTTTACGGAAGATGGTTCAAAATTAAAGAATTGAAAGAAAGTGCTGATTTTGTTGTGCTCACCGCATTTGATGTTGATAAAAAAGATAAGTCGAAAACTTTGCCCGCAATTGGCTGCTTTGTGTTTGCCATTACTTTGGCAATAGTTGGCTTTCCAATTTCAATGGCTTTTCTTACGGGAGCACTATGTATGGTACTTACTCGTGTATTGAATATAGGAGAAGCCTACGAAGCGATTGAATGGAAAGTGGTTTTTCTGCTGGCGGGATTGATTCCCTTGGGTGTGGCTATGCAAAAAACAGGTGCCGCCACCCTACTTGCCGAATCCATTATGAGCGTAGTCATTGACTTACATCCTATTTTCATAGTACTGATGGTTGGTGTGTTATCAACCGTTTTTTCACTTTTTATGTCGAATGTAGGAGCAATCGTAGTGTTGGCTCCTTTGGTAATGGGCATGGCAGTTATAGCCCAAATTGACCCAAGACCACTTGTACTAATGGCAGCCGTCTGTGCTGCAAACTCATTTATTCTGCCCACACACCAGGTGAATGCTTTCCTGATGTCGTCGGGTGGTTATCGCAATGCTGACTATTTAAAAGCCGGGAGTGGAATGACAATCCTATTTCTTGCAATTACAGTTTCTCTGTTCTTTTTTTTCATTATATAATTAAACTATAAAAAATCATCAAAGGACAAATACCATGCTGATTAAACATTTTTTCTTAAACAAGATTGCGCACAGCTCCTACATACTTGCCGGATCGGAAGTTTGTGCCGTTATTGACCCACAACGCGACATTGATATTTACATTGATGAGGCGCGTGAACTGGGAGTAGTTATCACCCATGTCCTGCAAACTCATCTTCATGCCGATTTTGTTTCGGGACATATGGACCTTGCAGAGAAAACCGGTGCCAAAATCTATATGGCTAAAAAGTCAAAATCCAGTTTCGAGCATGTGCCCTTAAGCGATGGCGATACCATAGAGATTGAAGACATTTTAATCAAAGTGTTGGAAACACCCGGGCACTCTCCCGATCATCTGACCTTTGTTGTAGTGGATACTTCTCGCGGTGAAGAGCCAGTTTGTACTTTCGTAGGCGACACCCTCTTTGTTGGAGATGTAGGGCGTCCGGACATTTTCCCGGATATTGCCGAGGAGCTTTCCGAAAAATTATACCACAGCCTCTTTGACAAAATTTTAAAGCTCCCCGACTTTTGCGAAGTATTGCCTGCACATGGTGCCGGTTCACTTTGCGGTAAAGCTATGGGTGCTAAGTGGCATTCAACTATCGGCTACGAAAAGATATACAACGCCCCATTGCAAATCACAGATAAGGACGAATTTATCAAGTCGCTTACCGATTACATGCCCCCTGCTCCCGACCACTTTAGCCGATGCAATGAAATCAATCGCAAAGGACCAGAATTAGTTTCAAAATTACCCCGCATGAAAGAGCTCAAAGCGGACGCATTCAAAGAAATGATTGATGAAGGAAATGTTGCTATTGTTGACACTCGCAGCTACCTTGCCTTTGGCAGCCAGCACATTCCAGGTTCGTGGAGCTTAGACATTAATGGAAATCTGCCCACATTTGCAGGATGGGTTCTACCGATTGACAAAGACTTACTGGTGGTATCCGATAATTACAAAGAAGCCGAAGAAACAAACCTCTGGCTTAGACGAGTAGGTCAAGACCGTGTTGTAGGCTATCTGGATGGCGGTATGTCCGGCTGGGCTGTAAAAGGATACAAAACTAAGCACATTACACAAATCTCAGCAGAAGATTTGCACGACAAGGTCAAAGGTTCTGAAAAATTCGTTTTGCTCGATGTTAGAGCCACGAATGAGTTTGAAGATAGTCATATCGAAGGCGCCATCAATATTCCTGTTGCCGATTTGCGAGAAAGATACACCGAACTCCACAAGGACGATACAATTATAGTGATTTGCAGTTCAGGGAATCGTAGCAGTCTTGGCGTTAGTATTTTGAGTCAGCACGATTTTAAAAACCTGTACAATGTTGCCGGAGGCATTACAGGATACAGCGAAGCCGGGTATGTCAAACGATGTACTGTTTGTCAGATTCCGCACGGTTCAAGGTTTTATTCAAAAAATTAAAAATCATTTTATACGAGTTAGATATGGAAACATTTACTTCAGTTTTTACAGATACATATTGGTCGCCCTATGTAGTTGGCATTGGCATTGGACTTTTGAGTTGGCTGAGTTTTTTAATATCAGGCAAGCCCATAGCCACTTCTACCACATTTGCCCGAATCGGCGGCAAGATTGAGGAAGCAGTTACCGATGATAATACCGAAAGAAGGTCCTACTACAAAAAGATCAAACTCAAGGTAAATTGGCAGTGGATGCTGGTAGTGGGTGTTGTGATAGGGTCATTCCTGTCGGCAATTCTCTCAGGTAATTTCCAGGTTGGTGTATGGGTGCCGACACTGTGGGCTTCATCCTTTGGTGATAGCGAAGTGCTTAGAGTTCTTGTTGCATTTGCCGGAGGCATCATTCTGGGCTTCGGCTCACGCTTTGCCGGAGGATGTACCAGCGGGCATGGAATCAGCGGCACTCTTCAGCTTGCCCTTTCAAGCTGGATTTCCGCAATCTGCTTTTTTATCGGGGGAATTATAACTGCCCATATTATTTATCATTTAATTGCTTAACGAAGACAAATCATTATGGAAACTAAAAAACAAATTTCAACTTTGCAAGATGTAAAGGATAAAGCTGAAGAAGATAAACGACCCTTATTTTTTGGTTTGGGTTTTGGAATCATATTTGGCTTTCTACTTCACAAGGGCGGAGCAACAAAATACGACGTAATTGTAGGGCAGTTGCTGCTCATAGACTTTACGGTTCTGAAAATCATGCTTGCGGCAGTCCTAACAGGTATGATTGGGATTTATTTTATGAAATCAATGGGCTGGATTAAGCTTTCAGTCAAAAGTGGCTCGGTGGGTCAGAACGTGCTTGGTGCCCTTATTTTTGGCGTTGGTTTCGCTGTACTTGGTTATTGCCCGGGTACCATTGCCGGCGCTATTGGCAACGGATATTTAGATGCACTAGTTGGTGGATTGGCAGGTATTATTCTGGGCACCTGGATTTTCGCCGTAATGTACCCAAAATTAAAGGATGGCATAATGAAAAAAGGCGCTTTCGGCGAAATTACTTTCCCACGCCTGCTAAAGGTGAACGACTGGGTGGTGGTCGTACCCGTTGCTATTTTGATAATTCTGATACTATATTGGATTGAAAAAGCAGGTTATTGAGAAGGTGAAGAAGCATGAATCAATTGAAGAAAAAAATACAAATCCCCCTTAATCCCCCTTTGGCAAAGGGGGAAAGCGAGCTTGCGAGCAGGGGGATTTTCCAAAGTTTGTCCTAAAATACGTTTACAAACATAGCCCCACAAATCACTTCAAACTATACGATACTAATTCAGACTTTAAGAAAAGAAATTGATCTCCGGTTTCATGGAAAATTGTATAATTTTCTCCTGCAATTAGACCAATACCGGGGCAATAGAATGTTACAATCTTATAAGCATACTTTCCATCTAATTGTATTATATGAACATACTTTATACATTTGAATTTTCCCGCACTTGTGCTTATTATAGTATCAACTTTTTCTGCATATGATTTGCGGATTTCATCATTAAAAAAAATTTCACCTTCGGTGACCGGATATTTTATAAACTCTGTTTCGGGTTCATTATTATCATCGAAAGTAAGCGAATAAAATCCGTCAGATTTGTTAATGTAATATACTGGCGAAATTTCCTTTTGGTTGCTTTTTTGATTCAACCTTTCGATTCTATAATACTTTTCACCATTATACATTTCATCAGATACAACCGTTGATGTAACTTTACCTGAGTTTTCCGCGAGAAATTCATCGTAATAGGTTCGATTATGTACCCAGGTATTTCCAATTTTCAAAGGAATTAGTTCATCCGTATTGTGTGGGCTGATAATAGGGGAAGTTGAGTCATCCGTACAACTTGTTACAAACATAAAAATAAACAAAGAAAACAAAGAAAGTTTTTTCATTTTTTGACTCTTATATAATTAAAATTGCCTGTTCCGTCTTAGTAACAACTGACGGGACGAAAATGTCATAACGAGATTTTTTTCTACTTCAATGTGTATGTTACTAATTCAGTCCTATCGTCAAGAGACCAATTTCCGGATTTTGATGCAATTAGACCAATACCCGGGCAGTAATACTTGATGCTTTTATGTATTTGCTCTCCATTCAAATGTATTATATCAACATACTTTATACATTTGAATTTTCCGGCACTTGTACTTATCAAAGTATCAACTTTTTCGACATATGATTTGTGGAATCCATCATTAAAAAATATTTCACCTTCAGTGACCGGATATTTTATAAGCACTGTTTCGGGTTCTTGATTCTCTTCAAAAAATAACATATACAGTCCGTCAGACTTGTTGATGTAATAAATAGGTGGTATTATAGCTTGGTCACCATCCGACATTTCAATTATATAATACCTTTCACCATTATACATTTCATCTGAAACAACTGTTAATGTCCCTTTAGTTGTCTTCACCTCGAAATTATCAAAAGAAGTATAATTGTACACCCATTTATTTCCAATTTTTAAGGGCATTAGTTCCTTAGAATTGTTATTGGGCGAATTTGAGTCCTCCGAACAACCCAATGCCAATATTAAGATAAACAAAGAAAACAAAGAAAGTTTTTTCATTTTTTAAACTCCTATAAATTTGTAATTTCCCGTCCTGTCAGTTGTTACAACTGACAGAACTGGATTTTTTCTATTTCAAATTATACGATACTAATTCAGACTTATATAAAAAAACTGGATTTCTGGTTTCATCGGACATCAAAAAATATTCTCCAGCAATTCGCCCAATACCCGGACAATAGTACATTATACTTATATCTATTTCCTTTCCATCAAATATTATTTTTTTTATATACTTTATACAATTGAATTTTCCCGCACTTGTGCTTATCAAAGTATCAACTTTTTCGACGTATAATTTGCTTGATTCATTACTTTGAAATATTTCACCTTCGGAGACCGGATATTTTAAAAAATCTGTATGAAGTTCATCATTGTCTTCAAAATATAACATATAAAGTCCGTCAGTTTTGTTGATGCTATAAATTGGTGAAATTTTCTTTTGATTGTTAATATGATTCAACGTTTCGATTCTATAATACTTTTCACCATTATACATTTCATCAGATATAACAGTTGATGTAACTTTACCTGAGTGTTCCGCGAAACCATCGTAATAGGTATAATTGTACACCCACGAATTACCAATTTTCAGGGGCATTAGTTCCTTAGAATTGTTATTGGGCGAATTTGAGTCATCCGAACAACCCAATGCCAATACAAAAATAAACAAAGAAAACAAAGAAAGTTTTTTCATTACATCACCTTATAATTTATAACAAAAATTTAACAAATAATAGTTCGGTGTAGAAGTAAGATTTGTTTCAATTGAGATACCGGAAGAAAGTATTCGTCTTAGTAATTGGATAGAAATATTCTGATTCACTTTGAAGTATATGCCAAGACCTAAGTCAAGACCTGTTTCAGGATCATCCGAAGCTACAGCTCCCAAATGTAATGAAAAACGAATTCTTGAATCAACCGACCCTATATAGTATTTCAGAACAAACGAGAGACCACTTTGGGAATAAATGTCATCTTTAACTTTGGAATAGTATTCATCAACCACCGGACTTGATGTTTTTGCTTTACCAATCCATGAATGATATGTTGTTTCAAATGAAAAGATATGAGATTTGGTAAATGGAATTTCGAAGCCAATATTAAAAGCAGGTGCTATGCCAATAAAATCATCGAAGTAAGAGCCGCTGTTTGCCATTCCCGCTCCTCCAATCAAAATGAAATCAATCTTTTTTTTAACTTTCGGAGTTTTTGACTCGACAACAGGGTGAATTGTGATTGAATCAGATTTCCAATCGTCAGCGAAAAGAAAACAGATATTGACATTCAGCAAAATAAAGACATATACAAGGTTTCTGCCTAATCCTGTTTGAAGTAAAATATAAAACTTACTATCTCTCACGTTTGACCCTTTTGTTAAAGAGGTACAAAATCTTGTTTCAACTACTGTCACTTGTTACTATGACAGGATAGGCAAATATACATAAACTTTTCCAAAGAAATGATTTCTCGTCGTAAAATATTTGACGAAAACATTGCACCCAAAAATACAAATCCCCCTTTAAAAGGGGGAAAGCGAGCTTGCGAGCAGGGGGATTTAATACTTTATTCTACACTAACAATTTCAGTTACGTAAATGAAAGGTGGCATCGCAATCAAGGTTTGTGGGCAATGCGGTGCAATTGCTTCGTGCTCTTCCTGTGTCAAAGCTCTGATTTTCACTTTTAGTACTTGGTCGCGAACGTCTAAACTTTTATCAATATTGTGTGCCATGAATTGATTCGGGTATCCTTGGCTTCCGGGGAAATGTTCATCGCCAAGCACAGCGCTGATTCCGGTCGTATCGGCTATCTCAACTAATGATTCCCAGCAAGGCTCGCCTGTGCTCGGAATTACAATTTTCAGCGTAAAAGTTCCCTCGGAATTGGTAATCTTCTTTTTCGATTTTGAACTGCCAAATATATCAAAATCACATGCTGACATTGTCAACATCATGACAATTGCGAAAAACGTTAATACTACTTTCATGCTGAACCTCAATCCTAAATTTTTGAAAATAACAACCTTATATATCTAATGACACTTCAAGTTGCAAAAAGGAACAAAATTTGTTTTTATATATTATTTTCTCGCATTTCTTTTTCACCGCATTTCATACGGAGCTATTCATATTCAATCCTTTCAGGATTTATAATCGACGCCACATTTTCACCGCATTTCATACGGGGCTATTCATATTCAACCACTTCGTGGTTTGGAAAAAGACAAATCAGCTCTCCCCAATCACTTTGTTTGAGTCCAATTAATGCCAAAGTCTGTAGAGCGATATATGCCTCCACCCCACGTTCCGGCAAAGAGGTTATTTCCGTTAATTGCTAAGGCGTAGATATTCAGGTTCTGTAATCCCTTGTTTTTCGGAGACCAGTTATAGCCGACGTCTGAGGATGAAAACACCCCAAAACCTTCGGTGGCTACAAAAATTTTATCATCACTGATTGCTATAGACCGGATTGTTACTTGGGGTAATCCACTATTTCTCGGCGACCAGCTTTCACCGTTATTTGTGGATAAATACACTCCGCCACTATCGGTTCCTGCAAAAATCAAGTCGCCACTGATGGTAAGAGTCCGAACTTTCAATTTGGGCAATCCGCTGCTTTTATTTGTCCAAGTTTTCCCACTGTCTAAAGATGAATACACACCTTCACAAGTTCCGGCAAAAATTTCATTATCCTTGATAGCGATAGTCCGAACGGTGGCTCTCGGCAATCCCTCATTCATCAAAACCCATTGCCATTGACCTTGAATGGAAACAAATGAATAGGCACTTGCTTCCCAATAAGTTCCGGCTATAAACAGATTTTCCCTTTTTGCTAAAGCAGCAACATCTTCATCATCCAAGCCTACACTCATCTTTCCCCACGAATTCCCATTGTTGTTTGATACAAACACTCCACCAAGATAGGTCCCGACATAAACGGTGTTTCCGCTCATCACCATTGACTGCACACTTAATACTCTTAAATCAGTATTTTTCTCTGTCCAAGTGTTCCCGTTATCGGTAGATAAGAGGACACCTCCACAAGTTCCGGCAAAAACATTGTTCCCATTTGTGGCGAAACAAGTTAACCAACTGCTTAATAAGCCATCGGTCTGATTCTCCGACTGTGAGAATGCGATATTTACTGCAAAAAGCACTAAGACTGAGTATAAAAATATTTTCTTCATGTCGAGTTTCCCAAATTTTCAAAAACAATTTTACAATTTGTCAATACTATATTTATAATAAACAAGTCAAAAGTCATTTTGTCACATTTCTTACAAAAAAAAAAGTGGATTTTTTTTTTGAACACATCAAATAAGTTGATGGCGGTCATTATAGCGAAGCGAAGAATACATGTATTTTACGAAATCTTGATTCTTCGCTTCGCTGTTAATGACAAATGCATTAACGCCTTCCCATGAATAAATCATTGTCTTTGTTTGGCAATATTTGATCAGGAAAATGCAAAATTTCCAATGTGTGAATAATGCAAATTTTCCAATTAGTTATGTAACAATTCAATTAGTTAATGCAATTATCTTTGTATTGTCATATTTATATTAATCACAAATTAGTAGCTAATGAAAATGAAAAAGCAAGAAAAAAAACCGACAAAGAACATCTCATCAAAAATTGATGACCTTGCAGTTAATACTGAGAATGGTGCAGACCAACTAATGACTACCAATCAAGGTTTGAAAATTAACGACAACAATAACTCGCTCAAAGCCGGAGAACGAGGACCTACGCTCTTGGAAGACTTCATACTAAGAGAAAAAACTACGCACTTCGACCACGAACGCATACCGGAACGGATTGTACATGCAAGAGGCAGTGGGGCTCATGGTGTTTTTAAGTTGTATGATTCACAAAACAAATACACTAAAGCGGCTTTCTTGAATGATACAAAAGCTGAAACTCCCGTATTTGTACGCTTTTCAACAGTTGCAGGTTCTAGAGGGTCATCAGATTTGGCAAGAGATGTAAGAGGATTTGCGGTAAAATTTTATACATCGGAAGGTAATTATGATTTGGTAGGAAACAATATGCCTGTATTTTTTATTCAAGATGCTATGAAATTTCCCGACCTGGTTCATGCCGTAAAGCCTGAACCGCATCATGAAATGCCGCAGGCAGCCTCTGCTCATGATACTTTCTGGGATTTTATATCACTAATGCCCGAAAGCATGCACATGGTAATGTGGCAAATGAGCGACAGGTCATTGCCCCGTAGCTATCGTATGATGGAAGGTTTTGGAGTTCATACTTTCCGATTGATTAATTCGAATAATGAAAGCCACTTTGTGAAATTTATTTGGAAACCTCTGCTGGGAGTGCATTCAGTAGCATGGGACGAAGCCCAAAATATTTCCGGCAAGGACCCCGATTTCCACAGAAGAGACTTGTGGGAAGCTATCGAATCAGGCAATTTTCCGGAATGGGAATTATGTTTGCAAATAATACCCGAAAAAGATGAGTTTAAATTTAGTTTTGATTTGCTTGACCCAACCAAACTCATTCCTGAAGAACTTATTCCCGTAATTCGAGTGGGAAAAATGACGCTCAACAGAAATCCTGATAATTTTTTCGCCGAAACAGAGCAAATTGCATTTCATCCCGGACATATTGTACCTGGTATTGACTTTAGCAACGACCCTTTGTTGCAGGGCAGATTATTTTCTTACACCGATACGCAACTTTCGAGATTGGGAGGTCCGAATTTTCATGAAATTCCAATTAACCGCCCTGTGTGCCCAATGCACAATAATCAGCGTGACGGACACATGAGGCAAACCATAAATTCGGATAAAACAAGTTATCATCCTAACAGTATTTCAGGTGGCGCACCAATGCAAGCCAAAGAGGCAGAAGGCGGCTTTGTAAGTCATGCAGAAAGAATAGACGCAGTAAAAGTCAGAAACAGAAGCAAAAGTTTTTTCGACCACTTTAGCCAAGCAACTATGTTCTTCAACAGCCAGTCTAAAGCTGAACAAAAACATATAGTTGACGCTTTTACTTTTGAATTGGGCAAAGTTGAAAAAGTTTACATAAGAGAAAGGATGCTTGGTTTACTGACACAGGTAGATAAAAGCTTAGCTTCGAAAGTAGCTGACGGATTGGGATTACACCTCCCAAAAGCTCCTGAAAAGCCAATGAATCATGGTGTTTCAGCTGATGCCGATGTGAAAGATACTGAACCCATTCATGTCAAACCAGTTGTAAATCATTCAGAAGCCTTAAGCATGGAAGGCACAATCAAAGATACGATTAAGACAAGAAAAGTTGCTTTCCTTGTGGCTGATGGGGTAAATGATGATTCGGTGAGTATAATGAAAAAAGCTTTGGTGGCAGAAGGTGCTATGGTAAAATTAATTTCGCTGAAACAAGGTACAATTACCACTGAAGGCGGCAATAAAATAGCTGTAGATGGAAGTTTTCTGACCGATGCTTCAGTATTGTTTGATGCCGTTTATATTCCTGACGGTAAAGACAATATTACAGCTTTAATGACCGAGCCCGATTCGATACATTTTGTGAATGAAGCCTACAAACATTGCAAATCTATCGCGACAGGGGCGGAAAGTGCCGACTTTTTGAAAGAGACTTTTGTAAAAGAGATTGATTTTAAGAGTCTGAATATGGAGGATGTTGGAGTGAATATTGATGGCAGTGCCGACAAATTTATTGGGTGTATTGCCAAACATCGTTTTTGGAATCGTGAAGATTTCAGAAAAGTGCCGGCTTAAACTTATGCCGAATTTGGCTCTTATTAATGATTAGCACCGCTGACAAGAAAATACATTTATAATTTAATTGAGCTTTGTAAATCAAAATTAATTGAATTATATCTGTCTTTATATTTATTATATATCGCTTTTATACTGCGTGCGTAAGATGCTTTGCTTTTACTTACATTATTTCAATCAGAGAATATTAAACAAAAATTTGAGAATTTGTAAACCAATTCGTAACAAAATATGTGGTTTTCTAAATCAACAGAAGCAGTTCTACAAGAACTAAATGTTAATCCGGCTAATGGACTTACAGACCAAGATGCCCTAACCCGACTGACCGAACACGGTGCGAACAAATTACAGGCTGAACAAAAGAAAAGCATTTTTCTTTTGTTCATAGCCCAGCTAAAAAACTGGCTGATTTATATCTTGCTTGGAGCAGTCGTCATAACCCTTTTTATGGGCGAGTATGTTGATGCAATAATCATCATGCTGGTTATTTGTATTAATGCAACTCTTGGTGTTGTGCAAGAAATCAAAGCCGGGAAAGCGATTGAAGCGCTCCAGAAGCTTACTTTCCCTAAAGCACTTGTTCGTAGAAACGGAGTAATTACGGAAATTGATTCTGAAAAAGTCGTTCCCGGAGACATCCTTATCCTTGACGCCGGAAGAATCATAGCCGCTGATATGCGACTGATTGAATCCGTAAATCTTCAAGTTGATGAATCATCATTGACAGGAGAATCTGTCCCGGCAGTAAAAGACGCAACGCTTATTCAAAGTGACCTGAAAACTCCCTTAGGAGACCGTTTTAACTTAGGTTTCATGTCAACCATTATTACCGGCGGAAGAGGAGTCGGTGTGGTTGTGGGAACAGGTATGAAAACCGAAATTGGTAAAATCGCATCCATCATTAACACTGAAGTTCCGTCAAAAACCCCATTGGAAGTCCGTTTGGATAATTTGGGAAAAACATTAGGTATCATTGCAATTGTAATTTGTGTATTGATTTTTATCATTGCAATGTTTCAAGGAAGGGATTTGTCTGAAATGTTCCTCCTGTCAGTTTCCCTTGCTGTAGCCGCCATACCCGAAGGATTAGCCGCTATCGTAGCTGTCGTTTTGTCTATAGGCGTCACAAAACTTTCCAAGAAAAATGCCATCATCAAAAAACTATCCGCAGTTGAAACGCTTGGTTCGCTCAATATTATATGCTCCGACAAAACAGGCACCTTAACCCAAAATAAGATGACTGTTACAAGCGGTTTCACCCTTGAAGGAGTAGTAAGCCTAGAGTCTGAAAATAATAATTCGGAAGAATTAGAATTTTTGGCAAAATCCATGATTCTTTCCTCAGATGCAAGCTATGAAAACGGTGAAGGAACCGGTGATCCGACTGAAATAGCCTTGCTGGTTATGGGCGACAAGATGGGAATTGACCGAAAAGCATTACAGCAAAGCAGCAAACGTATAGACGAAGCTGCATTTGATTCTGAACGCAAGTTGATGTCAACATTGATTGAAGAAAACGGAAAGTTTATTGTTTATACCAAAGGTGCCATTGATAACCTGATTAACATTTGCACACAGGTTTTGGAGGGAGGAAAAACAGTACCATTGACAGATGCTCATAAAAAGGAATTCCTTGATGCAGCAGTTACTATGTCTGACCAAGCTCTGCGTACACTTGGGGCAGCCTATAAGCCTGTAGAGGGTAAAATAGCCCCTACTGAGATGGAAAAAGGCCTGATTCTCGTGGGTGTGGTAGGAATGATAGACCCACCGAGAGCCGAAGTTAAGGAATCTATTCTAAAAGCAAAAAATGCAGGAGTCGAAACGCTAATGATTACCGGCGATCATAAGAATACCGCCTTCGCTATTGCCCATCAGCTTCGAATAGCAGAAAATATTGAACAAACTATTACAGGACAAGAAATTGACGAACTTACCGATTTAGAATTCTCAGAGCAAATTGATGATTTTCATGTTTTTGCGCGGGTCTCCCCCGAGCATAAGGTGAAAATTGTACGCGCACTAAAATCTCATGGGAACATTGTTTCCATGACGGGTGACGGAGTAAACGATGCTCCTTCATTAAACACAGCCGATATTGGAGTAGCGATGGGCATTACAGGTACCGACGTTGCCAAAGGTGCCTCGGATATGATTCTTACTGATGATAATTTTTCAACTATTGTTACTGCCATCGAGCAAGGAAGAAATATTTACAATAATATTAAAAAGTCTGTAATATTTCTAATAACATGTAATCTTGGCGAAGTTATCACAATTTTCGTGGCACTGATTATAGGCTGGAAATCCCCATTGCTTGCCACTCAACTATTATGGATTAACCTGATAACCGATTCCCTCCCTGCCATAGCGCTCGGGATGGACCCGGGAAACCCCGATGTAATGAAAGAAAAACCAAGACCGGCAAAAGAGAGTTTCTTTGCACATGGTGCCGGCATTAAGATTTTACTCGGAGGTCTTCTAATCGGTATCTTAACTATACTCGCTTACTATTTTGGTTATTATGAACATGGATACTCCCCCTTTGATAAGCAAGTGCCCGATAATACTTTAGATTATGCCGGGACTATGGCTTTCATGGTGTTGGTGGTTAGTCAGTTAGTATATTCGTTGACTTTTAGGGATGAACTGAAATCAATTTTTACAATTGGACTTTTCACAAATAAATATCTTGTAGGTGCGATTCTCTTAGGATTAGCCCTTCAATTAGTCGTTGTTGGAATACCGGCTGTTAGAAGTGCATTTCACTTGCAAATGCCTGATATCCGTGCATGGGGCATTATTTTTGGATTAGGAATCATCCCATTGCTTTTAAATGAGTTTATAAAAATATTTTTCAGAACTATAAAAAAAGGTAAATAAAGTATGAGTAATTAAGCCTTTGTGAACTAATATTAAGTAACAATAAATCGTATTTTTTGTAAATTACAAATGTGGGAATAATACAACTATTCAAATTATTTATGTAACTTTTCAAGTAGTTAATGTACTTACTTTTGTATCGTAACTATTTTCTACATACATATCTGTAACTGAACATGCCTTTAATATAGATACTAGTAAGTTGATTGAGTTATTTGAAAAGTAGAAATAGAAATAGAAATAGAAATAGAACAAGACAAATAAAGGGTGTTTTTTTTAGTGCTAAACGACCAAAATGATTTGAATCGAATCGAATTTTTTATATAGTGGATTTGAATTCAAATGATTACAATAAGGCATTGATTTAAAGATTAATTAGTAAATCATGAAAATATAATAACAAAATGGAAATAATTGAAATAAAAGTTACCCGTGGACCAAATTACTGGTCGGGATATAGGAAAAATCTTATTGTCATGAAACTTGACATTGGAGATTATGAGCATCTGCCTACAAACATGATAAATGGTTTTGGTGAATCATTAGAGCGGATTATGCCATCTTTGAAAAATCACTACTGTTCAGAAGGAGTTGAAGGTGGTTTTTTACTGCGTGTTAAAGATGGTACTTGGCTCGGGCATGTGATAGAACACATTGCTTTGGAATTGCAATTCCTTGCCGGCATGGATTGTGGGTATGGGCGAACACGTTCAACCAATGTAAAAGGTGTTTATCACGTTGTAATTGCCTATATTATTGAAAAGGCAGGAATATACGCTGCCAAAGCGGCTGTTAAATTGGTTGAAAATCTTCTGAATAAATCAGATTATAATGTAGAAAATGATATTAAAGAACTTCAGCGGCTGTTTAATAGAGATAAATTAGGACCAAGTACATTCTCCATTGTAAAAGAAGCTGAACGTAGAAACATTCCTTCCACAAGATTAAACAACAAATCTTTAATTATGCTGGGGCAAGGTTGCAATCAAAAAATTATCTGCGCCTCCGTTGCATGTTCAACAAGCAGCATAGCAGTTGATTTGGCATCTGATAAGGACGCTACACGCAACTTATTATCCAAGTCTTTTATTCCGGTACCTAAGGGTATGCTCATTAATGATATTATCGATTTGGAAGAAGCCGTGAACGAAATTGGCTTTCCACTTGTCACTAAACCGATAAATGGAAACCATGGGCGCGGGATTACTTCACGCATACACACTTTAGAGCAGGCGAGAAATGGTTTTATTGAGGCGCAAAAAATTTCAGACGATGTAATAGTGGAACGGTTTATAAATGGTGCTGATTATCGCTTTTTGCTTATCAACTTCAAACTTGTCGCCGTAGCAACGCGTACTCCGGCAATGGTAATGGGCGATGATTCATCATGTATAAAAGAACTGATTGACCAAACTAATAGTGACACACGGAGAGGTGAAGATCATGAAAATGTACTAAGCAAAATACAATTTGATGCAGCCACCGAATCCATCTTATCAGAACAAAAACTTACACTTAATTCAGTCCTACCGATTGGAGAGATATTATTTTTGAAGGGAACTGCCAATTTAAGTTCCGGTGGGACAGCAAGAGATGTTACCGATATTGTACATCCACAAAATATATTCATGGTTGAACGCATTTCACGGCTCATGAATTTAGACATATGTGGAATTGATATAATGGCGAAAGATATTAGCATTCCTATCACTGAAGAAAACGGTGCGGTACTTGAAGTAAATGCCGGTCCCGGTTTCAGGATGCATCTTTCTCCCTCACAAGGTAAAGCTAGAAATGTGGCAGAGCCAGTGTTGGATATGCTATACCCCGATAATGCAAGCGGACGGATTCCGATTGTTGCTGTTACAGGTACCAATGGCAAAACTACTGTTACACGGTTAATTGCCCATTTTGCGCAAGCAGCCGGACATCATACCGGATATACTACCACGGATGGAATATATATTGATGGTACTCATATCTGTGCCGGAGACTGTAGCGGACCTATTAGTGCGGCTACTGTGCTGCGTGACCCCATTGTTGAATTTGCAGTGCTCGAATGTGCAAGAGGAGGAATTCTTAGATCAGGGCTTGGTTTCGATAAATGCAACATTAGTGTTGTTACTAATATTTCGGATGACCATCTTGGAGTAAATGATATTGACACTATTGAACAATTAGCACAAGTGAAAGCTGTGGTTCCACAAAGCACTTTTGATAGCGGTTACGCAATTCTTAATGCAGATGATGATATGGTTTTTGAATTCAAAAATGATTTAGATTGCAATATTGCTTTGCTTAGCATGGATGCAAATAATCCGCGCATTAAAGAGCATAGTCAAAACGGTGGTTGGACTGCTTTTGTAGAAGAGGAACACTTTGTTATAAGCAAAGGTGTATGGAAAATAAAAATTGCAGAAGTTGCACAAGTGCCGCTAACTTTTAACGGTAAATGCGAGTTCATGATAAAAAATATTTTACCTGCTTTATTAGCTGCTTCATTGAGTGATGTACCTGTACAAACAATTGTCAAGGCGCTTAAATCATTCATCCCCTCACCACAACTGACACCCGGCAGAATGAATCTTTTTAAATTTAAAAATTTCGACTTCATGGTTGATTACGTTCATAATACCGGCGGATATATTCAGATGAAAAAATATCTGGAACAGGTAAATGCAACCCAAAAAACAGGGATTATCGCAGCTACAGGTAACAGGCGGGTGCAAGACATAAAAAATATTGGACGTTATGCAGCCCAAATGTTTGATACAATAATAATTAGGCATGACACTGACAACAGAGGAAGAACTAAAGAAGAACTAAGCAAGTTGCTTATTGATGGTATTCGAGAAATTAATGACTATACTTCGGTAATTATAATTTCAGATGAGAAAGAAGCTATTCAATACGCAGTAGACAATGCCATAAGCGGAGAACTTATCTTTGCGTGTGCCGATGATATCCCAAATACGCTATCATATGTGAAACAACAAATAGAAATAGAAAACGCATCTTTGGATTCAGTTCAAGTTACTTTAAACCAAATTTAATCATGATACCTAAAGGAACATTTCTAACAATCGGAAGAGCCGATGATATAGTTGATAATCCATCGCTTCAAATTGAAAAGCAAAACCTTGAGTATAAAGCTGCAATACCCAAAGGAAAAAGGACGATGAATAATCAAAGCATATATTTAGAAGTAATTATTTCAAAGTTGATAGTAATATTATCAGGAGTTGCTATTCATACTTCCATTGATAATGCTAAAAGTGTGGAAATTATTTTTGAACGTACCGAGGATATCCCAAATACGCTTGCCTTTGTGCAACAACTAATAGATTTAGAAAACGCATCGGTTGATTTATACCCATTAAACTTAAACCATAGACAGTCATGACACCAAAAGGAACATTACTCATAATCGGAGGAGCCGAAGATAAAGTTGATAATCCATCGCTTCAAATTGAAAAGCAAAACCTTGAGTTTAAACATTTTGCAATTTTGCATATGCTTTTAAAAGGGAAAAAGAAAGTTGAGATTATCACAACTGCTTCTATGTTTCAGGAGGAAGTAAAAGAGTTATATCAACAAACATTCAATCGAATAGGACTTGATAATACAGGATTCATTCCTATAGAAAAGCAAAGTGAAGCAGGGTTAAGCAAATATATTAAGCGGATAGAAAAAGCAGACGCAGTTTTTTTTAGTGGTGGCGACCAATGTCGTTTATCAGACATTTTGGGAGATACTCCATTAATCAAATTAATCGCGAAACGCTATCATGAAGAGGAAAACTTTGTAATAGCCGGTACAAGCGCCGGAGCAATGGTGATGTCAAAAATTATGATTTGCGGCGGCGGAACCAATGAAGTAGTGTTTAGAAATGATTTGCAAACCACTTCAGGCTTTGGTTGGCTTGAGCATTGCATAATTGATTCTCATTTCATAAAACGCGGGAGGTTTGGGCGACTTGCTCACGCTGTGCTGATTAATCCCGGGCAACTTGGCGTTGGTCTTGGTGATGACACTGCGCTTATTGTGAAAAATGGACATGATGCTAAATGCATAGGTTCCGGTGTGGTAGTGATAATAGATAATTCAACGATTGGACAAACAAATATTGCTGATGAAGAAGATGATGAATGCGGTGTATTTGTTGAAAATTTAAAAGTCCATATGTTAGTCAAGGGTTGCCGCTTCAATCTTAAAACCAGAATGGTTGCTAATCCTGCAATAGATACTATAAGGATAAAGGGAAATGGAAATCCATCATAACCCTCGGCTCGAATAAAAATATATAAATACTAATATAACCAAAAAAAAATAACTATGAAAAATATTGCGATAGCTGTTCACGGTGGAGCCGGACAAGATTCAGAATTTATCCGGATGAATCAGATAGCTTATAAAGCCGGATTGGTAAAGGCTGTTAATACGGGTTACGAAACATTGAAGCAAGGTGGTAGTGCATTGGATGCTGTAGAAAATGCTGTTCGGTTGATGGAGGATAATCCAATATTCAATTCAGCTCGAGGCTCCGCACTCAATGCCAAGGGTGAAGTAGAAATGGATGCTTCCATTATGGATGGTAGTAAGCACAGTGCAGGTGCAGTTTCAATCGTTCGCAATGTCAAAAACCCCGTCACACTTGCAAGGTTCATAATGGAAAATACTTCGCATGTTTTTATATCCGGGTATGGAGCGCTTGAGATTGCAAAAGAAAACAATCTGGAACTGGAAGTTGATTCCTATTTTATAACTGAGCATCGGGTAGATGAGCTTATAAAAGAGCGGATGGATGATACCGATGATATTAAAAGAAAACGCAAAAATGGAACAGTTGGTGCAGTTGCATTAGATAATGCCGGCAATATTGCAGCTGCGACATCTACAGGTGGCACAAGCAATTGCTTGAGCGGTCGCATTGGCGATAGCTGTATTATAGGTGCCGGTTGTTTTGCAAATAATTCTTCATGCGCTGTTTCCGGAACCGGCGATGGAGAATTGCTAATCACTAATGTAATTGCACACAGCATTGCATTTTATATGGAATTGAAAAATTGCAGCGTGCAAGAGGCATGTGATTATGTGATTCACCAACGGAACAAAGATGTTGAAGGCGACATAGGAGTCATTGCTTTAGATGCTATGGGAAACTTTGGAATAAGTTATAACAGCCAACGAATGCTTAGAGCATGGAAAATGAATGAGGAAATTGTTACAGTGAAAATTTATAAATAAATAGAATTATGATTGTATCTCACTTATTCAAGTGTAATAATTGTCAAGGTATTTATAGGATGAGACACGTTTTATTAATGTGTGAATAATGTAACTCATCCATTTACTTATGTAACAAATTAATGAGTTAATGGACTTATCTTTGTAGCTTAACTATTTATAATTAACAATTAGAAATTCTATTTTAACATTGCAAAAAATAGATGTGTATTTGTTTAAGAAAATAAAATTTAAAAACTATTTATGGAGGATGTTTGAGTGATTACAAATGGCAATTCGGAAAATTTTTTCGTGTGTATTGCCAATCATCGTTTCCGGATTCGTGTAGAGTTCAGAAATGTGTCGGCTTAATATTTGATTAAAATTGCATGTTATCTTCACATTCGGCATTATTTTGTTTAACTATACAGAATACCTGCCTATAACTTAAATGATTTGGTGAAGAATAACAATGAGCAGAAAAAAACTGTCCGATTAGACAAGTGGGACTAAATAACATATATCAATTTTCCAGAGGGAATGCGATAGTGAATAGCTATGAACTATAAAGTTTAAGTATTTACTCGGATTCAAATTGGAGAATGACTTTACAATTCAAATTTTTATAAAAATAATTAAGGATATTAAAATGGAAAACGAAAAAACAATTGACGTGTTAAACTCACTTATCACTATCAACAACGATAGAATAGAAGGTTATGACACCGCTACTAAAGAAACCGATGAACAAGATTTGAAAACCTTGTTTGCAAGATTCATTTCGACAAGTCATAAATGCAAAAGTGAACTAGTAAGTGTAGTAAACAGACTGGGTGGCAGAGAAGCCGAAGGTACAAAAATTTCCGGAAAATTCTTTCGTGTATGGATGGATTTTAAGGCAGCTCTCACAGGCAAAGACCGCGAAGCAATTCTCAACTCTTGCGTGGATGGAGAAGAAGAAGCATTAGATACATACAAAAAGGTATTAGAGAATGATAGAGAATATTTAAGTGCAGACCATCGAGAATTGATAAACGCACAAAAAGCATTACTAAAAGCCGACCACGACCATGTAAAATCATTACGCGATTCATTGAAAATACATGCATAATGCATTCTGTTGAAAATTTAACTAAACAATAATATGATACTTCAATTAGATCCATCAATATTAGTAGAGACACCTCTGGGAACAGGGCAAGCACTCTTCCTCATTGATTATGGTATGCATCAAAATACCTGTTGGGTCGTTGCATTAGTTAAAGACGGAATCATCAAACATTTTGATTGCAACGATGTAATTCTTTCCACAAATTATACCTATGGCTTAAACCTTATGAAAAATAAAGAACATAAGGAAAATAATGTATCTAAAAAATAAGAACATGGGAATTATAATTGGAAAAGTTTCGGTTGCATTACTAACTGAATCAATAAAATAATAATTTCTAAAATAAATTTAAAGTGAAAAAAATGAATAATCAAAAATCAAATTCGCCGACCACTTCCACAAACGGAAAACAGTCAAGAGAAAAATCAAACAACGTTTCTATGAGATCATCTCAACTAATGAAATTATTTGAAGATGAATTGAAAGACATTTACTGGGCTGAAAAAGCTCTAACCAGAGCAATTCCCAAGATGATAAAAAATGCAACTTCCGATGCTTTGGTTGATGCACTAACAAACCACCTCGAAGAAACGAAAAACCAGATTACCAGACTGGAAAAAGTTTTTGAGTCAATTGACAAAAAAGCAACAGCAGAAAAATGCGATGCAATGGAAGGTCTGATTAAAGAAGGAGAAGAAATAATGGAAGATTGTGAAGAAGGACCAATGCGCGATGCAGGAATTATTTCAGCTGCACAAAAAGTAGAACATTATGAAATTGCTTCTTACGGTACACTTCGCCAATTTGCTGAAACATTAGGTTTAACAGAAGCTCAATCACTGCTTGAAACCACGCTCAATGAAGAAAAAGCGGCTGACCAAAAACTAACAAAAGTTGCAATGAGAACGGTTAATATAGATGCGACAGAAATAGAAGCATAAGAATATCTTATCTTAAATTGAGTTTACATTTACCATAGCCCATGAATTTATTCGTGGGCTATAGTTATCAAGGGGACGTGATGTGGAACAAATCAACATTAAATTGAAATGAATTAAGCAACAAGATACAACAGTTTTTAAATATGAAGATTTATTAATGAGAATAAGTATTCTAATATTATGCTTTATTGTTCTAATTACAACAGGACTGCCCTTGATCAACTCGGGCGCTTGGTGGATTAGAATATTTGATTTTCCGAGAGTTCAGATAGCTACGCTAACATTATTAGCGATAATTCTGGCTTCTGTTTTCTTAGACATCAAATGGGAATTCAAGTTGCCATTATTGTTAATCCTATCAGTTTCAATGGTATATCAGCTTCAGTTTATTGTGGTTTATACTCCCCTTTGCAAAACTTCGGCTAAGGATAGCAATAAGCCGGTTGCAGGAAGCAGCTTGACCCTTCTGGTTTCAAATGTGCTTATGAAAAATGAAGACAAAGAGAGTTTTCATACACTTGTAAAAAAGCATAATCCTGATATTGTGCTGATTAATGAACCCGATAATGCTTGGGCTGAATCAATTGGTAAGCTGGACCAAGATTACCCGTATTCTATCAAATATCCACTTGAAAACACATACGGAATGATATTGCTGTCTAAACTGCCATTGACGGAAAGCGAAGTCAATTTTTTGGTACGAGATGATGTGCCATCAATTTTTACCAAGATTACCTTGCCATCCGGAAGCAAGATTGATTTTTACGGAGTTCACCCGGAACCGCCGCAGCCTGGTACCGATACTTATGAAAGAGATACAGAATTGCTTATTATCGGCAAAAAAATTAAGGAAACCAGAAATCCAACTATTGTCGCCGGTGACATGAACGATGTAGGCTGGTCCGGAACTTCAAAGCTTTTCCGGAAGTATAGTAGGCTCGTTGACCCACGTGAAGGTAGAGGATTTTATAATACTTATAACGCTTCTGTGCCTTTGTTTCGGTTTCCGCTGGATCATATTTTCTATTCCAAAGAATTTGGGCTGTTAGCACTTAAAAGACTTGAAGATATTGGCTCAGACCATTTTCCATTTATGATTAATTTAAATTACGAACCCGATGGTGATAATACAGAAGGATTGGAAAAAACAGATGCCGATGAAAAAGCCGAAGTAGAAGAAAAAATCGAAGAAGGCAAGTAGTAATGTGATGTGAAATTAAATACAAAAAACAAATGTGTGATTAATATAAATATTTCAATACAATATGTAAATTTCTATAATTTTAAGTACTTACATTTGTATATTATTAACTAATGAAAGGATAAATGATTATGGCTGAGATTAAAATTGAACAGAAGACACAGGCTTGGCCCTGGGTATTAGCAGGACTAGTCATCGCTGCATTACTTGTGTACTTCTTGGTATTTCAAGAGGACGACCAATATGCAGATGCACACACAGATGCAAATTACACTACTAACACAAGGGATGAAAATAACCTCATAGGTGTTAGGGAAAATAACAGCGCTGTTGCTGATTATGTAAGCTATGTAGAAAACACTAAGGGAAGAATGGGACTGGACCATACATATACAAACGACGCGTTTACAAAACTAATTGATGCTACAGAAGATATGGCAGATGAAGTTGGATATGATGCTGACGCAGAGTTGGAAAGAGCTGAGCAACATCACCAAATGATTACAGTTGATGCTTTTGAAACAACGCATGCAAATCACATAAGAGAAACAGCTGATAATATAGCCAATGTATTGCAAAACATCCAAAAGGCTAAATTTCCGAGTTTGGCAAATGATGTTCAAGGATTAAAAAGTGCAGCCGGAGCAATAAAACCGGATGTCCAAACCCTTGAACAAAGAGATGCAGTTAAGAATTATTTTGCAAAAGCTTCTGACCTACTTAATAAAATGAATTAATTAACCATTTAATGGAAAAAAAAATGACAGATACTAATAAAAATCTTTATAACTTGGATGAATTATCCGGTTATAAAGTAGCCGATAATTATAGTGATGTAAAAGGCTGGGATGTGAAAGATGCAAATAACCGCACCATAGGAAAAGTGGATCATTTGCTGGTAAATAAAACTGCAGAACGTGTGGTTTACCTCGACGTTGAAGTGGATACCACCTTGCTTGAGCAAGGGCATGATACTTATCAAGATAGTGCAAGCGACGGAGTCCATGGATTTCTAAACAAGGATGGGGAAAATCACCTGATTATTCCTATCGGAATGGCGAATCTTGATGAAGAAAACAAACTTGTAAATACCAATCAGATTGATAGCACAACTTTTGCGAAGACCAAACGCTTCAAAAAGGGCGAAGTTATTGATTTTGGTTACGAATTAGATGTAGTTCGCCATTACAAGGGAGACAATACAATTCACAGTTCAAATTCTGTAGAAGGATTTTATGACCGCGATGAGTTCAAAAATTCATCTCGAATCAAAGATTTAAAATAAAAATCATCATGGAAATACTAACAAAAGAATTAATTAAAGAGCTCCTTTCGTCTGAACAGGAGCCTTTTCTTTCGCTTTATATGCCTACGGATAGAAGCCATCCTGCTAAACTTCAGAACCCTATCCGGTTTAAAAATCTTGTCCGCGAAATGGAGAAATCATTGCTTCAAAAATATTCAGCCGATGAAGTACAGGAATATCTGGAGCCTTTGGAAACACTTGCTAAAGATAATAATAGTTGGAATCACCCAAAAGACGGACTGGCTGTTTTTAGTGCCAAAGGAATGTTCAAAGTTGTAGGATTGAATAAAACGGTTGAGGAATTGGCTATAGTAGCAGACAGCTTCCATACCAAACCACTGCGGCAATATTTGCAATCACTCGATCATTTTTATTTATTGGGTTTAACCCTCCATGACATCAAACTTTTTGAAGGCAATCGTCATTTCATCTCTGAGGTTGAACTAACTTCAGACACTCCAAAAACCATAACAGAAGCACTAGGTGATGAATTGACAGACAGCCATACAACTGTTGCATCTTATGGAGGTGTGGGTGGAGAAAGCACTGGTATGCACCACGGACATGGTGGATATAAGGAAGAATCAGAAAAGGATGCTGAGCGCTTTTTCCGAGTGGTCGCAAATGCGATATATGAACACTATTCGAAACCTACAGGCTGGAACCTTATTCTTGCGGCATTACCCGAACACCATAGCCTTTTTCAAAAAGTAAGCAAAAATCCATTTTTGCTTCCGAATGGAATTGCTATCAATCCTTCATCAGTTTCAACTGAGCAACTGGCAAAAATGGCTTGGGAAGTAATGGAACCGGAATTTAACTTGAAACTTGACAGCTTAGTTGAACGCTTTGAGCAGGCAAGAGCAAACGGCAAAGGTAGTGATGATTACAAGAAAATTGCTGTTGCGGCAGTTGAGGGTCGGGTTGATACACTTCTTGTTGAAGCTGACCGAATAATCGCGGTAAGAGTTACTAATCTTGTAACCGGAAATACACAGAAAAAAGATTTGAGCAATCCGAAAGTAGATGACCTGCTAGACGATATGGGAGAATTGGTTATGAAGATGGGTGGAAAGGTAATGGTCCTTCCAACCGATAAAATGCCTTCCGAAACCGGAATGGCAGCAATATTTCGTTTTTAATTATTTATATGAATAGTTTTTACGATTTACAAACTTGATTCATCAGTTTCAGAAATATTTCAATTTCTGAATTACATTCTTTTGAAATATGTGAATAATATAAATATTTCAAAATATATGTAAATTTCAGCAACTTAATGTACTTACATTTGTATAGTTACTAATTATTATTCACCTAATTAAGGTATAGTTACAATGGCAAATACAGAAGAAAATCCGGAAAAGAAAAGCTCGTCAATAATTGATGACATTTCCGGAAACACTCAGAGAGGCGTGTTCCATTTTATGACCAATCATGCCTCAAAAATAAACGATGAAAACAATACTTTCAAATCTTTCGAATCAGAAAAGAAAGATTCAGTAAAGAGATTTAGGGAAAGAAAATGGAAAAATCTATAGAAAAATCTACTACCCAATCAGCTCGAGCAGAATATATTGAAGTAGAACCAAATGTTCGACTTCACATTACAGATGCCGGCGAAGGAAGACCAATTGTATTGATACACGGTTGGCCCCTAAGCGATGAGATGTTCGAATATCAATACAATGATTTGCTCAATGCAGGGTTTCGTGCAATCGGCATTACACTGAGAGGCTTTGGAAAGTCTGACAAACCTTATAGCGAGTATAATTACGATAAACACGCATCGGATATCAAAACAGTACTGAGCGAACTTGATATAAATTACGCGATTTTAGTCGGCTTTTCGATGGGCGGCTCTATTGCAATTCGCTTTGTGTCAAAGTATAATGAAGCCCATGTTTCTAAACTGGTACTTTGTGGAGCAGCAGCCCCGAGCTGGACTCAACGTGAAGATTTTTCGTACAATCTGCCCCAAAGTGCCGTTGATGAATTAATTGAACTCAGTCATAAGGACAGACCAAAGCTCTTAGATGATTTTGCCAAAATATTCTCAGCCACAGAGGGCTCACTGAATGAAGGAATTGGAAATTGGCTTAATGGAATTAGTTTGAGCGCTTCTCCGTATGCTACGGCACAATGCTTGGTTGCTCTACGCGATACAGATTTGAGAGCCGATATTACGAAAATCGGCATTCCAACTTTGATAATGCACGGCAAAAAAGACAAAATATGCTCCTTCGATTTAGCAGAGCAAATGAAAGACGGAATCCAAAATTCAAAACTCGTAGTTTTCGAGAACAGCGGTCATAGCCTATTTCTGGAAGAAACAGAAAAGTTCAATAACGAGTTAATAAAATTTGCCGGAGAGTGAGAAGAGCACAGGTATTTGTAGGGACAGAACAGCGTTCTGTCAGATGATAACAGACTAGATATTCACCTATGACTTAGAGTCATCGGAGGAATTAGTTTTCTTCGCCTGGCTCAATATGAACGCTATTATGTAGGAACACAGCGCGTTGTTTACCTATGATATTATAAATGATTTTGACAGAACGTTGTTCTGTCCCTACAATATTGCTCACTGAGCGTGTTTTTTCTTTATTCCTAACCCACGGTTAAAAACCTTGGGTTGTGTTTTGGGCAGAACTCAGTTCTGTCTCTATAAATATATTTAAATTTCTCATTAGCTCAACAAGGCTAATTCATGATTGATAAGGCGTAGAAATTTTTAAATAAACAAAAATTGATTTATATGAATAATTCAATCGGAATCTCGGAAAACCAATTCTCATCAATTTGGTGGAGAAGGGGGTTAATATTTATTCTACTTGTAGAATTTGCTGTACTAATCTGGGTTACTACCGGTAGCTATTACAGAGATTCGCAACCGCCAATCCCTCAAAGGGTTATAGACCATTCAGGAGAGGTGATTTTTACCGGAAATGATATAAAGGCAGGACAGGAAGTCTTCTTGCAAAAAGGGTTAATGAACAATGGGAGCATTTGGGGGCATGGAGCCTATTTGGGACCCGATTTTTCTGCCCAATATTTACATATACTTGCTCTCGAAGTCAATAATTATATTGCTATAGAAAAGTATAATACCCAAATTTCAAATATTGAACCGGAACAAAAAGAAGCTTTAGTAGGATTAACAGGCGAGTTTTTGGGCACAAATCGTTATGATGCGGAAAGTCAAAACCTCATTTTTACTGAACCTGAAGTAAATTCTTTTAATGCTCAAATATCGTATTGGACAGATTATTTCCGGAATCCTGCTGCCAACCGAGGCTTACCAAATGATTTAATAAGCGACCCGCAGGAAATGAGACAATTGACTGCTTTTTTTGCATGGGCTGCATGGGCAAGTGTAGCCATTTCGCCGGGCAATAATTATTCCTACACCAATAATTTTCCATATGAACCGCTAATAGGCAATGGTCCTTCGACTGCCACTTTGTTGTGGAGTGCCTTAAGTCTTATTGCACTGCTTGCGGGTACTGCACTGATTCTCCTTTTCTTTGGTCGTTTTAACTATCTGGGCTGGCATAAGTCCGACGAGCCACCACCATTAATGGTGCCGGGCAGTGTACCTGCAATAGAACGTGCCTCCATAAAATTCTTCGTGGTTGCAATTCTCATTCTTTTGTTTCAAACAATGGCAGGTGGAGCTATGGCTCATTACTTTGTCGAACCGGAAGGCTTTTTCGGTTTTAACCTGTCAAAGATAATTCCATCCAACGTCCTCCGCTCATGGCATTTGCAGTCAGCCATTCTTTGGATTGCAACAGCTTTTATTGGTGGTGGTATATTTGTTTCTTCACTTCTGTCAAAGCGGGAACCAAAAGGGCAAGTGGGTTTGATAAATTTCCTTTTTATCGCACTCGCAATCCTGCTTGTTGGGAGCTTTTTTGGACAATATCTCGGAGTTAAAGGCTTATTGGAAAATTTGTGGTTCTGGTTTGGTAATCAGGGATGGGAGTACCTCGAGATAGGCCGTGGATGGCAGGTTTTAATGGCAATCGGGCTTATACTATGGGCGTGGCTACTTTACAGGATGGTTCGACCTTCCAAAAAGGAACCCGAGGAAAGAGAATTGAAAACGCTCTTCTTGTTGGCGGCTTTCGCCATTCCTTTTTTTTACCTTCCTGCATTCTTCTTCGGTTCGTCCACAAACTTTTCAACTGTGGACACTTGGCGCTTCTGGATAATACATCTTTGGGTAGAAGGTTTTTTTGAAGTTTTCGCCACCGTTATGGTAGCCATAATGTTCTATAAACTGCATTTGGTATCAAAGCAAACGGCAACACGGATTATATATCTGGATGCGGTTTTGTTTCTGGGTGCCGGTATTTTAGGAACAGGGCACCATTGGTATTGGAATGGACAGACAGATGTTTCTATGGCGCTCTCTGCATCTTTTTCGGCTTTGGAAGTTGTTCCATTGATTTTGCTTACCCTTGAAGCATCCGGCTTTGTTAGGCTAATGCGTCGCAGAGCAGATGAAAAAGGAGAAAAACTTGATTTTCCGCACAAATGGACATTCTACTTTTTGATTGCAGTAGGTGTCTGGAATTTTATTGGCGCGGGGATTTTGGGTTTCTTGATTAACCTTCCGGTAATAAGCTATTACGAAACCGGTACAAGCCTCACACCAAATCACGGGCATGCAGCCATGATGGGTGTATTTGGAATGCTTGGATTGGCTTTTCTGGTTTTTGCTATCAGGCAGGTTTCCTCCTCAGAACATTGGAATCGAATTGAAAAATTTGTAAAAATATCGTTTTGGGGATTGAATATTGGCTTGGCGGGAATGGTTGTACTACAGTTGTTCCCCAGTGGTGTGCTGCAGTTAATTGATGTAATAAATAATGGCTACTGGCATGCACGTAGCCTTGAATTTTTGGGGCAACAACATGTTGTTAACTTGGCATGGCTCCGATTGCCTGCCGATGCGATATTTATCGTTGGTGGGGTAATCCCACTATTGCTTGCGACAGTTCTTACTTACTTCAACATGCAAAAATCCGATAAACCACCGCTGGTAACAAAATAGTGTAAGAGCGAGATAGATACATTTCAGATGTGTTGCACCCTGAGCCTGTCGAAGGGTCGGGGTGAGCTTTCTTTGTTTTTATGTTTGTCAACTTTTTTAGGACGATACTCATTTCTCCACAATAATTTTAACTGATTCGTTAAATTCTTTTGAAGAAATCTTGCAAAAGTAAACACCTGCGGGGATTGCTTTCGTGCCCCAATCAAAAGAGTGCTGCCCGGATTCGAGAAAACCTGTATGAAGTTTGCGTATAATCTTTGAGTTAAGGTCGCATATTTCAACATTTGTCAATCCCGAGTTGGGTAAACTGAAACTAATTTTTATTGAATTATTTGCAGGATTGGGTGATGCAGTAATACTTTGTTTGATAGGCTCATTAACGCTTGAAGAGACGTCTGGGTTTATCAAAAGTACATAACCCATATCAGTAATTGAAGTACCTGAGAAATCTCCACAAATTTTATTGACTATATGATTATAATCCATCGTGTATGAATAATAATTATTTATAGAAAAAACAAGAGCATTATCCGAAATTTTTCTACCTTCAATATTTATATAAGGTAATGCACCACCAGTACTAGCAATTACATACTCGTCATCAGTAAAAATTACAGAATGAACAAAACCATATTTAGTCATTATTTCAGTGAACAGTTTCCTTTCCTCAATATTCCAAATTTTCACATAACGACTCCGATCACAAGTAGCCATTTTAGTTCCATCAGGTGAGAAAGCACAGTATTCAACACCATATTCATGTCCCCAAAAAGTTCCGTAAATATCCCAAGTGCCGGAGTTATACAAAACTGTTCCTGTCTCATCATTATGGTCTGGTTCACCTACAAGCATTGCCAAGAATCTGTCGTCATCAGAGAATTTGATCCTTATAAGTGAAG
>PGYU01000028.1 GCA_002839825.1 Ignavibacteriae bacterium HGW-Ignavibacteriae-1 | reverse complement strand
TTGTTTATGCTCAGACTCATCGCCATCGCCGCATTCATCTTTGCGGCGAACCTCAATCTTTTTGCTCAACAAGACACAAGTATATGGGAGCAATCAGGAAATATTTGGTTACACAAACAGATTATTGGTTCAATTCGTCAATCAGGATTGTCTTCAACCGGTGATAGTCTTTGGATATTATCACATCATAATTACAGCTATTATTTCAGGATTTGGGAATTGAAGTCGGGTTTGATGGTGCATGAAAAAAGAATTAGCATACCTATTGGATGGCCCATTATCACTTCGGATATGAAATCCATAATTGATTACATTAATCCTGCTGAATTTAAATTCTATGATTTACAAACAGAAACCTTGATAAAGTACCATTCTTTTTTTGATATAACTCAAATGAAAGTTACTCCTGAAATTCAAATTGATTATAATTCATCAAAAGGCGAAGTATATTTTGCGGCTAAATTTAGTAATATATCCCAAGGATATACTTCGTCAAGTATGGCGATGCAGATCTATATCATGAATGTTGGAGTAAAGGGTGAAGTAGGTATTGGACCAAATTATGTTTTCAATAATGATTTTACTTGTATTGCAGGTCTAAATTTTTCACATAGAGATATTACATATGACCAAACAAAATATGAACATACTGTGACTTATTATGACATTATGTCAGGTGGTGCAGGCAATTTATACAAAGTTTATGAGACTACTGATAGAAACTATAGAAGTTATGATCGTTTGATTTTCACGTCAAAACCCAATTTATTGGCAGGTTTTGATTCCGAGTCAAATTTAACGATTTGGGATTGGAAATTGCGAACTACCATTTCACATTCAAAACTAAAAAATTTCAAATTTGGCAGTATTTGTTTCACAGAAAATGATGAATACATTGCAGGTATCAGAAATAATAGAATTTTTCTATACGATTTTGAGTCAAAAAATATCATTGACTCGACCGATATTGCTAATACTTATACTAAGTTATTATATTCTAAGAGTAATTCGTTAATAGCTTTTACTATAAGTAATAGATTCGGAATATTCGACTCTAAATTACTTTCGACCGAGCCACATGCTGCATTCGTTGCAGATTCGAATTTTGTTTATACAGGACAGTCTGTTAAACTATATAACAAAAGCAATTTCGAATATGATGCAATTGAATGGGAGCTATCGGACGGACGGACTACTTTTCATCCTAACCCTACTTTTACATTCGATACACCCGGTATGATAGATGTAAGATTGCGTTTGACTAAAGCTGGTAAAGTATATGAAAAGTTTGTAAAAAACTTTATTGAAGTTTACCCTCTGCTTAAAGCTGATTTCGAGGTAAATATAACAAAAGGAGAAGCACCTTTGGTTGTGAATTTCAAAGACCTATCAGAGGGAGAAATAATTGAGCAGTCTTGGAATTTTGGCGATTTATCTTATTCAAATGAGAAAAATCCTACTCACACTTATAAAGAAGCAGGCAGATATACGGTTACGCTTGTAGTAAGAGATACATACAATATAAGATTCATAACTAAAGCATACCTGATTACCGTTGATTATGACAGTATTCAGCTTGTTCAAGTCATCAATAATAGTGTTTTTGGTGGTGATGAAAACTCCTTAATTGGGACCGAGGTAATTGAAGATTCCATTTACATTTTTTATGCAAATGAAGATGTATATAGAATCTACTTTGCAATGTTACACAAATATAAATTTGACGTTTTGAAACTTTCCTCAAATAAGATTTTTTGTTACGAATGTACTGATTTGATAGCAAATAAAAATTCAGAATTTGTATTTGGTTCCTCAGGTAACTATCAAAATGTTTTACAAACCAAATTTTTTAAAACTCTACCCATCTTTGGGGGAAACAATTTTGAAAAGAATATTGATATAGCATTTTGGAGAGCTCCTATTACAAGGTATTATACTGAAGACTTATTTTTGATAGGCGGTATTGATAAAGATCTCAAAAATCGAATATTAACACTTGATTATGATTTTGCAATTTCTGATAGTACAACACTTGATTACACAATAATTGACATTCGAAAATATACTTCAAATGATATATATGCTCTTGTTTTTAATAAAGTTGATAGCAGTTACAAATTTATAGTTTTAGATAATAAACTTCAGAAAATACGCGAACATGATTTATTAATAGATAAGGATATAAGCATAAAATCAATCTTAGCATTACATGATGGTTCAATAGCTTTTGCAGGAAGCTCTAAAAGTTTATTCATAGGGTATTTTGGGGTAATAAGTGCTGAAGGAAATTTTTTGTGGAAGAAGTCAGTAAAAGGCTGGAAAGAATTTGATAAATTACTATTAAATAAAACTAACTTTATTGTTTATGGTTCATTAAATGAACAATTGGTTGGGTTTATTGAATCAGATGTGAAAGGTGAGAATCATATTGATTTTAGGATTCCGGGAATTAGTTCAAGAGTATTGGATATTGAATTCATAGATGACAGTACTTTAGTATTAACGCGTTTTCCAACTCTTACATCAGTCCGTTACAAACCATTACCCCAATCTTCCGTTAGTGTAGATACTTCAACTAAAATCAATGGTTCCCACATCATCCTCCCAGTCCCCAACCCCGCAGAGAATTCGGTGACGCTGCAATTTGCTGAGGCGACGATTGTGAAGAAGGTACAAGTTTATGACTATTCGGGGATTGAGGTGATGCAGTTCACTTATCCGCAATCGCCGGTTTACGAAGTTCAATTACCATTGCAAGCACTCAGCACCGGTATGTACCACGTTACTGTGACTACCGATTCGGGCATTTTGCGAACAAAATTTATAAAGTATTAGAATTTTTCCTCCTCACTTGTAACGAATGGAAAATTTGTACATTTTCAAAAGTTTGGTAAAATACAATATTTTGTTGTAATTTTGTAATTGAAAATTGAGAGTTTAATTAATGTAGTATTGCTTCATAGAATAGCAATAGTTGAGAGCGATATTTCTTATTTAGAATAAGGTAGATGAAATATAATTTAAATTGTAGCGAAAATTAATTGTAAATATTTTTTAACTAAATACTCAGGTATAATTTTATGAAAATCATTCTATATGTTGTTGTTGTGTTCTCATTTCTCTTCGTAACAGGTTGTGCTTCAACTTTAGCACCACGTAATCAGGAAATTGTTATCAAATCTGATAATCCTGCTATCAAAGTTACTATTGATACTGCATTTGTTGGTGAAGGCAAAGATGTCAAAACTTGGGTAGTGAAAGACTTTCATGTTAAACAGATAGTTGCTGAAGCAGATGGTTACAAGAAAGAGTACGCAATTCTCCTTCAAGACCACCGCTCGTATTGGCACATTATGAGTTGGATACCATTTGTCGTTGTTGGAGCTCCTTGGGCTGACTACGGTCCAAAGTCATACTTTTATGATGATTCTGTGTTCGTCTATAATAACTATAAATATCCAAAATGGGATTCTACTCAAAAGAGATTTTTCTTTAAGAATATCTCATTTGATGTCAAAAAAGATGAAAACAGAATAAATTTTTATTATTATTCAGATTACATAAAGAAAAAGGGACCTCATACAATATCTAATTCTGACAGTTTAAAATATACTTCAACAATATTTGAGAATCTCATTTATGACGTTCTTAAGAAAACAGAATATATTGATACAACGAACACAGTTTTCTTTGATAATCTTAACACTTTGAATCTTCGATGTAAAGTAACCAACCTTGATATTAATGAGGTTACCAGATATTACGGTGGTAACAAAGTGAAGCATTTAGTAAAGTCAACAATTTATCAATCTGTAGTAAAAGGTACATGGACAATCGAAGATATTTATGGTGATACCCTGCATGTCGAGCCTTTTACAAGTGAGTCGGGGCTCTTTAGTCAGGATTTATACAAAACGGAAAAAGCAGTGATTAATTCAATGAACGATGCTCTTGAAGCATCATTGATTACCGTTATGAATTCAACCGATGTACAAAAGTTGCGAAAATTTGATACTGCTACAACCATGCAGTTCGACTTACTCTCAGTTAAGAGACCGGCTAAGAAGCCCACCAATATTGAAGAAGCAATGATGGCAACAGTCACTATTAAAACAAGCGATAGCCACGGTAGCGGGTTCTTAATCAATAATGAGGGTTATCTGATAACTAATCATCATGTTATTAATAAAAAGAAAAAATATATCGTTTTGACAAGTGACGGGAAAGAATATGAAGCCAAGATAATAAGATCAAATAATGTCTTGGATCTGGCACTTCTTAAAATTGAGGGAGATTTTGACTTCGCTTTTGAAATTCCTGAATCAAAAAATTACAGAATCGGTCAAAGTTTATTTGCAATCGGTACTCCAAAATCAATTGACCTCGGGCAATCAGTTTCGAAAGGTGTTGTTTCAAACAATAGAAAATACAGGAATTACAACTACATTCAATCAGACGTTTCAATTAACCGTGGCAACAGCGGTGGTCCTATGGTAAGCGAAAATGGCGACCTGATTTCTGTGGTTGAATGGAAAATGCTTGGAATCGGTACTGAGGGTATATCTTTCTCAATTCCTGCTGAAGATATTAAAACAGCTCTCGGTCTTTCTTACTAATCATCTATTAAGATTATAGTCGGGGCTGTACATTAAGTATGGCATTTATTATAAAGTGAATGGATGAGAAAATTCGTGTAGATACAAGTCATGTAAAATCAATTTTATGTGACTTGTATCTACTGACGTGAGGGGTGTTTAAGCTTTGGCTTTTTGGGCAACAAGTGTCAAAATAGTAGCATTTGCGACTACTTCGTCGTGCTGATTCAGCACTTCGACGTCCCATTTCACTACGCCATGGTCAGCAATGTCTTCCTTGGGCTCTTTGATGGTCTTTTCCTTTACCGTCAGGAATACATGAATTGTATCGTTGACATAGACTGGCTTGATGAAACGCAATTCGTCTATTCCGTAGTTCGCCATGACCGGACCGCGGCGCCCGTCAACAAAGAGACCTGCCGCAGCAGCAAGCACGAAATAGCCGTGAGCCACTCTGCCTTCGAAAAGAGTGCCGTCTAATGCCGTAATGTCGGTATGAGCGTAAAATGTGTCCCAACTTACGTTTGTGAAATTGACTATATCGGTTTCGGTGATTGTGCGTCCGCGAGTTTCGTACGATTCGCCGATTTTCAAATCTTCGAAATGCTTACGGAATGGATGTATCAAATCTTCGTGTCGTTTGGCACCCTTCATCCACTGTTGCGATATATGGCTAATCGTTGTCGGGCTGCCTTGAATCGCTGTGCGTTGCATATAGTGCATTACTGCTCGGATGCCACCCAATTCTTCGCCGCCACCTGCTCTGCCGGGTCCGCCATGCACAAGATGCGGCATCGGCGAACCGTGTCCGGTTGACTCTTTTGCGCAATCTTTGTTTATAATCATTATTCGTCCGTGATTTGTCGCTGTGCCGAAAAATAGCTCGCGTGCGACTTCATCATCTGAGGTGAAAATCGAACCTACAAGGCTGCCCTTGCCCAAATTTGCCAATTTGACAGCTTCATCAATATTTTTGTACGGAATGAGCGTGCTTACGGGACCGAATGCTTCGATGTCGTGGATTTCGGTGCAATCAAAAGGATTATCGCATTGCAATAATGTTGGAGCAAAAAATGCTCCCTTGCTTCTGTCTGCGCCGACCACTTCGAGTTCTTCGAGCGAACTCGATATTATTTTTCCTGAACGAAGCAAATCAGCAACTCTTTCGCGGACTTCGACGACTTGGTCGAAACCTGCCAATGGTCCCATTCTTACGCCTTCAGTTTGGGGATTGCCAATGATATTTTTCTTCAAGCGGCTGTTGATAGCTTTCCCAACTTCTTCAATCAAATTTTCAGGGACGATGGCGCGGCGGATTGAAGTACATTTTTGTCCCGCTTTGACGGTCATTTCCCGAACGATTTCCTTCACGTATAAATCAAATTCTTCCATGTCGGGAGTGACGTCGGGACCTAATATCGAGCAATTCAGCGAATCAGCTTCCATGTTGAATCGTACTGAGTTTTGGAGAATGTTTTTGCTCGATTTCAATTTCATTCCCGTTGTTGCTGAGCCGGTAAATGTTATGACATCTTGATAATTTACATGCTCGAGCAAATCTCCGGCACTTCCGCAAATCAATTGCAAAGCTCCTTCGGGCAAAATTTTCGAGTCAATTATTTCGCGAACCATTGCTTCGGTTAAGTATGCTGTGAGCGATGCGGGTTTGATGATTGTTGGCAGACCTGCTAAAATTGAGGGTGCCATTTTTTCTAACATTCCCCAGCAAGGGAAATTGAATGCATTGATATGGATTGCGGCTCCTTCCAATGGCACACAAATGTGGTGACCCACGAAAGTGCCGTTTTTGGAAAGTGGCTCGAGATTGCCATCAAGGTAGAATGGTGTGTCGGGTAGTTCGCGGCGACCCTTGCTTGCGTAGGTGAACAAAGTGCCGATTCCGCCTTCGATGTCAATCCACGAATCGGTTTTGGTGGCGCCCGTTGCCCATGATAAATCGTAGAAAATTTCTTTTTTGCTCATCAGGTGGTTTGCCAAAGCTTTCAATAGTCTTGCTCTTTCGTGGAATGTCATTTTTCGCAAAGCCGGGTTGCCGTATTTACGGGCATATTCCAACATTCCGCCAAAGTCTAATCCTTTGCTGCTGATTTCGGCAACTTTTTCGCCGGTTACTGCGTTGTACAAGTTTTGTCCGGCTTCTGTGCCTTCTACCCAATGCCCTTCGGCGTAACTTTTCAATTTCATTGCAATTCTCTTTGTTTGATTTTCGATTGTATCAAACAACGATAAATGCTAAAAAGTGTTGTTTAAAATTTTGGCAGGACTAAAAAACTATCTGCTTTTTACGAATTTTGTTGCTTTCTCTATGTTTTTATCGTACCGGTTGGGGGAAGAACATTTAAGGAGAATTGGGGAGAAAGGATTTATTTCTCCCCATTCAAAGTTCAAATTACCTTTTAATAGCTCTAATTGCATTTTTGATTTGGTTGTCTATATGACTTTTATTATTAGAGTCATTTGGATCTAAAATAAATCCTTTATCCTTGAAAACCATTTCCGATTGAAATTCAAAATCCACGATTAAATTCTTATTATCTTCAATAAGAAGTGGAGGATTGAAATCAAAGCTCAAATTTCCTACAACCTCAGACTTATATTCAAAAGGAGTTTCATCAGCATTATTTATGGTTGTCCCCTTGATAATTATTGTAAATCTTTCATCGGTGGCAAAGTCTTTAAGAGAAGGATTTGATTTGTAATTATCAATCTCACTCGATGCAAAGCGATGGATTTCAAATTTTATTTTGTCAATACCGCCTTGAGGTAAATCTGCATTTGCAAACTCATACGAATTTACTTCGTCAGTAACGGTAAAAACTACCGGTACAGCTTTAATGTTCCTTTCATTGTCGTTGAGTTTGATTGTAATATTATTCAAAAGTATTCTTACAGAATGAATTTTGATGTTTGTAATTCCATTTTGTATTTCATCTTGTTTAACATTGGTCGAATTACTTAAGCTGGTTTGCGATATGTTGCTTTTTAGCGTCAGATTATCAACTGAAGGTGAATTTGACTCACCGCAAGAAATGACAATTAATGCCATCATAATTATAGAAAAAATTCCTGTTAATTTCATTTTCTTTCTCCCAAGAAAGTTACTAATAATAGTATGACTGTTCTTTTGAAAGAAAGTTGCAATAGTTTGGAAACACTAACTTGGTAAATGTACTAAATTTGTCTTCACTTCATTCTCCATTTCTCAGCTGTCCAAGTATGTGAGCTTTTCTTAAACACAACTAATTGTTGGTCGTGTTTGTTGAAAGCAAATTGCCGGATTTGGTTTGAAGGTTCGTCCTGCAAGGTTACTTCACGGAGTAATTTGCCGTCTTGTGTGTATTCTTGCATTAGATAGTAAAAGCCAAGTGGATTACTTTTGTCCCAAATAATCATTATCGTATATAGCTTGTTATCATTTTCGAAGGCATCTATGATTTTTATCGGGAAAAGACGAGACAGCACGGACATCTCGGGTCTGCTGTCTGTACGACGGCAGTGACGAGCATAATTTTCATAAAAAAACAAAACCTGTATCATTTTTAAAAGGCAAATTTTGCAAATCAAACAACTTCTTATGCTCGCCAAATACCGACAATTCATCGGGGTAGAGCATCAGAATTTGTTGATTCAGTTCGACGAATTTCGGGACTACCCAAAACAAATTAAATTTCCCTTTTAAACGATAGTTTTGGCTCATATGCGCCACTGTTTCTATGTAATTACCATGTAAATCAAATTTCGATGCCGTAGGGTTTGATTCAAATTCGCCTCCAAATGCAGGAACTTCATATCCACCCGGTGAAGTAACATACATATGATTGTTTATCCAAAAATCATAAGCAATTGTATGACTGTTTTTGTTCATCTCAATAACTTTATATGAATCAGTATTCAAATTCTCGTCGAAGCGAAAGATTACCGGTACATTATCCACTACTTGGTCATAAGTTTTGGCTACAAAATAGCACATAATATTAGCGCTTGCATAAAATTCATCATTTATACACCTGACTGACAAGAAGGAATTCTTAATAGCTTTTTGAGCGATGTCTTTGTCAATTTTTTTTGTTTTATAGTCTTTGATTGGTACATAAGGTACTTTTGCGAGTCTATAATAAACGTTAGAATCAATGTAGGGTTGGCGATGTGAATTTGCAACCAAATCAGTCATCTCGAATTTGGCTTCAATTTTTTTGATTAAATTGCCTGTCGAATTGTCATAAAACAACAATTCCTTTTCGTTACTGATTGCAATCGCGTTGGCTTTGCCATTCAATGCAACTGAGGCAATTTTTCCGATAGTTGTATATCCATCTTCTCGCAATTTTACTATGCTTTCTCGTTCAAGTTCGATTTTGGGAATTGCGGCAGTCTGGATTTTTTGAGGTTGGTAATTCAAAATACGTTTGGAACCCATTGTACATTGGGTTGCAGTAAACAACAAAGCAAATGATAGGATTAGTATTATTATTCTCATGTTCAGCCCTCGTTCAAACTCATCAAATTGTTAAAAAGATAGAATTCAGATTTACAAATATGTAAAATTATATTGAAAAGCAATTGATAATAATGTTATTTTTTTCACTAACATTCTCCAACATTCATATTTTTTCTTTTCACTTCGCAAAATATCGGTAAATTTGAACTTTTGTATAGAACACAAAGGATGAAAATGAATATTAAAGAAAGTGCATCTAAGTTATTTAACAAATCGTTAGACTATATTGAAATTATTGGTAATAAATTGCCGCACCCGGCAACCCTTTTCGCTCTCCTTGCAGTCATTGTAGCTATTATGTCGTGGATTGGCGGACTGCTCGAGTGGCAGGTTATCCATCCGGCAGACGGCTCAATTATTGGAGTGAATAGCCTCCTGAGTGGCGATGGGATTCGTTGGATATACACGAATATGACTGCGAATTTTGTGAATTTCCCACCTTTGGGCTACGTTCTGGCTGTAATGATTGGTATCGGCGTTGCCGAAGGTTCGGGCTTGTTCACTGCAATGATTCGCGCTTTAGTGACAAATGCACCGCCAAGACTGATTACCGGCTCAATCGTTCTCGCGGGAATTATATCGCATCTTGCATCCGAAGCAGGTTATGTAATTCTGATTCCACTCGGTATGATTATTTTCCATGCTTTGGGTCGCCACCCAATGGCAGGGCTTGCCGCAGCTTTTTGCGGTGTCAGTGGTGGTTTCGGAGCAAACTTTTTGATTGGCTCTGTGGACCCGATTCTCGCCGGACTTTCGCAATCTGCCGCCCAAATTATTGACCCGGCAATGACTATCAACCCTGCCGTGAATTTCTATTTCATGTTTGCTTCAGCCTTTATTATAGTCGTACTGGGGACTCTTATCACAGAAAAAATCGTCGAACCGAGACTAAAAGAATATACGGGTGACGCCGAAAGAGTGCCTGTTGACAAAATGAATGATGTCGAAAAGAAAGCATTACGTTGGGCTGGCGTTAGCTTGCTTGTATTTGTTATAGGGTTCGTATTTACAATTGTCCCCGAAAATGGAATTTTGCGTAATCCTGTAGATGGCGGTGTGCTCCATTCGCCATTTTTTGAGGGCATTATCACAGGGATTTTGTTGTTTTTCTTGATTCCGGGCATAGTTTACGGTTGGATTGTCGGTACAATCAGAAGCGACAAACAAATGATGAAGCACATTATAACTTCGATGGGCACACTGTCCACATATATCGTGTTGGTATTTTTCGCAGCACAATTTGTTTACTTTTTCAAATACAGCAATTTAGGCTTAATCGTAGCGATTAATGGCGCCGATTTCCTCCGAAACGTTGGCATGACGGGCATTCCGTTAATTGTAGCCTTTGTGTTGCTTTCAGCGTTTATAAATATGTTTATGGGCAGCGCTTCTGCAAAATGGGCGATTATGGCTCCGGTGTTTATCCCGATGTTCATGCTTTTGGGTTATCACCCGGCACTCACACAAGCCGCTTTCCGAATCGGCGATTCTGTGACGAATCTCATCACTCCAATGATGAGCTACTTTGCTCTGATTGTGGCATTTGCTCAACGCTATGACGAAAAATACGGCATCGGTACAATTATTTCTACAATGTTACCGTATTCAATTTTGTTCACAATATTTTGGACTCTATTATTAATTGTATGGATGTTATTTGGATTGCCGGTTGGTCCGGACGGTCCTCTTTATTTGGATTAATGTTATAAATTTAAAGGTTTTTTGATATGAAATTATGTATATATATATTGATAGGATTTTTTGCTACAATGTTGCATGCTCAGGAATATGTCATCTACGATACCAAAAGCGGAAAAGCTGTCTCGGTTGAAGATATGGCTGAAAGGGCTGAGGATTTCGATGTGATATTCTTTGGCGAATTTCACGACGACAGTTTGAATCATCTTCTTCAATACGAATATTTGAAAAATGTTTACAAAATGGACAAAAAAGTTGACATTTCTCTTGAAATGTTCGAACGTGATGTCCAAAAACATCTCGATAATTTCCGTACCGGTATAATTGATGAAGAGGAATTTCTCAAAAATTCTCGCCCTTGGGGAGATTATAAGAAATTCTACAAACCACTCGTAGATTTGGCAAAGGAAAACGAGGCTTCGGTGATTGCAGCCAACATTCCGCGAAAATATGCAGCGATGTATGTCCAAGGCGGCATGACGAAAATCAATGATTTGCCCTATGAAGAAAAAGCTTTCGTAGCAAAAGAGATGCTCTTGAAGGAAGATGATTACGCATCAAAATTCTTCAAAACTATGCTCAATTCCGAATCAAAGTTTGATTCGCTCACTCCAAATCAAGAAAACACGATGTTTCTTTACTATGGTGCTCAACTTATCAAAGACGAGACTATGGCTGAAAGCATCGTAATGCATCGCAATGATAATCCAAAACGAAAAATCATACATTTCAACGGTGATTTCCATTCAAACAGCTACTTGGGAACTGTCCAAAAAGTCGCAGAACGGAACAGTAAACTCAAACTTGGCGTGATTACAGTAAAGTATTACGGCGATGATGAAAGCGCCCCCAAATATGATAAAAGTATGAAAAAAGAGGGCGATTTTGTGATTTATTCGAAAGAACCCAAACGTGAACCATTCCCAATGATGGGCGGAGGCTCTCATTTTGGCGAAAACAGCATCGAAAATTTTGAAATCGAAGCCACAATCATTCCCGAAAATTCATCGCTCGAAGGAATAGCAAAAATCAAATTCAAAAATCCTGTGCTAAAGCGTTCAAGTGTCAAATTGCTCAAATCACTTAAAATTTTAAGTGTCGAAAATCACACAGGTAAACTAAATTATACCATTAATAATGATGACCCAAATTATTCTGAAATTATATTCGACAACCCGACTATCAAAAATCAAAAGTACGGTGGCAACGGAATCAAAGAAGCAAATGACGTAACTATCACATACAAGGGCACAGTTTATAATCCGCCCGATGAAACGAATCTAATTCAGCGCCATTCACGTACTGCAGGTATAATCTCTGCAAAGAACAACGAAGGGATATATCTGCCCGGTGGTTCATTCTACCCGCAAACTGACAAAGACATTGCCAAATTCGATGTCAAAATCACAATTCCGGCTGAATATACCATTGTAACAAGTGGCGAGATTGAAGTTGCAAAATCAGGTAACAATTCAATTTATACCATCACCACTGAAAAACCAATTGACGGTATGATTCTGGTAGGAGGGAAGTATATTAAAGATTCAACTATGTATAAAGATGTTGAATTTTCAGTTTACAAACTTGCCGATTTGGTCAAAAGCGAAGATTACCTCAACGCGATGAAGGAATATTACGACTTTTACACAGATTTGTTTGGACCATATCCATATAAATCTTTCCATGTAGTTGAGAACTTTTTCGCTTCTGGATTTGGAATGCCGGGTTATACATTGCTTTCCGGCAGACTTATGGCTATGCCGTGGGTAACGCTTTCGCCCGGCTCTTTAGCACATGAATTCGTTCATAATTGGTGGGGCAACAGCGTATTTGTGGACTACGAATCAGGCAATTGGTGCGAAGCGCTCACAACTTTCTCGACTAATTATTATTATAACGAGCTGACAGGAGACACGGCTGGTGCTGAAGATTGGAGAAAAAAAGCCTTAATTGCAATCGCCTCGCTTCCCGAAGACCGAAACTATCCTGTGTATGATTTCAAATATCAAAAAGATACTTATGATGCCGTTGTTGGCTACTCCAAAGGGGCTTTTGCATTGTATGAGGTTTATAAGCTGTTTGGAAAAGAAATGTTTTTCGATGTTTTGAAGAAATTCGCAGAACGCAATTCCGGCAAAAGGGCTTATTGGTTCCACCTAACCGGACTTTTCAATTCGGAAGCTAAAGCCGCAAAACTCGATATCCCAACACGAAAAGTTTTTGACCAATGGCTCAAAGAAAAAGAAATTCCGGAATTGAGATTGAAAAACGTAACGATTGATTCCAATTTGGTATCTCTCGAAATAGTTCAGGATTTGGATTATTATCTTTCGGTGCCGGTGCTATTCGAAGGCGACAATCAAAGCCGTAAAGAGTATTTCAATGTCAAAGATAGTGTGGAGTTAATCTCATTTGATGCAGGATTTGAAGTTAAAAAAATTCATGTGGACCCGAATTACGAAGTTTTGCGTAAGCTCTACAAATGGGAAATGCCTTATAGTTTGAATCGCACAGTCAACGATAACCCGATTGTTGTCATTCCGTCGAGCGATTCGCCCGATTATGAGATGGCGATTAAATTTGTAGAAATGCTGAAGGAAAGCGGCTATAATTTCAAACATTACACTCAAGATGCCGTAACTACAGAGATGGTCAACGAAAACTCATTGATTTTGCTCGGCAATATTGAAAATAATAGCACAATTGCCTCATTAGCGCAGAATTTACCCAACGGAATGAAGCTGACTAAGGAGAATTTTCAAAACAATGAGCAAACCTTACCGATTAATGACCATATCTTAATGATGAATATAGACCACCCTGCGAGCAATTCAAAACTATGTACAGTAATATATTTTGACCAAATTGCATCAATTCGTCCCTTTAGCCGTCTTTTTCATTACATGAGTTATTCTTTGGTGATGCTAAACAATCAAAAGGCTGGCAGACCCGCTGCTCAACAAGAAATTTTTCCCGGTGGTTTCAATCGTAACGAAACAGTTTTCATCAAGCAATAGAAATATTGAATGGGAATTTTGAAAGAAAATGAGAGAAAAATGAAAAAAAGTTTAAAAAAGTAGCTTATGAATCAAAAATTAATATTATATTACAAATAATTAAGAATCTTTTTGAAAATAGAAATTAAGAATTCGTTAAGTTATTTGACAAGGGTTAAAAATGATTTGGGTTATGCCAAGAGCAAATCTTTTCGATTTGGGTGAAAGAAAAACCTGCTCCACCTTGTCTTAATCATAGTTTTTGAGTAGAATTTTCTTGAATTTCATGCATCTAAGTACATTCGTTCTTTGAGTATATGTTAGTTAAAGCAGATTTATATAAAAGACAGATTGTGATCATAAGAAAGAAAATTTTATCAGCAAAATTCAAAATTGCAGATAAAAAATGAAAATTCGTTCATAATTAAAGTTGATAACTCTATGAATAGAGTAATAGCATAGATTAGGAATGACCAATTTTTAATTAAAAAGAAGACAATACTGAACAAATGTTCATAAATAAATTTGCACTTATGTTAAATTTTATTTGCATTTATCAACTAATTGCTATAAATTAGTTGTCTGAATGTTTGAAATTTTCTAACAAGATTTTTAAATTGAACTTTTATTATGGATTTTAAAAAAAAATTCATAAATTACGTAAATAAATTAATGGTAGTAAAAAAAAGTTTATTAGTTTGAAGTAAAGATAAATATTTTTTAAAGTGCAGAAATCACTTTTGGAGGTAGTAACATGTCAAAAGGCGGCGGAGCCGGTAAGGTTTATTTCGTATTGTATCTTGCGGTAGTATTAGAGCTTCTCATCATCATTGTAGAGCGTGATGAAGCTGAAGAACATCTTCATAAGAAGACGCAAGAAGCTATGAGAATAGTAGAAAGTATTCTCTCGCAACTTCAATCGGGCGCAGGCACCGAAGGTATTAACACTAGACCACAGGATGAAATTACATTGCCTCCTCCCGGTGTTGATATCAAAGCTATTTTTGGTACAGATATCAAATCGTATCGTAAATATATTGTTGAAGTTGGCGTGACGGATGTCAGTTCTTCACTTAATAAACGAGAGTTTGAAACTGAAAAAGAATATGTGCAACGTCTCCAAAAATTAGTCGAATTGGCTAATGTTGAGCAGTTGCAATATCAAATTTTCTATTCAAACGACCAAAATCCCTCAAATGCACCACCATTCCCAACGGAAAATTACCTCAAAAGCCAAGGAGTTGACTTCCTCAATCTTGTCCCCGGTGATAAGATTAGTGGTGAATTCCCTGATGTTCAGTGGGAGTTTTTGGGTGTTAGAGAATTAAATCTTGACAAAGAAGCTACTTTCAATAACATTGATCTCTCACAAATCAATATGAAAGAAATCGTTCCTTTTTATCCTCCTGAAAAATTTAGAATGATTGGTCCTACTTTCGGTCCAACGAATATGCCTGAGGATAGTATATTTTATTATTCACCGGAATCAAGTGCAGACCAATATAGTGGTGCTAATGATATGCATCGCCGCGCATTTGTTGTTCATTTCCAACCACCAAATCAATCAGGCTGGTACAAACTTCGATTTGAATCGAGAACTAACAGAATACTTGGTGTCAAAGCCGACCAAAAAGTTGATGCTGTTAGCGACGAAGCTACGGTTAATATTGGTACAGTCCAATTGACAGTTCGCGATTTGAGAAAGGTTATGAAAGAATTGACTATGCGTCTTGATAAATATAGTTTGCCATCGCTTGAATCTTTAAGTGAATCAACTGATATTGTTGATTTCAACAAACAATTAAACGAAGCAAAAATGGAAGCATCTACAGAAGATGACGCCGAAGAAGTAATTGGCAACATTAATCTGTATGGTTACATTGTGAAGCTTTTAGCTCCTGGACAATCTGTTAACTTTGAACAAAACAGAGGCAGTATCGAGTTCAACATTCGTGTTGTCACTCCTAAGCCTACGATTGCTTCACCAACTATAACTATGCCAACTTATTTGCCTTCATTTGATGAGGTTGAGGCTGTATTTGAATTCAATATTTCACCTTACCAACCAAATCAAAATAACTTAACCGGTATAGTCAAGGACAAGAATGGCAATACTATTGCAAGACTTAACTTCCAGCCCCTTGACCAAATTGCTGGACTTGGAATTGCTGAACCTCCATCCGGAGAAAGCAGACAATATCGTGGTGTAGTAGATAAAGTATTATCTCCGGGTAAATATGATGTTGAAATTACTCATACTTTGGCTTCGAAAACAGAAGATAAGACAATGGAACTTGAAATATTCTCTACTGCTCTTACAGAACAATCAGAAGCGAACTTAAAAACAAGAATGGGTTCATTTGCCTTCTACGGTTACCCGTTGATATTCAATGTTGAACCTACTTCAGGTGGCAAGATACCTGCTAATAACTTCCGTATTACCGTGAAAACTGATGCAAATAATCAATATCCGGAAACATTTGGACTTGGAATCGGAAGCGATTATGGCTTCTATTTCACTCCTGATGCAAAAGAAGTTAGTTTGAGAATTGCATGGATTCAACCTCTTACTAACCGTGAAGTTGATTTATTCCCTGAAGCTACATTCCCGATTCGTCAGGAAGAACCAAGTATCCGCTCAGTCAGAATGAGTGTTGACCCGAACGGACCACCGGCGAAAATAAGAATTGTAATTACAGGTATAAGTGTATCCAAACCGCAAGCATCTCGTGACCAATATGCTAATGTTGCTCTTCAAGTTGCAGGTGCTATAAATACTGACGGACTGAAAGGGTTCACTGCGATTACTGAACCAATGTTGGACGGTGACGCTGACGGTAATTATAGAATGGAATTTGAAATATCCGGTAAACTCGAAAGAGGCGAAACAAAAGTTGTAGGCGAAATAGTTGTGCCGTTATCAGCGATAGCTACTAACCCTGTAAACGGAATTCGTTCTGCACCGACTACTACAAGTTTAAGAATACCAATTAACTACGAACCTGCACGCGAAGGACAAAGACGTCCCGGTGCCGGTGGTGGTGGGCTTCGCTAACGAGAAATTTTGAAGTATATATATTTTGATAAATAGTAAATTAATTAAATGAAAATAAAATGTTTGAATTGCAAGGGCTATAAAATGTTTAAGAAAACAACATTCATTGTCGTGTTGATTGCGACACTGTTCCTGACTTTACCTGAACGCTCTGAAGCACAAGTTGGTGACGAGTCTTTCAGAATGAAACTTGAGAGTATTCTTTTCAATTTTAAAAATTACAGATTTTCCAATATCTCCGTGTATAGTCTTAAAGACCAAAAGGATATCCGCAGGATTATCAAGGATAGAGATGAAGCTATAACTCTTGGAGAAATGGGAGTAACTGCAGATGAAGAATGTTTGAAAGGAGTAGATATTGCTGTTTTGCAAATGATTGAAACCGGTGTAAACAATGGTGACAATGCAGGAGCAATTCAACGTACCTTATTTGGAAGGTCATTGCCGATACCCGAATCTTTTGATTGTATCTTCAATTACTACAAAAGTAAAGACAGAGGTATTATTCCGCAGGTACGCAATGTATATATTGTAACTACTCGTAAGGGTCGCGAACAACTCACTCCCAATACTATTATTGCGATGATTGTATCGTATTCTGATGAACGTGGTTTGACTAGAAATATAAACAGACCTTCTCCGACAAATGTATATACTTATCCTGAATTGAAAGAGCATACGCTCGACGCTAAAGATTACCGTGCAGATAATCTTTACGATTTGTTGATGAATGCATTCATGCAAGGCATGGTCGAAGATAAAACTCTCGAAGCACAAGGAATTGGTACTTATATCAAATTCTTTGCTCCTCAAGCAGGCGTTACCAAATCTCTTATCAGCGACGAAGCTCAAGTACAAAGTTTCGATATTCAGTCTTTCAAAAGAATTTCTGAAGGACAAGCGCTTGATATTACTGATAAATTCAACGAAATTATCGTAAGTGGCGATTTAATCAGTTGGAGACAATATGACTATCCGATGTTATCTTATCCGGATGGTTTTACTGATACTCTTGACAGACGTCCGAATCTCGCTTTGCCAAAATTTGGAATCGAATTAAAATATGGTATCGAAAGCATAAATTATCCTTCTTTCTGGAGCGAGAGAATGACCCTTAGTGCTATTTGGCAAGCAGTCAAAATGGGTGTAATTCTGCCGACTAACGGTTGGTCAAATCTTACCACAGATGTTTATAACATCGAAAGAAAATTGACTCATGCCGGTGTCGGTGTAGCTTTTGAAGCAGACTTCCCATTCGCAGTAATTCCAAAGAGTGGTGTGTTCAATACTACTTTGGGTTATGTATTTGGAGATGCAGTCGAAGGTCCTCTTGAAAGAAATCTTTCGCCCGATACTTATCAAACAGACCCATTCGATTTGGACTATCTAGTTCGATACAATGCACAATTGCATTATACTTTCGCTGTCGCTGTTGATAGAGACTATCTACTCAGATTTGGATTGGGTGGTACAATATATGGCGTAGAAAAATGGTATCATAATAGCACAGAAAATCCCGAAACTCGCCGTAATGAGATAACTTTTGAAAGACTCGGCGACGAATCAGTAGGTGGAATTTCCGGTCGAGTAGATTTTATGGCTCGCGGTTTGTCAACTCCATTTGGTATTTCAATGCAATATTTTGACGAAGGATTATATACTAATATATGGCTTCAAGTACCAATTGTAGATAATACATTCTCCTTGAGATTGGATGCTAAGGGCTTTTTCAAAGCATTTACAGAAGACCCTCGTATGTGGGAAAAGAAAAGCGTGTTTTTACCGATGGCTCGATTCATTGTTAATTTTTAATCGAATTTTGTAAACTTATAATGAAAGTGATTATGAAAAAGATTGTAAACTTTATTATTATTTCGGCAGTATTGGTTATGTTAACCAATTTTGAAGCCAAAACTCAGATATTAGACAGAGAAGGAGTCATTGATTCGCTTACGACAATGGATCCGCAAATCGTTCAGTATTTTCCGCGTTGGAAAGTATGCGAACCGGATTTGTTAGTCCAAATATATCAGTCTTTTCTGTATCATGGTTACCCCGAAAGTAACTTGAGTAGAGAAGATATTCAAATACTTGCCGCACCGCGGGAGTTTGATTATGACCCATTTGAAATATTGATGATTACTTCCGGAAGTGAAAGTATGAACGCCACAGAAATTGAGGCTACTTTCAGCGATGTATTGGTCGGTTTTCTGGCAGGTAATTTATTTTACTCAGGTATGCTTCGCGGTGAGCCTAATGATTTTGCACGTCGCGATTATTGCTTTACCGATTTGCCAACCCAAGCTCCTATCACTCCTTCACAAGCCGAAGTTATTACCAATTATTTAGACCGCCCAACAAATGTTGACCATGCATTTACATTGTCACTTTTCGAGCAAGCTATGAAAATCGGTCAAACAGGTTTCTGGTTACGTTCAATTATGGGTACTGACCAAGTTGGTTACCATTTCTGGTCTGCCGGTGAAGCGAAACTTTTGCTCCAAAGGCCACTCTATATCAATAATGATATAGAAACAAATAAAGGTATTCCTTATTTGATAAATGCTTACTTGGGTGGCGGATATCGCCTTTCGAGTGGTTTGGCTAACAACAACTCATTGCTTAGTTGGGTTGCAGACCGTACTCTCAATGCCGGACCGGGTGGCAAATTGATTTTTGGTACCGATGTTCATGCTTGGTTCCATCCTGCATTTGGTATAGGCTTGAATGTTGAGTTGCCATTACAAAGAGTCGGCACTCAAACAGTTGATTTTAAATCTTATGGTAAGATGGAAAATGTGGACAGAAATGTACAATTCAACCCATCAGACCCGAGAGCTTTTGAAATTACTCATACAGTTCCACTTTTGAGAGCTACCGGACAATTCACAGCTTTCTATCATTGGTGGTTAGATAAGAAAAATCCTGAAAATTATTTCAGATTTGATTTTGGTATCAATTATACTGAAGTTAGTGAAGCTGCATTATACGAAGAACCTGTTGAAGGTTTTGGACCTATACATAGAATTTCTGATGAAAATGTTGACGGTTTGATTACATACAAGCCTAATGAAGTCGCTGATTGGATGTTTTTCAAAGTTTCATACAGAAGCCAAGCAGCTTTCCCATTCGGAGCAAGTGTCCAAATTTCAAACCAAGTATTTCTAGCAAGAGTCTTTATGCCAATATTTGGCGATTGGTTCTATCTTGAAGGAAAATACTCAACAACAATGAGAGATGCGAGACCTTTTGAAATCCAGAATTTCTTTATGATCTCGCCAGTTATAAGATTGACTATATAATTTCGTTATGAAACCCCGTAATGATATTTCTATATTGGTTGCGGGGTTTTGTATTTTGACTAAACCGATTTATTTTTAAAAGTACCTAAAAGCTTAAAATGTTAACCAATTTGTTGCATATAAAAATTGTTCATGCGATTCTGATATTGTTCATACTAATGGCTACAGATATTTTCTCACAGTCCGAAACTCAGGAATCTGATGATAAGGCTCGGGAAATACTCGAAGATGCCAGAGTTCAATCTGCCCGCCAAGAAATCGAAATTACCGTCCGTAGTGTGGATATAACCACGTTCCCGATGATTAAAATCATGATTGAAGCGTATAACCGCCTTGGTGAACCTCTCGACACACTTACAGCCGAAAACTTGTTTGTATTTGAAAAGGGGAGAAGGCGTGATATTCTTCAGGTTGAGAAAATCCCGGTCGCAGAAAATGTGCCTGTTGATTTTGTTTTTGCCGTTGATATAACAGGCTCGATGCAACCAATTATCAACTCAATCAAATCAAATATCACATTTTTCACCCAAACTCTTGTCAAACGTGGTATTGATTATAGATTGGGTTTAATTTTATTTAGCGACGATATCGAGAAAGTTTATGACCCGACTTCAAATGTATCAGACTTCTTGAAATGGTTAAATCCCGTGAAAGCACGTGGCGGCGGTGACGAAAAGGAAAATGCTCTCGAAGCTTTAGAAGCAGCTGCTAAGATGATTAAATGGCGAGAAGAATCAAATCGCGTTTGTGTAATGATTACCGACGCTCCATATCACCAAAAAGGTGAAGATGGGCATGGTGTGACTGACCAAACCACTGCAAGTATGGTTGAAATGATGCAAAAAAATGATATTCGCGTCTTTACGATAGTTCCTCCCAAACTTACTAATTACAAAGTGCTTTCGAGTAAAACTCGCGGAACTTTTTACGATATTGATTACCCCTTTTCGACAATTTTAGATAACTTTTCAAGCCAGTTGACAAATCTATATTATTTGACATTCGAATCAACTGAAGAAACGATTCCGGATTCAATCGAAATCGCCTTGTTCAGTAGCGACAGTAAGCAATTGATTAGAAAAATGATACCTATTGTCGAGCTTGGCAGGAAATTAATCATCGAAAATTTGCTCTTCCAGACTAATCGTGCCGATTTACCTGAAACTGTACGAGAGCTTGACATCTTAGCGGAGTTCATGGAAAATAAGAAGAATATCAATATTTTAGTAGAAGGGCATACCGATGACATTGGTTCTCATCATTTGAATGACAAATTGTCCGAAGCAAGAGCAAATAGTGTTCGTCAATATTTAATTCAAAAGGGCATCTCTCCTAATCGAATTGAAATCAAAGGGCTCGGAAAACGACGCCCTCTAGCCACCAATGATACCGAATTCGGTAGAAGACTCAATCGTAGAGTTGAGATTGTGATAATTTCTACGTAGGCTAATATTTTATGAAGTCAGAAAACTATGGAATCCGAAAAACCAATACGATTATCTAACCATGCTTTAATTCAATGCAAGGAACGTTGAGTTAGTCTTGATGAAGTTATTGAGACAATTCGAAATGGAGCATGTGAACCGGCAAAGAAGAATCGTATTCAAGGCAAGCAAAATTTTCAGTATAATGATTTGTGGTTAGATACGTTTTATTCAATAAAGCAGGTTGCTCCAGTTTTTGTAGAAGAAGAAAATGAATTAGTGGTAATTACAGTATATAGTTTTTACTTTTAGGTGGAAAAATGAAAATAAGTTATGATAAAGAAGTGGATGCAGTTTATATTAAGCTGATTGAAGGTGAACAACAGTGCCGAACTTTAAGACTAAATGACGACATAGCATTGAATATTGGCAAAGGTGAAAAACTAATAGGAATCGAAATTTTAGATGCCAGTGAAGTATTGGCTAATGGTGGTGTACCCGATATTTTGCTTGAAAATATTCAACTGCAAACAGCATAAGATATTATTTGTTAAAGTGTATATTTACTTAAAGCCCTTCCTCCGAAGGGCTTTCTCATTTCTATCACAAAACGGTTTTAACCGCGAGCGATTTCCTCTTTTGCAACCATTAAAATGGTTTTAAATTTGTTATCATTCCCATTTCCCACGGTTAAAACCGTGGGCTATGTTATCCTCAATTCAAGTTATCGTTCTGTCAGTTGTTACAAAGTCTTGTCAAGAATCCCTGAAAAGCCGTTCCCCCTCTTGCAAGAGGGGGTTAGGGGGTGTTCTGTTTTAAAAATGTTTTGGTGAATTACCGTTTGATTTTATAATATGCCTTCGATAGATCTGAACGTGCACTCAGCTTTTAGCTTTTGCTACTCGCCTTTTACCGGAAGTTGGCATGAGCATACTTACAATGCCCATGATAGTCGATAAAAAAAATGTTTCTGTAGTTATTGGTTCGTTAAACAACAAAGTAATAATGAGAAAACATGCAAAACCGATTATGAAACTTTTAACATAGTCTAAAACTAAAGTCTTTCTACTTTCAACCCTTCCGATGATTTTTTGAAGGTTAATTTCCTTTTGTTCCATATCCACACCTTTTAAATGGTAAACTACTCTTAGATTAACAAATATACTAAAACAAAAGCAAATTTCAAATGCTTTTAGAATGCTATCAAAAAATTTTGACTAATCTTGAATCTGCGACTTGATATAGGACATTGTAAACAAAGGCTTGAGTAGAATCCCATTTTCCGAAAGTGCTTCACTTCCGCCGGATTCACGGTCAATTACACACATTGCAGTGTCTATGATAGCGCCAAGGGAGCGGAGTTCATCCACACTAAGAATGATTTGTCCGCCACTTGTAACTACATCCTCGATTATGAGGATTTTCTTGCCCTGAATATCCGGACCTTCGGCTAATTTGCTCGTGCCGTACTCTTTTGCATGTTTCCGTACAAAAACGATTTTCTTATTCAATTTCATCGCTAAAGCTGTCGCTATGGGAATTCCACCCATTTCCAATGCACCTAAATAATCGAAATCATCACCCACGATTACTGCCATTTGCTCTGCGATTTCATTCAACAACGTTGGGTCAGCCTCAAATTGATATTTATCGAAGTATTCGTTGCTGATTTTGCCAGAGCGTAAAAGAAATTCACCCGTAATATAGGCGCTGTTATATACTGCTTTTGCTAATTCTGCTTTATTCATTTTTGACTTCCTTATTTATCATTTAAAATTTCCGTAGGCATATCTGCATAGATATAGATTGCGATTGCGATTGCAGCCACACATTGATTGAAAACCCGCTTATCAACTTTGTCCGCAGTGTCGCTATGCGAATGGTGATACCAGAAATATTTGCCCGCATCGTCAGTCGAAAGGCTCATTCCCGGGACTCCTGTTTCCATCATCGGGCGAATATCCACTCCACCACCAGACGGCAACACGGCTGTATCATCTACTTTTTTGAGCAATGGCTCAATTTTCTTGAATTCATTGAAAATCTTGTCCGGTGCTGTTAGCCTGATTGCAGATGGTCTGAAAGCTCCGCCGTCCATTTCGAACATTAATACGTGATTTTCATCTTTGTGTGCGTCACGATAGGCTTTGCCACCTTTGACGCCGTTTTCCTCGTTAGTCCACATCACAACGCGTAAAGTCCGCTTTGGTATCAAATTCAATTCTTTTAGTAATTTTACGGCTTCCCATGTGGCTATACAACCGCTTGCATCGTCTTGTGCTCCGGTGCCGGCGTCCCACGAATCCGAGTGACCGCCAATTGCCAAAATTTGGTCAGGAAATTCGCTTCCTTTGACTTCGCCCATAACATTATGTGACAATATATCGGGCAAAGTTTCAGCTTCCATATATAGCTTGATTCGCGGTTTTATACCGCGATTTTGCAAACGGAAAAGTAGTTCAGCATCTTCAGGACTTATTGCAGCATGTGGAATTTTTTTGACCGAATCAACATAACCCATCATTCCCGTGTGTAGATTGCGTGTTGTCGCCGGACTGACTGAACGGATAAGCGATGCTAATGCACCGTATTGAGCGGCACGTATGGCACCATAAAAGCGATATTGAACTGATTGCCCGTAGCTGATGAATGCTTGGTTGAAAACCACAATTTTTCCGCTGATTTCATCTTTGCGCTTTTCCAAATCGTCAAAGTCGCTCAGCACTATGACTTCGGCAGTTATTCCCTCTTTTGGAGTTCCGATACTGCCACCAAGCCCGAAAACGGGAATATTTGCCTCGCGTGGGTGCAACAATGTGCAATATTCATGCCCTCGTACCCAATGTGGCACCATAACTTCATCTTTGCGGACATCAACGAAGCCGTCTTTTTTGAATTCATTTTCAAACCAATCAATTGCGAGTTCGAGATTTTTCGAGCCGCTCAATCGCGGTCCGAACATATCGCAAAAATAGGCTAATCTGTCCCAAGATGAGCTGTCTTTCATGGCTGCACTGATGATTTTATCCGCAACTGCAGCATATTTTTCAACAGGATTATAATCCGAAGTTTGGGTATAAACTTTGGAATGCGCTATGATTGAAATGAAGACAGTGAGTAAGGCAAATCTGTAAAAATTTATCATGTATATTATTTAGCTATGATTATAAATTCTGTTCTTCGATTTTTGGCTTGTCCTTCGGGAGTTTCATTGGAAATTACGGGTTTTGACATTCCGAATCCACGATAGCGTAATCTATGTTCTTCGATTCCTCTTAATATCAGGGCATCGTAAACTGCTTGGGCACGTCGTTCGGACAATGCTTGGTTATATTCTTGAGTGCCAACGTTGTCTGTATGCCCGTGAATATCGAATCGGAGTTTGGGCCAAGTGTACATCAAGTCCACTAATTCATCTAAAGTCGGATAAGATTCGGGTTTAATCACTGCACTATCGAAATCGAATAGTACAGGTCGGATGATTGTATCGGATAGTGAGAGCCAGCCCGATGTATCGTAAAATCCGTCACCAATAAGCGAATCCGCTCTTCCGGGAACATTCAATCCTGAATACACATGGTGATAGCCCCAATAAACCGGCGGAGTATATGTAATGCGATAATGATAGCGCAAACTCAAATAAATATCGCGGAAAATGTCAATCAATTGCTCTTTGGAGTAAGCTTTGTAATATTTGCCACCTGTGTATTGAGCTAATTGCCTCATGCTTTCATCTTTAGAATAACCGAAAGCAACACAGAAAACGTGGATTTTCTCACGATTTGCTCTTTTGATTAGCGAATCAATACTCGCTTTGGAGTAATTATCGTCGCCATCAGAAAGCACCACGATCACACGCGGGTCTTCAATCGGAGTGCCATCCAAAATATCATAACTCGACCAAACAGCATCGCGCATTGCGCTAAATAGACCAATTCCACGGCGGTAAGTCGAGCGATAGCGTTTCAAAATCTCGGCAGTGTCCTTCATCAAAGGTACTTTTATGTCAAGGTCTTTGTTGAAAGTTGCCAAGGCAATGTTGTCAACGTCAAATTTCATTGATACAAATAGCTCTGTCGCGGTAAAAATCGCATCGAGAATTGCATCCATTGAGCCGCTGTAATCAACCGATAAAACTAAATTATATGCTATAGAATCACCTGCGCCGTATTCGCGAACTGTGAACTCGGGAATTGTTTCTTGGCGAATGTTATAATGCTTGCCCAATTCCTCGCGGAGCGACGTAAAGTAGGTTATATTCGGGTCTTTTCGGTATGGGTCGCCCATATTGGTAATAAAATATCCCGACGAATCAAATACTCGCGCGATTAGCCTAATTTCCTTTGGGTAATCTTCCGGTTCGACACGGTAAATGTCATAAATTAATTTGTTCGGGTCGGCAGAATCAATAGGCAATGTGCCTTTCAGGTAGATTTCTTTTTTTGTGGTGTCAATCAACCCATACTCCACATCCATTTCCCAAATTTCCTGTTGCAAGGCAAATCCGGTTTTTCGGGGTGTCGAGCATGAATACACAGCAAGTGCTATAAGCACAAAAATTGCTATAAGCAAAAACGGTGTGTTTATTGTGATTTTATGATTCATCAATATTTTTTATATCCCATGATTATTCCGTCGCCTACGGGTACAATACAAGTGAAATAATTATCTCGAGTCCTGAAATATTCGTTGAAACTTCTGAGTGATTTTACGTCGTCAGGGTTTCGTTCAGGCTTCGTATCCAAAATAAATCCAAATGCAAAAGCATTATCAGCCGCAAAGATTCCACCTATTTTTATTTTTGGCGTAATATTATTCAAATAATATAAATATGACGGCTTATCTGCATCAACAAAGACGAAATCAAATTGATTTTGGGTACGAAATTCTTTAACAAAATTTTTGCCGTCGGCTAAAACAACTTCGATCTTGTTTGACAAACCTGATTCCGAGACCATTTTGCAAGCAAATTCATAATGCTTGGGCTCATTTTCGACTGTGATTATCTTGCCGTCATCCGGCAAAGCTCTCGCCATAGTGATAGCTGAATAAGCACCCAGAGTACCGATTTCCAGAACATGCTTTGCATTAATCGAATGTAGCAAAAACTGCATGAATTTCCCCTGTTCCGGAGAAATCGAGATAGGAGGCAATCCGGCTTCTTTAGCTTTAATTTGCAATTCTGCCAAAAATTCGTCTTCCGACGAAAAATTTTGTTTCAAGTACGCGAAAAGTCTGTCGTCAACTATTGTTGCTCTGTTTGACATAAATTTTATCTATTCCTGTGATTTATCAAAATTATGGTCTCGTGCCTAAACGTAAATTCACATTGACACCGTTTTCTTTGACCATATTCAAAAATATTCCAAGGTTCTTGACTGTGGAATCTAACTGCATAGCAAGTTCCTTGTCGTAAATGATTTTATTCACAAATCCATCGCCACTTTTGATTTCCGTCATTACCATATTCAGATTGTCAATCAAAACTCTTGCATCAGTCATTACTGAGTCAGCAGCGCCGATGAAACCACGTGCATCAGTGATTGTTCTTTGCAAATCGTCAACTATATTGTTGATTTTTGGGCTATTTGTTTGGACTGCAACTTTCAATTCCGATGTCAGATAATTAATATCATTCAAAGATTTTTGGAGTGATGCACGATTATCTGCAAAAAATTCATTCAGATTTGTGCTCAATTCCTCAGCATTGCTAATCGTTTTCTTGACTCCTGAGATGAATTTTTCATCGGAAGTAATCGTGGAAATATTCGATGAAATTGTGTCCAAATTCCGTATCAAATTGATTGCATCGCTACTGACTTCACCAATTATCGAAACCAGCTCGGATAGGTCAGGTGGCGTTTTGCCGGGCATTTCATTTGCAAGATTGAATGCAGTTCCCGAAGTTCCGGGTGTTATTTCAATTTTCTTGCCGCCTGTGATTTCGAGCAGAGTAATTTTCGCCGTAGCGTCACTCATAATATCTTTTGAATTAGCAAGCTCTACCGAAATCAACACTGAACCTTGGTCATTGCGTACTTCGCGAACAGTGCCGCGTTTTACTCCGTTTACTACAACAGGTTCGGCTATTTGAATTCCCGCAGAATTTGGGAATCGAATTTTAATCAGTTGGGATTTGGGTGTAATTGATAAATTTTTGCCGAATGTAAAACCCAAAACTAAGAGTATTACTGCAAGTATCGTTACCGCACCAACTTGTATTTCTTTTGAACGATTGTTTTTCATTTTTTGTAACCGCTCATAAAGCGGCAATTGAATTAAAAGGGTATATCTTGGCTTTTACCCGAAAAAAAGTTGTCGTCATCAAATGAATCTGTATAATCGCTGTCATCAAATGAAGTGCCCGATTCTTCTCCATTTATTCCGTCATTGTTCGTATAGTCTCGACCGTCATATTTGTCCCGTTTGGTATCCAAAAGCAACATGCTTTCGGCAAGAATTTCCACAACATGCTTTTTTTGCAAACCTTTGTCGTCAATTGTCCGCGTTTGCAGCCTTCCCTCAATATATATTCTCGATCCTTTTTTTACGAGTCTGTTTATTACCTCTGCAAGTCCTCTCCAAGCCACAACAGTATGCCAATCAGTGTGTTCTTTCATCGTACCTTCTCGGTCTTTCCAAGTTTCAGAAGTTGCTATCCTGAATGACGTCACCGGGATTCCGCTCGGGGTGTGCTTCAATTCAGGGTCTCTGCCCACATTCCCAATTATCATTACTTTGTTTAATGTTCTCGACATATTTTACTCCTTCGCTTTTATTACAATTTTCAATGTCTTTTGTCAATTGCCGTTTTTTCCAATTCCAAATATAAAAATTACAGCCAATACAAAAAAAATAATTTTCCAACATTACTTCGGAAAATCCTCATTTTGCAAAAATTTAATCAATTATTATTTTTTTCAATGACTATTCCTATAAAATTCAAATCTCCCTCGGAATCATTTTGTAAGATGACATATTCGCTCAAAGTCAGCTCACTATGTATGTGCGTTTTGGGATGGCAATCCGTCTCAATTATGATAGATTTCCCTTCGCTGATGATTTTCAAATAATTCAAAGCATGTTTGTTTCTGAAATAATTATCGGTCAGATTATGCTTTTCTTCAGCTCTTAGCTTGTCATTCTCGAAAATTTTTATGTCAAAATCGCTGATTTCAATCCGAATTCCAATATTTTCGTCAAATTCGTGCCTCACAGTTCTCAGATAAACTTTTAGAGAAGTTGCGCCTGAACTTTGAAAATTTGCTTGAAAAGTGAAATTTGTCAATTCTCGTTGGCGTAAAGATGTGATGCCACCCGGCTTGATTGTTATGGAATTTTTATCGGTTTTTTCGATTTTATCAAAATGAGATATACACACACCATCTATAAATTTGTTACTGTCCGTCGACATTAACTCATATCGGTACGGATTGCATGATGAAAGCAAAGTGACGACAGCTATCAATATGGGTGCAAAGATTTTCATCTGTTGTATCTCAATTCACCGGGGAAAAATATTCTATCCATGAAGCTGACGCCAAACCCGATATAAAAATTACTAAATGTCAGACTATTGCCGTAAGCCATCGCGATATTATCACCCAAATTACTATTGTCAAAGCAATTGATATAACCAAAATTAAAATGGATATTCAATGTTTCGCTTATTCTCAGATTGACCTTGTTATTCAAGTTAATATAGCCGGACGGGTAGTATCCCACTTCGATTGATGGCTCGGCTGATAATTCATCGTCAATCAATACTTGCCAATATCCGAATCTAATGGGCAAAACAGCAATTGCATATTCGTCTAATCCTGTTACCATAAAATTCACAAGAGATGTGCCTGCAAAAAAGTTGAGATTCAAAAACGGCAATGCTATCGAAGCATTTGCTACTTTCATCTGCATTCCTTTAAACGTTGAAGCTTCTTTACTTTCACGGTCCAAAAATGCTGAATTTTTTGCAGCAGACATCAACATTGAAAATTGAACCAATCCGACATCCCAAGAGGAATGTTCGTGATCTTTCCATTCAATTTCCGTTTCTTCGGCTTTGTTAATGAAATCCAAAACTGAAACTCCGATGCCAAAGTATGGGAAAATACTTGTTTGCGCTTCCTTCGTGAAATCATTATTTCTGATTTGAGGCGATGCTTTAGAATTATGTCCCATCGCAACCCCCAAATATGTTCTGAAATTTACTCCTCCGATTGAGCCAATATCCAAACTTCCGGACAAATTTAAGTAAGTCGAAGGATATAATCCAATTCCAAGTGAGGGAGTCAATGTAATGTAGGGAATTTTGTCGCGTAGGAAAAATCGCTTTCTGACATAAATTGGGGCTACTGCAAATAGCATATCTTCGCCCTTAGCATTTGGCAAAATGAATTCGACCATGCTTGTCCCGATACTCCATCCGGGAGAATCTCGGAACCAACGCAGTCTCCATTCGAAAATACCGACTCTGTATAATCCACCGGCAAATAAATAAGAATCTTCCCCACGAAATTCATTGCCTATTTTATCGTAATCCGGAAACACACCAAATAGTCCTGTACCCAATTTGTTTGAAGATGAACTTCCGATTAGCCCTACACCTTCGAATAAACCAAATCTGATAAAGTTCGGGTACTCTCGCTCTTTTTCATAATTAAGCAAATCCATTTCATTTGTGATAGTCGTTACTTTCGATGATGGATAGACTGTGCCGTTATCGCGATTGCCCGGGTGGTTTATGTTTTTTTCGGTAACAACAGTATCTCTCAGAATATCGGAGAACGAATCTTTCTCGACTCGGGTAAGTGTAGAGGTACAACTTGCTAATGCCAGCAATGATGCCGTAATCAAACCTAGCAGAGTTTTGTTGATAATTTTCATAATGCTGCAACATTTAGTTCAACAAATTGACCTAATTTCGCTCTTATTTTGTCGCCGGAAACAATTTGCCCGACACCTTCGGGAGTGCCTGTAAAGATAATATCTCCGGCTTGTAAGCCAAAGACATTCGACAAAAAAGCGACTAATTCGCCAACACTTCGTTCCATATCTTTTGTCGAGCCGGATTGTCTGATTTCATCGTTTATCCACAATTCCAAATCAAAATATGGAATGGATTGAAATTGTGAAGCAGGAATTATTTTCGAAATAGGCGCTGAATTTTTGAAGCCTTTGGCAATTGCCCAAGGTTTGCCTTCGTTTTTAGCTTTGTTTTGGATGTCGCGCATAGTTACGTCAATTCCCACTCCATAACCTGCAATTACATCAATTGCATCCTCAGCCTGAATATTATCGCAATCTTTGCCGATTACAACCACAAGTTCGACTTCGTGATGAACGTTATCCGACATTTCCGGC
>PGYU01000027.1 GCA_002839825.1 Ignavibacteriae bacterium HGW-Ignavibacteriae-1 | reverse complement strand
AAAATGTATCAGCGACCTTGCCGATTGTGCTCCCCAATACACGTCAGAAGGCACTTCAATCTCGCCCATTGAATCTTTTTCGATTCGTGAATTCATATTATTCTCTCCATTTTTTTCTATAAAATGTTTGTAAAATTTCTAAACTTTTAAAGTAATAAAATTTCATCAAAATCTGTTTCAATTCTTTCATTTAATTGGGCAAATTCTGAAGAATCAATTTTGTATGTAAAGCACCAATCATTATTATCATCGCTTGCAATATTTGTAAAAATTAAGCGGCAAGTGATGCTTTTGACATTCTTGAAGCGTCGCCAAAGGAGATACGAGTAGAATTCTAACTGTGGAACATAACTTGCAGCGACTTCGCCGATTTGTTCATTTGTTATAGCATTAGATTTCCAGTCCCAGACTTCGATATGGTCACCATCGCGCTCAAAAAGCAAATCAATAATTCCCACTAAAAATGAATTCCTAAATGGCATATTCAACACGATTTCTTGCTCGGAATTGAGCAAATTGGCTGCATGAACTCTAAAGAATCCCGTTGATGCAGTTTTTGAGACAGTTTCAAAGACTCTTTCGATAATCTCGGGTTTTATGATGCCAAAATTTTCCGAAGATGAAATACATTGCTTTCGCAATTTTTCAATATTTACATCACCATCTTGCGCCAACCATAAACTCAAATTTTCAAACACGTGGTGAATTATCAAACCGAACTGTGTGCCCGGTGTATCATCTCTTGTGTCGCTTAGTTCAATATCGGTATCACCACCATGATAGGAATCTGTCAAACCGAGTATGTACCTATCTGAAAAGGCTTTTTTATCGTTGCGGAAAAGTGCATATTTTGAGGCGGAAATGTAATTTACTTGCTCCAAGCTATCCGGAATGAATTGCCCGGTGAGCAATTTAACATCATCCTTGTTTAGATTACTTGCGAATTTATATTTTCGAGATTCGGGTGCATCGCCGTGAAAATGAAAATTGATATTGAATTTGAATGGAATTGCTTCATCCTGAACGCGATTATCCGAATAAATGCTCTGCCGAGCTTGGAAAGTTCTCACTTCGACGGGGGAATTGAGTTTTTCCATAGCGATAAGTGACGCGGGACTAAATATTGGGTCAGCGTTACGAAGCAGTTCTGCAAATTCTCTCAACGATGCCACGCCTTTTTGATTGATTTTCATTTCGGTCGAAAGTATTAGATGGTCTTTAGCTCTTGTGCAAGCCACGTATAGAAGCCTTTTCAGTTCAGCAGTTTCAGCCTGTTTGTTCTTTTGCTTGACATATAACTGTGCAGGGATATCTAATTTGAGCGGTATGTTAGATTCGGCATTACCATGTTTGAAGCTCATTTTTACGCCGCAATCCTTGTTTGTATCTAAGACGGAATTTTTGCCGGCTCGCACATTCATATTGTATAAAATCACAATCGGGAATTCTAAACCTTTGGATGCGTGGCATGTCATTAATTTTACGGCATTGGCTGAAGTATTGAATGACGCCTCTTTTTCGCCGGATATTTCCGACAAAATCTCAAATTGCTTGATGAAATCGTGCAGCATCGAAAATCCGCGTCGTTCAAAAGCAATCGAAAATTTGATTAGCTGTTGCAAATTCGCTTTAATTTGCTGAATGGCAGGTTGCCCCGACCACGAGCCAATGTATGCAGTTTCAGTTATAATTTTATTTATCAATCTCGGGAGTGGCAATTCTACCGAAATTTCGAGAAAACTATTGATAATTTCAAATGCTCGAGCAGTTTTTGCGTTTGCGTTAAATTCAGGATTTGATATAAAATGTGCTAATTTTTCAAATAATGTATCGAAATTATTCAAACGTGAGATTCGTAGAATCGTTGAATCGGCAAGCCCAAACATAGGAGACCTCAGAATTGAAGCTAACGCCAAATCATCAGCGGGGCTATTGATAAAAGTCAGAAATGACATCACGTCAATGACTTCCTGTGCATCGTAAAAGCCGCGTCCGGAGCTTATGACATATGGCAGATTATGATGCATCAAAGCGTTTGCAATTGTCTGAATGCTCTTCTTTTTTCTGCACAAAATTGCAATATCGCCAAGGCAGGGCAATCTCTCGCCTATTTGTTCATCTTTGACGGTTAAATCTGTCTCGCCATTAACAATTTTAAGAATAAAATTGACAACTAAATCCTCTTCCTTCTTGTGGGAATCAGGCTGTGCGTCAGTATTAGTTAGCAAATCGTCCAAAATTTGTTTCGTATCCACGTATTCATTGACTGCCACCAAGCAATGAACACTGCCGAGATGATTGCTCAATGTATCAGTTTCAGCAACACTTTGCTTAAGTTCCTCGACCATTCTACCGGCTACAAATGGCGAATACGACACTTCGTATTCAGAAGATTTTGCTTGTCCCTCAGCACCCATCAGACTATTGAATATCAAATTGTTGAATGCTGTCAGAACCGGACGAAGTCGAAATGTCACAGTCAGATTTTGCTTTCCGATATTTGAAGGAGTCTCTAAAGCCTTCTCCGAATTTAGCTTGACAATGTCCTCAGTAGCTGTTCCGAAAACTTTGACATCCGCAGAGCGAAATCCATAAATACTTTGCTTTGGGTCGCCGACTATGAAAAGTCTGTTTTGCGGTGGAACTGAATCGTTAATTTCCATTATATGTTTGATGATTTCGTATTGTAGTGCATTCGTATCTTGGAACTCGTCCACCATGAGATATTTGATTCGGCTTGCGATTTTTTTCCGAGCATCGAAAGCATTTCGCTCCAACAAATCAAGCGTAAAAAGCATCGAATCGTCAAAATCATATTTCGCTTCATCGTGCTGCTTGTTCATCAAAGTTTCAAGTGCCATATCGGAAATACTAATCAAAGCACGGACATCATCAAAATATTTGCCACACAAATCCCAATTTTTGTAGTAATCCTTATAAAATTCACGAATCAAATTTATTTCAATTTCCGGATGATTATCACAAAGGAAATCATTGTATTTTGTGAAAAAGTTGCATCTGCTCAATTTGATTGATGCCAGTTTATCGTAAATATCCAACAAATCACTCAAGAGTAGCACTTCCGTGGCAATTCTAAGCATTGCAACATTTACGATGTCTTCGGCTTCCGGCTTTATTTTATTATAATCATAGCCTACGCTGTGGGTAAAATCTCTTAATTTGCTGAAAAAATTTGCAAAAGCTGACCGAAAGAAATCTTGCAAATCATCAATAAGTTGGGAATTATCTCGAGTGTAAATTTGTTTGATTTCGCGAAACTTTTCTTTAGAATTCAGCATCAGCGTTACATTGGTATTGATTAGATTCATGCCGTAACGAACGAGAAGTTCAAATTCTGAGGGAAAATTATCAGGTTCGGCATAGATATTTTCAATCACTTCGTCAATTGCTGCTTTTTTGTACAGAAAGGCTTCGTATTCGTCAAGTTCGGAGTAATTGGGAGAAATATCGGCTTCGATAGGAAATTCCCGTAGCAGCGAATAACAAAAGCTGTGAATGGTCATTACAGGTGCAACACTCATTTTTTCGCGAATAATCTTCAAATCTTTCAAATTTGTGTTATATTCCCTTTTGATATTATCATCAAATTCATCAATCAATTTTTCTATTTTGATGATAATTCGTGAACGCATTTCCTGAGCGGCTAATTTGGTAAAGGTTATGGCGACAACCGAATTGATATTTCTATTGCCGTGGGCAAACTCGTTCAGCACCAAACGCAAGTATCGTTCTATAAGTACGGACGTCTTGCCCGAGCCGGCATTTGCATTTACAGAAATATGAATATTCGAATCAAAGGCTTTTAACTGTTCATCTGTGAAGCGATTCATGTGTTATTTTTTAATTTATGATAAAAATCTAAGTAAAGTTTGGTTAAGTCAATAAAAATGCGTATTTTTGTAGTCTAAATGATCGCGGGATAGAGCAATTGGTAGCTCGTCGGGCTCATAACCCGAAGGTTCTAGGTTCGAGTCCTAGTCCCGCTACAACCGAAAACAAGGGGCACTAAAGCCCCTTTTTTCATTTTATAGCCCGGCTTAATAAATTTCATGTACATATCTAATTTCGTTTTTCGGAGGTCGCACATAAGTGCTGTCAATAGTTCGTTCGGGCAATTCCATCGGTGGCGGTATGACATCTTTGTAAGGTATTTGACCCAACAAATGAGCGATACAATTTAATCTTCCCTGCTTTTTGTCGTTACAATCCACGTTATACCAAGGAGATTCGGGAATATCAGTCAGACGAATCATAATGTCCTTAGCTCTGGAGTATTCTTCCCATTTATCCCATGAAGCGATATCAATATCGGATAACTTCCATCTGCGACTTGGATCTCTTGCTCTGTCTCTGAAACGTTTTTCTTGTTCATCTTCTTCAACTGTAATCCAATATTTGATTAGAATGATGCCGGAACGCACAAGCATTTTCTCGAATTCCGGACATGACCTCATGAATTCATCGTATTCGTGTTTTGTGCAGAATCCCATGACATGTTCTACACCTGCACGATTATACCAACTACGGTCAAAAATCACAATTTCACCGGCTGCAGGAAGATGAGTAATATAGCGTTGGAAATACCATTGAGTAAGCTCTCGTTCAGTTGGCTTAGTCAGTGCTACCACATTTGCTCCACGTGGGTTCAGAGGCTCTTGAATCCTTTTGATGATGCCGCCTTTTCCTGCTGCATCTCGTCCTTCGAACAGCACACAAACCTTCAGTCCCTCCTTTTTTATCCAATATTGCAACTTCACAAGTTCCAACTGAAGCCGTTCTAACTCGCTCTCATAAAGCTTTTTGTCTATGCCGTTGTTCTTAGAATTTTTTTTGTCCTTTGCCATACCAAACACTCCAAATTAATTATTCAAAGCAGATTAAGAAAAAAAACTTTACAAACATAACAAAATTCAAATCTAATCACAAAAACGACCTATTGAGTCGTAAGAATAAATTGATTATATTTGAGTACTTTTTTTGTGAATTTTTTTACAAATATATTAAGTTTTAGTATAATTAGGGTTACAAAGTGAAAAATCGTCGTTTCAAATTAAAATGGATAATAATCTTAGTACTATTACTGTTTATAGTAATTGGTGGTTCGTTGCTACTGATGATGTATCTTACATTCGGCACCCAATTTACAAGACCGGAGAATATCGCATCACTATATTCCACGTTAAAGTTAGATTCATCGGTTGATGATGAAAATGCTGTTCGAACATTTGATTCAACCTTTTTGAAATCTTTAATGCCTGAATCTGATACTTCGGTAAAAATCATCAAATTAAGTGATGACCCGGGTCATGCCCCTGAAGACAAATTCGATGATAAAGCCGGTAAGTATGTGCGAAGAGTTTATAACGGCAGACGAATCAATATTGCAGTTACAGGAGTGGATTCGAGACTTGGACAACGTTTCAAGCATGCTGATGCAAATCATGTTATTTCAATTTTAGCAGATAGTGGCAAAATCGAAATAATTTCTCTTCCACGAGATACATATGCTGACGCCGGATTTGAAGATACAACCGGATTCAACAAACTTGCTACTATGCGTGCCAAAGGCAGGAATGCTTATCTGAAAGAAGTTGCTTCAATTGCCGGATTAGACAAAATCCACTATTGGGGCGAATTTGGCTTTTCGCAAGCAATTGGCATAATCGAATGGTTAGGACACGAAAAACCACAATCTACTTTGAAAATTTTACGCTCCAGACAAGCTCTTGGCGGTGATGATTACCAAAGAGTTTATAATCAAGCTCAATTCATGAGGCAAATGATATCGAATAATTTTTCAAATTTACATGGTATTAAAGGCGAAGTTATCATTCGAGGTGTTTTATCGTTGATTGAATCAAATTTGAATACCTCTAAATTCAAAGAAATACTGCATTTACTTGAAGAAAACGGTTTTAGTGGAAATGTTGAAGACATAACTATCAAAATTCGCCCTTCTTTCCCTATTGAATACAAGGTTTATGATTTTTCAAACCCATTGACGCTATTGCATCTGACATCTAAAATTGACGCTGCACATTCAAAATCAAGGAAAGACACAAGTAAAGACCAAAACTACGACGATTCAGAATATATTTACAAAGTGCTGAGACAACGTATTGATAAGATTGTGGGTGATACTATCAAAAACCCATCTCAAGTTATAAATAATTTGAAAATATATTTTGAACAAAAAGCATGGTTTCAGATTGATGATTCGACTGACAGGTATGATATTCGAACCGCAATAAGCGAAAATCTACAAACTGCCTATATGATGATGAAAGATACTGTGAGTGCAACCGAAGTTAAAAACAAGGTCAAAGATGAAGACGATTTATTCAAATTAAAGAATAATTAATGAAAACTATAGTATTAGTCAGACATGCAAAATCGAGTTGGGACAATCCTGATTGGAGTGATTTTGAAAGACCCTTAAATAAGCGTGGCTTACGTGATGCTCCATTCTTGGCAGATGTATTGAAAACTAAAGAGTTAAAGCCGGATTTGATGATTTCGTCTCCGGCTATACGTGCCAAAATTACAGCTACAATTTTCGCTGATGCATTAGATTATGGCGAGAAAAATCTAAAATTCGACATTGGGATTTATGAAAAGGGTCAAAAGTATGTTTCCAAGCTTATTTCGCAATTAGACAATAATAATAGTACAGTTTTCATATTTGGACACAACCCCGATATAAGCTCTTTAGCAGGTTTTCTGACAGGTGATTATTTCGAAAATGTACCTACATGCGGTATAGTCTGCATAGATTTCAAAGTGCAGAATTGGGAACAAGTTCTGAGCGAAAATGGCGCTCTTCGGTTCTTTATCTTCCCGAAAATGTATTTCCAGAAAGAAAACTTATCCGATTAATCCGGGGCTTTATCTTACAATGCTCAATTTGAAATACTCAGTTGAGTTTCCTGAAGTAGCCACGAGCAAATAGTTGCCAGAATTTATTTTAGATCCTGATATTTTTTGCAAATTTATATCTAAGGTCAATTTTTCGCTACCTGCAATTTCATCGTGCAAAATTGCAATAACATTGCCGGCAATGTCGTACAATTTAATTATAGTCGGTTTGCCAAGCGTAGTTCCGAATTCTACATTGACAAAGTCCGTTGCAGGATTGGGGAACACTTTCAAACGATTAGAGCTTATATTTTGATTTTCCTCAATCGAAGTAGTTGTCAAATGTGATATTTCAAAATCCCAAATACCTCTGCCATAAGTAGCAAATCGTGCAATTTTCTTGTCGTCCAAATAGTTTACAGACCAATAATTTTGGTCAGGGCTTTCCAATCCGCCAATGTGATACCATTTATTGTGGTTTTTGATGTAGATATAGGGTCCGGACGAAGTCGCAGCAAAGAGCACCTCTTCGTCTGCCGATGCAGCCAAGTCATATACCATAGTCGGCGGCATTCCGTTATTCATCGCCTCAAATGAAATTCCATTATTACGAGAAACGTAAATCGGAGAAGAGGAGTAGCCACTGCCTGCAATGTAAATAGTTCCGAGATGGGCTCTTGAGGGTAAAACTTTTGTTCCGTGAAGATAATTATACCCGGGACCTGTAAATCCCATAGTTTCTGTCCACGTACCACCTCTATTAGTAGTATTGTAAAATTTGCCCAATCTTGTTACTACGTACATATAGTCAATATCCAATTCGGAAATTCCAATCGCAGTAACATCATTTTGACCAATGTTTTGGTCAAATTTATAAGGCAATTCACCGGCAGAAATTCCTCCGCCCGGGAGAAATTCAAGCCTCCATAAGGTCGAAAAATCCCCGGACCCGCCCGGAGCAATGTAAGCAAGATTCGGATAACCCGGCACTGCTACTATTGGCGGCATCCAAACTCTGTTGCCATAAGATTGAGGGAAATTCCATGTGTAGCGTTGATTAGACTTGGTAGCATCGGGAAAAATCATTGCAAAGCCCGGATAGACAGTCCATAGACTTTTACCATAATCGCCGGAGCTAATGCTGCCGTAATCGCCGCTTATAGTTTGTTCGAAATCAAGTACAGCATCTCGAAAAGGTTCGCTGCGTTGGAATCCTTGGTCTTGGCTACCGACATAAATTATTTGATTTGGTGTGTTATAAGTATAAATTGAATAATATTGAGATACGTTGAGTTTGCTAAGTGAAATATTAACTATATTGTCAGAATCTCCATAAGTACGATATAGACCGCCATCAGTAGAAATCAAGATTATTTCTTCGCCTTCGGGCGACATGAAGGATTTGATTTCGGGAATATCTGCATGAAGTTTATTAAGCGGGTCGTTGTAATAATCATACCATTCGTTGATTAGTGACCAAGTAGCTCCACTGTTAGTGCTTTTAAAACAATTTACTCCACCCATGAATAACACATCGGGATTTGATTTCGAGACTCCAAAGCTGTTCCACATGAACATATCGGTAGGCACTATACCCCCATCATTCCAAGTTTTGCCGCCATCAGTTGTTTTTTGCACATAACGTTGTGCTTCATTGCCAAGTCTGATAGCTAAATAAACTACAGTTTTGCCGTTGCTTACTGCACCCTTAGCATAAAACCTTGGGTTATCAAGAAGTTCATAGCTCGGGAAAAGAGATTGAAATTTGATTTTCTCACCATTTGCAACGGCATTTATAAAAAATGTCGAATCACGATGAAACAAATACAAGTTCGGGTCGCCCGAATCACTGCCCCAAATATCAATTGCCTCTTGGCGAACATGAGTTCTGAATGCATCGAATGACTCGCCACTATCAGTAGAATAGTATATACTCGTCTTTTGTCCACTGATATTTTCGTTGGCAAGCAAGTACAAAATATCCGAATTGTCTTTTTCAACAGCACCCTGATTCGAGTTTACCTTAACGGAAATCCCGCGAGAAATATAGCCTGTGGATTCTACATTTTGCAGTCCATTTGATTTATGCCAAGTTAAGCCCTCATCATCGGAATAAAAGACATTACGTTGGTCGAACACAATAATTCGATTCTTATCACCAACTTTAAGTATTCTTAAATCTCGGATATTGAATTTGAATGAGTTATTGAGGCAAGTCCAATCTTCGCCATCTAGCGTGCCTCGCCAAACGTTCCCACCTGATGATGCAGCATAAATTAATTCACGACTAAAATCAATATCGCAACAATGAATTCTACCGGATTGGTTATTGCTTCCTCTCTCCTTCCACTTGCCCACTACACTTCCGTTTGCAGCAACAGTATTCAAGAACAAGTTCGGGTCTTTAAAGCCGAGCTCTTGCCGTAGTTGATTAATTTCATTGCGACGATATTCGCGTACTTCACGATCGATGATTTTCCAATCAACTCCGGGCTCGGCACGATGCATGCTTTCTAACCATTCACGTCTTTGTTTGTGAAAATCGGGATTTGACTCGCTACGTTTGACTCTGTCGGGAGTGACAGCTTGAGCAAATGATTCATTACTAATAAATGATAATAAAATTATTAGGTAAATTGCATTTTTCATAATTTAATTCCAAATTTATTAAAACCAATATTGTTATAACACATCAAAAGTCCGAAAAATTACAAATCATTTAGAATATTTTCTACTATACTAAGAAATTTTCATCACCAACAAGCTTTACAGCCGGAATATTCTTGAAATATGTCCTCAGATAGAGCATCTGGAGAGTTTGGTCTAACGCCGAACGAACTTCATCGTTCCATTTAGTAATCACCGAGCCACTCCTCACGTATTGGTCAGTATTCTCATCAATCTTTTCATGCACCGGATATTCGAGCGGCAAATCATCAGTTGCGGCAGATTTGATAAAATCATAAAATTCGGGGATTATCTCTTCATTTCGCCCAACCCAAAAGGCAATCGGCAATGGAATTTCAAATGAATCAAACCAATCTTCGCTCAAATCGAGTGAACTAATGTCGGGATATTCTCCTATGCGCAAGATGGCAGACAGTTCTTTAGGGATTTCAGTCGCACTACCGGAATATTCAATGAACTCAGGCTCGATGTCATATCTCTCGGAAAATAAGATTTTGGCGATTACAGTCAAATAGTCATCAACATTTGATGCTCCAACTTTTGATAAGTTACTTTCGCCTTGGCGGAACAGTATGCTCGAATTTCCATTAAAGCCCACAAACGAGAGGCATTGTTCGGGAATAATCCTAAGGTCAGCCATATTCATGCACATTCCGTAAACCAAAGGGCTAACAAGAGCCAAATCAGCATGATTATTAGTTACCGCTTTGAGCATAGCCTTCTCGTCAACTGATTGAAGTTCGAAGCCAAAGTGCTCTGCTGCAGATTTTGCATTTGCTGTAATGATATCACAGATGCCGTTATTCGATATATATATTTTTTTTTTCATTTTTTTTTGTGACAAAATTGCTTTTTATGTGTTATTATAGATATGCCATTGACGAATTGAAGAATATATTGCAATTCCTGTAGCTATTGAGACGTTGAGTGAGTGTTTGACGCCATACATTGGTATTTCGATGGAAAAATCGCAAAGCTCGAGCACAGCATTGTCAATACCAGTCAATTCGTTACCGGCAATGATACATAGTGGGAAATTGTTCGGCTCGATTTCATCATAGCACATTGAATTATTTGTGATTTCGAGTGCGGCTATATGAAAGCCCTTGTTTCGTTGATATTCGATTGCATCTTGTATAGCGGGAAAATATTTCCAAGGCACGGTATCTACTGCACCGAGAGCAGTTTTTTCGATTTCCTTTCTTGGCGGATATGGCGTAAATCCGGTAAGAATGAGTTCTGATACAAATGCTGAATCGCAAGTCCTGAACATTGAGCCGACATTGTAGAGGCTGCGGACATTAGAGAGTATGATTGAGACAGGATGGCGTTCAAATTCATTGATATCAGATTCTTTTTTTCGGATTTTTAGTAATTCGCTATGAGAAAGTTTTCGCATCTTTGTAAGTTTTAGCTTTTATGATTATATTACAATATAAGTACTTGTGTAATAAAAAGAAATTGAATCGTGGTTAAATATTTAAGTACAAATTTAATAATTTAGAATTTAAGTCAGTTCAAATAAATGGGGTCAGCATATGAATTGTCGTAAACAATTTTTCTTAGGATTGAGCATTGTCGTCGTGATGCTGCTCTCAGGGCTGAATATATCATTCGGTGCTGAAGACGAAATCGGACGAAAGTTTTATTTGACTTTTATCCCAAACTTCCACAACCACAAGTGGAGCCCTACCCCTCAATTAAAATATGGTGACTCACTTTATATAATGATTTTTGCCGATTTAGACCCCACAAAAGGTACAATTACTTACTCTGATGCAAACGGAAAAAAATACATTCATTCCTTTTCGATTCCGGACCCCGACATACCCCATATATTTTCAATTGCATATAACGAATTTGAATTGATTGGTTATAATGACGCGAACAGAACAAATTTTGATTCTGATAACGAAAAAGTCAGCCTCAAATCATTTTATGTCGAAACCGATAAACATGTTTTTGTGATAGGACATAATCAAGCAGTTATGACAAGTGAATCTTTCAAAGTTTTACCAATTGAACACCTGGGTAATGATTATTTGGTGCTAACATATAATAGTAATGGAGTCAGAAGAGAATTGGATAGTACATCTATGGGTTATACTGTAACTCCCTCTCAGTTTGCTATAGTAGCTACTGAAGATAATACTAAAGTGAATATTATTCCTAAAGCACCAACTTTTAAGAATGGACTTGCTCGTCAAGAGATTTTCTTAAACCAAGGTGAAGTATATTTGGTACAAGCTGATGCTTTTGAAGAAAACATTTATAGTGATTTGACAGGCACCGAAGTACGTTCCGACAAGCCAATAGCAGTCGTTGCCGGGCATCAAAGGTCTCGTATCCCTTATGATCTTGAAGGTTCATTATTAGAAGCGTCACGTGACATGCTAATTGAACAAATGATACCTATAAAGTTTTGGAATATGACATTCCCAATAATTCCATTTCCTGACCCTGTAGCACCATTCGAAACAAGGAATTTTAAAGATAAGATACGTGTACTTGCAGCTTACGACGATACTGAACTAATTGTCAATGATAGTGTTATTGCAACAATAAATCGTGGTGAGTTTTATGAAACAGAAATCATTGACCCTTATATTTTAACTGCCTCGGCTCCAATATTACCTATGCTTTATAGAAGAACGGCACAACTAACAGGTGGAATTAACGTCGGTGACCCATTAATGCAAATTGTTACTTCATTTGACCAATTTACAAACAGACAAAAGTTCTATTCACTTGAAGTAAAAGAATACGATATACTATCAGGCGGTACAGTCACACATAAAAAAGTTTATTCAGAACATTATGTTGCTGTGATAAGCCCGGATGATAATTTCGACAATTTAACACTTAATGGCGTCCCAATAAATTCAAGTTCAAAGATATCTATAGATAATAGTGGTTATTCTTATATAGTATTGCCTGTTGAAGAAGGTGTAAACTTACTTAATTCATTTGAAAAAGTGGGTCTATTTGTGTGTGGCTATGGTCATGCCAATTCATACGGATATTTTACAGGTACTTTACGAGAAAGAGATGATTGGCAGCCACCCGTACTTCAATCATCATTGGAGTGTTTCGAAATTGAAGGCAGCGTCACCGATATAGGTATAAAAGATATTCGGATTCTTAAAGATTCTGATATTAATGTAGATTTAGAGATTATGCCTTATGTAGAAGGAGATACTGAGATATCATTTAGAGCCAAGTCAATAAACCCATTCTTAGACGCATCTTTTAGATTGATAGCAACCGATTTAGTTTTGCAATATTTACGTAAACAAATTAACATTCCGGGATTCACGATTGCTGTTAATGGCACTCAATACACCGAAGACACAATTGAAGTGCAAAAGAGAATTCGCTCCGATATTAAGTATTGTATGGATTATACTTTGTATAATTACGGTCAATTCCCCCAAGAAGTTTATTTGAAAGCTTTTGAAAGTGATAACTTTGTCAGCGATTTCCCGAATTCCGTGAATTTAGAACCCGGCGAAAGTTTTACATTCGAAGTATGCTTCAATAGCGAGGTTAACGTAATTGAAGTGGAAGATTTAATTTTATATAATGATTGCGTAGAACGAAATTTTGCTACTATGGAATTCGAATCCAAAGAAGACCAATATGACCCAATCATACTTGCAACGCCTGACCCGTGTAATCAATTCGTCTCGATAAAAATTACTGACAACGATAATTGGGAATGGGGATTGGAGGATGTGACATTTGAAAATGTTGAGAATGTTGAAATTGAAGTTACCCAACCCGGAGTTTATTCTCGCGAAATTATGGTTCAAGTGATTGACCCTTACCAAGATGCGTATTTTATGCTCTCAGTTAAAGATTCCTCCGGTAAAGTAGCAACTTACGAAGCAATACTTCCCGGTTTCACTCTTGAATTTGAAGATTTAACACTATCCGGATCATCAGACCAATACGAGGAATATGAATTCTCAAATACTTTGATTGGTGGATTAAATTGTTCGAAATTCAAAATCAAAAACTATGGACGATTTGACTTAGATTTGGACGATGTATTTATGATGAGAAACAGCTTGTTTACGGTTCCACAGGCTCAAATGCCATTGATAATCAAATCCGGCACAAGCATGGATTTGACCCTTTGTTACCGACCTTCCGTATTTGTTGACGAAGTTGATTATGACACACTGAAATTGAGACACAATTGCATTGACCGTTTTGTGCCCGTTTCGGGATTGGCATTAAGTATCGAGTTTAATGAAGATTCCAGATGCAACGTACCATTGACCATTACCACCGCGAGCGTCCCGAATACAACATATTTGTCGAGCAGTACACCGAATCCTACTCAAGGAATAGCTAAAATCGAGTTTGGACTTCCGCAAGATTCATATGTTGAAATCAAGGTATATTCAATCTTAGGACAAGAAATTTTAAACCTTGTAAATAGTGAACTTAAAGCAGGGCATTTTGAAATGGATTTAGATTTGAATAACCAACCAACCGGAATATATATTTACTCGTTGCAAACAGATTCGATAATAATCACAAAAACATTGCTAATCAACCGCTAATTTCATTTTTAGTGAAACTTATTTGCCCTTTGAGACGTTATAGTAAGTATATAAGAATGTATAATTACGGAGTTTTCAGATGAAACAAAAAATCTTGGGGTGGTTGTTAGCAATCATACTTGGCGTTACTATCGGCGTCATTGTGACACCAATGGTATCGAACGACAATGTTTACAGTCAATTAGAAAAGTACAAAAAAGTGTTTGGGCTAACAGTTAAGAATTACGTTGACGATGTAGATACACAAAAACTCACCGAAGCAGCAATCAAGGGTATGTTGAACGATCTTGACCCGCATTCGGTTTATATAAATGCTGAAGATATGAGAGCTGTCCAAGAAGATTTCCAAGGCAGTTTCGAAGGTATTGGTGTCCAATTCGACATGATAAATGATACAATTACAATTATTACTCCAATTTCCGGCGGACCCAGCGAATTATTGGGAATTTTAGCCGGTGACAAAATCATCGCTATTGATGGCGAAAATGCCGTAGCGATGAACAGAGACGATGTCCCCAAAAAATTGAAAGGTCCAAAAGGAAGCAAAGTTTCTGTAGATATAATCAGAGGCTCGCAAACCAAACCACTCAACTTCGTAATTGTTCGTGATAAAATTCCGCTTTATACAGTTGACGCTTCATTTTTATTTGAAAATTCAGATGTTGGGTTCATTCGCGTAAATAGATTTGCAGCTACAACTCATACGGAATTGAAAGAAGCATTGATAAGTTTGAAAAATGAAGGCATGAAGAAACTCATCCTTGATTTGCGCGGCAATCCCGGTGGATTCTTACAACAAGCATATTACATGGCAGGTGAATTCCTGAAAGCAGGAGATACCATTGTTTATACACAAGGCAGACGCCCTGAATTTGACGAAATGATGCGTGCAGAACGCACCGGACAATTCAGCAATTTGCCGATTATCGTGTTGATTAATCATGGTTCTGCATCCGCAAGCGAAATCGTTTCCGGTGCAATACAGGATTTGGATAGAGGCTTGATAGTCGGTACAACATCATTCGGCAAAGGGCTTGTCCAACGTCAGTATGATATTGGCGATGGCTCGGCGTTCAGATTAACAGTTTCAAAATATTTTACACCATCGGGTAGAAGTATTCAACGTCCATATGAAGACAAACTAAACTATCGCAGACTTTTCGGTAGATTGGAACTTGAAGAAGGCGCAAATATCGAGCACGCTTTGGAAACAGTGCGTAAAGAATTCAAAGACGAAAAAATTAAAGATAAAGATAGCAGTAACTATGTGAACATGGACGAGCTTCCAATACATTACACCAAAAGCGGCAGAACTGTATTGGGTGGCGGTGGAATCACTCCTGATTACATTATCAAATCCGATACATTGACTGATTTATCAGTTCAGCTTAGAATCAAACGCATATTTTACGAATTTGTGAACAACAATCTACGTAATGGCGAAGATGTGAAAAAGACTTATGGCAAAGATTTCAAAGCATTCGCAAATGATTTCAAAATGTCTGCAAAAATGCACGAAGACTTCAGAAAACTTGCTGAAAGTAAAGAAATCGAATGGAATGAGGAACAATTCAAGATTGATGTGGACTTCATCAATGCCGAAATTAAGGGTACACTAGCGAGCATCGTTTGGGGCTCAAAGGAACGTTCACAATTGTTCTATTCAACAATTGACCGCCAAGTACAAAAAGCTTTGACACTCTTCCCCGAAGCAGAAAAAGTCGCAAAATTAAAATAAGGCATACAGCATAAATAAGAGAAGGCAAGCGATTAGCTTGCCTTTTTTTTTGTTTGATAAGATTGTCTGAACTGTGATTTGTGTGATTAAAGCAAAATGGAGTGTTATTAGACTAACTCGTGTTTAGGCGGTTGCTAATTGTTGGTATGAAATTGCATTAACATCAGCAACGCTTTTGGCATGTTCGAAAGTCATACTAACTACATTGCCCTTCTCGTCAAGCTCCACAAGGGTATTTTCATTAATATCTTTAGTTTCATAAACAAAATTATCATTGAAGTTTATCAATAAAGTGTCGATATCTTGAAAATATTTGATATGCATTATAATTTCTCCTTAAATGAACGGTCAAAAAATGCGTTATGTATCGTTTCTTTGTCCTCGAGGACAATAATTCTTAGAAATTTGTTATCAGCTTCAGGGATTTTCGCCCATCATTTTATTCTACCGTCATTTTGAACTTCTTCAAAAATTGGGCGGTAAAATGCTTCAGCTATCCACTCTTCCCTTATATCTACTCTATCGGGTCGCAATTTAGTAAATTCAAAATATTTAGTAAATTTCATATTACTTACCTCATACAATGCAACGAAAATGTGCTAACAATATTTGTAAAGAAAATCCTTCGGAAGTTTTCTTGCTCTTACAGATGTGCCACACCTGCCGAGGTGTGGCACATCTAAGACAAGCTACATCTTCACAAACATCTGCGTTTGGTTGCCGATGCGAAGGTAATACACACCGCGAGGTAGATGCGAAACATCAATTCTTAAATATCCGCTCCCTGAGCCTGTCGAAGGGTATGTGGTGAGGTTCACACATTCGCCAAGCGTGTTGTAGATTTTGACTTCTGAACCTTCCGAAGGTTCGAAACCTTCGGAAGGTTTCGTAATTGTAATGTATTCCATCGCCGGATTGGGATAAATTGCTATATTATCATCATCGCCTTTGAAATCCTCTACGCTTGACGCTCCCCATGGTAACTTGAGTTTCCAGAGTGAACCCTTGTAATATGCATGGTTTTTACCTCTTAAATAAGGTTCGTCTTTAACATGTATCCAAAGTGTTTTGGTACTTTGATCCAAAAAAGAATCGTAAAAGTTTGGATTTTCACCTAAATCATTTATCAAATTCCAAGACTGTCCATTATCAGTACTATGGTAAAGTGAGTGCTCTATTGTATAATTTGAGTTTAATATATCACCATTATTTTCAAAAATTCTTACAACATGATTGTTCAAGTTTTTGTTATCTTGGTGATAATAATTATCCAAAAAAGTGATGGCTCTTCGATAACCAGAATCTATATTACTTTTAGGTTTATTTGGGTCACTTAAATATAGCCAATCATAAAAAATGTTACTCTTTATTGTATCGTCGTATTGTTGTATATTAATACCCGATGCAAAATATTTTGTCTTTTCAGTTATTGTTTTTAAACCGTCAACGCCAATTTTTAAATTACTGTTAAATTCTGAAATAGGGTCAAACTTGATTTCTCTGAAGGTTTTACCGTTGTCGAATGTCTCGAAATATTTTTCGGGTTGTCTTTCGTAATCCAAATCATCGTAACCGTCACTTGATTTGTAGAACCAATGCCCTTTTTCTGCCCAATCAAAATTAAATGTATAGACAGTATAACCAAGAGGGTAGCGATACAATTCTAATATTTCCCAGTTCCTACCTGCGTTTCGGGATATTTGTGCCGCCGTATTATGAAGAATGTAGCCCATATGTGTACTTTGTTTGCCCTCATGCACAGAAATCAGCGTATTTGTATCAATAGGACTTTCTAATAAGTCTTTTTCACCTAAAGATATGTTTATTGCTTTATATCTATCGCTTGTCTTGTAAAAATCATAAGATACTTCGTAATAGCGTTGCTTTTCATCCATATCAACCGTCATGCGATGTAAAGCGTTGGAGTTCATTTTGAAGTTTAATGGATAGATTTCTTTAATATCTTCCCAAGTCTCGCCACCATCTGTTGAAAGCCTATGAAAGAAAGGAGTTTCTCGCGACCCACTAAAAGCCGCAGAAAAATAGCAAGTGTCGTTGTGACAATGTAAAAAATGGGCAGCTAATGAGTCCAACTTCATAACGAATTCCCAGCCGTCAGGGGGTTCGTAGCCCAAGTCAGCAGGTGGTGGCTTGGCATGAGCATAGGAAAATAGCACCAATACAGCGATTAACGCTGCGATAATAGTAATTTTTGGGGTGGAATTCATATTGATTCCCTTTAACAGTTCATATACTTATGCTAACTTAATAAATTTTCTTATTATATGCAAAAATATAATTGAGTTTGGGCTAAGTCCCTTGGCGTCAGGTGTTACACCTGACGGGACAAATTGAAAACATATAAAGTATCTTAATCAAAAAAAAATCATAGTTCATATCTTCACAAACATCTGCGTCCGGCTGCCGAAGCGGACGTAATATACACCACGAGGGAGATGCGAAACTTCTATGCGTTGTAGATGTCCAACATCTCCAAGATGTTGGACATCTGCTAATTCAATCACACATTCACCAAGGATATTGTAGATTTTGATTTCAGAACCTTCATCAACCCTACGGTTAACCGTAGGGTTGATAGCAGCATTAATTTCGATATAATCCGTTGCAGGGTTAGGGTGGATAAATGAAACAGAGTTTGGCTCGCTTACGCTTGCTTTATTCATCGTTGTGAAATTCCATGTTGGTGACCAAATCATTTTTTTGTTATGGCGGAGACCAACGCGCCAAAAATAACTCGTTAGATATTTAAAATCATTTAATGTCAACTGATTTGATTTTATAGTTCCTTGATAAAAGATATTTTTGAAATTTTTATCATCTGCAATTTGAAAGTGATACGAATCTAATTGCGATGAAGGTTCCCACTCAAAATTTATTTCTTCGCTTTTTTGTTGACTTCCATGTATAGGAGTTGTTAGCCAAATTGATTCCGGTATAGGCTGAAATTTAAAAAACATTCCTTCATACTTATATATATTACCATACCATGTACCCACTACCGGCTTCTTGCCTGCCCAATCAATGCGCATGGTTAATGGTGCTTCGTCAATCATCTGCTGTGGTAATGGAAGATAGTTCCAAGTATTGCCACCATCATTTGTCATTACAATTTTTCCATATTGACCTACTGCGATACCATTCAATTCATCATAAAATTTAATTGATTGAAGACCAAATTTAGGCTCAACAATTTTGTCAAGCACAGCGACCCAATTTTTACCACCGTCTCGAGTTCGGTAAATTACATCAGACTGGTAATGTGCTATACCAAGCAGTTCACTGCCAACCAAAAAAGCTATACTGTCATTGACAATTTCTAAATCATAAAAAGACAAATAAGTTGTATCAACTTTAAAATCAAATAATCTCTCCCATTTTTGAGTTTTAATATTAAAATTTACATACTGTGTAGAAAAAATTTCTCCCGTGTGAGCTATAACATAAAATCCTAATGTTCCCTCATTAACTTTATCAATGCAATATATTTCGCCTCGTATAAGCATGGTATCTGCTATTGAATATGATTCCCAACCGTCTTCTGTGATATAAATATAGTGATAAAATGTATCATCAGACCATTGGGTATCTGTAATAATACCACGCAAAGAATCCAACATAAAAATATGAGTTGGGTCAGAATCTTCTGATATTAAGATTTTACTAAATGATTTACCCCGGTCAGTGCTCTTAGTAACATATTTACCTTCAGAGAAAATTGCAAAATAATTATCTTTATCGGGTGCAGAAAAATCTCGTACATTCAGTAAATATTTAGGTTCATCATTCATTGGGTCTGCTTTATAGGTCAAAGACCAAGTATCACCAGCATCATAGCTATGGTAAAGCTCTATTAGGCCAGTTTGCTGAACCACAGATACGCACATCCCATCATCAAAGCATACCAAAGGATTAATTTGTCCCGTATCTAAATTCTTTGTAAATTTCCATTCAGAAGCATATGTAGCTATTCTTGAAATGAATAGTAAGAATATTATAATTAGAAGTTTCATATTTTCTCCAAAGCCTCAAAAAGTTTCCAAACAAACACCTTACATATAGTATAAACAAGTGAAAATCGTTTTTGTCACCAAAACATGCAAAATATTTTGTAGAGACACGGCGCGCCGTGTCCCTACGTTTTAGTTTTCGGACAGAACGCTGTTCTGTCCCTACAAAATCACAGATGTGCCACACCTGCCAGGTGCGTCACATCTAAGTAGCTAACTTATTCCCAGTTTTTGTTTCAGTTTTAAGCGGCTGTAGGGAATTAAGCCACCGGCTTCGACGATTGCTCGACGAGCTTTGGGTAATGGAATTATCGGATGTGTTGTTCCTCGAGTTTGGTTCACGACTTTGTCAGCATGAATTTCCAAAACGTCTCCTGCGGCGGCTTCAATATCAGGGCAAATTATGGTTCGCAAACCAAGATTAATAGCATTTTGCAAAAAGATTCGTGCAAAATCTTTGGCTATTATAATCACATTGTGCCCAACTAAGGTCGAAGCAGCTTGCTCGCGCGATGAACCGCACCCGAAATTATTTCCGGCAACGAGGATAGATTGCTCGTCGGTGGATTTGCCATTCAGCAGCTGATTGAGGTCTTTCATGTCATCGAAGGCATATTGCGGCGTTTCGGTTGGCAATACAGTCGCCATGTATCTCCCCGGATAAATAATATCGGTAGAAATATCATCTTCCAATTTATAAATCACTTTGAGCATTTTAATATCCCCCTTTGATTGGATTTGTGATTACACCCGTAATTGCAGATACAGCCGCAACAGCAGGTGATGAGAGGTAAACATCGGCGACAGGATTGCCCATTCTGCCCTTGAAATTGCGATTTGTAGTAGCAAGTGCTACTTCGCCGTCTCCCAAGGCACCTTGGTGAACGCCCAAGCAGGGTCCGCAACCGGAATTCATAACGACGGCTCCTGCGTTCATCAAATCCGCTAAATAGCCCAATTCCAAAGCTTCGCGGTAAATTCGCGATGATGCCGGAAATACCAACATCCGCACGTTTTTAGATATTTTTTGTCCGCGAAGCAAATCGGCAGCGATTTTTATATCATCCAATCTTCCGTTTGTGCATGAACCGATTACAACTTGGTGAATCCTCGTCCCTTCTACTTCGCTAACAGATTTGACGTTGTCAACTGTGTGTGGGCAAGCGATTTGTGGTTCAAGTTTGGACACATCAATATGCACAGTTTGGCAATACTCGGCATCATTGTCCGACAAAACAGGTTCAAATGTTCCCGTAAATCCCGCAACTTCTCTCAAATATCGAATAGTTTCATAATCGGCAGGAATGATACCCGACGTAGCGCCTGCTTCGACGCTCATATTGCTGATTGTAAGACGTCCGGATGTATCCATAGCTGAAATTGTCGAGCCATGAAATTCCAGAACTTTGAAATTAGCTCCTTGTGCGGATATTTTGCCAATTAAATGCAAAATGATGTCCTTTGCAGAGACGAATTTTTGCAATTCACCATCAATAACGACTTTGATTGTATCGGGCACTTCCACGTTGAGAACGTGACCCAAAGCCCAAACTGAAGCCATTTCTGTGGCTCCGATTCCGAATGAAAATGCACCAAGGGCGCCATGAGTTGTAGTGTGGCTGTCAGTCCCAACTACGACATATCCGGGCAAAACATAGCCCATTTCGGGGAGAATTTGGTGGCAAATACCACCTTCGTCGCCGCGAATGTCATGAAATTTTGCAATGCCTTGTTCGGCAACAAATTCACGAATTTTTTTCTGATTTGTGGCAGTTTTTTTGCTTTCGGCAGGGACTCTGTGGTCTAAGATGATAGAGATTCTATTCGGGTCCCAAACTTTTGGTTCGGTATTAAGACCTGAGTAAATTTCGAAGAATTGATTCATTACCAAAGCGGCATTCTCGTGCGACATCGCCAAATCAACGCGCGGTTCGATTACATCGCCGACATTGACTTGAGATTGACCAACAGCTCGGGCAAGTATTTTCCTTACAACTGTTTGTTTCATAATAACTCCAATTTTTTACAAATCCGTTCATTACGGACACTAAATATAATACTTCGGATTTGCACCGAAGCACTATACAAAATTATGAAATTAAAGTATATGACCTATCAAGCAGACGTACTTTCAATAACGGGTCTATCGAGTACGAAATGAATTTTCTCTTGGATAAGTTCCTCCGTTCCGAGCCAATGTCAGAACAATAACATAATCCTAAGCTTTATTATATGGAATTCTAAAAGTAATCAGATTGCCATCTTCAACACCAAAAGTGTCAACAGTAAGCTTTGCACCCATAATATTAAAATATGAATTAATCTTAGATATTTTGAGTAAAATATCTGATTTATCATCTTTGAGTGCATCTATAGTATTATTAGAATTCAATTTATACATATCAATCATTTCGGATACTAATTTATTAGCGCCACCGAGAATTTGGATTTCGACAATTCTCTCATATTGGTTTTCTTGGGCTTGGATAATTACTTCAGTTTTATCAATACCTGTAGAAAGTATATCAAATGCACTATATGTAGCAATTGTTAGTGTTTCAATATTTCCATAAACTTTGACTTTTTTGGTCTCGTCATCAATAACAAATTTAACGTTATGATTGACATCTTTATCCATAGTATATTGACTTTGAGCGGAATTATAAATATCAAGCAACTTAGCTGTTTCAAATGCAACAGCAGTTTTATCTTGAATAATTGTTGAGTCAATCATATCCGAAACAAAAGTAAAAATCTCTTCGCTTGATTCTTCAGCCATTTTGACATACGAATCACGTTCTTCTTCAGTTTCGTATAGTTTGCCTGTAACCATTTGCAAAAATCCTAAGATACCTGTCAGTGAATTACGTAATTGGAAACTCATTTTTCTCATGAAAAAGTTCTTCGATTCTATCGCTTCTCGAGCAAAAAGTTCAGCAAGTTTCAATTGCTTTTGTTGGAGAAAAGTTTGTTCTTCTGCGAGTTTTTCGATTGTGACATCACGCCCGATGCTATAAATTAATTTGTCTTTGGGCGAAATAGTGAATGACCAATTGACCCATCTGAATTTTTCTGTCTGTGATTTCATTTTCAAATAAGTTCTTTCGGTTATTTCGTAGTCAGCTTTCAGGTTTAGTATTTTGTTGAATTCGCGAAGATTTTCTTCATCGTAAACGTAATCATCGAATGAAGTGCCTATAACTTCGATTTCATCCACTCCGAAAATATCCTTTGATGCGGGGTTCATGCTAATCCAATTTCTGTCAAATTTCATGACAGCGATAATATCTTTAGAAGTCTCGACTATTCTGCGTTGCGACCTTGTCATACGGTCAGCCAATTCAAGAGCTCGAGAACGCGATGTGACAACAGCATAAACAAATCCAAAAAAGGCAAAGCTGATAAGCACAGATATTATCAATGATGCTAAAGGTATATTGGCAGTTAATTGCCCGCCAAAAGTAGGTGTTGTGTAAAATCTGATTGTGATTTCTCTATCACCGACCAATATTGTTTCGTCTTTCTGAAGCATAGGTTTGTAGTCTGAATCAATCAAAACCGCATTCGTAGATGAATAAATCGTAAACAATTCGCCATTTTCGTCTTTATCATAAATTTTGTAAGCAATAGTTGTGTCAATCGGAGTATATGTGGTACCTACTAAAAATTCGTTCAACAGAGCTGCTTCAAAAAACTTTTGAGCATTAAGTTCTACCGCAACTACTCCCGTAAAATTATTTCTCCTATTGTTTAACTCTTCTCTTTCTGTACCGAATTTGTAAATTGGAGTAATAAGATAAATTCCTAAAGTGTCGGGACGAGTATTGTAAAATCCTGTGGAAGTAGCTTTATTATTATCTCGAGCGTATTCGATAGCATTGAACATTTGCTTTTCGGGCGCTAAATCGAAACCAATTCTATGGATATTTCGGCTATAGGGAATAGAATGATTGATGAGATAGTAGGGATCGCTTTCGTTATTGCTTTGGACTTCGAAATCGTAATAGCCTTGGGAGCGGACATAGAAAACGAACTCATCTAAAGAACTCTTGGGGACTTGGGCAATATATGAAATTCCGGAAATTGAAGTATAAGTTCTTGTGGGAATTGTAGCGTAAAGTTCAAAATAATCCCGAACAACGTCAATAACCAAATCATATAATCCGCTCATCGAAAAGAGAACTTCCAAATTTCTCAGATTAACGGTTTCAATACGAGATATAACGTTAGTAGTAGATTTATTGAATTCACTTTGCAATTCACCTTCAATTTGGTTACTAACAATTTCCCGAACAAAAAAGCTCATAACCAATAGAATAATAAGAATCAGATAGGCAGGATAAGTATTTTTAATCGAATGTATGCCTGCTCCCTTATGGGCAGCATCCCTTAAAATCTTATCATACGATACCGTTTGTTTTTCGTCACTCATACTATATTTTCCATTTTAAAATTACGAATTAAAAACTCTACTGATTTCAGTTACAAATGTATTAACATCTACCGGTTTTGTCATATAATGTTTAAAACCATAGTTTAGAAATTTCTCTCTGTCATCATAATCCGAATATCCTGTAACTGCAATTGCAGGTATATCCTTATTTAAAGCCGATTGTCTCACCATATTTAGAACTTCGTTCCCCGAAATATCAGGTAAAAATATATCAGTTATTATGCCAAAACATTCGTTAGCCATTAACCATTCAACAGCTGTTTGACCATTGTGGAAATCTACAACTTCGTACCCTGCTTTTTTTAGTAATGTAGAGAACAACATTCGGATTGGGTTGTTATCTTCTATTACACATATTCTTTGTTTTGACATGAATGCCTCTTTTTTGATTCTATATTAATAATAAACTATTTCGAACTAATAACAATTTCAATTCTTCTATTTTGTCGTCTACCTGCTTCGGTGTTGTTTGGAGCAATCGGACTAAGCGAACCGCTGAATGTGGAAAGTACTTTGCCTCCCGGCACTCCTCGTGCTATCAAATACTGCCGAGCGTTGTTGGCTCTTGCTCTCGAACGTTCCGTATTTTCAGATAAAGTACCTTGGTTGTCCGAATGTCCAATGATTCTGACCTCGGCATTTGGATTTGCTAACAAATAATTGGCAACGGCATCTAAATATTCTCTCACATCTTTTGACAATCCCGTCGAAGCCGATGTCGGGAATCTGAATTGATTAGCTTGACCCACAGCCACATTTATCAATGGTGTTTCGGGGGCGGCTACTTTGGGTCGTTCAGTTTCTTTTAATTCGGATGGGCGTAATTCGCCTAACAATACCGGATTTTGGACTAAATCAATCGTCGCCGATGGCAAAGCTTCTGCCGGAATATATTTGGCAAATTCAATTCCTCGCGAATCTTGTGCAGATGCAAAATATACAGGCGGCGGCTCGAAAAGTGGGTCATATTTCAATGTATCATAAAGTATTTTGTCTTTGCCAAGCTTTATTGCAAGTCCGGCTTTTCCGTATACTACATTCCATTTGCTTTCATTATCGCCGATAGATGAGCTTGCAATATGTAAAGTAACAAATGGAGTCATCATCATGCGACCCCAATTAATTATATCGGCTGAAAAAATATCATACCCAATGCCTATGTGAAGACCGATTCCGGCTTTAAGATTGTTTATAGCAACGGTTTGGTCTTGGGATATATCGCCCGTGTTTATGAATTTTTTCCGTTGTTTGAAATCATCACCAACCATCAAATCAATATCAAATCCGATTAAGGCATGTAAACCCGGAATTGGAAAATTATAGCGTCCGTAAAGGTTAAAATTCACGAATGAATTTGCACCTACGACTTCATATTTTGTATCTAAAGAATCTTCCAAAGGTCTAGTTTCGGAAGTAAATGTTCGTTTGTCTAAGAAGTTGACGCCGACGCCTGCTCCCCAAACTTCATCCACAGGAATCCATTCGGCGGTTAGCCCAATAAAATAGCCTAATCCGGAGCCTGATGAGTAATTCAAAATTGAATTGAATGGGTTATCAATCTCACCCGGGAATTGAAACAAATTCAATTCACCAAAATACAATAAAGCACTTGGTCCGCCGCGAGCACCAAACCACCAATCACCATAGCTTCTGTTTAAAGCAATTGTGTCACGGTTTTTGTCAATATGCATGGTCTTGAATTCACCTTTCGGAGCTTGACCCGCGGCATCAATATTAAATAAAACAATTAGTATGAGTATAATTAAAGTGCTTTTCATATTAGATTATTTGCTCACCTGAAACTTGTAGTTCATTCCTTTTTGATTCCATTTGACAATTACAAAGTAAGTGCCATTTTCAATATTAGTCAAATCTATATCATATTCATAAGAACCATAATGCAATTCACCATTATGAATCATTTGCCTTTCGACACCGTTCAAATCAGCTAATTTAATTTCATAATTTGCTGTTTCTAACAAATCAAGAGCTAATTTTGCAAATTCCTTTGTCGGGTTGGGATATAGTAAAATTCCGTTTCTCTCGTTGCCGACATAAACTCGTCTAACGAAATCCCCTTCACAATCATAGTCAATTACAATCAATCCGTTTATATAACGAATCATTGGAATATCTTGCCCTACAATATCAAAATCTAAAATTCTGACCGAATCTCGGTCTATATACGAATATATTGCAAGGGAATTAAAATCGAAAATTTGTTCATCGCCGAGAGCAAAATTGCCTTGGAAAGTGATTGTATCGTATATTTGCCCGGGTAATGATGTGATTCCAATTTCGGGCTCCATTATCAAAATGGGGATTTCCAAAGTTAAGTTGAAATCGAAATTTGATTCACCGCTTTGTTCGAGTGCTTTAGAAATATTACTGAATATCGGCAATTCAAAATCTGAGCCCGCGGTGACAACTTTGTCGGGCACTCGAATATATAAATCATTCTCCAAATCGTAATTTTCCGAGGTTTCAATGATATAGATTTCATCATTGCTCCAAACTTTGAACGAATTATCACGTCCCGCAGTGGCGATTGTATCTAAATTTGGTGTGATATCGAGACTCAGTACTGCGCCACCGTGATTTAGTGCGATTTGGGTCAATTCTGTCATATTCCGAACATCATATTGTCTGATATAGCTATCTAATGAACCTGAAATTGCCCTGCTTCCGTCAATGGACATTCTAACTGCTCGGATGTGTTGAGCGTGGGAATTGAACGATGCCAAGTAAGCGTCTTGTTCATAATCCCATAGCCGAACGGTACGGTCAACACCACAGGAAACAATACTCGAGTAGCTACTGTCGGTGTCTGCCGACCATACAACAGTATTGGCTTTAATATTACCATGAGCGCCCTTCGAAACTATTGTGCCGGAGGCAATATCAACGATATGAGTATAACCTTCGTAATCGGTAAATAACAATTTTGAGCCATCGAATCCGAATTTGACCGAATAAATTATAGAAGAAGTACCGGTTTCATAAGTTTCGACTAATTCACCATTCGGATAAAAAGTATAAACCTTGCCATTTTCGGTGCCTACTGCTATCAAAGCATTGAAATCGGAATAACTGACATTTCTAAATGTTGTGCCGTAATCTATTGCATTGACTTCCTCACGAATGTCATTCAGCAAATCATAAAGTATCAAAACACTATCTGTGACTGCTACGAAACCATCCGACAGAAAGAAAACTGCTTGTTTCAACACGCCGCCCTCGATTAAAAATTCGTCACTCAACGAGCGGCTCGGAATATCCCAAATTTTAACTTTATTATCCTTTCCTGTGGTAATTAATTTTGTACCATCTTCCGAAAAAGCGATTGAACTTACTTCATCAATATGTGCGTCGGGTTGATGCCAAATGAGAAAAGGCATTTCAAGCTCATAACTTTTGACAATTAGCTCCAATTCATCGGTATTCAAATATGGAACCAACCATTGGTATGGCGGAGCAACAATATTTGAAGCTATGAGGTATTGATTGCCTCCGTATGAATAATATAAATCCACAGGATTTGGCTGGTCCATTGACCACACGATATTGACAGTCTGTCCGGAAAGGAGCTTAATACCGGGAACAGGCTCAACGATTGTAATTTCATTCTGAGCTTGGGCTGTCAAAATGAAAATAAAAAACAAACTACAACATATCGTTGATTTAATTAGCATATAATTATGTTCAAATTATCTTACGCCATCTTTGATGAGCTGGACTTTGACTATCGCACGGGATATTTCAATAGTAGGGTCATTGATGGGGTAAGCAAGCAAAACTATATTGTAAAGCCCTTGTGAAGCAAGTTCAGGGGCTGAAAAAATTGTATAATGTTCACCCATTGGCATCAGTAATTTATCAAATTTCTCGCCTGTTTCAGGATGAGTTAAAAATTTGACCTGTTTACCTAACAAATCGCTTACAAATGCTGTCAGGTAAACGTCATCATCAAGTTTGTAATTAATCTTGGTCGTAATATTGAAAGGGTTTGGTGAAGCATTTGCCTGTACAATCACAGCATGAGGCACAGGTACATCACGTATAGAAAGCAAAGAGTCGAATTCGTAGCCGTCATCGGTAATTAATCTTCCCCACAAAGCGTAAGAATAATCGCCACCACGGTATTGAACTTGGTCGTCGAATTCACCATAAATGAATCCCGATGCTGAAATCCCTTGGCTTAGAAAGTCAGCATTGTAATGGTCGTAATCAACAAAGCTGCCGATTGTATCTGTATATGCTACTTGTTCATCGGTAAATTTGTATCCTCTCAGTACTGTATAACCAACAGCGTTAATTTCGCGCCTTGTTGACCATCCATATTGCAAATTGGTTTGTCCTGCGTAACGTACCCAGAAATCCTCGAACTCAAATCCCCAAGGACGACTTTCATCATAACCGATAGAAAAAGTGTTGTTTCTGCCATCGTGAATTTCGACATTGTCGTCAGCATAATACCAAGTGACATTGCTTTCAATCGAATCCGTCTCGATTTTATATGCTACTGCTTGGTAATAATTTTGGGGCTGCAGCCAATCTATCAGTTTCGGGATAGGGTCTCCCCCGTTTTTGATAAGTCTGAATTGACCTAAGAGCAGTGAAGTATCAAGAGGTACATCCATGCAATCAATATAATTTTCGGGTCCCAGAATTGTAATACTAAACCGTTCGTCATATTTTTGATACTCGATTAAATATTCTTTTTTGGGCAATCCGGCACCCGAAATTACAGTTTCCGGTAAGTCAGTTTGATAAAGCTGAATTTCAAAATCCGAATCAAGCGTAATTCCTTGCGGGAAAGTAAATTGAAATGTGCCGTTTACAAATTTCAGCCATTTGTCCGAATTTCTCTGAATCCGAAGTTGGAACTCTAACGTATGAGAATTAACTAAATAGGTATTATTCACATTAACAAATGCAAGGGTATCCAAAGCATAAATATTAGTTACGCAATTTAAAAAGACAAACAAAGCAATTATGAATATTTTTGCATTTCTCATACAAGACTTTTTCCCGTTAGCTTGAATTTCATCATTGTCTTCTATTATTCCAGCTTATATTAAAGTCACGTGTATTGATTAGACCATCCATGTTGTAGTCTGCGTTGAAAAAGCCATATTTTGTAAAACCAATCCATGAACCTTCGTGGTCGTAGTTCATAGTATAATTTTGCGTAACATTGAAAATTCCTCCCATTAAAGCAACATCTTCGTTCAAGAAACCTCCTTTGAGTGCAAAAATCCTTTGACCTAAGTCGTTGATTTCAACAATTTTCATAGAAGCTTCCGAGCCTTCAATCAAACCGGGTTGACTAAAATCATACAAAAAACTGTTATTTTGCGGATATATTGCTATTGGTTCGGCAGTTATTATCGGGGAGTGATTTCTGTGACGAATTACAAGGTGGTAATTTCCGCCACCGGAATCAATTCCATCTTGACGAGTAATTCTTATGTTCGAATCTCCATGTATGTCAAACAATCTGCCATCAGTATTCAAATATACAGTCTTGTAGAAGCTTGCTTGATCATTTCTTTTTTTTCTAAATTCGAGCACAATGAAATCTACAGCCGAATCAGGAATTTGAGTTATCAAAGTTGGGTCGAATTTTGTATCAAGATTAATCGGATAAGCATCATAATTTGTCTGTGCGAGCAATCCTCTATTATTCAGTTCGGTATGCATTCTGCCCTTATTCCCTTTCAGATAAGCTCCTTCGAGGTACATTCGAGCGTTAAGTATAATTGAAATCATGCCGGGCAAACCAATTGCAAATTCGCCAAATTGCGATATTGATTGAACGTCGCTATATGCCCAATTTGTTGCAAAATCAATCGTTGGCTCATTAGAATCGAAATCGAACCAATTATTACCTATCCAAAGTTGCAAAAGCAATTCCGGCACAGGCAAATTGCCCGTTTCGTGGAATTGTGCATTCTGCAAATGTCTCCAGCCGAACCCGAAACTTGCTGCCATACCTTGGTCAATCAGATTGTTTGATTCGTCGAAACCTTGCAAATTTATAATTCTCTGCACTTTATCATCACCACCCGGATAAGGTTGATAAGTCAAGGGTCTGACAGTGCTTACTATTCGCGTAATTGCTGCCATATCAGCTTGATTAGCAAATAGTAACCAAGTATGGGGATTATTAAGCAAGATTGTATCGCCAATCACTAAGGTAGTCCTTTCAAAATTGCCTGCAATTTCAGCTGCATCATTATACCCTGCATAAACAGGATTTATATCCGATGTAAAAGTAAGAGTATCGTCAAGCGTATTGACAGTGGCTCCGACGAATAATGAATCATTCACCGTTACATTTCGCGAAAGTTCGGTATTGCCCGTATTTTGGACGTACAAATCTTGTAGAACAGTCTCATCAGACGGCGTTTCAGGACCGGTGACCAAATCACCCGTGCCTATGTAGCGAATGTTGACTGATGCCTCAAATTGTGGCTCAACTGCAAGTGAAGCTCCTACATTCCGGACAATCAGCGTAGTATCCATCATTGTAAAGTTATTTTCCTGCGAATTGCGAAGCTCGCCTCTGTTGAGTTTGAGTTCTTCGTCAATCAGGAAGCCACCGCTTACAACATTGACACCATGTGGATTATCTATCATTAATTTCGAAAATGAACCAACACCCATCAAATCTTGGGGTTCATTTTCGGCATTAAGGACGATATATCGAGGACCTGAATACTTAGCATTATTCTTGACAGTAGATTTCGCGTGAACGTCTTCAGGCTCATACCCAATCCAACGAGTAGTAAAATGTGCACTATCAACCACTATCAACGAATCAAGAACTACCAATGGTTTGATAACATTATTGGCATCTCTCAAATCATGAACGATTTTCTTTGCTTGGTTTGCGATTACTAATTGGAAGTAAACAATATTAGGAACAATTTGTTGCGAAGATGCTACCTTTTGCAAAAATTCCACCCTGCCACCAAGCGTATCGGGCAAACTCTTCACCTGACCATTTTTGACTCTAATGGTACCGGAATTTTTTATAGCCCCTCCTGTATTATCAAGCGAGTTTTGGGCATTAGCTCCCAAGCCTGCTATTAATAGCAAGATGATAGTGATGGTGATATTTATTATATTTTTTTTCATTTTCTTTTTCTTAACACCCCCTAACCCCCTCTTAAAAGAGGGGGGAAAACGGAGTGCAATTTTCAAATAACTTTAAAATTCAAAAATTTCTTTCTTAACACCCCCTATCCCCCTCTTAAAAGAGGGGGAAATAGAGAACCCCTGTCTTACTCCCCCTCTTGTAAGAGGGGGTCGGGGGGTGTTCATTGTTTTTTCAACGACTCATAATCTTTAATATAATCATAAATCCGTTCAAGAACTCCTGACATATTATGGACTATTTCTGCATCGTAAAATCTTAACACCTTATAACCAAAAGATTCCGCATATTCTGACTTTCGTTTATCATTAACTTTTGTAATTTCATGATTGTGAGTTTCTCCGTCACATTCAATTAACAACTTTAGTTGATGGCAGTAAAAGTCGAAAATATAATAACCAAAAGGCTTTTGTCTGTGAAAATCATATCCATTTAACTTCTTGTTTTTTAGTTCGAACCAAAGCAATTTTTCTGACAATGTCGGATTTTTCCTATTTGCTCGTGCATAGTCAACAAGTATTTTGTTATATGGTATTTCATATGACATTTTTCGATTCTATTAGTTTTCTTAACACCCCCTAACCCCCTCTTAAAAGAGGGGGAAAAATGGAGTGCAATTTTCAAATAACTTTAAAATTCTAAATATTGTTTCTT
>PGYU01000042.1 GCA_002839825.1 Ignavibacteriae bacterium HGW-Ignavibacteriae-1 | reverse complement strand
TAAAGTATAGCTCAATACTTCGTTCGGGTTGCTTTCGGCTACTAATTGAATCATGATTTGTTCGCCTTCTTCAACTTCCATGTCTTCGAGGTCTTGAGTTATTGTCGGACCCAAAAGTGGAGCTACAACTGCTTCCGCAGATTTTAGTGATACTGTAGTACCTACTAAAGTTGCAGTAACCGAATAAGCACCTGCATCAGCGGCTTCGATTCCTTTGATAGTCAGGCTGCGAGTCGTAGTACCTCTATATTTAGCATCATCAGTTAATGGCGTAGTACCTTTTGACCAAAGATAAGTGATTTTCTTTGTGCTTTGAGTAGTCGCCATAGCAACTAATGTAACATCGGTGTTGACGCATTCAGCAATGTTTTGAGGTTGTTCTGAATATGCAATGCCGAGTTGTTCCAATTCCATACTCATGTACTTAGTTTGAACAGTACCGCATAGACCTGTAATTATCGCGTAGTATTCGCCTTCATCTTTGCTGCTGAAATTGCGGATAGTCAAGTAATTTGACCTAACACCTGCGAATTTGTTATCATTAGCTAAAAGCTTGTCGTTAGTGCCATCAATATAGTTGTACCACTGAACTTGAACTTCGTCGTTGATAATTGCATCTTCGATTGGAATTCCATTTACATGAGCTTCGAACCATAATGTAGCAAGCCCGCCATCTTCAGCAAATTCATCATCTGAATAACGAGTGATTTCAGTTGGACGCAATACATAAACAGTAACAGGAGCAGAATAAACATGAGGAGTAGTACCGGGACCGCCGATACGAGCATGATAAAGACCTGCTTGATGATGTTGCAAATTATTGAAGAACAAAATCGGCTCAGTAGCACCCGGCACAGGAACGCCGTCTTTGTACCATTGGTAGTTCATTGGCGAATCATAACCAATTGCGGAAGTAACCGAAATATAATTGTCTGTTGAATTAACACAATTTACGATACCTTCGCTTTGAGTTATCAATGCAACTTCGAGAACTAATTCATGCGAACCGCCGAAATAAGATGTTCTTTGAGTGCCGTCAAAATCTGATGTTTCGACAGTATATGCATAGCCATCAGTGTAATCGAAAAGTGCAGTATTAAATAGTAAACTGGACGAATAAATCTTAATATGCAAATCTTCTGTACTTATGAATTCGATGAATTCAGTATATGAATCTTCGTCGTAGCCTTCTTCTTGCCATGATTCCAAATCACGATTTACACCATTATCAGAAATCAAAGTTGAGCCGTTTGTATAGAAAATATTTTCATTAGAATTTCCAACCATTCCTACTTGAAGTGCGGGAGCAGTTCCGGTATTCATGAAAACATTTCTCATGATGCTACCTGTGCTGCTCGACATAATAGTTGGATAGAAACTACTTTCAGTTACAACCGAATTGTAGATTACATACAATTCCGGAGAGTTGATTAAATTCATTCCGTAAATGTTCGAGCCTGACAATTGGTTGTTGCCAATGGCACCGGAAGCGTTTTCAGCTTTTACAAGAGCATAGCCGTAATTGACTGATTGGCTTATATTAACAAAGTTTTTATCAATCAAAGTATGTGCACCAACAACGTAAATACCGTTGATGTTAGTACATCCAACGATCGAATTAGACAAGATTTCTGCCGGATTATTAGGATTTTGCGAAGCATGATTTACATAAATCACAGCTTCGTTCGGTGCGCCTGTACCGCTGATACCGGAGAATTCGTTGTTTGAAATTGTTGTAGAATTCCACGATGCAATACCACCGACAGGAACAGTACCTGAGGTATAATCAAATTGATTAAATGAGAATTCAACATTACTACCAACAACATTTGGCATGATTTGGTTGTGAATACCTACCCATGAGAAATTTGCGAATTTGGAATTTTTCACATTAATTGTTGGGTTGTTTAGGTTGCTTACTACATTATAAAATCCAACAGAGCCACCATTAAAGTTACAGTTAGTTATATTTACGGGTGATGAGTTACTGAAATTCAAAATAGCATATCCGGCATTGTATCTCGGCGCATTTGCAACTCCAAAGAAATTAATACTTTGCAGATCCAAGCCGTTTATGTTATTAGCCGAAATTATTACGCCTGCTCCGGCGCTTACATCATTGTTGTTGCGAATAGTCATGTTACGGAAAGTGATGTTATCCAAACCGTCTAATAAAATCACAAAATTATTCTGAGCAGTTGTGTTTGCAGCCAATATTACATCTTCGGGAAAATTCGAGCCACCGATGAATTCTATCTCGTTTTTATTAGGAAGTGGGCTGTTCAACACAACTTGACCTGTATAAGTTCCGGGACGTATTTCAAATGACACTTTGCCGGGTCCGAAAACACCACTTGAGTTGATATAAGAAGCTGCTTCCGAAGGAGATGTGAATTGTGAATTAGTAGCACCAATGTAATAATATCCCGCTGCAAGTGATGGACCGATACCGCCGACATATTTGTCATTAGTTGCGTCTTCATCGGCAACTCCGTTAGGATTAGATGACACGCATTCAACAGCAAATGGTCCTAATGGTGTTTTTGCATAAAAATCATATGTTCCGAGAACTAAGTCTGCTACTTGGTCACGCGGAATATTTATTCCGGTCAAAGTAACAGGAGTTTGGTCAACGCCATCCATAGTCCAATTAATAGTCACACTTGTCAATGGTTTGGGTGAATAATTACGAACACGTGCTCTGACTTGGGTTACGCCCGGTCCAAATCCTTCTGGAGGACCAAAGAAGCCGACAACACCTGCATCATTCAATATCGGGGTAAGATTAGATGTGTAAACATCATTACTCGGGTCAGCATCTTGTTCAAAACCATTTGCATTACGCACCTGAGTTTTAACTGTAAAAGCTCCGAATGGACCATTTGTAGGATAATCAAAATTGAAATTTCCTAAAGAGACTGAAGTTGTTTTTCCTTCTTCAAGAGTACCTGTCCATTTATACGAACCTTGGAAAACATCATTTACCCACCAATCAATGAAGACATCTTTCAAAATTGCTTTATTATTGCTTCTTAGCGTTGCAGTTACCGGATGATCACCAACTCGCCAAGGCTTTGTTGGGTTAGTGACAGCTGTAATTTGTGCGTCAGGTGAATTGGGTATAACATCTGCAACATAATCTTCGCATTCACCATAGTAATAATCGCCGCATGGGTCAACTATTGAACCACTTGAAGTACCACCATAAGTATATTCTGACATTATACGCATACGTGTTTTGCCGATTTTAGCATCATCAGGTACTTTGAAACTACTTTCGAATCCCCAATAACTTTGGTCATAATTTGACATGAAAACTGCTTCCTCTTTAACGAATTTGCCATCTTGGTTCCAGTCAATAAAGATTGTGAGTTCCATACCATATGTATATCCGAATTCTACATAGAAACTGATTGTCTGCCCGGGCTTCATGGTTGCAATCTTCGAATCATAAAAAGCATAACCGGGAGATTTTGTCCATCCTGATGAATTTGACATATCAGCCACCTCTACATAGTCAATGCCCATGTAGTTTGCAGAGTACATATAATAGGGCTCACAGTAAGTCTGTGAACTGGCTGTATTTGTCATGGCTCCAAACATTGCAAAAAGCAACCCGACCATAATCAATGTTGCAGAAAGTCTAAATTTGTTCATAAAACACCTCGTAAAATTTGTAAATACTATTATTTATTTAATGGCATATTCATCTAATACAAAATATTAAGTTTGCAACAACTAAATTGTTTTCTTCTTAATAATAAAATGCAATAAGCAATATAAATAAAATTCACAGAAAAACAAACAGTTTTCTATGAATATATATTTTTATTTTTTTGTTTCGTAAATAATCTAACTTATACCATAAAAAAAAGGGGCTTTAACAGCCCCTTTTTTTAGTAATTGTATGAAATACTTGTTACTTAACGACCGATACTTTTTGCATCAATCTCTTGCCATTCGATTCGAGAATCAAGAAATAAGTTCCTG